>JAETRV010000154.1 GCA_021770005.1 Anaerotruncus sp. | reverse complement strand
CTGGTGCTGACCTTTGTAGCCACCTATGAGCTTATCCAGATGCTCCTTGAAAAGAACAATATGCACGAAGTGGACGTGGCGAACCTCTACAAATGGATGTTCAAGACCGCCTGCGCGGTGCTGATACTCTCCAACACGTTCAATATCGTTATGGCGGTTTTCGATGTTTCGCAGACCGTGATTTCCCGCTCTGCCGGGCTTATCCGGGGCTCCACGGCGGTTTCGCCGGATATGTTAAGTAACCTCCAGACCACGCTGGAGGGGATGGACTTGGGGCCGCTCCTTGGACTGTGGCTCCAGTCCTCGGTCATCGGCCTTACCATGCAGGCGCTGGGCATCATCATCTTCGTGCTGGTGTACGGAAGAATGATAGAAATATACCTGCTGACCAGCCTTGCGCCCATCCCCGTTGCCACCCTCTCCAACCGGGAGGTGGGCGGCATGGGCCAGAACTACTTAAAATCCCTGTTTGCCGTGGGCTTTCAAGGGATGCTGATTTTAGTCTGTGTCGGCATCTATGCGGTGCTGGTGCAGAACATCGCCGCCGGGGGCGACCCCATCGGCGCGATATGGGGAACCGTGGGTTATACAGTGCTCCTTTGTTTCATGCTGTTCAAGACTGGGACAATCGCCCGCAGCATCTTCGGGGCCCACTGATTTAGCGGCACTTCGGGACAATTTGTCCCAAAGGCCCGGAGAGGAGGTGCGCTGTGCCCAGGCGGTACAAGTTAGGCCCGGAGGGTGAGATGCGCCGGGCGTGGGGCGGCAAGCTCCCGGAGGAATTTAGCCAGCGGGACGTGCTGGCGTTCATGGCTGAAACCGACCTGCAACTGCAAGGGGCGGTATCAGCGGAAATACTGTCCGCGATACACGCGGCAGGCTATGACTATGAGGGCGGGGCGGTCATCCCCCGGCCCGGAAAGGAGGAAGAAGATTTGAGCAACGACGTATTACTTACCCCGGAGCAGATTGCCGCCGAGGAGCGCCGCTGGCTGTTCGA
>JAETRV010000153.1 GCA_021770005.1 Anaerotruncus sp. | reverse complement strand
GCAGTCTTGATGTCGGCGACCTCCTTGAACATACTCATCAGTTCCGGCAAATTGAAGAACTTGGCAAACCTCGTCCGCGCCCGGTAGCCCGTCCCCTCCGGGGCCAGCTCTATGGCCGTGGTGGTCTCGCCGAAGGTGGAGGCCCACTGGTCGAAATGGGTCAGCCCTTTCTGCCGGAGCGTCCCATGCTGCAGATAGCGCATCATGGTGTAAAGCTCTGTCATGCTGTTCGACACCGGGGTCCCCGTGGCAAAGACCGTACCCTTCCCGCCGGTCAGCTCATCCATATATTGGCACTTCATGAACATATCCGAGGACTTCTGCGCCTCGGAGGTGGAAAGCCCCGCCACATTCCGCATTTTCGTGTAGAGGAACAAATTTTTGAACGAATGTGCCTCGTCCACGAACAGCCGGTCCACGCCGAGCTGTTCAAAGGTTATCACATCGTCCTTGCGCTCTGTGGCTTGCAGCTTCTCCATCCGGGCCTCCAGCGATCTGCGGGTCTTTTCCAACTGCTTGATGGTGAAGCTCTCGCCCCGCATGGCTTTCATCTCCGCTATGGCGTCGGTGATCTCGTCGATCTGCTCCTGCAAGATGCGCTCCTGCCGCTCGGCACTGATGGGGATTTTCTCAAACTGGCTATGGCCGATGATAACGGCGTCATAGTCGCCGGTCGCTATCCTCGCACAGAACTTCTTGCGGTTGGCCGTCTCAAAATCCTTCTTGGAGGCCACCAGTATCTTCGCGCTGGGATAGAGCCGCAGAAACTCGCTGGCCCACTGGAGGGTCAGGTGGTTCGGCACGACAAAGAGGGACTTCTGGCACAGCCCCAGCCGCTTCGCCTCCATAGCGGATGCCGCCATCTCAAAGGTCTTGCCCGCGCCCACTTCATGCGCCAGCAGGGTGTTCCCGCCGTAAAGCACATGGGCGATGGCCCCCCGCTGGTGTTCCCGCAGGGTGATGTCCGGGTTCATGCCGCCCAGGACGATGTGGCTCCCGTCATACTCACGGGG
>JAETRV010000152.1 GCA_021770005.1 Anaerotruncus sp. | reverse complement strand
ATGATTCTGGACGGACAATGCGGAACATTCAACCCTCTGCTGATGACGTGTTTGTCCAACATCTTTGACAATCTGAAAGACGCGCTGACCGTTTCCGGCTCTGAGCAGTCCGAAAATGGCGAAGACTCTGCCCAGGAGATGATTGAAGAGGCCGTGGCCCACCTGCACGACCATGGCGTGACCGCCACCGAGAGTATCACCCAGGAGCTGAACCGCGAGCGTCTGCGTTTTAAATTCTTTTTCAATGGTGCGTACCCCGGGTTTTACTACACGGTATCGCCGGCAGTCCTGCATTACAACAAAGCCGGAATGGAGCTTTTCGAGGTAGAGGAACCCATTGTGGAGATGGATCTGGAGTCGGCTCCCTATGAAAAGTATGACCGTCCCGCCGCGGATCGGCTGAGACGCAAGCTGTCCACGGCGACCAACGCACACCCTCTGATTCGGGAGAATATCTTGCTGAACCTGCCCGGAGAGGAGCCCCGGCCATATCTGTGCGAGCTGCAAACCGTCTGGGATTCCCCCCATGCCGGGCATTACACGGAAGTTATGGGCCGGCTGATTCCCTTAGATGGCGAGCTCCCCGCAGCCCCCGACGCCGGCGAGCGGGGACAGCTCCCGGCAGTGCGCAGTGAGATGACCGGCAGGCAGGCCTATGATCTGCTCAGCGCCATCAAATTCATCCGGAAGAATTATTCCAAACTCGTATTCCTGGACGGCGAGGTGTTCCATGTAATATCCCGGTATATCAAGGTGGACGGCAAACCGCTGGTGCTGGAAACGCTGGTTCGGATCACAGAGGATGAACTGTTTGACGGAAACGGGGAGTCACTGCCCATCGCTTCTATCTCTGATATGCACAGCAAGCTGTATCTCGATCCCATCACCCATGTATATAACCGGCGCTATTATGATGCGGAGACCCGGAGCGGCGAAAAAATCTGCGCCTTGGCCGTCCTCAACGTGGACAATTTCCAAAATATTAACGATACATATGGGCGCAAGGCCGGGGACGATCTTCTGATGCGTGTCGCGCAATTGATCCACGCCGGTATCCGGGAGCCGGACACATTGATCCGGTATTCCGGAGCGGAATTTGTGATGCTGTTTGCATCTATTCATCCGGACGCGCTGGCGCTTTTGAAAAAGGCGGACGAAATGCTGCTCAAGGCCAGACTGAACCGGGGAAGGGTGGAGCTCTGGCGGCAGGACGGCGAGAGTTGAGTCCCGCACCGCAGGAGGTTGAGACGGGCTCAAAATAGACGAAAAATCTGACCGCCAACCGGGTCCGTTTTAGATAAAACTCCTCCTGTAAATTCAACAAAAGAAGCTATGATAGGCTTGCGTTTTGACATAGAAACAGGGAGGAATCACTGATGTCATATCACTATCTGTTAGACCTGGCTTTGATTCTGCTCAGCACCAAGCTGCTGGGGATTGCCACGGGAAAATTTCAAATGCCCCGGGTGGTGGGCGCGCTGCTGGCCGGCCTGATTTTGGGCCCCGCCGTGCTGAATGTCCTTTCGGAGACCGAATTTCTCACCCAGTTGAGTGAGTTGGGCGTCATTGTCATTCTGTTTACCGCCGGAATGACCTTTCTGGAGAACCTCTTTTTGGGCACGGTGCTGACCGCCACCTCTGTCAGCATCACCGTGGAGACCCTCAAGGAGCTGGGACGCCTGGATACCAAGGTGGGCAGCACCATCCTGGCCGCCGCCCTGATCGACGACGTGCTGGGCCTGATCGCCCTGACGCTGGTATCCAGTATGGCGGGAGGCGGGGACGGCCTGCTGCTGGTGCTGCTGAAAATCGTGCTGTTCTTTGTGTTTGCCATTGCCGCCGCCTGTGGGGGAATTTGGCTGTTCCGCCTGATGATCGAAAAGGCCCACGAGAAAAACCTGCGGCGCTATCCGGTGTTCGCCTTTGTGCTCTGCCTGCTGCTGGCCTACTGCGCTGAGGAGTTTTTCGGCGTGGCTGACATCATCGGCGCCTTTGCGGCGGGGCTGGTGGTGGCCTGTACCCCCAAGGCCGATTACATCCGCTCCAAGTTCGAGCCCCTGAGCTACCTGCTGTTGACCCCCGTATTCTTTGCCGGGATTGGCATCAAGGTGGAGCTACCCCGGCTGACCGGGACGCTGGCCGCCCTTTCTCTGTCGCTCCTGGCCGTGGCCATCCTGTCCAAGATCATCGGCTGCGGCTTGGGTGCCAGGCTGTGCGGCTTTGGGGGACGGGAGCGCCTCCAGGTGGGTACCGGCATGGCCTGCCGGGGCGAGGTAGCCCTGATCGTGGCCAATCGCGGCCTGTCCATGGGGGTCCTCAGCCAGGCGATAATGACGCCTGTCGTCATCACTGTTGTGGGCTGCGCGGTACTGACGCCCATTTTACTGAAGCTGGCCTTCCACGGCCAGCCCGAGGGTTCTGCGGCTGAAAACGATCTTGCCGGTCGCTACCACAGGGCGGAGCAGCTGGAGCAGGTGTCCGACGAGATGCTGCGAAAAAGGATGAAGTGACCCGAAAAAAGCAGAAGCCCGGTTCAACGTGAACCGGGCCTCTGCTTTTTATGACGGCGCTACCAGAATTTCTTCTTTTTCATGATCCACAGACAGAG
>JAETRV010000151.1 GCA_021770005.1 Anaerotruncus sp. | reverse complement strand
TATTCTCTGCGCCCTCCCCGGAGGGAGGGACCCCTTATCCCGAAGTTACGGGGTCAGTTTGCCTAGTTCCTTAACCGTGAATCTCTCGAGCGCCTTGGTATGTTCTACCCGACCACGTGTGTCCGTTTCCGGTACGGGCCTTGACAGACTGGAGTTTAGCGGGTTTTCTCGGGAGCATGGTTACCACCGCTGTCGGATTGCCCCGAGGGGCGCTCCGTACTGTCCCGTTTCAGCACCCGCCGTTTGCTTACCCCGGCGGGTATACCTACGCGGTTTAACGCACTATTCCGTCAGTGCGCGGGTGTGTCACTTCTCCGTCTCCGCATCACATCTGTCAAGGGTTAGGGATTTTTTACCCTATGTCCATCGGCTGCGCCTTGCGGCTCCGCCTTAGGTCCCGACTCACCCTGATCCGATTAGCGTTGATCAGGAACCCTTGGTCTTACGGCGGGAGGGTTTCTCGCCCTCCTTGTCGTTACTTATCCCTACATTTGCTTTTCCGGGGCCTCCAGCACGGCTCGCGCCATGCCTTCGACGGCTACCGGAATGCTCCCCTACCAATCCTGGGTTACCAGGATTCCACGGCTTCGGCAACGGACTTATGCCCGATTATTATCCACGCGGGACCACTCGACTAGTGAGCTGTTACGCACTCTTTAAATGAATGGCTGCTTCCAAGCCAACATCCTAGCTGTCTCTGCGGTCCCACCTCGTTATGGTCTTCAACTTAGCCCGTATTTGGGGGCCTTGGCCGGTGGTCTGAGTTGTTCCTCTCTCGGACGCGGACCTTAGCACCCGCGCCCTCACTCCCGGGAATCGTGCCGCGGCATTCGGAGTTTGTCAGGACTTGATAGGCGGTGAAGCCCTCGCATCCTATCAGTCGCTCTACCTCCGCGGTACTGTGCCCGAGGCTGCACCTAAATGCATTTCGGGGAGTACGAGCTATCTCCAAGTTTGATTGGCCTTTCACTCCTACCCTCAGGTCATCCGAAAGCTTTTCAACGCTTACCGGTTCGGTC
>JAETRV010000150.1 GCA_021770005.1 Anaerotruncus sp. | reverse complement strand
ACAATGGCCTTTTTGTTGTCCAGCATCCGTACTTCATCGGGCGTTAAAAGTTCGCGCCCGGCCTGTTGAAAATTCTGGCTGTACGATCCGTTGCGCCCCTTGCTCTGGCTGCTGGTTTGCGTCTGGATTGTCTCCTTGCCCAGCAGCTCAGAAACATATTTGTGCGTGCTTTGCTCGTTTCCGCCCAAATAGATAAAGGCGTCCGCATTCCCGATGATGCCCTCCCAATCGTCTTTGAAAAGGGCCTTTAACTGTGAAATATTTTGCAGTATAATGGTGGCCATCACGTTGCGGGAGCGCATGGTGGCCTGGAGTCGGGCGTAGCCGTCCGGCAGGGAGACGTTGGCAAATTCGTCGAACATGAGCCGGACGGGGATGGGCAGACTGCCGCCGTGTACCTTGTCCGCTTGAAAATACAGCTCCTGGAACGCCTGGGAATAGAGCATACCCACAAGGAAATTGAGGCTCACGTCGTTGCTGTCCGGGATAATGCAGAAAATGGCTTGTTTCCGTTCCCCCAGCTTGCCCAGCTCCATCTCGTCCCGGCTGGTGATGCGCTGTATCTCCGGCAGGGAAAAGGGCGCGAGGCGAACGGCGGCGCTGATGAGGATGCTCATGGCCGTCTCGCTGGGGGCCTGCTTGAATACCTTATATTGCCGCACAGCGATGTGGTTCGGGTTTTCCTCCTCCAGCGCCTGAAAGAGCAGGTCAAGGGCGGAAACATGGTCGCCGTCCCCCTCTTTGGCCGCGCCGTACTCCAGCATGGTCAGCATCATCTCCATGGTCTGATCCTCCGGCGGGGCCTCATGCAACAGGTAAAGCATAAGGGCGCTGTCCAGGGCCGTCTCGCTTTTCTCCCAAAACGGGTCATTGGAATGGGCGTTTTTCGGGGTGGTGTTGCGGATAAAGTTTGCAATCAGCTTCAGCACGTCGGCGTCGTTGCGGATGTAATGGAACGGGTTGTAGCAGTCGGAGCGATCCGGGTCAACCAGGTCGAAAACCTTGATCGTGTACCCCTCCCGGAGCAGCAG
>JAETRV010000149.1 GCA_021770005.1 Anaerotruncus sp. | reverse complement strand
CCTGCCTGGGGGACGCGCTCTGGACGATCTGTACTTGCTGGGGTGCTTGTTTCAGCTCCCCACTGTTTACCATCTGCCGCAGGGCGGCGATCCTCTCGTCCAGCTTCGCTTGATACTGCGCCTGCCGCCCCTCGCCCATGCCGGGGATCAGGGCCTCCGCAGACCGCTTCAGTTCGGTGATGCTGCAATGATTACGGAAAAAGGGCAGCAGATTGCTGTTCAGATCGTCCATGCTCTTTTGTATGAACGGCAAAAAGGATGCTTGAAAATCATCCCGGTACTTCGCGTCCACCTTGGAAAAATCCAGCTCCCCCATGATACGCTCCGGGTCGGCGCGGTAGCTGGCCAGCCGCTGTTCCATCTGCTCCAGCAGCCCGCCCCGGCCCGATCCGATCTCCAGCGGGAGCCAGTAGCGGTCGCTGGTATCGCCCCGCATATAGTCAATTTTGACTTTGACCGCATGGGGAGTGGCCTTTGCCTCGTGGCGGCTGGCATCCATCTGGCGTACATACTCGTTGGCTTCCGATAGGGTCATCTGCTTGCCCACGGGGAAATTCCGATCCCGACTTTCCATAACAGTAACAACAGGCTCGGCGGCAGGGTGGAGATTGGCAGTCGGGGCCTCCGGCCCCTCGATAAAGGGCGGTTTCATCAATTCGTCCGCCGCACTGGAAACGCTCTGCGCGAACGCTTTCCACTTATCGGCCACGGCCCGCACGGTGCAAAGTCCGCGCTTGAAAAATCCGGTCACGATGTTGGCGCTCTCAGAAAGCAGGTCTTTCACGTCCTTCTTGAGATTGCCGGTGATTTCGCCCATTCGGTTGTTGGGTTCCATGTTCGCCTCCTTTGAGTGTTGCCGGATAATGCGTCTCACCGTGAGACGCATTTCCGTGTAAAGTGCGCTGAATAAATACGTCTCACGGTGAGACGTATTTTCGTAGGCGGGGGTTTTAAGGGGGCTGCGCCCCCTAACAAGGGTCATTTGGTGTGCTACCAAATGACATACTTGCTCGGACAGCACCGCCTTTCGGCGGCGCTGTCCG
>JAETRV010000068.1 GCA_021770005.1 Anaerotruncus sp. | reverse complement strand
GCTTTCCTCGGGACTGCTCGGCTAACGCCGAAGCGCGGCATACGCCGCGACGCCCCTGCGGGCTGTCTTACGGGATAGGGGTCGGCGACCCCTCCCCGTAGGCCCCACCCCGGCAAGACTGAGGCGGTTCGATCTGTTTCTCCCACCCAGCTCGCCGGGGGAGTTCTCACAAGAGGGGGGCACTGCTGCCCCTCTTGCGGGGCGCATCCTGCCCGAGCGTCGCGCTTTGCGCGCTCCGGGCTGAAAGCCCGGGCAGCGAGGGCGTTGTTTTGGTCTGGAACCCAAAACAACATGCGCCCAGAGCCCCCGCCCCGGCAGGCGAAAAATTTAGATCCGGTTGAGACGATACAGAGGAGGAGTTTTTATGGAAACCTATGCGGAAAAATCCCGGGACCTGAGCAAACTGTTCGGGTCCCGGGTGTTCGGTGATGCGGCGATGCGGGAGTACCTCTCTCGCGAGGTTTATGAAGGGCTGAAACGCACGCAAAACAGCGGCCAGCCGCTTGACCCGGCAATGGCCAAGGCGGTGGCGGCGGGGATGATGAATTGGGCGCTCTCACTCGGAGCCACCCACTACACCCACTGGTTCCAGCCGTTGAGCAATATCTCGGCGGGAAAACACGACGCGTTCATCGAGCCGACCGGCAACGGTGAGATCGTGCTCGATTTTTCGCCCAAGGCGTTGGTCAGAGGGGAGCCGGATGCCTCGTCGTTCCCGTCGGGCGGGCTGCGTGCCACCTTCGAGGCCCGGGGGTACACTGCCTGGGACCCCACCTCCCCGGCATTTGTGAAGGACGGCACCCTCTATATCCCCACCGCATTCTGTGCCTATACCGGCGAGGCATTGGACCAGAAAACGCCTCTGCTGCGGTCGATGGAGGCGGTCAACCACGCGGCCATGCGGCTGCTGCGTCTGCTCGGGAATACCACTTCCAAATGTGTAATCCCGACAGTGGGGGCCGAACAGGAATATTTCTTGATTGACCGCGGGCTTTACGAGCAGCGGCTCGACCTCAAAATCTGCGGGCGTACCCTGCTCGGCGCAAAGCCTCCAAAAGGGCAGGAGCTGGATGACCACTACTGCGGACGAATCCGTCTGCGGGTATCCGAGTTCATGCGCAAGCTGGACGAGGAGCTCTGGGCGCTTGGGGTGCCCTCCAAGACCAAGCATAACGAGGTTGCGCCTACCCAGCATGAGATGGCTCCGGTCTACGATCAGGCGAACGTCGCTTGCGACCACAACCAGCTCACGATGGAGACGATGCGCACCGTCGCCAAAAAGCTCGGGCTGGCCTGCCTGCTCCACGAGAAGCCATTCAATGGGATCAACGGCTCGGGCAAGCACAACAACTATTCGCTTGCAACCGATGACGGGATCAACCTGCTGTCGCCCTCCAAAGACCCGATCAAAAACCGGCAGTTCCTGCTCCTATTGGCCGCGTTTATCCAGGCAGTGGACGAGCATGCCGACCTGCTGCGCGCTTCGGCGGCCTCGGCGGGCAACGACCATCGGCTTGGTGGATTCGAAGCGCCGCCCGCGATCATCTCGATCTTCCTTGGCGAGAGCCTGACCCAGTCGCTGCTTGATGCGGCGGGCGGGGCGGTTCTGGGCAAGGCACAGCGGGAACTGCTCCGGACCGGCGTTTCCGCGCTGCCCGAGCTGGTCAAGGACGATTCCGACCGCAACCGCACCTCCCCGTTTGCGTTCACCGGCAACAAGTTTGAATTCCGTATGGTGGGCTCAGCGCAGTCGATCGCGCTGACCAATGTGGTGCTCAACACTGCGCTGGCGGATGTGTTTACCCAGTTCGCCAACCGTCTGGAGCAGGCCGAAGACCGTGATAGCGAGATCGGTTCGATCATCGCCGACACGGTGGGCCGCCATGGACGGGTGATCTTCAATGGCAACAACTACGCGGAAGCGTGGGTCGAGGAGGCGAAGCGCCGCGGGCTGCCGGTCCTCGAAACCGCGGTCGAGGCGTTTGACCGGCTGATCCTGCCGGAAAATATCGCGCTGTTTGAGCGGCACAAGGTATTTACCCCGGTGGAGTGCCAGTCCCGCCATGAAATCCTGCTCGAGAACTACGGGAAGATCATCAGCATCGAGGCCGCCACCATGATCGAGATGGTCCGCCGTCAAATCTATCCGGCGGTGGTGCAGTATGCGGGACAGGTTGCCCGTTCGGTCAATGAACTGAAGCAGGCCGGGATGCACAGCCAGTCGGCCGAGGCCATGCTGAAAAGCCTCACCGCGCTGACCGACCAGATTGATTCTGAGCTGGCCGCTTTGCGGGAAGCGTATGCCCGAAGCCAGTCGATCGAGGATGTGCACGCACACGCGACCTTTATGCGCGGGACCATCCGTGTCTGCATGGGGAGCCTGCGCACCTCCTGCGATGCCGCTGAAAAGATCATGTCCCGGGAGAGCTGGCCGATCCCGACCTATACCGACCTTCTGCTCCGGGTTTAAAGCAAGCCCCGAGGACTTGCTTTCAAGAGAGGAATCAAAGATTCCTCTCAAAACAAGAAAGGGCTGAATGGAAATGGCAAAATGGAACCTCAGAGAAAACGAAAAACTGATCGCACAGGCCGCGGCTTCCCATGTGGTAAAGTTTATGATGCTGCCACAGGCGAACCCCGGTACCCTGTATGTGACCAATCTGCGGGTGGCCTTTGTCCCATCACAGGGGCGGGCTTCCTCCGCGTTTGAGCATGAGATCGGGGAGATCGAATCCTTCTCGACCGGCATGGCAAACACGATCAACCTATTGATGAAGGGCGGGGAGCAGCACAAGATCACCGGGATGTTCAACAAAAAGCTGGTGGAAGCGCTTGAAAGCGCGGGTGTGAACAGGGCATAACCTGGATCAATTTCTTATCTGCTGAAATGGAAACGGCAGCGCGGGTTTTCCGCGCTGCCGTTTGACCTTGGGAGGATTTTTATGAAAAAGTATCAATATGTAGAGGTGCACATCAACAAATTTTTTGGGGCGGGATCGACGGAACACCGGAAGTTAATCGATGAATATGCAGCGAAAGGCTACCGCTATGTGGGGTTTATCCCGGTGAATATCACCGACTATGGGAAGATCAAGGACCTGGATTTGATCTTTGAAACAGATGTGTAGGCTTGCTTGACAACGGGCAGGCTTCCCATTATGATTTAAGGGAAATGAAAAGACGTCTTTTCATCATCCACAGAGCGGAGTCTGTGGATGATGAAGGCTGTCGGGAAGAAGTGTGCATATGGATTTCAGCGATTTGCTATTGAACGAGCATACCGTTTGGGGCGGTTTGCGGTGGAACCTGCTGACCGAAAAGCGGATCAAGAACAAAAAATGCCTGGAACAGTACGGGTACAAGGTCTATTCCCAGAACGATGAGGACGGAATCCTTCAGGAAATCTTTAAAAGGATTGGCGTGACCAGCAAGACCTTTATCGAATTCGGGGTACAGAACGGCCTGGAAAGCAACTGCCATTATCTCCTGTTCCAAGGATGGCGGGGCCTGTGGATGGACGGGAACGAGGAAGATGTTCAAGAGATTCAGAGGCGGTTCTATCCGGTTTTGAAAACAGGGCAGCTAAGCTGTAAACACGCGTTTATCACCAGGGAAAACATCAACCAGTTGATTTTGGAAGAAGGGATCAGCGGGGAGATCGACCTATTGAGCATCGATGTGGACGGAAATGACTACCATATATGGGAAGCGATCACCGCTGTGGCTCCCCGGGTGGTCGTCATCGAATACAACGGAAAACTTCCGCCTGACTGTGACTGGAAGATGGCATATCAGGCATACCATGTTTGGGAGGGCTCGGATTGGCATGGCGCTTCCCTGAAAGCGCTGGAACGATTGGGAGAGCGGCTGGGCTATCAGCTGGTGGGCACCGGGCTGGTGGGAGCCAACGCATTTTTTGTAAAAAAAGAGATCGCGGGGGATCTATTTTACGAGCCCGCGACCGCTGAGGCGCTCTATAACCCGCTCCGGCTGAACCTCTATCATAAGTGCGGTCATCCCGCGCGCTACTGCTTGGCCGGGCAGCAGCAGGGGCTGGGAATCCTGAACTATGAGCCGGAAGCGATTGCGGCCGCAGAATTCGGATTCCATCAGCGCGAATACTTGGAACAGGGGGCGTATGCGCAATGGATTTCTGCAACCAAAAGCCAGATCGTTGTGCGGCAGGATCAGGGAAGAATCCGCGCAGTCGCAATCCCTTATGGAATTCCCGCCGAAGCGCTGGAATCGGTTGAAAAGCCTTATCATGTCACCATTCAGGCCGAAGGGGGAGAGCCGCAAGTATTCCCGGTTGAACAGGAGGCCGGGGAATTTTGCATCACGCTCCCAGATACCGAACAGGCCGCCCTGCGGATTACGCTCACCGTCCCGGAGCTTTGGCGTCCGAGCGAGGTCCTTGGGACCGGGGACGAGCGGTCTTTGGGGCTGCGGATCGTTTTCAGTGCAATCCGGGCGATGGAGGGGGAGAAGCGAACCGAACCGCCCCAGCTTTAACCGGGTGGGGCCTACGGGGAGGGGTCGCCGGCCCCGGCAAGCCGCAGCGGCGTGCATAGGCCAACCGATGCGAAGCGTCGGCTCTTGGTACGGCTTCTTATTTTGAAAAGAAGGGGAGATAGGATTTCAGCCGCGTGAAGAGGCGTTCGTACCAGTTGGGGATCCCGGCATCTTTGGGGGTCCAACAGTCGAGGGTGTCGAACAATCTTGCGGTGGCGTCCCAGTCGATATTTCGGATATGGTGCTTCCGCCGTCCCTCCGCCCGGGTCGAAACCACAAGATCACAGCGGTTGTCACCGCGCTGCAAAATGCTCTGCCGGATGTTCACCAATGCGATTTTGTCGGCCGGTATTACTACTGTGTGTAGATAATATCCATTTGAATAACGTAAAGTAAAGAAATTTCCGCTCTTTGATACCCCGGAGGAAAAGAAGTCCATCAATCTGACCCCGAGAAACCAATAAGCTGGGATCGAAAGCATCAGCCCCGCAAATTGTAGGATCGCTGCCCATGCGGGCAGGTACCGGATGCCCAGGAATGCCGCCAATGGGAGCAGGACACAGGGCCAGAGCGGTTCGATCAGAAATTTGAAGACCGCCCCGGCGTTGGGTTTCAGGCTGCGTGGGCTGGGCTGAAATTCAGGAAGCAGGCGGCCGAGCTGGTCCATGGTGTGCGTACGGGTTGAGAACGGGATGACGGCCGCAATGTCTGACTGCTCCTTGCCAAATCCAATCCCGTCAATAAACACCGAATAGAGACGGAATAGGCGGGTCAGGAGGCTTTGCCGGATGTCGATGAAGCTGATCTCTTTGATCCGCAGTTGGTAGAATTTTTTCGTCAGCACGCCGCCTTGCAGATGAAGCAGTTCCTCTGTACGGCGGGTACACAGCCCATGCGTTTGCAGCAGGCTCATCGTGAACGCCACCAGCCATCCGCCGACCAGCGCAAGCGCAATCCCGGCGGCAATCGGCGGCAGGTGAAAGGCGATTAATCCGGCGGTTAGATAAGGGAGGTCGTTCGCGAGGCGGTAAGCCATCGATTCAAACGTCCAGAGGAGGAGGTCGGACAGCTCTTGCCCAAGGATTTGTCCTGCTTGTGAGATAAAAGTCGAGGCAATCAGGATGCCGATGAAACTATTAGATGTAAATAACGATAAAAATATTACGTTTTGTAAACCTGGACGATACTCATATCCGTTTTCAGTGTCCTCTGGAACTGCCCTTTTCCGCAAAGCGAGAATCTGCGCCGCGCGGTCAAACCGCAGATAGAAGGTCAGGTCCGCTTTTTTGGGGTCGCGTGCGACGGTGTCTACCCGTAGCTGTGCAATCCGAAATGGACGCAGCCAGAAAGGATGCAGCACCGACAAGGTCGAAATTTTGGAGTTGGGAATCCAGATTTGCTCCTTTAGAAATATACCTTGAGTATAATAAAGGCCGGATATATCAAAATAGTAGCGGAAACGGTTCCACTTTTGATAGGAAAGGAACAGGATCAGGGCGACCATCAAGAGATCAAGCCAGGCGCCTTGTACCCACCGGATCAGCCCGCCCTGTAATGCCGAAACAAACCCTCGGAGCAGCGGGAAGATCAACAGGAAAAGAAATTTATAGAGATAGGTTAGGATCGAAAACGGGTGCGCGTGCACTGCACGCGCCTGCCTATCCATTGGGCTCCTCGCTGGGGGTGAGTGTCCCCTGCAAAAGGATACCGTCCCGCAAGGTCAATCCTGGCAGACGCAGAATGCTGCCGGCCGCGTAAACCACCAAGGAACAAAGCCCGAACAGCTGTTGGAGCGGCGTAGAGGCCACCGACACGTATTGAATACTGCAAAGCGGCATTGCCTTGATCCGGGTATAGATCACCCCACAGTGGATCACCAGGCAGGTCTGGTTGATGGAATAGGAGAGCTTACGGTATTTGATCGGGTAGTAACCTATGTAAAAATAGAGGAACGCCACGATCCAGGACGCGCTAAACAGCCACCAGGCCCATGTGCGGTTGATGGAAAAATAGGCGGTAACCGCCGAAGGGGCCACCGCTGTAATCAGCAGGCGGATCCTCCAGACGGTGAGAATGCGCAGATCAGGTTTTTGTAGAGTCATAGAGAAGTTCCTCCGATGAAAAGATGGGCTTTCTAAAAAGTGTATTCCAGGGGAGAATTGCCGCCCTTTGGGCGGCAAGGGATAGGTTTAAAGTTCTGTTCCTATTATATAGGAAAAATGAAGGGAGAAAAGTAGTTTCGAAAAAATAATCGGGATTTCTTTATTTACAGAATAGGTGCGCGCCAATCCGCTTGATAACCGGACGTGTGCGGATCCATTTGTTGGAGGTTTTGTCCGGGTTATAATAGTAGATCGCTCCTCCTGATGGGTCGGCGCCTTTGAGCGCTTCCCGCGCGGCCTTGCGTGCGGATTCGGCCACCGCTTCATTGATCTGTCCGTCGGTGATTGCGGTGAAGGCGCCGGGCTGGTAAACTACGCCGGAGATCGTGTCCGGAAACGAGGGATGCTCCACCCGGTTGAGCACGACAGCTCCAACCGCAACCTGTCCTTCAAACGGTTCCCCGCGTGCCTCTGCCGAGATGATATTCGCCAGCAGTGCAACATCACTATTAGAATAGCCGCCATTCCCGCCTGTCTGCTGAGAGTTGTAGATCCCCAGCGCTTTCAGTGTGGCAGGGCCGACAATCCCATCCGGATTTAATCCATTTTTTTTCTGGAAGGCAACCACTGCTTTTTTGGTCTGCACACCGAAGATACCGTCAACCGAACCGGTGTAATAGCCCCAATTTTTGAGTTTCTGCTGAATCTGCCGCACCTCTTCCCCGCGGGAGCCCGATTTTGAAAGGACAGATGTGACCGTGTCCAGCCGGATGGTGTAGGCTGTGAGTCCGAGCAGTAGAAAACAGGCAATCGAAAGGGAGATCATGCGGATAATGAAAATCGAAACAGTCATTTTTTTTTCAGATTTGAACATGAAAAGCCGCCCCTTTGCAAACGGATTTTTTTGTAGTATGTGGGGCGTTAAGGGAATTTATGCGTTTGGGAAAACGTGGGCGGCTCTATATATGGAATGATTTTGTCGAATTTTGTCAATATTTAGTGGCTGGAAATACAAAGCAAAAAAAGAATAAAAAAATTGAAAAAAGGTGTTGACAAAGGAAAGGGAACGTGATATTATAACTAAGCTGTCTCGTGAGCGACGACACAAACGCCGGACACGAACCGCACAGCACC
>JAETRV010000148.1 GCA_021770005.1 Anaerotruncus sp. | reverse complement strand
TATTCGCCCCTTGTGCAGCGGCTGGGCGGGCAGGTGATTGACATATCCCCCGCCTCCGACCAGTACATCAACCCGATGGACTTGACCCTCAATTACAGCGAGGACGACAACCCCCTGACCTTAAAAAGCGATTTTATCCTCTCCCTGATGGAGTTGATTGTGGGCGGCAAGTCCGGCCTGGAACCGGTGGAAAAGACGGTGGTTGACCGCTGCGTCCACATGGTATACCGGGATTACCTGCAAGACCCCAGGCCGGAGAAAATGCCGGTGTTAGGCGACCTCTATGAACTTCTGCGGAAACAGCCGGAGCAGGAAGCGCAAAGGCTGGCTACCGCGCTGGAAATCTACGTCACCGGCAGCTTAAATGTGTTCAACCACCAGACCAACGTGGAAATCAAGAGCCGGATTGTCTGCTATGTGATTAAAAACCTGGGCAAGCAGCTTAAAAAATTCGGGATGCAGGTGGTTCAGGATCAGGTGTGGGGACGGGTCAGCGAAAACCGGGAAGCCCATAAATCCACCCGGCTCTACATTGACGAGATGCACCTGCTTCTCAGGGAGGAACAGACCGCCGCCTATACCGTTGAGATTTGGAAACGGTTCAGAAAATGGGGCGGAATCCCGACCGGAATTACCCAAAATGTCAAGGACTTGCTGGCAAGCCGGGAAATTGCGAACATTTTTGAAAACAGCGATTTTATTTATATGCTGAACCAGGCGGGCGGCGACCGTCAAATCCTGGCAAAGCAGCTCAATATCTCCCCGCACCAGCTTGGCTATGTGACCAACTCCAATGCCGGCGAGGGGCTTTTGTTCTATGGCAACGTGATTATCCCATTCGTTGACCATTTCCCCAAGGACACGGAACTCTATTCGATCATGACCACCCGCCCGGAGGACTTGGCGGAACAGTAAAGGAGGGTAAGATTTGGAACACAATCAGGAAATTATGGAGCAGTTTTTGAAGCTGCTTTCGGAAAACGGGCGGGCGGGACAGTCAGAGGATTTGTCCCGCCTGCTGTTCTATATGGACGGCATGAACCGCCAGCTTGACGCGGTGCGCCAGGAATTGCAGAC
>JAETRV010000147.1 GCA_021770005.1 Anaerotruncus sp. | reverse complement strand
GCCCCCGCTCTGAACGGGGGTTTCCCCCGTTTCGGAAGAAAGGGGGGATTGCTTATGGTTACATACGCGGAACTGTTCCAGTTCTGTCTGGTGATCCTGGGCGTTGTTACTGTCGTCCTCGAAGTAACAAAAAAGAAATAACCGCCACCCTAGCCAAGTGCTGCGGTTATTTCCGTAAATCTTAAAGGGGGCTGACCGTCTGCCGGTAGCGCCTTCTTTCGTCTTTATTATACTCTGTAATGTGGGCGCTGTCAAGAGAATGGGTGGGTTGCGATTGGGAAGGAGCCTTTGCAAAGGAGCGGAAATGAAACGTTTTTTCGGCTGGTGGATGGCTGTTTGTGTGGTGCTGGCGGGCTTCTGCGGCTGTGGGCGGCAGGTGTTGTCGGTGCCCGGATTCCCGGTGGACACTGGAGCGGTCGAGGCCGCGTTGGAGCGGGCGGGCCTGTCCTGGACGGTTGCGAAGGAGGAATCCTGGGCCGAGGGACAGACGGTCTGCACCCTGCACGACCCGGAAGGGAGAATGGTTGCGATCGTCTCGAGTACGGGGGAACCGCAGGGACGGATGCTCCGGCTCGCGTTCCTGCCCTCCGAGAATGACCCCTATGGGGTGACGGTCTCGCTGTCCGAGCAGGATTGGGAAAGGGTATTCCGCTTTGGAACCATCCTCTATGGCGGGTTTGCCGGGGAACGGGAGGTCTATGACGCGTTTCAGACGACCCGCGCGGAAAAGAGCGTCCAGCTGGATCAGGAAGAGCCGCTCTCCGGTGCGCGCAAAACCTATCAAGCCATTACCGAATGGAGCAGTGATATTGGGGAAACCTGTTGTGTGGTGCGTCTCGGGCAGCCGTCTGCCGGCAGCTCGGAATTTGATTTGACCCTAATTTTGTTCTGTCCCGTTGACCAATGAAGAAGGAGGGGGAGATCCCCTCCTTTTTTAATTGACTGGAAAGCGCTCCCATGGTAGAATAAGGACAAGGTGCTACCACATACGGTTGCAGGCGGTTGGCCCCCGCTCTGAACGGGGGTTTCCCCCGTTTCGGAAGAAAGGGGGGATTGCTTATGGTTACATACGCGGAA
>JAETRV010000016.1 GCA_021770005.1 Anaerotruncus sp. | reverse complement strand
GCAGAGCCCCCGCCGCCGCGCGCACGCGGCGGAACACTTTATCCTGAGAAGCGCATTTTGGGGGTGAATTGCCGCAAAGCGGCAAGAGGGGGCTTTTTGCAAGAGAAAAAGCCCCCAAACCCGTTTTTAAAATGGAGGGAGCCATTCGTCAATATGCAGCAAATTTTAAGTTATATCCGGCGCGCAATCACCGAATATGGGATGATCCAGGATGGCGACACCGTCGCGGTCGGCGTTTCGGGCGGCAAAGACAGCGTTGCCCTGCTTGTCGGGCTTGCCCGCGTCCGCTCGTTTATCGGCATCGACTTCTCCCTCAAAGCTGTGACACTGGACAACCAGTTCAACGGCGTCCCATCCGATTATTCCGCCATCCAGCAGCTTTGTGACCAGTTCGGCATTGACTATCTGGTCAAGCGTACCGACATCGGCTCGATCGTCTTTGACACCCGCAACGAGACAAACCCTTGCAGCCTCTGCGCCAGAATGCGCCGCGGCCTGCTCCACGACACCGCCAAATCGCTCGGATGCAATAAAATTGCCCTCGGCCACCACTATGATGACGCGGTGGAAACCTTTCTGATGAACCTGTTCCATGAAGGGCGGATCGGCTGTTTTTCCCCGGTCACCTACCTTTCGCGCAAAGACCTCACGATGATCCGTCCGCTCGTCTTTGCCCCCGAACGGGAGATCCGCAATGCGGTCAACCGCGCCGGACTTCCTATCGTCAAAAGCGCCTGCCCGGTCGATGGGTGTACCGCCCGCCAGTCAACGAAAGAGCATTTAAACGATTTGGAAAAACAATACCCAGGAATTACGAAACGTATATTTGGCGCAATCAGAAGGGGGAAAATCAGTGGATGGTAACTGGTTACAGCGCACCGAGCTTTTGATCGGTGCTGACGGCCTTTCCCGCCTGCAAAACGCCCGCGTCGCTGTACTGGGGCTGGGCGGGGTTGGTTCCGCAGTTGCAGAAGCGCTCTGCCGCGCCGGGGTCGGGCATCTTCTGCTGATCGACCATGACCGGGTGGACCTCACCAACCTCAACCGCCAGCTGGTCGCTACCCGTGAGGTGGTCGGGTGGCGTAAAACCGACGCACAGGAAAAACGTCTGCGCGCAATCTGCCCGGAGGGGGATTTCACCTTTGCCGCTGCGTTTTATCTGCCTGAAAACCACGCTTTCCTGTTCGACTGGTCCCCTGATTTTGTGGTAGACGCGATCGACACGGTCACCGCCAAGCTCCACCTCGCACAGGAGTGTCAGGCAAGGAAAATCCCGTTGGTGACCTGTCTGGGCACCGGCAACCGGCTCGATCCGTCCCAGCTTCGGATCGGCGATATCCGCGAGACTGCCAACGGTTGTGGCTGTGGGCTTGCCCGGGTGATGCGCCGGGAGCTGAAAAAGCGCGGCATAACAACCCAAACCGTCCTCTATTCGCTCGAACCGCCGCACAAAATAGTCTGCCCCGATAGCCGGAATGGCCGTCATCCTCCCGCAAGTATCGCATTTGTCCCGCCCGCTGCAGGATACCTGATTGCTTCCCATGTCGTCCGCCGCCTGCTCGGCCCAATCTAAAGGAAGCGGCTCGCAGTGCGGCGGCAAGAAGGGGCTTTTACAAGAGAAAAATCCCCCTGCAAAAACTCGTTATGAATCCAATAGACGCCGTCATCCGCGGCGTCTATTTTTGCTGACAAACGAAGGAGGTGCGTCCGGATGGGCGCACCTCCTCTGTTCAGCGGAACCGGTTGATACGGGATCAGACCGGATGGACTTTATTTTCCTTATCGCCGTGGCTATCCACGCCATACTTCTTATCCCGGCGGGCCTCGAAGAATTTCGGGGCAACCTGCGGGAACATTGCCATTGTCAGGACGTCTTCCTCCTGCTCATAGAACTCACGCGGGAATTCGGCGCGCAGTTTATCCAGCTCGGGCGGGATCAGGTCGGCAGGGCGGCACTCGATCGGAGCTTCATCCCCGAGGATTTTCTTGCGGAATGCGGGGTCGATCGGCGCCGGGGTGCGTCCATACTCGCCCTTGACCATCGCTTTGAACTCTTTGGTGACCATCTTGTACCGCTCGCCGAGGATCACGTTGAACACAGCCTGGGTGCCAACGATCTGGGAGGTCGGGGTAACGAGCGGCGGATACCCGGAATCCTTGCGGACGTTCGGGACTTCCTTGAGCACGTCCTCAAATTTATCCTCTTTGCCCGCCTGTTTCAGCTGGGAAACGAGGTTGGAGAGCATACCGCCCGGCACCTGATAGGTGAGGGTGTTCGCGTCAACACCCATGACCTTCGGGCTGAGCAGGCCGCTATCCAGATATTTCTGGCGGAGCTTGGCAAAGTGCGCACGCACAACGTCCAGTTTCTTGAGGTCAAGCCCAGTGTCATACGGGGTACCCTGGAGCGCCGCGACCATCGACTCGGTTGCGGCATGGGAGGTGCCCATTGCCAGCGGGGACATTGCGGTGTCGATGATGTCAACACCCGCCTCGATGCTCTTGAGCAGCGCCATCGAAGCCAAGCCGGAGGTGTAATGGGTGTGCAGGTCGATCGGGACCTTGACCGCCTTTTTCAGCTCGGTGGTCAGCTCAAACGCTGCCGCCGGGGTGATGAGTGCCGCCATGTCCTTGATGCAGATCGAATCCGCGCCCGCATCCTCGAGCTGTTTGGCGTAGTTGACGAAATACTCGATGCTGTGCACCGGGCTGAGGGTATACGAGATCGCCGCCTGCATGTGTGCGCCGGTCTTTTTGGTTGCCTTGATCGCAGTTTCGAGATTGCGGATGTCGTTGAGCGCGTCGAAAATCCGGATGATATCGATGCCGTTATCAACCGACTTCTTGACAAAGTACTCCACCGCGTCGTCCGCATAATGGCGGTAGCCCAGCATATTCTGCCCGCGGAAGAGCATCTGGAGCTTGGTGTTGGGCATGTTTTTACGGATCAGCCGCAGACGCTCCCAGGGGTCCTCGCTTAGGAAGCGGATGCAGGAGTCAAACGTTGCGCCGCCCCAGCACTCACAGGAATAAAAGCCAACCTCGTCCATTGCGGGGAGGATGGGGAGCATCTCGTCCATGCTCATCCGGGTCGCGATCAGCGACTGATGCGCGTCACGCAGGATGGTTTCGCAGATTTTCACCTTTTGTGCCATCTATATAGCCTCCTTATGCGATCGAGATGAGCAGGTCATTCGAGTTGACCGCGTCACCCTTTTTCACATGGACGCCAACCACAGTACCCGAAACCGGCGCAAAGATCTCGTTCTCCATCTTCATCGCCTCGAGCACGAGCAGCATGTCGTTTGCATTGACCTGATCGCCCTCTTTGACCTTCACTTCGAGGATGTTGCCGGGCATCGGGGAATTGACCTTGGTAGCATTCGCGGCCGCGGGAGCCGGTGCAGGAGCCGGTGCGGGTGCTGCTGCCGGAGCCGGGGCCGGGGCCGGAGCGGCGGCAACAGGGGCGGGAGCCGGCGCCGCAACAGGTGCCGGTGCACCGGCGGCCAGTTCTTCCACCTGAACGTCGTATGCTTTGCCGTTCACAGTGATATTAAATCTTCTCATGGTAAAATCCTCCTTCAAAATCGTCGGGTATCTATCAGAATAGAATCAAACTCGTTCGGAATCGTTTTTGATCCCATCAGAGCGGGATGTTGCTATGCTTCTTGGGCAGGGTGGAAACCCGCTTGCCGGCCAGCATATCGAGGGCGGAGATCACCACAGCGCGGGTTTCCTCCGGATCGATAACCTCGTCGATGTGGCCTTTGGCAGCAGCGGCCAGGGCGGTCGCCTCGTTTGCGATATACTCCGCCTGTACCTGCTCGCGGGATTTCTCCGCTGTGATCTTGTCCCCAGCGAGGAACGCAACCGCTGTCTCCGGGCTGAGCGCGCTGATGACCGCATCCGGCCATGCGACGGTGTAATCAGCATTTGCACCGCGGCCCGCAAGCGCGATATAAGCGGAACCGTACGCCTTGCCGGTGATGACTGCAATCTTCGGGGTGGTCGCCTCGGCGTAAACATGCGCCAGCTTCGCAACCTCGCGCACGCCGCCGCGGAACCCATGACCCTCAACCGCAACCGAGAACTTCTCGCAGTTGACCAGGGTCAGCACCGGGATCTGGAACGCGTCGCAGATCGAAACGAACCGCGCGATCTTGGAGCAGGCATTGGAGCAGAGGTAGCCGCTGTTGGATGCCGCAACGACACCCACCGTCGAACCCGCAATGGTGGCCAGCGCAACCTTGGCCGTCTTTTCACAGAACGCGGGCTGCAATTCGAACAGGCTGTCCGCATCCACAATGCCAGCCGCCGTATCCAGCAGGTTGCCGGCGTTTGCTTTCACAGCGCCTTCAGGGGCAGTGAAATTGCAGAACGGGGCAGCGGAGAGGTTGTTGGAGGGCAGGAGCGAAACAAGCTTGCGCGCTGCTTTGATTGCCGACTCCTCGTCCTTCTCTGCGAGATGTACCACACCGGCCTTTGCACATGCTTCGGCGGAGCTGGACTGGGTGTCGCCCGCATTGAGGAAGAACTCGCCCTTGTCGCTCATCACGACAAAATCAGCCGAAGCCGCGACCATCGCCGCCGCACCCGCGCAGACGCCCAGAACCAGCGAAACCTGCGGCACAACGCCCGAGAGGTTGTTGCCCCAGCAGAGCATTTCGCCATAAGCGGCCATCGCGTCCAACCCTTCGGAAAGGTCTGCGCCGTTCGAGTCGTAGATGCCGACCACCGGGGCTCCGGTCTTGTAAGCGAGGTCGTAGATCTTCTTGATCTTGGAACCGTGGGCAGCACCCACCGCACCGGATTTCTGGGTGGTATCCTGGGAGAATGCATAGACAGGGCTGCCTTCGATGAGGCCATAGCCAGTGATGACCCCTGCGCCGCCGCAGCCGGTCTGGACGAGGGTGCCGACCTCAACAAAGCTGTCGGGGTCAAAGAGCGCGACCAGCCGTTCGCGCGCAGGGGTCGCCTTCAGGGCGCCTTCCCGAGCGTCGGCCAGTGACATAACCTTGTCACTCATGATTGTTTCCTCCTATCTGAATATAAAAATACCAGAATATATTTCCCATCCCAACCCTGCCGCTGCAACGATCACAGACCACAGGTCAAGATGTAACCATAATAAAGTATACACGCTTTTCCCGAAAATAACAAGATACCTGGAACCTTTTGCTGATACTTTTTTAACAGTTTTTTTCGGGTTCCTACGCGGCAGGCTTTGGGACAGCGGAAGTTTGGCCCCTGACCAAACTTCCAGGCGCAAGGCGCCTTCCTCGGGGAGGCCTACGGCCCGAAGCGCGCTGTCTTACAGGACAGGGGTCGGCGGCCCCTCCCCGTAAGCCCCTCCTCGGTAAGGATTTCGCGGTTTGGTCCGTTTTTTCGCCTTGCTCGCCAGGGGGAGTTCCCGCAAGAGGGGGACGCTGCTGCCTCTCCTGTGAAGCGCCATAAAAAATCCCGCCGGACATCTTGACGCACCGGAAAAGATATGCTATACTGTGAAAGCTGTCCAAAGACAGCAGGTGTCGCAAAGACGTAAAGGGTTATCCTGCCTGCCGAGGAGATGCATTTATCGATATACAGTTTATTTGTGATGGATAAAGTGCTCTTTCCGTGGCTATAGGCGGAGAGGGCTTTTTCGTTTTGCATAGATGCAAATTGACTTGGAGGTGAACAAATTGCCAAGCGCAAAGATTTTAGAGCAGAAGAAGCAGACGGTTGCTGATCTGACCGACAAGATCAAATCTGCGGTCGCCGGCGTTGTCGTGGACTACAAGGGCATCAACGTTGCGGATGACACCAAGCTCCGCAAAGAGCTGCGTGAAGCGGGTGTCCATTATGCAGTTGTCAAGAACACCATGCTCCGTTTTGCTGTGAAAGAGGCTGGCTACGAGGGTCTGGGTTCGGTTCTCGAGGGGACTACCGCAATCGCCCTCAGCGATAGCGACCAGGTCGCGGCTGCGAAGGTCCTGACCAAATACGCGAACGACAGCAAGGGGAAATTCACAGTCAAAGCCGGTTTTGTTGACGGCGGTGTGATCGATGCGGCGAAGGTCGCCGAGCTGGGCAGCCTGCCCAACCGCGAAGCGCTCCTTTCGATGCTGTGCAGCGCGTTGCAGGGCAACCTCAGAGGGCTGGCTGTGGCGCTCAACGCGATCGCCGAAAAAAACGGCGAAGGCGCTCCTGCTGAAGAGGCTCCCGCTGCGGAATAAGCGGCATTACACAAGTTGAAGATTTGAAATTTAGGAGGTAACAATCATGGCTTCTGAGAAAATCCTGAAGTTTGTAGAAGAAGTGAAAACCCTCACCGTCCTCGAGCTCAACGAGCTTGTCAAGGCGATCGAGGAGGAGTTCGGTGTTTCGGCTGCTGCTCCGGTTATGATGGCTGGCCCGGTTGCGGATGGCGCTGCTGCTGCCGATGCGAAAACCGAGTTTGACGTTATCCTTGCCAGCGCGGGCGGCTCCAAGATGGGCGTTATCAAGCTGGTCAAAGAGATCACCGGCCTGGGCCTGAAAGAGGCGAAAGAGCTGGTTGACAACGCTCCGAAGCCGATCAAAGAGGGCGTTTCGCAGGCCGATGCAGACGAGATCAAAAAGAAACTCGAGGATGCTGGCGCGACTGTCGAAGTCAAATAAGAATCCCGCTTCTGACCTCATCAGAAAAACAATCGAAGATTGCACAGACATTTTGCCCTGTGCAATCTTCTTTTTTGCGCGGTGTTACCCTCTATCAAAAAAAGCGGCATGGCCTGTGGTGGGCCATGCCGCTTTTATTTATTCTGGATGTTCGGTTTCATCCGGTTTGGAAGGGTATAGGGGCGGCGGCATTTTTCCGGCGCGGCGCTTCCCGGAACGCCGCGCAATCCTCACCGCGAACAATGCGATCAGTCCGCAGACCGCTGCCCAAAGGAGCAGCATCGGCCCGCACTCGGCGGCAAAGAGGATCACGCCCTGTGTGGAATCAACCAGATTCTGCCCGCCCCGCCGGAAGGAAGCGGCAAGCTTTTCGCCGAATGTCCTGGGGGCCGAAACGGTCTCATTGTACTTGACCACCTCACGCAGATCCAGATTCAGATACGAGTAGGTGACCTGATTGTCCATCCGTCTGAGGGAAGCGGTCAACCGTTCGATCTCATAGCGGACATTGGAAAGCGCCTGTTCCAGCGTGATAACATCCTCGAGTTTATCGGCCTTGCTGAGGATTTCCAACAGACGCTCCTCCTGAAGTTGGAGGGTGGAAAGGCGGGCTTCCGAATCAAAATACTGGTCGCTGATGTCCTCCATCGATTCGCTCTTTGCAAGCAGGTTGCAGATGCCCCCAACTTCGCTGATCGTCTGGTCGAGCTTTTCGGAGGGGATGCGCGCCTGAATCGAAGCGGAGCGCTCCTGCACATATTCCCCATTGCGCCGGTAGGAGTTTCCATAGCTGTCGATGCTTTGGCTTTCTATGTAGCCGCCCTTTGCATGGATCAAGTCGGAAATCTGCTGCAATGCCTGATCGAACTCGAGCGTCTCAAGCGAAAGATTGCTGTGCTTGATGATCTTGCGGTTTTCGAGCGGGGAAGACGCGGTTTCGTTTGGGTCCGGGACCGCCCCGTCCTCCATCTCCGCCATGTCCAAGGTGATCTGCGCTGCCGTTTCCTCCACAGCTTCCCCTCGTTCATAGAAACCGCCGCCTGCCGGTTCCATCGCCATTGGCGTATCTGCCGGCGCAGCAGCAGCCGACGAAGACACGGCGTACGATTTATCCGCACTCAGATTCATGGCTCCTGAACTACCACCTCCACAAGCGTTCAAAACCAATGCGGCTGTGGTGGCTGCGGCGAGCAGTGTAAAAGCGTTCCGTTTCATAGCGCGATACCTCCATTTCATCCTGTCCTGATCCTCTGTCCAGCTGGCAAGGCTGCCATAGGCTTCAAAGAACCGGCCCGGTTCTTTTTGAGATGCTTTGATTATAAGGTGTAGGAAAGGTGGAGAATTGTTGCACCTAAACGAAAAAAACGCCTCGAGGCCGATTTAAAATCTTTGTAGAGGGGGCTTTTTCTCTTGCGAAAAGCCCCCTCTTGCCGCTTCGCGGCAATTCACCCCAAAAATGCGCTTCTCAGGATAAAGTGTTCCGCGCTCTGCGGAGCGCGTCGGGGGCGCTGCCCCTCGACCCTGCGATTTTTTGAAAAAAATCGAGTAAAACTTTTGATTAAGGGAAAAGAAAGGAACTCCCCCCAGCTTGCCGGGGTGGGGCCTACGGGGAGGGGGCGCTGCTCTCTAACCCGTAAGACAGCCCCGCGGAACGCCTATCGCTTCAAGGAAGTTGCCCGTTCAGGCGGCCGGAGAGGTTGCGGATGAATTCCGCGGCAGCCCTGCATTGTGGCGCGCCGGCCCGGACAATATACCCAAATTCCAGCTTGTTGTCACAATCCGGAATCGGGATGGAGGTGCACCCATAACAACCCGCCTGCCGTCCAAACTCCTGAATCCCGATCGTGTAGAAATCGGTCGCTGAGATCAGGTGGAGCAAGGATGCCCGCCCATAGACGCTGGCAATCCTGGGCGAATCGTCCAGATCATAATGGACGCCATGGATCGAAAGATTATAGGTGAAATCTTCGTATTCCCCGATATACCGTACAAACCCGTACGGCCGGAATTCCTCGAGGGTGGGGTCGTGCCCCACGTTAAGCAGCGGATGGTTTTGGCTCAGGACGATATGCGGCTGAATCTCCGAAAGATGCCGGTATTCCAACTTCTTTTCCTCAAAAATCCGGGGAAACGGGGAATCGGGCGTATACTCGAAATGGAGTACCCCAAGGTCGGAGTACCCGCTTTCCACATCGGCAATCACGTCCATTGAAGAACCTTCATTCAGCCGGAAAGACAATTCCGGTTCCTGTGACCACTGGTTCAGGATGTCGATAAACGCCTCCATTGTATGGGAAAATTTGGTCATTGATACCCGGAAGGTGGTTTCCGAGCGTTCCTGTTTGTGGAACAGCCCCTGCAACTGGTTCATCTCCCCCAAAATCTTCTGGGAATGCTGCAAAAAATGCCTGCCCTCTTCGGTGAGCTGTACCCCTTTTTTGGTGCGGATCAGCAGTGCGGTACCGACATCCTCCTCAAGGTCCTGGAGAATATGGCTCAGATGCGGCTGTGAGACATAAAGCGCCTGTGCAGCCTTATTGATCGAGCCGTACTGCGCAACTGCGGAAAAATACTCAAGCTGTTTCAGGTTCATGACCGTTCCCCCCATCATCATTTTACCCAAGCTATCAATCGGAATTTGGTCTATTTCTACAATCTTTTTATAATATACATCAAATCAGCTGGACATAATTTGTTCAAAATTTCTATTATCGGAATTTGAAATAAGGATATTCACAATAATTATTAGCGCATTGCACAAAATTATGATATAATACAGACAAGATACAGCACAAACGCACAAAAGTCAAGTCAAAAAAATCCCGGTAAATTCATGAAATACGACAAAGAAAGGAGTGAGCGTCTGTGGTACAAACTGTAGAGGATATCAGCCTGATACAGAAGCTTTTGGACGACTCGGTCACCTATGCAAAATCGTTCCCCAAGACCGGTGCGGTCGCTTCTTATATCCCCGAGCTCGCCAAGGCCGACCCCACACGCTACGGGGCGGCAATCGCCCTGCCAAACGGTAGAACGCTGATTTCAGGCGATACGGATGTCCCGTTCACGATGCAGAGCATCTCGAAGGTGGTCTCGCTGATTCTCGCGCTTCAGACCTCCGGCTATGACGCGGTATTCAAACGGGTGGGGATGGAGCCAACCGGCGATGCGTTTAACTCGATCATCCGTCTGGAAACCAACACCGCCAAGCCTTCCAACCCGATGATCAACGCGGGGGCGATCGTGGTGGCGAGCTGCATCCAGAGCGAGCATCCGTTCGAGTCGATGCTCCAGCTGACCCGGAAGTTCTGCAGCAACGACCAGATCGAGCTGAACGAAGCGGTCTATCTCTCGGAAAAGAAGGAAGGCAAGCGCAACCGCGCAATGGCCTATTTTATGCAGAGCGAAGGGATCCTGCCGGGTGATGTGGACGTGGAGTATTATCTTGACCAATATTTCCGGATGTGCTCGGTTTCGGTCACTGCGCCCGACCTCGCCCGGATGGGGATGGTGCTTGCCAACAACGGGGTCAACCCGGTGACCGGCGAACGGATCGCCGAAGGCTGGCAGGTGCGCATTGCCAAGACTTTCATGGTCACCTGCGGCCTTTACGATAGTTCAGGCGCGTTTGCCGTCAAGGTAGGGATCCCGTCCAAGAGCGGTGTCGGCGGTGGTATCCTCTCCGCGGTGGAGAAGCGCATGGGGATCGGGGTGTTCCATCCTCTGCTCGATGCAAAAGGCAACAGCATCGGAGGCGTGCGTATGCTCGAGTTCCTCTCCGAACGGATGGGATTACATATGTTTTCGGAGCCCGAAGCTGTTGTTGGGTAATATCGCCGCCTGATACCCGGTTTTCAGCCCGGCAAAAAAACCATCCAGAATGTATTATTGCTGCAACCCCAAAGGCCTTTGGGGTTTGCGTGCTGTTCTTAACAGCACGCAAAATTTTAGCGGCAGCCTGGTTCAGGCAAAACCCAAGTCTGTGCGGTGTGCTGTAGAAACCGCAGATTTCCACATATAGGAGGCGTAGATCCTGAGGAGGGTCTCCCATCTCTCCTACAACCAACAAAGGAGAATTGACTATGTATGATGCATTTGCAGGCTTGATCGGCCAGATCAGCAACCTCATGTACAGCTATATCTTGATTATCATCCTGCTGGGCGGCGGAATCTGGTTCACCTTCCGCACCAAGTTTGTCCAGTTCCGTATGTTCAACGAATCCATCAAGGTCGTTATGGAAAAACCGGATAAAGAGGGCGGTGTCTCCTCCTTCCAGGCGCTAATGGTTTCCACCGCTTCCCGCGTGGGCACCGGTAACATCGTCGGTATCGCAACCGCGATCTGCTTGGGCGGCTACGGCGCAGTGTTCTGGATGTGGGTCATCGCCATCCTTGGCGGCGCTTCCGCATTCATCGAGAGCACGCTGGCGCAGATCTACAAAAAACGCCATCCGGACGGCAGCAGCTACGGCGGCCCGGCCTATTACATCGAGGCGGCCCTGCACAACCGTCCGCTGGCCCTACTGTTCGCGATCAGCATGACCCTTACCTATGCCGGCGGCTTCAATATGCTGGCTTCCTACAACCTTCAGTCCACCTTCAGCAGCTACAGCTTCTACAACCCCACCGTTACCCCGTGGGTCATCGGCGGCATCCTGGCTGTCGTGGTTGGCTACTGCCTGATGGGCGGCGGCAAACGAATCGTGCATGTCACCTCTGCGGTGGTCCCGTTCATGGGCATCCTCTACATCGCGGTGGCGCTGATCGTTACCCTGCTCCACATCAACCTGCTCCCCGGCGTGCTGGTCAAAATCTTTGCCGAGGCGTTCAACTTTGGCGCAATCTTCGGCGGCTTCTCCGGCTCGTGCGTCATGTACGGCATCAAGCGCGGCCTGTTCTCGAATGAAGCGGGCGTGGGTTCTGCCCCGAACGCTGCTGCTGCCGCTGAGGTCAGCCACCCGGTCAAACAGGGCCTGGTCCAGATGCTTTCGGTCTTCATCGACACCCTGCTTCTCTGCACCTGCACCGCTCTGATGTGCCTGTGCTCCGGCGTGGAGCCGACTGCGGAACTGGCTGGCGCTCCTTATGTCCAGGCTGCGCTGCAAAATGCACTGGGCGGCTTTGGTCCCATCTTCATCACCATCTCGATGGTCCTGTTCGCTTTCACCACCCTGCTGGGCAACTTCTACTATGTTGACAACCTGCTCATCTATATCATGAACAAGGTCCCGTCCAAGCAGTTTATGCTCGGTTTCCGGATCGTCGCATCCCTGGTGATCTTTATAGGCGCGGGCCTGAGCATGGGCCTCGTTTGGGACCTGGCGGACGTTCTCATGGGAATCATGGCGATCATCAATATCCCGGTCATCATCCTGCTGGGAACCCCTGCGGTCAAGGCGCTGATCGACTACGCCGACCAGAAGAAAGCGGGCAAAAACCCGGTCTTCAAGGCATCCACTGTTGGCTTGCAGGGTAAGACGGATTACTGGAACTAAGAATGACTCAACCGGGAATCCCTTTGCAAAGGAGGAAATGAAAACATGTATCCTCGTGTATTGATTGACTTGGCGCATTTGAGAGAGAATGTTCAGACGGTCAAGGGGCTTTGCGGCCAACGGGGCATCCAGATCACCGGCGTGACCAAGGTGTTCTGCGGCGATCCCAGGATCGCTCAGGCGTATCTGGACGGCGGCCTCACCATGCTGGGGGATTCCCGGGTATCCAATCTGAAACGTTTGCAAAAGCTCCCTGCGGAAAAATGGCTCATCCGTCCCCCGATGCTCAGTGAAGCGGAGGAGACCGCCCGGTATGCTGATGCTGCCCTCCATTCCGAGTGGGAGGTCATCCGGGCGGTGGCGGACGCCGCACACCGGCAAGGACGCAGGCACAAGGTCATCTTGATGGCCGACCTGGGCGACATCCGAGAAGGCTACGTGGACTATGATGAGCTGTTGAGGGTTGCCGCCAAGGTCGAAACGCTCCCCGGCGCGGAACTATACGGCATAGGGGTCAATCTGACCTGCTTCTCGTTCATCCAGTCGGATAGCGAGAAGCTGGGGCTGTTGGCGGACCTTGCCCGCCGCGCAGAGGAAGCGGTTGGCCATGCGCTGCCCATTGTCAGCGGGGGCAATTCCGCCACCATTGACCTGATGCTGCGGGACGGTATCCCACAAGGGGTCAACAATCTGCGGTTGGGGGAATCGCTGCTGTTCGGCAAGGAACGCGCAAAATACCAGTACCTCCCTGGCACCCATCGGGATGTCTTTACACTGGAATGCGAGATCGTTGAGCTGAAAGAGAAACCGTCCCTTCCGTGGGGGCAGGTGGGAACCGATTCCTACGGCAAAAAGCCCACCTTTGTGGATCGGGGAAACTGCCGCCAGAAGGCGGTGTGTGCGCTGGGCAAGCAGGACTTCGATCTGGAAACCACCACACCGGTGGACCCGGGGATCATCCTGCTGGGCGCCAGCTCGGACCATCTGATGCTGGATATAACCGACAGCCGGCAGGCGTACCGGGTGGGGGACGCTGTCCGTTTACAGCTTGGCTATTTTTCCACTATGCGGGCGTTCACCTCTCAGTATGTGGAAAAGGTCTACCTGAACGAATAAAAAATGGCTGCACTGTGTCCATCCGGCATTCCCCCGATGATAAATACAGGCTTTAAAAAGAAAAAATCTGCTGGAACATTTCAGCAGATTTTTTTTGGTGACCTGTACGGGATTCGAACCCGTGAACCCGCCGTGAAAGGGCGGTGTCTTAACCACTTGACGAACAGGCCATATTCAGAAAGCCCCACCTCTCGGTGAGGCTTTCTCTGGTAGCGGTAACTGGATTCGAACCGGTGACACTTCGGGTATGAACCGAATGCTCTAGCCAACTGAGCTATACCGCCATCCTTTACGCACCTGTATATCACAAGTGAGCAGATATAATTATATCCGACAATTCCCGATTTGTCAAGCTATATTCTGTATTTTTTATCGGAATTTTATTTCAGACTCAAAACAGCGTGCATCATCCAATCTGCCTCCCACATAAAAGGTAGGTTGATCCTCTGCACCGACCAGCTCGAGGGTGATTACCTGCCCCGCTTTTGCTTCTTTCTGATAAATGATTCCAAATTTTGAAATTTCACGCTCCAATAGGACCTGAAGCGGAACCAAATCGCAGACAATGTTAGAGTAAATTGCATTGTTGACGTGGTGGTTATAATCGAGGTCGCTGTATTTGATCTGACGCAGATGCCTTTCCCCCGGCCCCTCCGGGCGCTTAATCCGGTAGCCGGTGATGTATTCCCCATCGTTGGGGAACATCTCGATCCCATACCGGTCAAATTTGGACGGGCGCAGGATTTTATGTGCATACGGGTCGGCCAGTAGCCACGCAATGCTCACCTCGACCAACCGCTCGCCTGACATGGTATCGAAGTAGGTATCGCGGATAAACTGCACGCCTTTCGGCTTTTTGGGGACCGTGGTGAGCAGGAGCGGTTCATCGAATCCCGGGCGGCGGTTCACCGTAATCAACATCTTTGAAACAAGGAATACCATCCCGTCCTCATACATCCGGTCGTACCCGATCCCAAGCTCGTGCAGATGATAGCTGCCCATCTGCTGGGCATGACGCATGATGTTTGCCAGCGACATCCGTTTTGTGATGTCGCATTCCGGCTCGATCACTGTAATCTGTTTTGTCAGTTTCCTAGGCAAACAATCCGCTCCTTTTAAAAAATTTTAATGGCACCCGGATCAAACTCCGGAAGCACTCGATTCTATCAATGCATCTCCAGACCAACGGAGGTCTAAAAAACTGTCTGCAACCGCTTCATCAAACCAGAAGCAAAACTCCGCCACCATTGTGACGCGTACAACCATATCTTTTTCTTTCAAATGCTCTTCGTCAACCGCAATCCGAATGGTATCCTGCATCTGAGGATACATCACCTGATTCAGGTGGAACCTCTGCCCGTCAAACAGCGCAGTCTTCCCCTCGGAGTCCAGAATATGATAAGAGATCAGAATCGGGTACCGCTTCCAGGAACTCAGCTCCTGCGTCCCTGTATTTTTGATTCGGATATCAAACCAGACCCGGCCCTCGCTCTTCACCTGGTTCCCTGCAAAATCCAACTTGATCGAGAGTTTCTCCCGGTCTGGTCTTTGAGAGTACAAGGCAATCTGCTTTTTCAGGGCTGTTTCGCTGTTCGCCGCCAACGCAAAAATAGACACCTCTTCCTGTTCCTGCTCTGGTCCTCTGATTTCCTCTATGTTATCTGCTCCACCCGTCCAAACAAGATGGTTAGAGAAACACTTGGTTAGTGTTTCTCTTAATGAGCAGGGGGACTGCTCATTAATGTGCATCTCATCTTCGTAATAGGATCTCGGATTTTCAGGCAAAAAAAGTCCGAGTTCTTTTGCCTTTTCCCGCTTCCGGGGATACACATAGGAATAATAATCTTTGTTAGGCGCCGTATGGATCACCAAAACGCCATCCTCTGTCAGGATATCCGAAATCTTATGAAAAAGCTTCTCCAACACGGGCTGTTCGATATGCTCGACTACATCCGCCATTACGATCTTGTTCCATTGAAAATCCGCCTTATCCAACTCCATGATATCCTTACAGATAAACTGTAGATTTTCCTTTTTAATCCTGCCATAGTGATCGTTTGCAATCTGAATGGCTTGTTGGGAATAGTCCACTCCCATCACATCGGCCCCGGAGAGATGCAACCGGTAAGACAATTCCCCTCTTCCACAGCCCACATCCAAAATATGATCTCCTGCTTGGGGGGAAACCAGAGCGTATACCGCATGAAGCCTCCCATCCATCTGCCGCCCGTTGGATTGGTTAAACACCTCATATCCTCCACAGTCGTGCAGATAATACGCTTCGCTGTAGAGGCTCTGGGTTCCTAAATAGTTTTTCTCCCCTTTTACATTCTCCCGAACCTGAATCAGGCAGTCAATCCCATGATCGCCATTCTCAAAAAACTCTGTTTTTGAGACGATATAGCGATATTTATAGAGAAAGGAGGAAATCGCCTGAAAAATACCCGCATCAGACATCACATCTTCAATCGAAAGCGTATGATACTGCCTGATGGCCAGCTCCAACTGCTCAAACAGGGCATCATAATCCGATCCTGCCTGTATCTTGATCCCCCGGTCGTTCCATCTTCCCATTGCATCACATCCTCTATTTCTCAGCCGGAACCAGCTTCTCCTTGCCGCCCATATACATCCGCAGCGGCTGGGGAATCTTCACCGAACCATCCTCGCTGAGGTTGTTCTCCAAAAAGGCGATCAACATTCTGGGCGGAGCAACCACCGTGTTGTTGAGGGTATGCGCGTAATAGTTGCCGCGCTCCTTGTTCTTGACGCGGATTCCCAGCCGGCGCGCCTGTGCATCCCCCAGGTTGGAGCAGCTTCCGACCTCGAAATATTTCTGCTGTCTGGGCGACCAGGCCTCGACGTCAATGCTCTTGACCTTTAGGTCTGCGAGATCGCCCGAGCAGCACTCGAGTGTGCGCACCGGGATATCAAGCGAGCGGAAGAAATCCACTGTATTCTGCCAGAGTTTGCAGAACCAGTCCGGGCTTTCCTCCGGCTTGCAGACCACTACCATCTCCTGCTTCTCAAACTGGTGGATACGATAGACACCGCGTTCCTCGATCCCATGGGCGCCCACCTCTTTACGGAAACAGGGAGAATAACTGGTCATGGTCTGCGGCAGCTGGCTTTCATCCAGAATCGTGTCAATGAACTTACCGATCATCGAGTGTTCGCTCGTGCCGATGAGATAGAGGTCCTCCCCTTCGATCTTATACATCATATTTTCCATCTCTGCAAAGCTCATCACGCCGGTGACCACATTGCTCCGGATCATATATGGGGGGATATAGTAGGTGAACCCACGGTCGATCATAAAATCACGCGCATACGAGAGAATCGCCGAATGCAGGCGCGCAACATCCCCGCGCAGATAGTAGAAGCCATTCCCACTTGTTTTACGCGCGCTGTCGAGATCGATCCCGTTGAGGCGCTCCATAATGTCCACATGGTAAGGTACTTCGAAAGCCGGGACCACCGGGTCACCGAACCTCTCAACCTCCACATTCTCGCTGTCGTCCTTTCCAATCGGTACCGATGGATCAATGATATTGGGAATCACCAGCATCCGCTCACGAATCTCCCCTTCCAGCTGGGTCTCCAACTGTTCGAGTTCCGCAAGCTCTTTTGCCATCTCCGCAACCTTCGCCTTTGCCTGCTCCGCTTCTTCCTTCTGCCCTTTTGCCATCAGCCCGCCGATCTGCTTGCTGATCGTGTTGCGCTGCCCGCGCAGATAATCCCCGCGGGTTTTGGCATCGCGGTATTTCTGATCCTTCTCGATCACCTCGTCAACCAACGGGAGTTTTTCGTCCTGGAATTTTTTTCTAATATTCTCCTTGACTGCCTCTGGGTTTGCGCGTACAAATTTTATGTCTAGCATGGGTTTGTCCTCCTCATTTCGTATCAATTCTGTTCTTTGGAAATAGATGCGACGATCTCTTTGAGGTCCGCCTCATCGTAAAACTCAATAATCAGCCGTCCCTTGTTCTTCTCCCCCTCAATTTTAACCTTGCGGGAGAGGCTTTGACTCAGTGCGAGCTGCACCTCAGCGAAATAACTGTTGTCCCAGACAGTGGGCGGTGCTTTCGGCGGCTTCGCCATCTGTTTACTTTTTTTTACAATCGCCTCAACCTGCCGCACAGACAATCCTTTTTTGATGATCTCGCGCGCAAGCACCCGGATCATCTCATCTTCTTCAAGCGAAAGCAACGCGCGGGCGTGCCCTGCGGACAGCCTGCCGTCCACCACCATCTCCCGCACATCCTCGGGCAGGTTCAACAGGCGCATCGCATTGGTAATCACCGGGCGGGATTTCCCCACCCGCTGCGCGACCTGTTCCTGTGTGAGTCCGAACCGGTCCATCAGCTCCCGATAACCGGCGGCTTCCTCGATCGCATTGAGGTCCTCACGCTGTAAGTTTTCGATCAGCGCAAGTTCCATCGCCTGGGAATCGGTCAGTTCTCGGATAACTACCGGTACTGACGACAATCCAGCCATCCGTGAAGCCCGCCAACGCCGCTCTCCTGCCACCAGCTGATAGGAACCATCCGGCAGCGGGCGCACCACCAATGGCTGCAACACTCCATATTCTTTGATCGAGTCCGCCAGCTCGGACAACGCCGTCGGATCGAACTGCTTTCGCGGCTGATCCCGATTTGGCTCGATTTCGGTGATGGCCAATGTCGAAATCTCTGCCTGGTCGGTGCTGTTATCTACAAATAGGGCTTCCAGTCCCTTTCCGAGTCCACCCTTTGCTTTTGCCAATCCCGTTCCCCCTTCTAAAAATATCTGTACGATTTTTGGATAGGGACGCCCTTTCACTCCAAAAAGCACCCCTTGCTGCCCGGTAAGCGGCAATTCACGCCGACTCACAGCCACACTGCGACTTTCCAGACAGGCTCCAAGTCACCGTTTATTTTTCTCTAAAAACTCCTGGGTCAACTGCTCATAGGCTGCGCACCCCTTGGAAGCCCGGTCGTAGTACATCACCGGCTGTCCAAAGCTGGGGGCCTCTGAAAGACGCACATTGCGCGGGATTACCGTCCGGTAGATCTTCTGCGGGAAATATTTCTTCAGCTCCTCCACCACCTGGACAGTCAGGTTCAGCCGGCTGTCATACATGGTGAGCAGGACCCCTTCAATATCAATATTGGGGTTATAGAGCCGCTTGACCTGCCGGAGGGTTGACATCAGCTGGGAAAGCCCTTCGAGCGCATAATATTCACACTGAATCGGAATCAATAGGGTATCGCACGCCGCAAATGCATTGAGGGTGATGATCCCCAATGAAGGCGGACAATCGATCAGGATAAAATCGTAAACCGACTTAATCCGTATAAGCGCCTCCTTCATCCGCATGGCGCGGTTCTGCATCTCCACCAGCTCGATCTCAGCGCCCGCCAGATCAATGTTGGAGGGCAGCAGGTCCACATTTTGAAACTCGGTCTGTATGAGCATCTCGTCTGCCGGGGTATCCCCGACCAGCAGATCATAGGTGGAAAACTCCAAACCCCGCTTATTGATCCCGAGCCCGGAGGTAGAGTTGCCTTGCGGATCAACATCCACCAGCAGCGTCCGAAACCCCTTTGCGCCGAGCGCTGCTGTTAGATTGACCGCCGTCGTCGTCTTACCGACGCCACCCTTTTGATTCGCAATCGCAACTATCTTCCCCATAATTCCCTCCGTTAAACCAACATCTTTTGTCCCCAGCCGCCTGTTTCACATCTAAGAGCCTACGCAGAATCTTTTGCAGGGGGCTTTTTCACTTGCAAGAACCCCCCTCTTGCCGCCTGAAGGGCGGCAATTTACCCCTTAAATGCGCTTCACAGGATTAAAGTATTCCGCTCGCCGCGGCGAGTAGCCAAAGGCTCTGCCTTACCTCGCGCTAAGTGCCCGCCTTTGGCGGGTTGCGCTCGAAACGCTTCGCTGCGGCTCGCAGTGGAAACCGCAATTTTCGAGAAAAATTGCGTAAAGTTTCTAATTTTAAACAGGCTCTAAGCCCTATCATATCTGCTCTGCGGATATGATAGCATGAAGCGTAGCGAAATGCTATCATAGGCCATAAGCCCTATAATATCCGCTCTGCGGATATTATAGCACAGCCTGTCCTGTTTGTTAAGCGATTTTTTGAAAATTGTAATGTTTCACATGAAACATTGCTGTAAAACGCCAAAAAACCCCCGAAACGGAGGTTTTTTGACAGGGAAACGTGTATAAAATTTATTTACCAACCTGTAGGCGCCGGGCGTGCTGTTTCACCCATCGCAGACAGGGATTGGTCATGCAGAATGTGAGCTCCGATAAGCGCTCTTTTTGGGAATCTTCACCAAATAATGGATGTACTCCTCGTCCTCCTGCTTGCTGGTATCCACTTCGATTCCTGCAAGCCGCATAGTTGAGACCGCCTTTGTGATCGTGTTCATAAAAATGCGGAGGTCTTTTACAACGAACAAGCGGGTTGCGGGCTTGCTCTGCGGCTGCTCGGGTACCGCGGTGAGGAGGGATTCGATATAGCGCTCGCTCTCCCCTACATTCAACCGCTCGGCAACGATGTACTGGATCGCCTCGTTGACCAACCGCTCATTCGGCAGGCGGAGCAATGCGCGCGCGTGCCGCTCGGTCAACCCGTTGTCCAGCATCTTTTGCCGCAGCTCCTCGCTGAAGCAGAGCAGGCGGAGCTTGTTCGCAACCGTTGACTGCGCTTTCCCCAGCTTTTTCGCCACCTCCTGTTGGCTCATACCAGTTGTCTGCATCAGGGTTTGAATTCCCTGTGCCTCCTCAAAATAGTTGAGGTCCTTCCGTTGGAGGTTCTCAATCAGCGCGAAAACTGCGGACTTTTCATCGTCAACTCGGTTTACAATCGCAGGAATCTGTTCCATTCCCAGCATCTTGCAAGCCATCAGCCGGCGTTCCCCGGCGATCAACTGATAACCGTTCTCCCACTCGCGGACCGTGACCGGTTGCAGAAGCCCGTTCTGGGCGATGCTGTCTGCCAGCTCCTGCAAAGCTTTGGGGTCAAACTGGTTTCGTGGCTGGTAAGGGTTCGAAGAAATTTCCCGGATGTTGAGTGAAAGCACTTTGCTGATGGTTTTTTGTTTCGTAAACATCCCCATTTTTTCACATCCTTTCTCCGATCTCCTTGACCTGTCACTATCTTACCATGAAATATTCATTTTGACCAGCTTTTTTCATCGCAGAAATCCCCATAAAATCCATAAATTTTGGATCAAATCAATGGGTATTTTGCTATTTTTGCGTGCGTACGGGGATATTTTGTCAAAGTCTGCGATATTTTCTCAATCACAACGATGGTCCGGGCACTTCCGTCCGGCAGCGAAAATTGTCGAATTTCGGCGATTTTTCCCCCAAGCTCGCGGATCGCTTTTTGCGACTCTTCGATCTCCCGTTCTACCTGCCCGCCTTTGAGCGCCGCAAACCGCCCGCCAACCCGGACAAGCGGCAGGCAATATTCTGAAAGTTCCCGCAGATGTGCAACCGCCCGCGCCGTCGCGAGGTCGTGCTGCTCCCGATACGCGGGGGCCCTCCCCGCCTCCTCGGCTCGGATATGGACACAATGGTTCTGCTGCCCCAGGGCGTCGGAAAGCTCTTTTAGAAAGAGTATCCGCTTGTTCAAGCTATCCAACAGAGTCAGTTCCAGGTCCGGGCGGGCGATCTTGACCGGGACCGAGGGGAACCCCGCTCCGGTTCCCACATCCACCAGTCTGGCGCCCTGCATTGGTGAAACCACAGAAAGCAGCATCAAACTATCCAAAAAATGCTTAACCACGATCTCTTCAGGCTGTGTAATCGCGGTCAAATTGATCTTCTGATTCCATTCGACCAGCATCTGTGCATAGAGATCAAAGGCTTCCAGTTGGGCTTGCCCAAGCGTCAAGCCAATCCCTTCGGCATAACTGTTTAACTTTGCGGTGTCGATCATTCTGCTGCCCCCCGTCTATGCTGTTCAAGCCAGATTAAAAGTACCGATATATCCGCCGGACTAACTCCACTGATACGGGAAGCCTGCCCGATATTTGCGGGGCGAAGCCTACCCAATTTTTCGATTGCCTCAAGCCGCAGCCCGCGGATTTCCCGGTAATCAAGCGTTTCGGGCAGGGCCTGCCCCTCGAGCTTTCGCATCTGTGCGACCTGTACAAGCTGTTTTTGTATGTAACCCTCGTACGAGATTGTGATTTCCACCTGTTCCTGCACCTCCGGCGGCAGGTTGGGGCGGGATGGATCAAATGGCGCGAGGTCTGCATAACCGATCTGTGGTCTGCGTAACAGCTCATAAAGCCGGATTCCCGTCGTGATCGGGGCTGTTTCACGTGAAACAAGCAGCGCATTCAATCCCTCTCCTGGCGGAATCGTGGTTTTCTGTAGCCGCTGAATCTCCCGTTCGACCTTCCGCTGTTTCTCCTGAAACCGCGCAAACCGCTCTTCTCCAATCAACCCAATCTCATATCCGGTCGGGGTCAGGCGCGCGTCTGCGTTGTCCTGGCGGAGCAGGAGCCGGTATTCCGAGCGGGAGGTCATCATCCGATAGGGGTCGTTGCAGCCCTTGATGACCAGATCATCAATCAGCGTGCCGATATACGAGCTGGCGCGATCGAGCACCAATGGGGCCTTTCCCTGTGTCTGGCGGGCCGCATTGATCCCCGCAATCAGGCCCTGTGCGGCCGCTTCCTCATACCCCGAGGTGCCATTGAACTGTCCCGCTCCATACAATCCCTTGACCGAACGGAACTCCAACGATGCCTTAAGGCAGGTGGGATCGATACAGTCATACTCAATCGCGTAAGCACTGCGCATGATCTCAAGCCGCTCAAACCCCTCGATCGTGCGATAAAATTTTATCTGCACCTCTTCCGGAAGCGAGGAGGACATCCCCTGCAAGTACATCTCATTCGTGTCTATGCCCATTGGTTCCACAAAGAGCTGGTGCCGGGGCTTATCCTGAAAACGGACCACCTTATCCTCGATACTCGGGCAGTAACGCGGGCCGACCCCTTCGATCTGCCCGCCGTAAAGCGGGGAACGGTCCAGGTTATCGCGGATTACCTGATGGGTGCGTTCATTGGTGTAAGCCATATAGCAGCAGACCTGGTTCTGTAAGCCGTAGGGATCGGTCTCGAACGAAAACGGGACAATCGGGTCGTCCCCCTCCTGCTTTTCCAGTTTGGAAAAGTCGATCGACCGCCGGTCCACCCGCGCGGGGGTACCCGTCTTGAACCGCCGCAGCTGGATTCCCAGCTTTTCCAGAGAATCCGAAAGCTGCCGCGCCGGATGCAGTCCATCCGGGCCGCTCTCAGCACTGTACTCCCCCACGAAAATTTTTCCTCTTAAATAGGTCCCGGTGGCAAGGATCACCGCTTTCGCACCATAGACAGCACCCATCGCAGTTACAACTCCGGCAATCTCCCCATCCTCTACCCGAAGTTCCACAATCTCCGCCTGCTTGACCGACAATCCTTCCTGTGTCTCCACCGCCCGTTTCATATAGGCGTGGTAAGCCCTGCGGTCGGTCTGTACCCGCAGGCTGTGCACTGCGGGGCCTTTCCCTCGGTTGAGCATCCGGCTTTGCAGGAAGGTGGCGTCAGCGGCTTTTCCCATCTCCCCGCCGAGCGCGTCCACCTCCCGCACCAGATGCCCCTTTGCGGTCCCACCGATCGAGGGATTGCAAGGAAGATTTGCAATCGCATCGAGCGAGATGGTAAATAACACCGTTTTCGCACCCAACCGCGCCGCTGCAAGGGCCGCTTCTATCCCCGCGTGGCCCGCGCCAACTACCGCGACTTCATAGTCATCCGCATGATAGTATTGCATCTATTCTCTCCTTTCACTTTCCAACACAAAACCGGGAAAAGACCTGCTCCACCACCTGTTCAGATGCGCGTTTCCCGGTGAGGGCGAGCAGTGCATCGACTGCCGCCTCGATGCAGACACACACCGCGTCATAGGACACCCCGGAAGAGAGCGCATCTATCGCCTGCTGTACCTCGTCACAGGCGCGCCGCACCTCACCGCGCTGCCGTTCGTTGGCCACTGCCGCTGCACCAGCATCAAAGCTCCCAATCTCAAACAGCCGCTCAACCTCCTGTCTGAGCGGTTCCAGATCATCCGATTGATCCGCAGAGATCACCAGCACCTTTTGGAACATTCGCCTGAGTGGCTCGAGATCAATCTGCTGGGGAAGGTCGCGCTTATTGACCAGTGCAACCGTAGGAATCCCCTGACAAGCTTCCGCTATCTTTAAATCGTCCGCGTCAAGCGGTTCAGAGCCGTCAAACACCGCAAGTATCAGTTGTGCCCGTTCGAGACGGTCCTGTGCCATCCGCACTCCCTGGCGCTCGATTGGATCATCGGTCGAACGGATGCCAGCGGTATCCGAGAGGTGCAGCATCAAATCCCCAAGCTGTACCGTGTCACTCACCACATCCCGGGTGGTCCCGGCACAATCCGAAACAATGCTCCGCTGAAACCCGGAAAGCAGGTTCATCAATGTTGACTTGCCCACATTGGGGCGGCCGACAATCGCGGTTTCGATCCCCTCCCGGACCACCCTTCCGGCGTCATAAGTGGCGGACAGCTTTTCCAAAGCCGCCCCACAACCCCGCAGACCGGTTGCCAGCGCGGATGGATCCACTTCGGCGATCCCTTCTTCCGGATAGTCAATCCATGCCGCAAGATGTGCGGCATATCCGGTCAATTCCCCGCAGATTCGCTCCGCTTCCCGATAGAGTGCACCATCCCGCGCTGTGAGTGCGGCACGCGCGGCCTGCTTCCCCTGTGCGGAAATCAGGTCGGCAACCGCTTCTGCCTGTGTGAGATCGAGTTTCCCGTTGAGGAATGCCCGCCGGGTAAACTCGCCCGCCTGTGCGGGACACGCCCCCGCTGAACAACAAGCGCGCAAAATCCGGTCTATCAGATAAATCCCACCATGTGCTGCAATCTCGACCACGTCCTCACCCGTATAGCTGTGCGGCTCGCGAAAAAGCGTCAGAATGGCCTCGTCAATCTCACCTTCCTCATCAAAAACCCGCCCATAGGCGCAGGTGTACCCTTCCATCTCCGAAAGCTGTTTTCCCCGGGAGAGCCGCGCAACCCGCCCCACAATCGGAATTGCTTGCGGGCCAGACAGCCGCACCACTCCGATGCCTCCAACACCATGCGGCGTAGCGATTGCTGCTATCGTCTCATTCTCCATAAATGTCCTCCCCATCTAAGAATCTGTTTCCGTATCTTTTGCAGGGAACAAAGCCCCCGCGATTTTTCAGTCCGGCCTAAGCATTTCCGCTTCACGCCGGTTGGCCCATGTATGCCGCTGCAACGGCAGTGAAAAAATCGAGCAAACCTTTGGATTTTAGGGGCTGTTTGAAACAGGATAAAGGAGAAATCCCCTCTGCATCCAAAAAAAGAGGAAGTGTTTCACGTGAAACCCCTCCTCTTTTGTGTTACAGTTCTATTTTTCCATAGAGCGGCAGGTCTGCCCCTTCCCCTGATTTCTGGGTGCGCGATGCGGAAAGATTTTCCCGCACCGGTGCGGCTGGTTTCTCGGAGGGAGCAGGCTTGACAAACGACGGCCCTTCCTGCTCAATCTCTTTCAGGTACTCCCGGTCAATGCTGGTGGGCGTCGGCTTTATTGTCTCATCCCGACGTCCGCCATCTCGCCGGCCACGATCATTTCTATCGCGGTCCCGTCTGCCGCTGTCCCGATCCCTCGGAGGAAACTCCCGGCGCTCCCCGGAGCGCGGCCCATCCCCTCTGCGGGGCGGTTTCCCGCCGCGTCCGCCGCCTTTTCCACCCCTCCTCCCCTGCTGGGGTTTGAGGTTGTCCGGCGTAATCACAACACGACGGTTTGGCTCCTCCCCGATCGAAGTGGAAGAAACCCCCTCAATCTTTGAGACCGTTGCATGGATAATCCGGCGCTCATACGGGTTCATTGGCTCAAGGGTGGAGGAACGCCCATACCGGATCGCCGACGCAGAAATCTTCTGCGCCAGATGTTCAAGTGTGCGCTCCCGTTTCTCGCGGTAGTTGCCCGAATCGATGGTGACCCGCATATAGTCGCCCTCCTCACGGTTGGCGACCAGCCCGCAAAGATACTGAAGCGAATCCAGGGTTTCCCCTCTGCGCCCGATGATAACACCCAGACCCTCACCGGACAGCCGCAGGATTACACCGTTCTCGGTGCGCGCAACCGCAATTTCGGGGTAAACATTCATCTCCGCCAAAACACCTTTGAGATAGGTTACAGCGGTTTTGGCCTTCCCCTCGACCTCATCCGAACGCACAAAGACAAGCGGTGCAGATTCGCGCTTTTTGGATTCCTCCGGTTTTGCTTCGAGATTTTCCTTTTTCTCCGGCTTTGGCTCTTTTTTCACAGGCGGTTCCTTCACCGTCTCTTTTGATAACTGCTGCCGTTCCTCGCGCAACGGCTTTTCCGGCTTTGCCGGGCGGCTGGATTTGGCCGGCTTTGGCTCCTGCACCGGCCTTGGCTCGGATGCTCTCGCCGGCTTTTCAGAGGGCTGCGGCCTTTCCGGTTTTTTTTCCTCTTTCACCGGCTCCTCAAAATAAACCCGCACCCGGGCAGGGGTATTGCGAAGCCCAAAAAATCCACGCTTCGGCAGATTGATGATCTCAAACTCTATTGCGTCCCGTTCGACGTCAAGTTCCTTACACGCAAGGCTAATCGCCTCGTCAACACTTTTGGCTTCTTTGATGCACTCTCTCATAATGCCCTCCTATTGCAATTCCACTTAAACAGTTCATTTGCATCGCTACGGCAATTATTTCAAATCATCATCGGTGACTTCCTTGTATATGTCCCCATATTTCTCCGCGTCCCGCTTGCGCGCCGCCGCGAGTTTCATCCGGTTGATCTCTTTCTGGGATAATGCCTTATCAATATCCAATTCCCCGTTTTCCCGCGCGCGTTTTTTCGCTTCAATCTTTTCCTTCCTCTGCTGCTCCCGCTTGGCCTCATATTCGATCTTGGCCTGCTCCGCGAGCTTAACAGGATTCATAAATTTGTTCAGTAGGAAGGTTTGGACCGCCATCAGCACATTGGAAATAATCCAGTAGATACCCACGCCCGCTGGGAACATAAAGCCGAAATAGGCAGACATCAGAGGCATCATCAGCATCATACTCCGGCTCATACCAGCGGCCTGCGCATTGTCTCCCGCGGAAGCGGCTGTCTGTTTCATGGTAAAGACCGACAATGCGAGCGAAGTCAAACCGGACAGGATCGGAATCAAAAGCAGCCAGTTGAATGCAAAGGTGGGGGTTTGGGTAAGGTCGATCGGACCGATCGTGAGATTGATACTGTTCACCTTGTCCACAAAATCCCCGAGCGAAGCAAACGCCTGCGGGTTCTGCTGCACCGCACCCATGACTTTCAGCTGCGCAGTCATATCCTTAGAAAGCGTCTCCGGCGCAACATTAAGGATCGGTGCGGCAATCGCATATGCCTGGGAAAGGACTTCCTGCCCGATCCGCAGGATATGGCTCATCGGCTTATAGATAACGTCAATCAACCCGAAGAGGATCGGGAACTGAATCAACATTGGGAGGCAGCCCGACATTGGGTTATAATTTTCCTCCTGATAGAGTTTCATCATCTCTTCGTTGAGACGCTCTTTATTATTTCCATATTTTTTCTGAAGTTCCTCCATTCTGGGGCGGAACATCTGCATCTTGACCATCGACTTCTGCTGCTTGATTGAGAACGGCACCAGAAGGATACGCATAATCAGGGTAAACAGGACCAGCGCAACGGCATAGACAGGGATTACCTTATAGCAGGCCCACATAATCCAGCCGAGCGGCCAGCCAACGATCAGATAAATCAGTTGCATCTATTTCTGTTTCCTCTCTTTTCCAATTTTTACAGGCCCAAATAGGGAAAATTCCTCTGGTACAGGATCAAACCCGCCCGGATGGAACGGATGGCATTTGAGGATCCGTTTGAACGCGAGCCACCCCCCACGCAATGCGCCAAAGCGCGAGACCGCAGTATAGGCATAAATCGAGCAGGTGGGATAAAAGCGGCAGGTAGGCTGGGGTTTCAAAGGCGAGATCCATTTCTGGTAAAGGCGGATCAACCAAAGGAGCAATCGCCTCATACTTTCTGAAATAACCGCCGGTTGGCCTGCCGAAGCGCCCTCATCAGGTCATTGGTGGAGGCGTCGACCGTTCTGGCGCGGGCTACAAGTACAAAGTCCCATCCCACCGGGAATTCCCCCTCCAGCAGCCGGTAAGCCTCTTTCATAATCCGGCGCGCGCGGTTGCGCTGCACAGCTTTTCCGATCTTTTTGGAAGCGGTCAACCCGAGACGATTGCACCCCATCCTGTTTTTTATCGCGTAAACCACAACAAAGGGGGTTGCCGTATTCCGCCCCCGGTAATAAGCGCGTTTAAATTCCTTGTTGAGGGTAAGCGCAGTCGTGTGGAGCATCCCAATCCTCCCTGCCGCAATTTTCATGACCTTTACCTGGAGGCCGTCCCAGACAAAACACAAAGCTTCGCCAGCCTTTTCAAAGGCTGCGGAGCCGAGGGGCAGCGCCCCTGCCGCCGCGCGGGAGGAAGAACGCTTTCTCTTGAGACGCGCTTTCCAAAAAGCACAGAATGAACTTCCAGCACCTAATTTTAATGCAAGCGGCCCCGCTCTCCAACATCCTAAAAATAAAGACCACAACTCCAGCTGTGGTCCTGTATTTTCCGGATTTAGTGGGTCAAACGCGCTCTGCCTTTTGCCCTTCTGCGCGCGAGGACCTTACGCCCGTTTTTGGTTGCCATACGCTTACGGAAACCATGTTCTTTTTTTCTCTGGAGCTTCTTCGGCTGGTAGGTTCTTTTCATTCTTAACCCCCCTCTCATCGTGGTCACTAAATTCCATATAATGGAACAGATCTGCTGACACGGATACACTGATCCTTTTATACCTTGCAGATTAGCATTATAACCCATTTTAGGCGGTTTTGTCAAGCCTTTTTCGCTACACGCGTAGGCAACAAAGGTTCTGCTCCCGGCCCCGCCATTTTTGAAACCCAAGTAAAATTTTCGCTGCAAATCAAGATCACACAATCTGTGGTTTTAAAACATCTTTTAGTTGTTGGTGTGTGCGGGGAAAAAAGAGGTGGCATACTATTATATAATTATATCAACATAGACTGTTGAATACTTGAAACTTTCCCGGATTTGTGGTACAATATCGGAGTTACCGAATCCGGGGAAAATTCGTGGAAAACCATTCTCTCCACCGGCTTTTTCTCCGGATTTCACCTGTTATCCACCAAAGGAGCTGCATACATGGAATCATTTGCCGACCTATTTACCCTTGTATTGGAAAACTGCAAGGGCAAGATGTCCGAAGTGGCGTTCAGCCTCTGGCTGAAGGATATCGTCCCTCTGCGCCTGGACGGATCGACTGCCTATCTCAAGGTAAACTCCGAATTCAAAATGAATATTGTGAAGGAAAAGTATACCACCATCCTGAAAAATGCATTTGAAGAGGTGCTCGGATTTGTGGTCGATGTGGAGATCACCTGCGATCAACCCGCACCGCCCCCCCCTGTAGAACCATCCCCCTCTGTCGATCCGGATGGCTTCGCAATCGGCGGGGAATATGACTTCACCTTCGATACCTTTATCGTTGGCTCCTCCAACAAATTTGCACATGCGGCATCTTTGGCGGTCGCCGCAAACCCTGCCAACGCCTATAACCCACTCTTTATCTATGGGGCGTCCGGGCTGGGTAAGACGCACCTGCTCTACGCAATCCGCAGCGAAATCCGCAAAAACCGCCCCGACTACACCATCATCTATGTCAAAGGCGACGAGTTTGCCAACGAGATGATCGAGTCGATTCAGGACCATACAACCCCACAATTCCGGGAAAAATACCGGCAGGCAGACGTCCTTCTGGTGGACGATATCCAGTTCATTGGCGGCAAGGAAAGCACGCAGGAGGAATTCTTCCACACCTTCAACACCCTATACGAATCGAACAAACAGATTGTGCTTGCATCCGACCGTCCACCAAAAGAGATTAAAACATTGGAAGACCGTCTGCGTACCCGGTTTGAATGGGGGCTCCTCGCAGATATCCAAACGCCTGATTTTGAAACCCGGATCGCGATCATCCGCCGAAAGGCGCAGCTAATGGATATCAACGTTCCCGACGATGTTTCCGAATATATCGCAAACCGGCTCAAAACCAACATCCGCCAGCTGGAGGGCGCGGTCAAAAAGCTGAAAGCCTATAAGCTGCTTCAGGGAACCAGCCCTTCGATCGTGATTGCACAAAATGCGATCCGGGATATCCTGAACGACAGCCAGCCAGTACCGGTGACGGTCGAACGGATCATCGCGGAAGTCGGCCGCACCTATGGGATCAGCCCACAGGATATCCGCTCAACCAAACGGAACGCACAAATTTCCTCCGCGCGTCAAATTTCGATGTATATTGTGCGGGAGATTACCCAGATGTCGATGTCGATGATCGGGGAAGAATTCGGAGGACGGGACCACAGTACCGTAGTCTACGCAACCCAACAGGTCGAAAAAAACATGGCAAACGACTTACGTTACAAAGAAACGGTCGAGGATATTATCAAAAATATCCGGGACAGTTAACCAAGTTTTCCACGCTTTCCCCAGGTTTTCCACTTTTCACAATTCACAACATGTGGATTTTGTGGATTGGAAAAGTACTCTTCAACATTTTCCACCGAGTTTTCCACTTTTTTTCTACTTTCCAGCCCATTTTCCAACAGGCAAGTGAAAAAATCAGATTCTCCTTTCTCTTTTCACAATTTTTTCACTCCGCCCTTTTTTGTATCTTTATACATCAACCCGCTTTTCATGCGGGTTTGCAGGTTTTTTCACATTTCCATCCTCTCTACTACTACTGCTACTTTTATTCTATCTATCCTAATAGCAAACTGCCTCATCCCATACCTGTGGAAACTGCAAACCTAAAGCAAACGATAAATGGAGGTCGTTTCTATGCATATCATCTGCAACAAACAACTACTGGTAGAAGCTGTTTCAAACGTATCCCGCGCAGTGTCTTCCAGAAATACCCTTGCAGCGCTCGAAGGGATCCTACTTAAAACAACCACGGGAACCATCTCCCTAACCGGTTATGACCTTGAACTCGCGATCACCACCGAAATCGAAGCGGACATCCGGGAACAAGGGGAGATTGTTCTACCTGCAAAGCTATTCCTTGATATGATCCGCAGAATGCCAAGCGAACAGGTCAGCATCAAAACAGACGAAAAAATGCTGACAGTTGTAAAAGGGGATGTCACCGAATATACCATCCTTGGGATTCCGGCATCCGAGTTCCCCGAGCTTCCCTCTATCTCGCAGACAACCGGCCTCTGTCTGCCCCAGCGCACCCTAAAAAATATGATCGGGCAGACCCTCTTTGCCGTTTCAACAAGCGACAGCAAACCGGTCCATACCGGCTCCCTCTTCGATATCCGAGGCGGTGAGCTGTATGTGGTATCGGTTGACGGCTACCGGCTGGCGATGCGCAAGGAACCAATCAGCTATCAGGAAGATTTGTTGTTCATTGTACCGGGAAAGTCCCTTTCAGAGGTTGCCAAGCTGCTGAAAGAAGAGGATACCGAGGTAGAGCTAACCGTCTCCAAGCGGCATATCATCTTCCAAATCGGGAGCTATCATGTCATATCCCGTCTGCTGGAAGGGGAGTTCCTCGATTATAAGGCAGCGATCCCGAACGGGTCGCAGACAACTGTCCGGATCAACACCCGGGAACTGATCGGTTCGATCGACCGTTCCTCCCTGCTGATTTCAGACAACATCAAAAGCCCTCTGCGGCTTTACTTCCAAGAAGGGATGATCCGGATCTCCTGTTCAACCGCAATCGGCAAGGCGTATGATGAGATTCCTTGCAAACAGGAAGGCGCGGATGTTGAGATTGGGTTCAACAGCCGGTATATGCTTGACGCGCTAAAAGCATCCGAAGGGGATGAGATACAGCTGATACTCAACGGCCCGCTCTCCCCACTGAAGCTGATGCCAGTTGAGGGGGACAGTTTTACCTTCCTGGTGCTTCCGGTGCGGCTGAAGTCCGATTCCTGAGAACAAGCTGCTGGACGGGGAACCACGAATCTCCGCGCTAAGAGCCGCCTACGGCGGTTGCGCTCCGAAAGGCGGCCTGCGGGCCGCACTCTCTTCGCCTCATGGATTCGGCTCGCTTTCGTGTTTCCCCGCCAGTATCACCCTTCCTCTTGCCAAACCGCTTGTAAGCGGTTTGGCGCTTCTCAAGATAAAACATTCCGCGTTTTTCTCGCGCCAAGAGCCGCCTTCGACGACTGCGCTCAAAACGCTTCGCTGTTGCTTGCAGTGGAAACCGCCGCCTTTGAAAAGGTGGACGAAACCTTTCATGAATATAAAGGAAAAAAGATGGAACAAAAGATCAAAACAGAGATTCACACCGATTATATCAAGCTGGACGCACTGCTGAAATATGCGGGAGCGGTAGAAACCGGCGGGCAGGGAAAAGAACTGGTGGCCTCGGGACAGGTACAGGTAAATGGGGAACCGTGTAAAATGCGCGGCAAAAAAATCCGCCGTGGGGACCGGGTGCAGATCGGCGAGAAAGAGATCGAGGTCGTTTAAGTGAGGGTAAACCGGATCAAGCTCTGTGATTTCCGCAACATCCGTTCGATGGAGCTGGAACTTTGTGAAAACGCGAACATCATCTATGGGGACAACGGACAGGGAAAAACCAATTTTATTGAAGCGGTCTGGCTGTTCACCGGCGCAAAGAGTTTTCGCGGCGCAAAAGATAGCCAGATGGTCCGGTTTGACTGCCCACAGGCGGCGCTGGAATTGGATTTCTTTGGCGCCGGACGGGAACAGCAGGCAATGATTACAGTAGAAAACAGGCGCAGCGCTTCGCTCAATGAGATACCACTCCGGTCGGCCGCAGAACTTGCGGGGCATTTTTGTGCGGTGGTGTTCTCCCCTGCACATCTCACCCTGATTAAAAACGGCCCACAGGAGAAGCGCCGGTTTATTGATACCTCGATCTGTCAGATCAAACCAAAGTATGTTCACATCCTCAATCAGTATGCGCGCGTTCTCGATCAGCGCAACCGCCTTTTAAAAGACATTGCGTATGAAACCAGCCTGTTTGATACGCTGGATATCTGGGACGAACGCCTTGCATCCTTTGCAGCGGTGGTGATTAAGACAAGGGCAAGCTTTCTGGAACGGCTCAAGCCGTTTGCACAGGAGGTCTATGCAGGAATTTCACGGGAACGGGAAACGCTGGATTTTCAATATGTCTCCTCCCTGCCCTGCAATCCCGCGCTGGGGATTCCGGAGATTGAGCAGCAGCTGCTCAACCGTCTGCAAAACCAACGCAGTGAGGATGTAAAAGCGCGGGTCACCATCTGCGGCCCACATCGGGACGACATCGAAATCACCCTCAATGGAAAGAGCGCGCGTTCTTATGGGTCACAAGGGCAGCAGCGCAGTTGTGTACTTGCGCTCAAACTGGCGGAATGTGAGCTGATCCGAGAAACTATTGGAGAATATCCGGTGGTGTTGCTTGACGATGTGATGAGCGAGCTGGATGTCTCCCGCCGGGATTATCTGCTCAATCATCTGCGGGACCGGCAGCTTATCATGACCTGTTGTGATAAGGCCTATTTTAAAACACTCGGAAGAGGGATTGGGGCGCGCATCCAAAACGGAGAGGTCATATCCTACCGGAACTATTGATGATTATCACCAATTTCCGCCTCGCGTAGCTCTCAAAGCCTATTAAAAACCTAAAGTTTTACTCGATTTTTTACAAAAAATCGCGGGGTCGAGGGGCAGAGCCCCCGCCCCTCGCAAGGAGGAAAGCATGTATCTACATCTCGGGCAGGATACGGTAGTGCGTTCCAGGGAAGTCATAGGCATCTTCGATTTGGAAAATACCTCAATATCCAAGCTGACCAAAGAATTTCTGACACAGGCAGAAAAAGAAGGCAGGGTATGCAATGTCTCCTATGAACTGCCGAAATCATTTGTCATCTGCGCTTGGAAAGGGAAGCAGATAGTCTATATTACGCAAATTTCTTCCGCAACGCTCAAAAAGCGAGCGGGATTTATTGATGACATCGCGAATATCAGCCGGTAAACGGAAAGGAGTAGTTTGATGGAAGAGATCAAAAATCTGCCGGAGCAGGAACAGGAATACGATTCCTCTCAGATACAGGTTTTGGAGGGTCTGGAAGCGGTCCGCAAACGGCCGGGTATGTATATCGGTTCCACCGGGGAAAAGGGCCTGCACCATCTGGTATATGAGATCGTCGATAACTCGATTGACGAAGCGCTCGCAGGCCATTGTGATAAGATTACGGTTGAACTGCTGCCGGGGGAAATTATCCGGGTGCGGGACGACGGACGTGGCATCCCGGTAGGTATCCAGTCCCAGACTGGGCTTCCCGCTGTCACAGTTGTATTCACCATCCTCCATGCGGGCGGGAAGTTCGGCGGCAGCGGTTATAAAGTATCCGGCGGCCTACACGGGGTGGGCGCTTCGGTCGTAAATGCGCTTTCCGAGTGGCTCGAAGTCGAAGTCTGTGACGGCGGGCACCGGTATTACCAGCGGTTTGAATATGGCAAGGAGTGCGAACCGCTCAAGATCATCGGGGATACTTCCGAAACCGGCACACAGGTTGCATTCAAGGCGGACCCTTTGATCTTCCAAGACACCACTGTTTATCAGTTTGATACGCTGTTGACCCGCCTGCGGGAACAGGCGTTTCTAAATGCGGGGGTGCGGATCGAAGTGCGTGACCTGCGCGGGGAGGAACCGGTTGAGGTTGACCTGCACTATGAGGGCGGGATCCGCAGCTTTGTTGAGTATATCCACCAGCGCAAAGGGGTGGAACCGGTCCACAGCGAGGTAATCTACCTTTCGGCGCGGGATGGGGACACCACCGCTGAGATTGCGATGCAATATAACGACAGCTACAATGAGCTGCTGCTTTCGTTTGCGAATAATATCCATACCACCGATGGCGGTACCCATGAGGACGGCTTTAAATTTGCGCTCACCCGGGTGCTGAATGACTATGCGCGCAAAAACAACATCCTGAAGGAGAACGACAAAAACCTGAACGGCGAGGATGTCCGGGAGGGCCTGACCGCGGTAATCTCTGTTAAGCTAACCGACGCGCAATTTGAAGGGCAGACCAAAGCAAAGCTCGGTAATACCTCGATGCGCGCAATGGTAAGCGCGCTGGTCAGCGACAAGCTGACCACCTATTTTGAAGAAAACCCGTCGGTCGCGCGGGCAATCCTCGAAAAATCGATCAATGCGGCGCGCGCGCGGGAGGCTGCACAGAATGCCCGCAAGATGGCGCGGCGCAAATCCGCGCTCGAGACCGCTTCCCTGCCCGGAAAGCTGGCCGATTGTTCCCAGCGGGGGCAGGAGGGCACCGAAATTTATATCGTCGAGGGGGACTCGGCGGGCGGCTCCGCAAAGATGGGGCGTGACCGCAAATTCCAGGCGATCCTGCCGCTTTGGGGCAAGATGCTCAACGTCGAAAAGGCGCGGCTGGATAAGGTCTACGGCAATGATAAGCTGATGCCGGTCGTCACAGCGCTGGGCACCGGGATCGGGGATGAATTCGACATCTCCAAGCTGCGGTATGGCAAGATCATCATTATGGCGGATGCGGATGTCGATGGTTCCCACATCCGGACTTTGCTTCTCACCTTCTTTTTCCGGTTTATGCGTCCGCTGATTGAGAACGGACATATCTGCATCGCACAGCCGCCGCTCTTTAAGATCAGCCGGGGCAAACAGGTGCGGTATGCGTTTTCGGACGAAGAACGCGACGAATATATCCGGGAACTGGCGCCGGAGGGCAATGGGAAATGTGACGTCCAGCGGTACAAGGGCCTCGGTGAGATGGACCCGGAACAGCTCTGGGAGACGACTATGAATCCCGCCAACCGGACAATGCTGCGGGTTTCGATGGAGGACGCGGTCAAAGCGGACGAGATTTTCACCATCCTGATGGGGGATAAGGTCGCGCCGCGCAAAGAATTCATCGAGCAGAACGCGAAATACGTGAAGAATCTGGATATTTAAGGAGGCGAACAGATGAGCGAGCAGGATTTTGACACCGAGATTGTGAGCGATACCTCCGAAGAGATGATGCAGGAACTGCTTGACGAAGCAGCCGCAGGGGATGTGGAGGTTTCCGAGATACAGGAAACAGAACAGCGGCTGGCAAAGCTGTTCACCCTTACCTACCACATCCCGTTTGAGGAATATGTCACATTCCAGATGATTATGGGCAGGGAATCAATCGAAAAGGGAAGGAAGCGGACCATCCTATTGGGTTCCATCCAGCTGGCATTCGGGATCATCTATCTGGCCGCACTCTGGTTTATGCGGATCCCTATGAATGGGCTTTCCTGGTTTATCGTCGCAGTGTTAATCGGGTCGGGTATCTATGGGCTTTGCTACTACCGGTTTTTCTATGAAAAGGCCCTGCGCAAGATGCTGAAAAAACAGTATGAAAGGGTCTCCTATCTGCGCAGCGAAATCACGGTGGATTTTTATCCCAACCGGTTTATCGAGCATGTGGGGGATCAGCAGGCGGAGACCTTCTGGCATAATATCCAGGCGGTCAAAACCAGCGAGAACCTCTATATGATTATGCTGGATGAAAAGCGGTGCCTGCTGATTCCGAAACAGGAGATCCTAAACCAAGCGGGCGCGCTTAACGCACTTTTGGATGAGGTCTGCAAAAATTTTGAAAAGCCGCATCAGGTAGTCAGCTAGGGGCTGTTTGAAATATCAAAATCGCAGTCTTTTTTATAAGAGCCTGTTCAGAATTTTTTGCAGGGGGCTTTTTCACTTGCAAAAAGCCCCCTCTTGCCGCCCATAGGCGGCAATTCACCCGAAAAATGCGCTTCACAGGATAAGGTATTCCGCCGCGTGCGCGCGGCGGCGGGGGCGCTGCCCCTCAACCCCGCAATTTTTCGAGAAAAATTGAGTAAAGCTTTTCGATTTTAAACAGGCTCTTAAACTAAAAGTTTCGTCCACCTTTTCAAAGGTGGCGGGGTCGAGGGGCAGCGCCCCTGCCGGACGGTTGTTTTGAAACCAGCAGATCGGAACAGGAGATGAATACATGAGCAAAGAGAGAGGAAACGACAACGAAAAGGACGCGCTGTTTGTCCCGGACATTGTCGAACAACGGATACAACAGGTGGATATCGAAAGCGAGATGAAGAAATCTTTCCTCGACTATTCGATGTCGGTCATTGTCAGCCGCGCGCTTCCAGATGTGCGCGACGGGCTCAAGCCGGTCCACCGGCGGATCCTCTACACCCTGCATGAAAACGGCCTTACCCCTGATAAGGCGTACCGCAAATGTGCGGATACAGTCGGATCAGTGCTTGGCCGGTACCATCCGCATGGGGACGCGTCGGTCTATGATGCAATGGTGCGTCTGGCGCAGGATTTTTCGATGCGCTATCCGCTGGTCGATGGACACGGCAACTTCGGCTCGGTTGATGGTGACCCGCCGGCTGCCTACCGTTACACCGAAAGCCGGATGAGCCGGATGTCCCTTTCGATGCTGACCGACATCGACAAGGACACGGTGAATTTTACCAATAACTATGATGACCGTCTGAAAGAACCGGTAGTCCTCCCCTCCCGTTTCCCAAACCTGCTGGTCAACGGCTCAACGGGCATCGCGGTCGGGATGGCAACCAACATCCCGCCTCACAACCTTGGCGAGGTGATCGATGCGGTCAATCTGTTGATCGACAACCCGGATGCAGGGCTTGATGACCTGATGCAGCACATCAAGGGGCCGGACTTCCCCACCGGCGGCGTCATTATGGGCCGGGCAGGCATCCGGGCGGCATACGCGACCGGCCGGGCTAGGCTGATGCTGCGTGCCCGCGCGGAGATCGAGGAGATGAGCGCCGGGCGGGAACGGATCGTCGTGACCGAAATCCCCTACATGGTGAACAAGGCGCGCTTGATCGAACACATTGCCGAGCTGGTCAAGACCAAGCGGATCGAGCAGATTTCCGATCTGCGGGACGAGTCCGACCGGGATGGCATGCGTATCGTGATCGAGCTGAAGCGGGATGCGAACGCACAGGTGGTGCTCAACCAGCTCTACACCTATAGCCAGATGCAGGATACCGTTGGCGTGATTATGCTTGCACTGGTCGACGGGGTGCCGAAGGTCATGCCGCTCAAGGAGATGCTGGCCCATTACATCGACTTCCAGGGCGAGGTTGTCACCCGCCGTGTCAAATATGATCTGCGCAAGGCAAAAGAGCGGGAGCATGTGCTGGAAGGCTTAAAACTGGTCTGTGACCACACCGATGAGGTCATCTCGATCATTCGCCATTCAAAAGATTCCAACGATTCCAAGGTCAACCTGATCGCCCGGTTTGGGATCACCGATATACAGGCGTCGGCGATTGTTGCCATGCAGCTCGGCCGGTTGTCCGGTATGGAGCAGATCAAGATTGAAGAGGAGCTTGCCGCATTGATCGACCGGGTGGCAGGCTATGAGGATATCCTCGCGGACTATGGAAAGGTGATGCAGATCGTCAAGGACGAACTTTCGGTGATGCGGGATAAATATGCCGACGAGCGCCGGACCGAGATTGTGTCGGTCAGCGGTGAGGTGGATATTGAGGACCTGATCCCGGTTGAGGACTGTGTAATTACCCTCACCCACTTCGGCTATCTCAAACGCCAGCTGATGGATTCTTACAAGACCCAGCGGCGCGGCGGACGCGGCATCTCGGGCATGACCCGGCGTGAGGAAGATTTTGTCGAGGAGCTGTTTGTCTGCTCGACCCATGACTATGTCATGTTCTTCACCAGCAAAGGGCGCTGTTTCCGGCTGAAAGGGTATGAGGTCGGGGAAGGTTCCCGCACCTCCCGCGGCACCAACATTGTCAATCTGCTTCAGGTCGATACGGATGAAAAGGTCACTTCGATGATCAAGGTCAGCGAATTTGATGAGGGCCAGTTCCTGGTGATGGTCACCCGCAAGGGGATCATCAAGCGGACGCCGCTTTCCCAGTATAGAAACGTGCGCAAGGGCGGCCTGATTGCAATCGGCCTGGATGAGGATGACGAGCTCGCTTGGGTCCGCCTCACCGACGGAAACAGTGAGCTGATTGTCGCGACCCGTCAGGGCATGGCGATCCGGTTCAACGAGCAGGATGCGCGGCCGCTTTCCCGTACAGCGCGCGGGGTCAAGGCGATTACCCTCGATGAAGGGGATGAGGTCATTGGGATGGCCCGAGTAAGGGACGGCGCATTGGTCCTCACTGTCTCGGAAAATGGCTTGGGACGCAGAAGCGAAATCGGCCAATACCGTCTGCAATCCCGTGGAGGCAAAGGAATCCGCAACTATTATGTCGAGAAAAACGGCATGGTTGCAGGGGTCAAGATGGTGGATGAGGATGATGACATCATCATGATTACCGATGATGGGGTGATTATCCGGATTCCGGTCGGCGAAATCGCTGTGCAGTCGCGGTATGGCGGCGGTGTACGTGTTATGCGGGTCGCACAGGATAGCCGGGTGGTTACATTGGCGCGCACCCCGAAGGATGAAGAAATTGAGGAGGAGTCCGGGGAACCCGGTTCCGAGGAATCGGAAGATGAGGCACAGCCGGAACCTGAATCTGAAATGGAAGAATAACCGCCAGGAGCAGAACAATCGCCCAATGCACAAGTGTGCATTGGGCGATTATACTTTTATTTTTCCGGCTGCTCAGCCCGGGCCGGTGGGCGGATCGCGAGGTTAATCCCGACCGCCACCGCGATTCCGACCGCATTATTGAATGTCCTGCCCAAGGCATAGAGCCAGGGATTCCCCACCGCAGTGGAGAGCACGATCACCAGATAGGTGACACAGCCCATCACAGTGGCCCCATTTTTTCCGATGATATTGCAGAGCATAATAAGCAGGGTGACAACTGCCGCTACCAGCAGGAGATGTAGAAAGTCAGAGTTGTGGTAACGCCTGTCCAGAAGGACAAACAACGCCCCAAAAATGCCGCCAATCACTGTACCGATGATCCGGTTAATTCCCGAAAGCAGAGAATCCTCAATCGTGGGCTGCATCGCAATCACCGCCGCAATGCACGCAAACGACGGATCGCCCGGAAGAAACTGATAGAGCAGCAGACAGATAAAAATTGCCAATGCGGTTTTTAGGTTGCGCATACCGACATGTAATTGTGGAATCTTACGAATTGGAGTTCCTCCTTTCATTGTTTCCAATCACTTTTTAAGGTGATCCGTTCCCCTTCCCAGTGGATCGACGCAGCTTTTTCCCCAGCGGACAGCGCAATCTCCACAAATGATCTGGCATCACATTCTGCCGCCCGGTAAACGGTCAGGATACCATCCTTATCCGGCGCAAGTACCAAGTCATGCCCAATATCAGAAAAGGGAAACAGGAGCACCTGACGGTCAGCAGGATCAAAATATCCCACCTGGGAGCGATGTATCCCCGAACCCCAGGAACAGGTGAAATATAATTCGGGTTTGCCGTCGCCGCTCAAATCAGCGATAGCAAAAGAGGTCGCCCCATAGCCCCCAAACCATTCCCCGAGCGGGTAGACAATGTTCTCGTACAACAGGTAGCTCGCACAGGAACCATCAAATTTAAAAAGATAGAAACCATATTGCGCGGAGATTTCCGATGGGGCAATGGCGTAACAACTTCCGGCATCCGCATGGTCAAAATCATCGGCAAGCTCCAAAAACAAGTCAACCCCATCTGTAGAAGGCGCCATTTGAAAGGGCACGATTTCCGGTTGTTTTGTGCCCTTTTGACATCCTGTGGCCAGGATCAGGGTAAAAATCAAAAGTGCAAACAGGATTCTTTTCATGTAAATACCTCTTGCCCGCCGGTTTCTCCCGAGGACCTGTTCCGCCGCATCTTCGCGCTAAGGGCCGTCTGCGGCGGTTGCGCTCCGAAACGCTTCGCTGCGGCTCGCAGTGCGCGCGGCGGCGGGGGCGCTGCCCCTCGACCCTGCAATTTTTCGAGAAAAATTGAGTAAAGCTTTTAGATATTGGACAGGTTCTAAAAACGATAATCTGTACTCTATCATACCATTCCGCCCTATTTTTTTCAAGGGATAGGCTGGAAAGTGTGAGGACCCAAAGCAGGCTGCACAGCACAATAAGGGCTGTAAAGCGGTTTATAATTTATCTTTTCCCCCTGTTTAAACCGGCTTTTGTTGAAAATTGAATGGGGTATTCAAAGGAAAACTGCAAAAAAGTTGGCAAATCCCCCCAATCCATGCTGCATTGGGGGGGATGGTTTGTAACAAACTGCAAATTTGCGGGCAGAGGGTATACAAAAGTAGGCCGATCCGATATAATAGGAGGCGTAAAAGAAGTGAGTAAAAAGAATGTGAAAGAAGAAATGGTGAATGTGAATGGATGTATTTAGTTTGATTTCAATGTTTGGCGGGCTTGCGCTCTTCCTCTATGGGATGTCGATCCTCGGCTCCGGCCTCGAGCGGATTTCAGGAGGGCGGCTCGAAAGCACGCTGGAAAAACTGACAAGCAATATCTTTAAAGCGGCTTTGCTCGGTGCATTGGTTACCGCCGCGATTCAGTCCTCTTCGGCGACAACGGTTATTGTTGTCGGCTTGGTCAATGCGCGGGTGCTCAAACTGCGCAATGCAATCGGGGTGATCATGGGCGCGAATATCGGTACAACGATCACGGCGCATATCATCCGCCTGACCGATCTGGAATCCTCCAACTTTATCCTGAGTATCCTCAAACCGACCACCCTCGCGCCGCTTGCCTCTTTGATTGGTATCCTGCTGTTTATGGGGTCCAAGCGTGCCCGCCGCAAGGATATCGGGCAGATCCTGCTGGGGTTTGGCATCCTGTTCACAGGGATGTTCTCAATGGAGGCCGCTGTCAAACCGCTTGCCGAACTGCCCGCCTTCTCCCAGATGTTCGCGGCGTTTGGAAGCATCCCGCTGCTTGGCGTCATTGTCGGTGCGGTGGTCACTGCGGTGATTCAGTCGTCGTCCGCGTCGGTCGGTATCCTGCAAGCCCTCTCTTCGACCGGGCAGATCACCTATGCGATGGCATTCCCGATCATCATGGGCCAGAATATCGGTACGACGATCACCCCGATTCTGGCGTCGATCGGTGCTTCTAAAAATGCAAAGCGTGCAGCATGTGTGCATATCACCTTCAATATTCTGGGTACCATTGTATTTCTGATTGGTTGTTATGCAATCCAGTATACGGTTGGATTCCCGTTTTGGGACCTCTCGATTGACAAGGGCGGTATTGCGAACTTCCACACGATTTTTAATGTCGTGGCGACCCTGCTGTTTATCCCGTTTGCCGGGATGCTGGAAAAGATCGCCTGTACCGTTGTCAAGGACGATCCGCAGAGCAATGAAATCGACATCACAACGGTCACTCTTGATGACCGTTTGATGGTTTCCCCCGGCCTCGCGCTTGAGCATGCGCGGGAAGCAGTGGTGCAGATGGCGGTGGTTGCGCGGCACAATTTTATCAATGCAGTGTCCCTGCTGGATGCCTTTGACCCCAAGACAGTCGACCGGATCAATGAGAATGAAGAAGTTGTGGACAAGCTGGAAAACCGGGTGGAGACCTATCTATTGACCCTCTCGGAAAGGGAGCTTTCCGAGGGCGAAAGCCGGGAAGTTTCAGAGCTGCTGCATACCTGCGGTGAATTCGAGCGGGTTGCGGATCATGCGCAAAATATAGCGGAATGTGCTGAAAAGTTGTTCCAGAGCAAATCGAGCCTCTCCAAACGTGCATCTGAAGAGATGCATGTGATCAGCGAGGCGGTCAAGGAGATTCTGGACCTCGCAATAGAGGCGTTCAAAAGGGCAAACGTGCAGGTCGCGCAGAATGTGGAACCGCTCGAAGAGGTGGTCGACGAGATGGAACAGATTCTGAGGGACAAGCATTTCGAGCGTCTGCGCAAGGGAAAATGTACGCTGGATTCGGCTTTCCCATTTGTCGAGGCTTTGAGCAATATTGAGCGGATTGCGGACCTTTGCTCCAACGTGGCGGAATCGGTTGGCACTTATGATGGCGACCGCAAGTCGATCGACCGGCATCTCTACAAAAAGGCACAGGTACAGAGCGAGAGCTATCAGGATAAATATATTGTTTATACGACGAAATACCTAAACCGGATTAAGAAATAAGGCTTCGGTCTGGCGCGATCGTTCAGATTCCCACAAAAATGAAATAGAAGAGAAAACGGACGTCCGTTTTACTGCTTTCTAAAGAAAGCAGTAAAACGGACGTCCGTTTTACTGCTTTCTAAAGAAAGCAGTAAAACTTCCCGTTGGAGAAAGGAAGTTTACCAGATGGAGGATTCTAATATTGGAATATCTGCAACCCCCTCTTCTTTTGGACTTGAAAATAAGATCGCTACTTTTATCGAGCAGGATGAAAAACTTATAAAGCCGCGGGAAAGCAGCATTTCCTTTGTAGTGGTGACTCGAGCGGTCCATCTGGACCGGTTACTATCCCTGCTACATTCTCTTATCCCGCTCAAGGATGAACTGTGTGTGATTCTGGACAGCACAGATAAACATGCCTATGAGGAAGTTTTAAAAGTGGCGGACCGGGTGGAAGTGATTGTTGGAAAAGGCTACCCAGAGCACTGTGCGATCGATATTCTCAATCTCTGTACAAAAGAGTGGATTTTTAGAATAGATGACGATGAAACATTAAGTGAAGAGTGTACGCGGGAGCTGCTTCAACAATATATCTCGGACCGAACAAAGGCGGCATATTGGATTCCGAGAAAATGGTATATCTCCTCCACAGAATATATTGCAACCTCTCCCTGGCTGCCGGATTCCCAAATGAGGCTTCACAGGAACCTTCCCGCGATTATGAACCTCCCAAACCATATCCATACCCATTTTGGTGTGGTAGGCAAAAATGCAGTGATTCATCAGTTTTGCATCCAACACTGGGATTTGGTCTGGAACAGCAGAGAAAAAAGGGAGGAGAAGGTCAGGTATTATGAACGCTTGTTGCCGGGAAATGGGTGCGATTGTTATTATCTTTATGAGACAGAGAATATCGGAACTTTCTGCGAAGAGACGGCGGACAGCCGGGGATATGGCGATATCATCAGCATTCGCCTGCCGGAGGTCATGAAAAAGGAGCTTTCCTATACTGCAGAGATCGAATTGAACATCCCGGAACGGGTAAAGCCGCTGTTATCAAAAAAAGATGTCTTTTTCTCCTATCATTGGTTTGACCACAAAGGGGAGGTTTATGGTTGGGAGTATCCGCGGTTTGAGCCGCCTGCTTTTTTTGGAGACAGGATGCGTCTGTTCATGCCGGTTCAGCTGCCTGCCACAGCCGGTGAATACCAGCTGCAAATTGATATTGTAGAAGAGTTTGTGCAATGGTGCAGCCAGTCCGGGCTTTTGGAGAGCCGGCCTAAAACAGTTTTGATCGAATAAAAAATGAGTGAGGCCTTGCGGAAAACTGCAAGACCTCACTTTTTCAGCTCAAATCCCATTTAGAGACAGTCAGACCCTTGTCCCGGATGTTGTCGATCAGCTCGCCAAGAATCTCGGCGTTGTCCTTGCTCACCGCATGAAGCAGGTAGATTCCGCCTTCGTGGATAAACCGGCAGGTGCGCTCGAGCGCTTTTTCATACCCCATCTGATTGTTCGGGTCCCAGTCGGCATAGGCGAAGCTCCAGAGCGCAGTGGTGTATCCCATCTGCTGGACCATCGCCAGCGTCTGCTCACTGAACGCCCCCTCGGGCGGGCGGTAGAGGCTCATCTCATAATCAAAGGTGTCTTTCATATAGTCATGCAGTTCGCGGATGTCCTGTGCCGCTTCATCCAGCGATTTCTGGGTGGGATTCCAGTGGTGGCTGGTGTGGTTGCCGACGACATGCCCCTCGTCGATCATCCGTTGGATGAGTTCCGGCTCGGATTTGACAAACGGAAGCGTTACAAAAAAAACTGCGCTGACCTGCTTCTCCTTAAGTACATCGAGAATTTGCGGGGTATACCCGTTTTCATATCCTTCGTCAAAGGTCAGGTAGAGCTTGCCGCAGCCTTCGGGCGCGATAAAGTAGGCGCCAAATCCGCCGTACTGCTCCTGCATCATCTCGCTGCCGGTCGTGCGGTTCTGCTCATCCACCTGCACCCCCGGCCCCCATTTGACCTGTGCAGCATCAAGAGCACCGATTTTGTCAAAATCGGTGCTCATGGTCGGGGTGACCATACTTTCCACATTGGATTTCAGATTGGATGCGCCACTCTCGATATCCTCCACGATCTCCGGCTTGGACATGGAAGAGGAAGGCTCGGAGGAAGGCGCGATCGAGGAGACCGGCGGAGCGGAGGAAGATTCAAACGAAGAGGAGGGTTCCGCGCTGGAAGAGGGCGTCTCGCTCTTACGAGAGGAGCAGGCTGTCATCGAGAAGACCAAAGCCAGCGTCATAAAGGTACAGATAAACGCTTTCATTGTAAACTTCCTTTCAAAATAAACTGGGAAAAGCGATTGCGAAACAGAGGCCATCCAAAAAAAGATCAGATTCCTGAGGATGGACGGCACAAAGGTCGTGAAATAAAACTTTTATTTCGGAGTTAGTGTGTACAATGAATGCATCAATCATGCAGACCGCGGAAAGAATTATTTTCCAAAAAAATTGCAATAAAAGGGTTTGTTAGGCTTTTTCCTGCTGCATTGCGTGCCATTTTAGGATGCCGACTTGGGTTTTTGCATCGGGCAGCTCACCGGCCAGAGCCATCCGCAGCGCCTCTTGGGCGGGAATCTTCCGGACGGTCAAAAATTCCCCTTCATCCAGATGCTGTTTGGAGGGGCGCAGGTCCTGCGCTAAGTAAAGATAGATCACCTCGGTATCATAAGCACAGGTTGGATAGAGCTTGCCGAGCGGCTCGAACCTTCCGGCGATGCACCCACATTCCTCTTCCAGCTCCCGCATCCCGGCGGCAGCGGGGTCCTCCCCGCGTTCGAGTTTACCGGCGGGCAGTTCGATCAGTTCCTCCTGCATTGCGTAGCGGTATTGGGAAACGAACAGAATCTGGCCGTCCGAGTCAACCGCTAATACCGCCACACCGCCCGGATGATCGATCACCTCGCGCAGAGCGGTGTCCCCATTTTCCAGCTCGACCTGGTCCCGCCGCAGAGAGACGATCATCCCGTCATAAATCTGCTCGGAGCTGATTTTCTTTTCATAATGTTTCACGCGAAACACTCCTTTCCTATGATCGAAAAACAAAAAAGAATCTTTTCAAATAATTTGATTATAATACATGCCCCGCGCCACATAGACTGGCACAGAGGTGAAACGAACGATGTTTGACGGATTTTACACCCAGCCGCCCTGTTACGCCAATATCCGCCGGGCGGCATGTGAACTGCGGGAGGCCTATCCGTTTGTGAAGGTGTTCCCGATTGGGAAATCGGTGCTTGGGCGGAGCATCTATGCGTTTGGGATCGGGGAGCTGTACAACGGCGCACTGTATGTAGGCGGCGTGCATGGGATGGAATGGCTGACCACATTGCTGCTCTTCCGGTTTACAGAGGACCTGCTGCGCGCGATTGCGACCGGGGAACCGCTGGCAGAGATCGATGTGAATAGGACGCTTGAAAACCGTTCGGTCGTGCTGATCCCCTGCCTGAACCCGGATGGGGTGGAACTTTCCCTGAATGGGCCCTGTTCGGCAAAGCATCTTGCGGAGTTTGTCAAGCGGGTGAGCGGCGGGGATACCTCCCGCTGGCAGGCGAATGCGCGCGGGGTCGACCTAAACCACAATTTTGATGCGGGTTACCCGCTGGCCAAACAGCTGGAACAGCAGGCGGGCATCTGCGCCCCTGCACCGACCCGGTATGGCGGGACCACCCCGCACAGCGAGCCGGAGAGCCGGGCACTGGTGGATTTCTGCACCACCTTCCAGATCCGGCAGGCGTACGCCTTTCATTCCCAGGGGGAGGAGATCTATTATCGTTATGGGCAGCATACCCCCGCGCGGTCACAGCTCATGGCACAGGTGCTCGCTTCCGCGTCGGGCTATAAGCTGGTACCGCCCGACCCAATGGCTTCCCACGCTGGGTTTAAAGACTGGTTTATCGACTGCCTGCACCGCCCGGCATTCACAATCGAGATCGGACGCGGCAGGAATCCGCTCCCTGTAGAGGAGTTGGAACCCATCTATGCGCGTCTGTTGGAGATGCTGTTGATCTCTATTCTATTATAATGCGTAGGAAACAAAGCTGCAAGAGTGGATCAAAATTGATTGATGGGGACGCATCCGCGTCCCCATTGGCTTTTATTACGGTTTACTGATATAATTATTATAGATACAGATCGAAAAGGAGCATCCGGGAGGGAACCGGATGCTCCTTTTTAGCGCTATCAAAATCTTTTGCAGGATGTTTTTTCACCTGCTAAAAGTCCTCTCTTCCGCCCTTTGGCGGGTGATTCACCCGCAAGAAGCGGCCCCTAATCTTTGACCGGCAGGATCTCCTGATAGACTGCACAATATTTGGGTGGGATATTCTTATCCAGATGGCAGCTTCCGAAATACCAGCGCTTAAACTGCACCGTCTCAGAGATCTCATTGAGAAACGCCAACAGCAGGTTGATCTGCATCTGTTCCCGGTCGAGGAATTTGTTGACAGTCGGGGCGACGCTGTGGGTGATGATATAGTCCACCTGCTGATCGAGCGACGCCAGCGTTTCGCGCGCGTGCGCCAGCTCTTCGGCGGAGGGCAGCTCACCGCTCCACCAGGTTTCCCCTTCCACACGGATATCCATATCGGTACTTTCGCCCCCGCCCAATGCGAAGATGCGTTTCCCCTCGATCTCATAGCACTCGCCGCGCAGGAGCTGACAGCAGTTCCCGCTCACCCGGCGCACCTTCCCGCCATAAAGCGTATCCTCCGGATAGCCGGACAGTAGGTCGATATTGTCGTGAGTGCCCTCAACAAACAGGATTTGATAAGGACGTTTGCCGAGCCAGTCGAGCAGCCTGTGCTCCTTGGGGGAGCCGTCCCACAAAAACCCAAAATCCCCGCAGACCAGCAGGGTATCCCCTTTTTTTAGTTGTTTTGCCGCCCGGCCCTTTAATCGGCGAATATCCGCATGGATGTCACCCGTCACATAGAGCATTGCATATACCCCTTTTCGCAGAAAATTTCAGCCGGTCAGTTGGCCAGCAGCGCGGCCGCATCCTCCCCGGAATAGACCGAATATTGCAGGCTCCCGTCGAGATCAAGAAACCCTTCCAACGAGGCCCATGCGCCTGCGTCCCCGTTTTTCAGCGGGCTGACATAGCCGCTGATGACGCCATCCCCGGTTCGGGTGAACGACACCAGGCTGGAATAGCCGCCCTCGCATTCGAAGAGGAGCAGCGCGTTGTTCTCCCACCCTTTCGGCATGGGGTACGACTTCCCAAACGAAACCAGCGTGGCAGAGGCGAGGGGGACCGTACCGTATCCCGCGTTCACCATCGAAGAAAATAAGGTGCTGTTGATCCGGCTGTTGACCACCTCCCGGATATTGTCAGGGAGGTCAGCGGTTTGGCGGTCGGTCATCTGGTCCAGCAAACCGATCCAGTGGTCCTCGGGAAAGGAGATCAGATACACCTGTTTGGGGTTCTGGAATCCGGAACCCTCGATCCCGGAAAGTTCGGCTTTGATCATCTCTTCCCCGGTCATCAGGTCGATATAGGCTTCACTGCCCGCGAGTTCTTCAAGCTGGACGGTCAGCGCCGTCCCCTCCTGCAAGAGGAACTGGTCCAATTCTTTTTCGGGAGTTCCTCCGCAACTGGTCAATAACAGGGCAGCCGCCATCACCGCTGCCGCGAGTCCTTTTTGTTTCATGGCAATTCCCTTTCTGAACCTGTTCAGCAGGCCGCTGCAATCGCCTGTTCCAGGTCGGCAATCAGGTCTTTGACGTCCTCGATGCCGACCGACAGCCGTACGGTTGACGAGGTAATCCCGCTTTCCACCAGCTGTTCCTCCGAAAGCTGGCTATGGGTGGTGGTTGCCGGGTGGATGACGAGGGAGCGCACGTCCCCCACGTTTGCCACATGGCTGAACAGCTTGAGCGCATTGATAAACTTTGCGCCGCTCTCCCGTCCGCCCTTCAGCCCGAAGGTGAACACACTGCCCGCGCCCTTTGGCAGGTATTTCTGCGCCAGCGGGTAGTAGGGGCTGCTCTCCAGACCCGGATAGTTGACAAACGCGACCTGCGGGTGTCCCTCGAGGTATCTGGCGACAGCGAGCGCATTTTCCGAATGTTTCTGCATCCGCAGGGAAAGGGTCTCGATCCCCTGTAGGATCAGGAAAGCGTTCATCGGCGCGCAGCAGGCCCCGAGGTCGCGGAGCATCATGGCGCGCAGCCGCAGGATGAATGCCTGTGGGCCGCAATCGGCAAATACAACCCCATGGTAGCTTTTGTCCGGCTCGTTGTAGAGCGGGAACCGGGGGTTGTCCTTAAATTGAAAGGTACCCGCATCGGTCACGATCCCACACATCGAAGTACCGTGACCGCCGAGGAACTTGGTCGCCGAATGGACCACATAGTCAGCGCCGAATTGGATCGGCCGGATCAGGTAGGGGGTGGTGAAGGTCGAATCGACGATGAGCGGGATTCCATGCCGGTGGGCAATCTCCGCAATCCGCTCGATGTCCGCAACGTTGGCATTCGGGTTGCCGATTGCCTCCACGAAAAACGCCCGGGTTTTGCCGGTGACCGCGGCTTCCCACGCGTCCAGATCGCCCGGGTCCACGAACTTGACCTTGATCCCGATCCGGTCAAGGGTGATGCCCAGCATATTGATTGCGCCGCCGTAAATACAGATCGAAGAGACGATCTCATCCCCCGCGTTTGCGAGGTTGAGCATCGTGTTGAAGATCACCGCATGTCCCGACGCCATCGCCAGCGCGCCCACGCCCCCGTCGAGCGCGGCAACCCGCCGCTCGAGCGCATCCACGGTTGGATTGTTCAGGCGGGTGTAGATGTTGCCCGGCTCTTTCAGTTCAAACAGACGCGCCGCATGGTCAACGCTGTCAAACGTGTAAGCGGTGGTCTGGGTGATCGGCTGCACGATCGCGTGGGTCACCGGATCGGCCTCGGTCCCGGCGTGCACCATCAGAGTGTCAAATCCAAATCCCCGGTTTTCAAAATCCAGCATATTCAGTCCTCCTGTCGCCCCTGCAAAGTTTATAGAAAATTTGCTTTCCTTTTCAGCGGAATTTTGGTATACTAAATATATATTCGCCTGTTCCGCTTAGACATGCATATAGGAACAGTTTAGCATAATTCCCCTTTCCCTGCAATTCTTTCTTTGGCCGCTCCAAAATTTGCCGCTGGAACGGCCGATTGTGCATATCCGCTTTCGGCGGCGGAGATTGGTTTGGGCATGATGAAAAAATGCGCTTTTCTGCTTGCGATATGGATCCTCTGCGCCTCGCTGGCGGTCCCGGCTTTTGCCACTGGCCCTTCCGGCGGCTCGAGCAGCGCGGAGTCCTCCTCGTCCGGAACCGCTTCGTCCGGTTCTTCGTCGGAGGAAAGCAGTTCGAGCGGCGCTTCCTCCGAGGCGTCGTCCGGAGCCGCTGCCCCCGGCGATGTTTCCGCGGTGGACAACCTGAACCGGTACAAGCCTTCGTTTGAGCAGGAGCTGTACTCGCAGGCCATCTATATGCTCAACCTTGATTCGGATACCCCGATCTACCAGAAATCGCCGGATGTGCGGATGCCGCCCGCCTCTCTGACCAAGATCATGACCTGTATTGTCGCGCTTGAGAGCGGGATGGACCTCGAAGAGACCACCCCCCTCAAAGCCTATATCCAGAACGAGCTTTATAACCTCCAGGTGGATACCCTCGGCGGCATCTACCTCAACGAAGAGCTCAAGGTGCGCGATCTGCTCTATGCGATGATGCTCCAATCGGCCAACGAGGCGGCCATGATGGTTGCCGACTTCGTGGGGGATGGCAGCATTGAGCGGTTTTGCGAGATGATGAACGAAAAGGCGCGGGAGATCGGGGCGAAAAACACCAACTTTGCAAACGCGAGCGGCCTCTACAGCGAGAACAGCTATACCACAGCCTACGACATGGCGCTGATCGCTAAATATGCGATGGAGAACGACAAGTTTGTCGAGATCGTGACCACTCTGGTCTATACCTCCGATCCGACCGAGCGCCACCCCAACGGGATCCTCTGGACCAGCATCAACAACATGCAGAAGCCGGGCAATGAGGACTATTACGAAGGGCTGAAAGGGGTCAAGACCGGCTCCCTGCCCGACCAGAATATCCGCAATTTTATCTCGACCGCCACCCGCGACGGCTATAGCTATCTGCTGGTCTGCCTGGGTGCGCCCGCCAAAAGCCCGGATGGGATTGCCTATCAAAACTTCCTACCGTGGTTCGATACCCGCAAACTCTATGATTGGGCGTTCGATACCTTTGAGGTCAAAACCCTGATGGAGGCCGGAGAGGAGGCCACCGAGGTTGCGGTACGGCTGAACTGGGATGTGGATAAGATCAACCTGCTTGCGGCGAGCAGCTTCTCCTACCTTGTGCCGAAAGAGACCGGCAGGGATGACGTCTCCCCGATTCCCGATTATCCGCAGATCATCGATGCGCCGATTAAGAAAGGGCAGAAGATCGGCAGCTTGAAGATCGTGCTTGCGGGGGAGGAATTGGGGACGGTCGACCTGGTCGCGGCGGAGACGGTCCCGCTCAGCAAATCCCTCTACTATCTCGACCAGGCAAAAAGTTTCCTCGATACCTTCCTCTTTAAATTTGTGCTGGTATTCTTTGTGGTGGTATTGGTGCTCTATATTTCATTGATGTTGATCCGCAACCATAACCGCCGCCGGTATAAGGCGCGCCGCCGCAGACGCCGCATGTAAGAGCCTGTTTAAAATCTTTTGCAGGGGGCTTTTTCTCTTGTAAAAAGCCCCCTACCCAGCTTGTTGATAAAATCAACAAGCTGCTGGACGGGGAACCACGAATCTCCGCGCTAAGAGCCGCCTTCGGCGGTTGCGCTCCGAAACGCTTCGCTACAGCTCGCAGTGGAAACCGCAATTTTTCGAGAAAAATTGAGGAAAGCTTTAGGGCTTGTTTGAAAATAGAGAAAAAGACGGTGATTTCGATTTTTCAAACAGCCCCTAGATTTGAAACAGGCTCTAAGAAGCCGTACCAATAGCCGCCGCACACATCTTGCCGGCAAATTTCCCGCCTGTCTTTGTCTCAAAAACTTGAAAGCCATAAAGGATTCCGGCGTTTTTGAGACTTCGACAGTCAAAAAATTTGCTCGCCAATCTGCGTACTTCGGCTAATGGTACAGCTTCTAATAAATAAAAAGTTTCGTCCACCTTTTCAAAGGTGGCGGGGCCGAGGGGCAGAGCCCCCGCTGGGAAGCCTCTCGGCAGAATCAAAAGCGTGAAAAACAACCCGTCTGAATGGGTGGAAACGGCAGGAGATATATGGCAGATCAAAAACAGAACATCCGCAATTTTTGTATCATTGCGCACATTGACCACGGAAAAAGCACACTGGCGGACCGGATTCTTGAGCAGACCGAGACGGTCGCCAAGCGGGACATGGAAGCGCAGATTCTCGACAATATGGAGATCGAGCGGGAACGGGGTATCACGATCAAGGCGCGGGCGGTCTCGCTGACCTACCACGCGGACGACGGTCAGGACTACCATTTCAACCTGATCGATACCCCCGGGCACGTTGACTTTAACTATGAGGTTTCCCGTTCGCTCGCGGCCTGTGAAGGTGCGGTGCTGATCGTCGATGCGTCACAGGGGATCGAGGCGCAGACCCTCGCAAATACCTATCTCGCGATCGAGCACGACCTCGAGGTCATGCCGGTCATCAACAAGATCGACCTGCCGGCGGCTGAGCCGGAGCGGGTTGCCCATGAAGTCGAGGATGTGATTGGCCTGCCCTGCCTCGATGCGCCGCGTATCTCCGCAAAGACCGGTGAGAACGTCCACGCGGTGCTCGAGCGGATCGTATCCGACATCCCCGCCCCCTCCGGGGAGGAGGATGCACCTCTGCGCGCGCTGATCTTCGACAGCTACTACGACAGCTACAAAGGGGTCATCGTTTATGTGCGGATCAAAGAGGGGACGGTCCGTCCGGGGATGCAGATCCGCATGATGGCCACCGGCGCCGAATTTACCGTCGTCGAATGCGGCGTCATGGGGGCGACCACCCTCGTGCCGCGTCAGGAGCTTTTTGCCGGACAGGTCGGTTATCTTGCGGCTTCGATCAAGACAGTGCGGGATACCGCGGTGGGCGATACGGTCACCGACGCCCAGAACCCCGCCGCCGAGCCGCTGCCCGGCTACCGCAAGGTGCAGCCGATGGTGTTCTCGGGCATCTATCCGCTTGATGGCGCGAAATATCCTGACCTGCGGGACGCGCTAGAAAAGTTGCAGCTCAATGACGCTTCCCTCTCGTTTGAGCCGGAGACGTCGGTTGCGCTCGGGTTTGGCTTCCGATGTGGATTCCTTGGGCTGCTGCATATGGAGATCATACAGGAGCGGCTGGAACGGGAATTCAACCTCGATATCATCACCACCCTGCCGAGCGTCGTCTATAAGCTCAAGCTGACCAACGGGGAGGAGCGATGGATCGACAATCCCACCAGTTACCCCGACCCTGCCCTGATCGCCTCAGCGGAGGAACCGTTTGTAAAAGCGAACATCTTCACCCCGACCGCCTATATCGGCAATATTATGGACCTCTGCCAGGACCGGCGCGGGGTTTACCTGGATACGAAATATCTGGATACCGACCGGGTTGAGCTGCATTATGAGCTGCCGCTCAATGAGATCGTCTATGACTTTTTTGACGCGCTCAAGTCCCGCACCAAAGGGTACGCCTCGTTCGATTATGAGCTGTGCGGCTACCAGCCTTCCAAGCTGGTCAAGCTGGATATCCTGCTCAATGGCGAGATTGTTGACGCACTCTCGTTCATCGCCCATGCCGAAAAAGCCTATCCGCGCGCACGCCGTATGGCCGAAAACCTCAAGGAACATATCCCGCGCCAGATGTTCGAGGTCCCGATCCAGGCGGCAATTGGCGGTAAGGTGATTGCCCGCGAGACCGTCAAGGCGCTGCGCAAGGATGTGCTTGCAAAATGCTATGGCGGCGATATCACCCGCAAGAAGAAGCTGCTGGAAAAGCAGAAGGAAGGCAAGAAAAAGATGCGCCAGCTCGGTTCGGTGTCGGTACCGCCCGAAGCGTTTACCGCTGTGCTCAAACTGGACCGCAACGATTAGGGCTTGTTTGAAAAATCTCAAGCGGTCGGTAACTCCGTCCGGCTTACCGGCAAATTTTCTGCCTGTTGAGGAACCGGTCCTCCGGTTCCTCTTTTTGTTAGAGTCTGTTCAAACGCTTTTGCCTGGGGCTTTTTCTCTTTCAAACAGCCCCAGGCAGAGAGGAGATTCCCCATGCCCTGCGATGCGCTCTATCTGCATATCCCGTTTTGTCTGCGCAAATGCCCCTACTGTGATTTCTACTCGGTGGATGCAGACCCGTCCCTGATGGACGCCTATACCGAAGCGGTTTTATGCGCGTTTGCGCAGGCCCCGTTTGACCTCGCCCCGCTCGATACCGTCTATTTTGGAGGCGGGACCCCGTCGGCCCTCGGCGGGGAGCGGTTGGCCCGCCTGCTTGATGGGGTGCGGAGCAGGTTCGGTATCCGCTCTGACGCCGAGGTCACTGTGGAATGCAACCCCTGTTCCGCCCTGCCGGACACCCTTTCCCACCTATGGGATGCGGGGGTCAACCGTCTCTCGCTGGGGATGCAGAGCGTTGATGACCGGCAGCTTGCCTTGCTTGGACGGATGCATACCTCTGCTGGTGTACAGGATGCGATAGCCGCGGCGTACAGGGTGGGGTTCTCCCACCTTTCGCTCGACCTGATGCTCGCTACCCCCGGACAGTCGCTTTCCGACATCGGCCGCGCTGCCCGCTTCTGTGCGGAGGCTGGGGCGGAGCATCTCTCGGCCTATCTGCTCAAGATCGAACCGGATACCCCGTTTGGGCGGGAGGGGGTGGACTCCTGCTGTCCCGACGAGGATGGGCAGGCGGACGCCTACCTGTACGCGGTGGATGTGTTCGAACAGCTCGGTTACCGGCAGTATGAGATCAGCAACTTCGCGCGGGATGGGCATATCGCCCGCCATAACTACAAATACTGGGATTGCCGGGAGTATCTCGGGATCGGCCCCTCCGCACATTCCTTTATCGGGGGGCGCAGGCGGTATTTCCCGCGCGATCTGCGGGGGTTTCTGGGGGCGCCGGATAAGTTCGCGCTTCTGCGGGAGGACGGCCCCGGCGGGGACCTGGAAGAATACCTGATGCTGCGTCTGCGCCTTTCGGAAGGGGTGACCTGGGAAAAGCTCGCCGGACGGTTCCCCGGCTTCGACCCCGCGCCCTTGCGTGAAAAAGCCCGCCCCCTGCAAAAGGGCGGGTTGTTGGTCTGTGACGGGGCCGGCCTGCATCTGACACCATCCGGATTTTTATTGTCCAATTCTGTGATCGGAGAACTGCTACTATGAAACGAAAACTGCTTTTGCCCGCGCTGGTGGGCTGTGCTGCCGCCTACGCCGCCTGCTACAGCGGGTTCGCGGTCCAGCGATATACGGTTAAAACCTCCCGCGTACCGGCAGGAAAGGTTCTGCGTCTCGCGGTCGTTTCCGACCTGCACAGTGAGCTCTCCCCCAAACGGCGGGAATCGCTTGCGGCGCTCCTGCAACAGGAGCATCCTGATCTGATTGCAATGCCGGGGGATATTGTAGACGACATCCGTCCCCAATATGGTGCAGAGGAGTTTCTGCGGCGGGTGCGGGGGATCGCGCCGGTTTATTTCTCACTGGGCAACCACGAATGCCGCTCCCAGCAGCTTGCAACGATCCCACGGCTGCTCGGACGGTATGGGGTGCACTGCCTGTGCAACAGCTGGGAAGAGGTGACGGTCGCCGGGGTGCCGCTTTGTATCGGGGGGCTGAATGACCCCGAACATCCCTCCTACCAGTTTGCAGGGAGTTGGCTGCACGATGCGCAGACGGTTTTTGCCGGGCTTGCGCAATCCGATCGGCTGCGGATTCTGCTCTCCCACCGTCCTGAAAAAATCTTCGCTTACCGCGCGATGCCGTTCGATCTGGTGCTCTCAGGGCATGCCCACGGCGGGCAGGTGCGCATTCCCGGCCTGCTCAACGGCCTTTATGCCCCCAATCAGGGGATATTCCCCCCGTATGCGGGCGGGATGTACCGGCATCCCACCTTCACCCATGTGGTCAGCCGCGGGGCTGCGCACTATATGCTGCTGCCGCGGGTGTGCAACCGTCCAGAGGTTGTGCTCGTCACCATATGCAGGGGATAACCAAGCAGAGGCGGGATCCGTTTCCTTATCCAAATCTTTCGGAGGGGGCTTTTTCTCTTGCAAAAAGCCCCCTCTTGCCGCTTTGCGGCAATTCACCCCCAAAATGCGCTTCTCAGGATAAAGTGTTCCGCCGCGTGCGCGCGGCGGCGGGGGCTCTGC
>JAETRV010000146.1 GCA_021770005.1 Anaerotruncus sp. | reverse complement strand
GCTTTCCGGGGGCGGTATTCCGGGCATGGAAGCCGCGCCGGGCTACCCCGCAGAACCCGCAGACCATGACACCGAAGAAATGGAGGACACCGAGAATGAATAAGAAAATCCTTAGAGCCTTGACCGCACTTTGCGCCGCCCTCGTACTTATGGGCGGCTTTTCCGTCACCGCCTTTGCACAGACCCCGGAGGGAGAGGACGCTACCGACGACAGCGGCGTTGTCTATGAAGAACCCGAAAAGGAAGAACCCCTCACCCCGGACGGGAACGCAACCCTTGTAGACGATTTCGGCGGCAACAAGCAGCTTATCACCGTAACGACCAAAAACGGCAATTACTTTTATATCCTTATCGACCGGGACGACGAGGGCGAGAATACCGTACATTTCCTTAATCAAGTAGACGAAGCCGACCTTATGGCACTCATGGAGGACGGAAGCACCGAAGCAGCCCCGCCCGCCGTTTGCAGTTGTACCGAGAAATGCGAAGCCGGGAAAGTAAATGTGAGCTGCCCCGTCTGCAAGGACAACATGACCGCTTGCAGCGGCAAGGAAGCGGAGCCGGAAACCGAAGAACCGCCGGAGCAGCCCAAAGAAAAAGGCAATACGGGCGGGCTTGTGCTTTTCTTTGTTGTGGCACTTCTTGGCGGCGGGGGCGCACTTTACTATTTTAAGTTTATGAAACCGAAGCAGAGCGTCAAGGGCGACACCGACCTTGAAGATTTTGACTTTGACGACTATGACGAGGACGAGCCGGACGAGGGGGACGGGCTTTCTGATGAAGAACAGGAGGACGAGGAAGCATGACCCTGTTTACCGACAATCCCTTTGAAAAAATGATGATACAAAGACCGGGCGGGCGGCGTGACAATGCGCCGCCCGTTCCAAAATCCCCGGCGTGTATGCGCTGCCCCTATAAGGCGCAATCCCCCTGTATCGGCTACTGTCTGAAACAGGCACAGGAGAAGAAGCATACCGCGCCGGAACGCTGAAAGGAGGATTTTTTTCATGGCACTTAGACTTGTGATTGCAGAAAAGCCGAGCGTGGCGCAGACTATCGCCGCCGCGCTTGGCGTTAAGGGGAAAC
>JAETRV010000145.1 GCA_021770005.1 Anaerotruncus sp. | reverse complement strand
AAGGGACTCGAACAACTTTCTTAACACAACACACAACGGGAATGCCGGCACTGCCGCGCATTCCCGTTTTCGGCTGATCCCCCTAGCTGACAACTGACAACCAGCGTATAGCCGCACACGCATTCTGAACCAGTTTTTTATGAAACCTAGGTAAAAGACCCAATCAATCTCAAAGGAGGAGTTCTTATCAAAATCGTCATTCTCGACAGCCACACCCTTGCGGGAAACGACCTCCCGCTGACCGATTTCAACCAGTTCGGAGAGGTCTCCAACTACAACCGCACCGAACCGGATCAAGTGGTCCAGCGGATCGGAGACGCTGAAATCGTACTGTCCAACAAAACGAGGATTACCAACGAGATGATCGACGCCTGCCCCAATCTCCAATACATCGGTGTTCTCGCAACCGGCTACAACATCCTCGACCCCACCTATGCCGCACAAAAGGGGATTGTGGTGACCAACATCCCAAGCTATTCCTCCCGGGCGGTCGCCCAACTGACCTTTGCCTACCTGCTGCAATTTGCCAACAAGGTCACCGCACACGACGTAGCCGTGAAGCGGGGGGATTGGGAACGCTGCGACGACTTTTGCTTTTACTACCCCACCTTTGAGCTGTGGAACAAAACCATCGGGCTCATCGGCTTTGGCAGCATCGCGCAAGAGGTGGCAAAGCTCGCCCAGGCGTTCGGCATGGAGGTGCTGGTCTACGCCCGCCATCCTAAGCCGGAGCTTGAGACCGACCGCCTCGCTTTTACCAGCCTGGAAGACCTACTCAAGCGAAGCGACGCGGTTTCCATTCACGTCCCGCTCAACGACGAAACCCGGGGGATGATCAACCTCGATCGGCTCTCCCTGATGAAGCAGTCGGCGCTGCTCATCAACACCGCCCGTGGGCCGGTTGTGGTGGAAAAAGACCTCGCCGCCGCGCTTAACGCGGGACTGATCGCGGGCGCTGCGGTCGACGTGGTTTCCAAAGAGCCGATCCGTCCGGACAATCCCCTGCTCAAGGCAAAAAACTGCATCATCACCCCGCACATCGCCTGGGCGAGCTTTGAGACCCGCAAACGGCTGCTCGGCATCGCGGTGGACAACGTC
>JAETRV010000144.1 GCA_021770005.1 Anaerotruncus sp. | reverse complement strand
GTTCGCCAAGGCGGACGAGATCGCGACCGGCATCATCTACCGCATCCGCCGCGCGTTTGACGAGCACTCCCCCTCCCGCAAAACCCGTTCCATTTTCCAATACCTCATAAAGGGTGCGGAGCTCGGCCTTTCGGACGAGGAGGGCAACCTGCTCAAACAGGCGGACCAGATCAGCAGGAATGTGCTCAAGAAGTTTGATCTGGACAAAGCAAACAACCTTTCCAATCTGTATGCGCGAATGAAACAGGAAACCGAGCTGCAGGCGGGCAGACTCAGCGCGGCGATTGGCGTAACCGCCAACGGTTCCCTCACAGCAGCCTCTGCTTCTGCCGCGGGCGCGGATACCGGCCTCATCCCCGCGTCCGGAAAGATCAAGACGGTCCTCAACATTGACGGGCGGGAGTTCGCCGTTGCGACGGCGAATTACATGTCCGAAGAACTCGCATGGAGGAATTTGTAATGCTAGTCAACAACAAAAAAATAGCCGAATTCGGCGGAAAACTGCTGGGCTACTCCCTCGGGGGCTCGGCGGTGACCAACGACTACCTGCGCGGGCCGGGCTGCCTGGCCCCAGTGCTGCTGCACTCCGACGTCGGGCTGCGTCCCCTCACCGTGACCATCACCTTTGAGGGGGAAGACCGGGAGGACACGATTGCAAAAATCTCCGCCTTTGCCCGGGAGGTGCAGACCAAAAGCGAGCTCTGGCTCCCCGACGGTTTCACCTACACCTGCATCCTGACCAGCATCTCGGAGGTCACAGAAATCCTGCCCAACTACCAGGAGGTGAGCTACAGCTTTGACGCGGTGCAGCACAAGGAGCTTGTCACCCACAGCTTTGCCTCGGGCACCAGCCACACGGTGTTCTGTCAGGGCAACCTGCCCACCGAGTGCATCCTCTCGGTCACCCCGGCGACGAGCCTCTCCCAGCTGATGGTGTTCGGCATAAAGATCAGCTCCCTGACCGCGGGCAAAACCTTTGTCATCAACGGCATCGCCCGCACCGTGACCCAGGACGGAATCAACAAATTCGCGCAGACAAACCTCGTCGAATTTCCCAAGCTCCAGCCGGGCAACAACCTGATCAGCCTGTCGCAGAGCG
>JAETRV010000015.1 GCA_021770005.1 Anaerotruncus sp. | reverse complement strand
GGATAGTTCGGAGAACAAAAACAAGACCCTGCACGGTTAAGTGCAAGGTCTTGTTTTTCTATGTCGGGGTCAATGCAGATTGCCTCTCTGAGAAAAATCTATATTACCCCACGACAAAACAATCCGTTTAGCGAGGATTTTTGATTGCGGCCTGTGCAGCAGCCAGACGTGCGATCGGCACGCGGAACGGCGAGCAGGACACATAATCCAGGCCGGTATTGTGGCAGAACTCGACGGTGCTCGGGTCGCCGCCATGTTCGCCGCAGATGCCGAGGTGGATGTCCGGACGGGTTGCGCGGCCCAGTTTGGCAGCCATCTCGACCAGTTTGCCCACGCCGGTCTGATCCAGTTTTGCGAACGGATCCGACTCGTAGATCTTCTTGTCATAGTAAGCGCCGAGGAACTTGCCGGCATCATCACGGCTGAAGCCGAAGGTCATCTGGGTGAGGTCGTTGGTGCCGAAGCTGAAGAACTCGGCCTCTTTCGCGATCTCGTCCGCAGTCAGGGCTGCACGCGGGATCTCGATCATGGTACCAACTTTGTATTTCATGTCGCTCTTCGCGGCAGCGATCAGCTCGTCCGCAGTCTTGACGACAACGCTCTTGACATACGCCAGCTCCTTGACCTCGCCGACCAGCGGGATCATGATCTCGGGAACCATCTTCCAGTCGGGATGTTTGGCCTGGACGTTGAGCGCAGCCTCAATGACCGCGCGGGTCTGCATGGCAGCGATCTCCGGATAGGTGACAGCCAGACGGCAGCCACGGTGGCCCATCATCGGGTTGAACTCGTGCAGGCCAGCGATGATCGCATGGATATCCGAAACGCTCTTGCCCATCGTCTTGGCGAGTGCAGCAATATCCTCTTCCGCGGTGGGAACGAACTCATGCAGCGGCGGGTCGAGGAACCGGATGGTGACCGGGTTGCCCTGCATTGCCTCGTAGATGCCCTCGAAGTCGCCTCTCTGCATCGGCAGCAGCTTTGCAAGCGCCGCTTCGCGCTGCTCAACGGTATCCGAGCAGATCATCTCACGGATAGCCGCGATACGGTCGGTCTCGAAGAACATGTGCTCGGTACGGCAGAGGCCGATGCCCTGTGCGCCAAAGCTCATGGCCTGCTGTGCATCCTTCGGGGTGTCGGCATTGGTGCGGACCTTGAGCTGACGGTACTCGTCGGCCCAGCCCATCAGACGGCCAAAGTCGCCGCCGATCGAAGCCTCAACCGTCGGGATCGCTTCGCCGTAGATGTTACCGGTCGAGCCGTCCAGCGAGATATAGTCGCCCTCATGGTAGGTCTTGCCGGCGAGGGTGAAGCATTTGTTTTCCTCGTCCATCTTGATCTCGCCGCAGCCCGAGACACAGCAGGTGCCCATGCCGCGCGCGACAACCGCCGCGTGGGAGGTCATACCGCCGCGAACGGTCAGGATGCCCTGCGAATAATGCATACCCTCGATGTCCTCCGGGGAGGTTTCGAGACGCACCAGAATGACCTTCTCGCCCTTCTGCGCCCACTCGGTCGCATCCTCGGCGGTAAAGACCACTCTACCGCAGGCAGCGCCCGGGGAAGCAGGCAGCGCAGTGCCGATGGGTTTCGCAGCTTTGAGCGCTTTCGCGTCGAACTGCGGGTGCAGCAGCGCGTCAAGCTGTTTCGGGTCGATCATGCAGACCGCTTCTTTTTCGGAGATCATCCCCTCGTCCACGAGGTCACAAGCGATCTTCAGCGCGGCAGCAGCGGTGCGCTTGCCGTTGCGGGTCTGGAGCATGAACAGCTTCTTGTCCTCGATGGTGAACTCCATATCCTGCATATCGCGGTAGTGGTTCTCGAGGCGGCCGCAGATATCCACAAACTGGTTGTAGGCTTCCGGCATAACTTCGGCCAGCTGGTCGATCGTCTGCGGGGTGCGTACGCCCGCGACAACGTCCTCGCCCTGTGCGTTCATCAGGAACTCGCCGAACAGCTTCTTCTCACCGGTTGCAGGGTTGCGGGTGAACGCAACGCCGGTGCCCGAATTGTCGCCGGTGTTTCCGAAGACCATCATCTGGACATTGACCGCGGTGCCCCAGCTCGAGGGGATGTCGTTCATGCGGCGGTAGTAGATTGCGCGGGGGTTGTCCCACGAACGGAAGACCGCCATGATCGCGCCCATGAGCTGCTCTTTCGGGTCGGTCGGGAAGTCGACGCCTTTTTTCTCCTTATACTCGGCCTTGAACTGGCGCGCCAGCTCTTTCAGGTCGTCGGCGTCCAGCTCGGTGTCCATCTTGACGCCTTTTTTCTCTTTCATCTCGTCGATCAGCTTCTCAAAGTAAGCCTTACCGACCTCCATGACAACGTCCGAATACATCTGGATGAACCGGCGGTAGGAGTCATACGCGAAACGCGGGTTGTTGGTCTTTTTCGCCATGACTTCGACCACTTCGTCGTTCAGGCCGAGGTTGAGGATGGTGTCCATCATGCCCGGCATCGAAGCGCGCGCGCCCGAACGGACCGAAACGAGCAGCGGGTTCTCGAGGTCGCCGAACTTCTTGCCCGCGATCTCTTCGAGTTTTGCAAGACCGGCGTAGATCTGCTCCTGAATCTCCTCGTTGATCTTCTCGCCGTCCGCGTAGTACTGGGTGCATGCCTCGGTTGTGACCGTGAAGCCCTGCGGAACAGGCATTCCAAGACCTGTCATCTCCGCCAGGTTTGCACCCTTGCCCCCGAGCAGCTCGCGCATCGAGCCGTTGCCCTCGGAGAACATGTAAACAAATTTTTTGCCCACTTTAATCTACCTCCATTACTTTAGATCACTCTGGTAGCATTGACCAAGCTATATTATAACAAACCCGCTGTGGTTTTTCCAGTGTTTTGCTAGGAAAAAGTGCATTATTTCCAAGAAAAAAACAAAAGATTTTTAGGGGATTTGCCCCCGCCACCCAATCGCCCGGCGAAAAACTTCTGGCAGGCGGCAAAATTCCCGCCGAATCCCTTGCAAACCCGAAAAAAAATTGACATAATAGAAGACGCGAACGCTTATTTTTGATTTAGAACGGATTTCCGTATCTTTTGCAGGGTGCTTTTTCTCTTGCAAAAAAACACCCTCTGCGCGCGGCGGCGGGGGCTCTGCCCCTCGGCCCCGCAGCCTTTGAAAAGGCTGGCGAAACAGTTCGTTTTGGTTCATAAAAAAGCCGGCAGTTGGCCTGCCGGCATACAGGGGGGAATTTCCATGGAACAACAGGACAGACGCAGATTCGCGGTCATACTCGCGGCAGGGGACGGGAAACGGATGCATTCCGACCGTCCAAAGATGCTCTGCGAGGTGCTCTTCAAGCCGATGATCCGTTGGGTGGAGGACGCCTGCCGCGCGGCGGGGATCGACGAACTCTATATCATAGCGGGAGACCATCAAGAGCTGCTTGAACAGGCGGTCACCCCGGGATGCCGGTTTTTCCGGCAGTCGGAGCGCCGCGGGACCGGCCATGCGGTGATGATGGCATCCGAAGCCTTTGCACAAGGGGGGGACCTGCTGGTATTGAACGGAGACGCCCCCTTCATTACCCCGCAGGCGATCAACGCGGCGTATGAGGTGCATCGGTCTCAGGGGTGCGCGGTGACGCTGGTGACCGCAGAGCTGGAAGACCCGACCGGCTATGGGCGGATTCTGCGCGGGGAAGACGGCAGGGTGCTCGCGATTGTCGAGCAGAAGGACGCCACCCCCGAACAGCTCCAAATCCGGGAGGTCAATTCGGGCGCCTATTGGTTCCGGACCGAATTTCTGCGGGACGCGCTGCCCCGCCTGACCTGCCGGAACGTGCAGGGGGAATACTACCTCACCGATACCGTCGGCCTCGCGTCCGCGGACGGATTGCGGGTGGGCGGCTGTGCGGCGCTCGATCCGGACACCGCCCTCGGCGCGAACGACCGCCGCGCGCTGCGGCAGCTCAACGAGCGTGCGCGCCAGCGGGTGATTGATCGGCATCTGGACAACGGGGTGGACATCCCGTTCAGTGACGGGATCGTGATCGGGCCGGAGGTCGAGATCGCGCATGACGCGGTGATTCTGCCCGGGACGATCCTGCGCGGTAAAACCCGGATCGGCGCGCATGCGGTGATTGGCCCCAACTCCTATCTGGTCGATTCCCAGGTCGGGGAAGGCTCCCACATCAACGCCTCTTATCTCACTGATTCGACGGTCGGGAAAGACAGCTCGGTCGGGCCGTTCTCCCAGCTCCGCCCCAACTCCCACCTCGGCGACGGGGTCAAACTGGGGGATTTTGTCGAGATCAAAAATTCGACGGTCGGGGATAAAACTTCGGTCGCGCATCTGACCTATATCGGCGACAGTGACGTGGGCGCCTACTGCAACTTTGGCTGCGGGGTGGTCACCGCCAACTATGACGGCAACAAAAAATACCGCACCACGATTGGCGACCGGGCGTTCATCGGCTGCAACACCAACCTGGTGCCGCCGGTCACGGTCGGCGAGGGGGCGTATACCGCCGCCGGCACCACGATCGACGAGGATGTCCCAGCGGGCGCGCTCGCGATCGGACGGGTGCACCAGCAGATCAAAGAGGGCTGGTCGGACGAGAAGATCGCTTTCAAAAAGGACGCCAAAAAGTAACTGTATACATAAAAATGAAAAGTTTCGTCCACCTTTTCAAAGGTGGCAGTTTCCAAAGGCAGCGCCTTTGGCCGCGCTCCGAAGAGCGCGGAACACTTTATCCTGTGAAGCGTATTTTTCGGGTGAATTGCCGCCCGAAGGGTGGCAAGAGGGGGCTTTTTACAAGAGAAAAAGCCCCCTTACAAAATAACTGCAATGCAGGCGGGGGCGATCCACCCCGCCTGCAAGGAGAATGAAAACCATGTTTGAAATGTTTAAGCGGCGGCAGTCCGCTCCCACCGGGCCGGTGGAATTTCTGATTGTCGGGCTGGGGAACCCCGGCAGGCAGTACGAGTGCACCCGCCACAACGCCGGGTTCCTTGCGCTCGACTGCCTTGCCGAAAAGCTCGGCGTGAAGGTTGACCGGATCAAATACAAATCCCTCTGCGGCGACGCGATGATCGGCGAACACCGGGTCCTGCTGATGAAACCGTCCACCTATATGAACAACTCGGGCGAGGCGGTGCGGGAGGCGATGCAGTTTTATAAAATCCCGATCGAACGGGTGCTGATCCTCTTCGACGATGTGAGCCTCGACGTGGGCAGGCTGCGCATCCGGCGCAAGGGCAGCGACGGCGGTCACAACGGCCTGAAAAGCATCCTCTACCTGACCGGCAAGGACACGTTCCCCCGCGTCAAGATGGGGGTCGGCCAGAAGCCCCACCCCGACTACGACCTCGCCGACTGGGTGCTCGGAAAGTTCCGCAAGGAGGACACCGAGCTGCTGGACAAGATGTTTGAGAATGCCGCCGAGGCCGCGCGGATGATCGTCGAAGGGCAGATCGATCAGGCGATGAGCCGGTTTAACGGGTAATGGATGGACGAGGAGAACGATGAAGAGGACATATGTATGAATGGATTTGAACAGCTGCTCTCGGGGATGCCCGAATTCCAGCAGATCAAAACTGCGGTGGAGTCCCGGAACACCCCCGTATTGGCGACCGGCCTTTCGGAGGTGCACAAGGCCCACCTGATCTATTCGCTCACCAGCCTGCTTGGAAAACGCGGGCTGGTTGTCGCGTCCGACGAGGCGAACGCCATGCGCATCTGTGAGGATATCAACATCATGGCGGGAGAACCGGTCGCGGCGTTCTACCCTTCCCGCGACCTGACCTTCCACGAGGTGGCGGGCGTCTCACACGAGTACGAACACGCCCGGCTGAGCGTGCTCGGGCGGCTTTCCGCCGGGACCGCCCGGCTGGTGGTCGCTTCGGCGCGCGCGGCGCTGCAATACACCATGCCGCCGGGGCTGCTGCGGGAAAAGACCCGCACCCTCAAAACCGGGGAGAGCTACCAGATGGAGGAGCTGCTTGCATTTTTGGTGAGCGCGGGCTATACCCGGGCGGACCAGGTGGACGGGGTCTGCCAGTTCTCCCAGCGGGGCGGGATTCTCGACTTTTTCCCGCCGCACACCCCGGACCCGTTCCGGGTCGAGTTCTGGGGGGAGGAGATCGACACCATCTCGACCTTCAAGACCGACACCCAGCGGCGGGAGGATACCGTCAAATGGGTGGATATCCCGCCCGCCGCCGAGGTGGTCGTGGATAGCCCGGCCAAGCTGCGCCGCCTGCTGGAAGCAGCGGCAAAGTCGCTGCGGGGCACCCAGGGCAAACGCGCCAAAGAAAAACTCGCACAGGAGATCGAAAAGCTCGAAGGGGGCGCAATGCCCGAAAGTCTCGACCGGTGGCTACCGCTGATCTATCCCGAGCCGGCGACCATCTTCGACTACCTGCCGGACGCGGTCTTTTTCCTCTGCGACACCGGCAACTGCCGGGAGGTACTGCGCAGCGCCCAAGCACAGAACAGCGAGGATATCAAGCTGCTGTTTGAGGAGGGCGTCCTCTTCAAAGGGTGCGACCGGTTCAACGAGGACTTTGTCGAGCTTCAGCGCCACGCGGCTGAAGGCTGCACCGTCCTGCTCGACACCTTTGTCCGGTCGGTCGGGGACATCCCGCTCCGCCAGCTCCTGAACATCAACGCGGTCCAGCTCTCCTCCTGGAGCGGGGAGTTCTCCGCCCTGCTCGAAGAGGTGCAGGCGTACACCGCCTCGGGCTACTGCATCGTGGTGTTTGCGGGGACGCCCCGCGCGGCGGTCACCCTCGCCGAGGACCTGCAAAAACAGGGGATCAACGCGATCGAATCGGAAAAGATCGGGGCGTTCACCCCGCGGCTGGTCTATGTGGTCGGGCGGAGCATGAGCGCGGGGGTCGAGTACCCAGACCTCAAGCTGGCAATCCTCTCACAGGCCAAATCGGTCCGCCAGAGCGCAAAAAAAAGGCCCCGCCATAAGGAGGGCAAGCAGCTCAAGGATATCAGCGACCTGACCCCGGGCGACCATGTGGTCCATATCGCACACGGGATCGGGGTGTTCGAGGGGATCGTCAAGCGGGAAATCCAGGGGGTTGTCAAGGACTATATCAAAATCCGCTATGCCGGGACCGATACCCTTTTCGTGCCGGTCACCCAGCTCGACCTGGTGACCAAATATGTCGGGGTCCGGGAGGATGCGACGGTCAAGCTCAGCAAGCTGAACTCGGTCGAGTGGCAGAAGACCCGCGCGCGGGTCAAAAAAGCGGTCGAGGACATGGCCAAAGAGCTGACCGAGCTTTATGCCAAACGGATGCAGGTCAAAGGGCACGCATTCTCCCCCGACACCGACTGGCAGAACGATTTTGAGCGCCGGTTCCCTTACGACGAGACCGACGACCAGCTCCGGTGCATCGAGGAGATCAAAGCGGACATGGAGCGGGAAGCACCGATGGACCGTCTGCTCTGTGGAGACGTGGGGTTCGGCAAGACCGAGGTGGCGCTGCGCGCCGCGTTCAAATGCGTGATGGACGGCAAACAGTGCGCCCTGCTCTGCCCGACCACCATCCTCGCCTGGCAGCATTACCAGACCGTCCGCCGCCGGATGGAGGGGTTCCCGGTCAAGGTCGACCTGCTCTCCCGGTTCCGCACCGCGCGGGAGCAGAAACAGGTGCTCGACGAACTGCGCCGGGGGGAAACCGACATCATCATCGGCACCCACCGGCTGGTCCAGAACGACGTCAAGTTCAAAGACCTCGGGCTCTGCATCATCGACGAGGAGCAGCGGTTTGGGGTGCGTCACAAGGAGAAGTTCAAGGAGATGCGCGCCAATGTGGACGTGCTCAACCTGTCGGCAACCCCGATCCCGCGCACCCTCAACATGGCGATGAGCGGCATCCGGGACATGAGCATCCTCGAGGAGGCGCCGCAGGACCGCCATCCGGTGCAGACCTATGTGGTCGAGCACGACTGGGGGCTGGTCACACAGGCGATCGAGCGGGAGATGCGCCGGGGCGGGCAGGTGTTCTATCTGCATAACCGGGTGGAGAGCATCGACAGCTGCGCCTATAAAATCCAGCAGCTTGTGCCGTCGGCGCGGATCGTCACCGCACACGGCAAGATGAACGAGGAACAGCTTTCGGCGGTCTGGCAGCAGCTGCTCGACTACGAGGTGGATATCCTGGTCTGCACCACCATCATCGAGACAGGCGTGGACGTCCCCAACTGCAACACGCTGATTATCGAGAATGCCGACCACATGGGCCTCTCCCAGCTCTACCAGCTGCGCGGGCGGGTGGGGCGTTCGAGCAGGAGGGCGTTCGCCTATCTGACCTTTCGGCCCGACCGGGAGCTTTCGGACATCGCCACCAAACGGCTGGCAGCGATCCGAGAATTCACCTCGTTCGGTTCCGGCTTCCGGATCGCGATGCGTGACCTCGAAATCCGCGGCGCGGGCAACATCCTCGGTTCCCAGCAGCATGGGCACATGGAAGCGGTCGGCTATGACATGTACCTCAAGCTGCTTTCGGACGCGGTCGCGGAACAGCGCGGGGAAGCTCCCGCACGCGCCGCTACGGAATGTATGGTGGATGTGCGGGTAGGGGCGCATATCCCCGAGGAATATATTGACAACCTTGCCCAGCGGATCGATATTTATAAGAAAATAGCGGGTATCCAGACCGAGGAGGACGCGCTCGACCTGATTGACGAGCTGATCGACCGGTTTGGGGAGCCGCCCGAGGCGGTCAAAGGGCTGGTAGACGTCGCACTGGTGCGCAACACCGCTTCACTCATGGGCATCCGGGAGATTTCTCAGCGCGGGGACGCGGTTCTGCTTTACCCCGAGGTGATGGATATGCAGCGCGCGGGGACGCTTGCGGTCAAGCTGCGCGGCAGGGTGATGGTCAGCGCGGGCGCAAAACCGTATATCACCGTCAAAATCCCGGCGGGGTCGGAACCGCTCGACACCATCCGGGAGGCGCTCGCCGCAATGGACGAATCTTAGAGCCTATTCAAGATCTAAAGCTTTACTCAATTTTTCTCGAAAAATTGCGGTTTCCAAAGGCAGAGCCTTTGGTCGCTCGTCACAACGAGCGAAACGCTTTATCCTGTGAAGCGCATTTAGGGGGTGAATTGCCGCCGAAGGCGGCAAGAGGGGGCTTTTTGCAAGTGAAAAAGCCCCCTACAAAAAATTCTGGATAGCCTCTAAGCGCTCCCCGATTTTATGGGTGCAGAACGGTCTCCAATAAGTCCGCAGCATCTGCCACCAGATGCTGGCAGGGACGTCTGTCGTAGTAGTCGCTGGTCCGGACCGAAGGGGAAAGCGGGTTGGAGTCGTTCCCCTCCTCGCCGAGCAGCTCCCGGCAGAGGATCGACCCGTTTTGGGTGCGGAACGCCTCCACCAGCTCCTGCACCAGCGCATAGGTGCGCTTTTTGCCCTCCTGGTCGGTGGGGGATTCGTATCCCCGCAGGATCGACGCGATGAGCGCCATCCCCGAAACCGCGCCGCAGGTCTCCCTCAGCCTGCCGATGCCGCCGCCGAATCCGGAAGCAAGCCGCGCGGCCTGCTCCACCGTCAGCCCCAGCTCTTCCGCATAAGCCGCGACCACCGACTGCGCGCAGTTATAGCCCGATAGAAATAGGCGCTCCGCCTGTTCGCCATGTCTGCCCAATGCAAATCTCTCCTTTTCAGTTTTTGGTATCCTGGCCATAGGAAGTGAAGGTTTTTATGCAGATTTCGATCCCGAAGCCGGTGAACCTGTTGGTTGACCGGTTGGAGTCCGCCGGATTTGAGGTGTTCTGCGTGGGCGGATGTGTGCGGGACAGCCTGCTCGGCCGGGAACCGGGCGACTGGGACCTCGCGACCTCCGCCCTTCCACACCAGACCGAAGCGGTCTTTACCGGTTGGCAGGTGGTCGGGACCGGACGTAAACACGGAACACTCACGGTGGTTTCGGAGGGGAATCCGGTGGAGATCACCACCTTCCGGAGGGACGGTGTCTATCGTGACGGGCGGCATCCGGAGCAGGTCACCTTTACCCCGCGCCTGGCGGACGACCTCGCCCGGCGGGATTTCACCGTCAATGCGCTCGCCTTTTCCCCCCGCACAGGGATCATCGACCGGTTCGACGGGCTGGACGATCTCCGCAATAAGCTCATCCGCGCGGTCGGGGACCCGGCCCGCCGGTTCGAAGAGGATGCGCTCCGGATCGTCCGGGCGCTGCGGTTCGCCTCCACGCTCGGGTTCTCGGTTGAACCCGCAACCGCCGGCGCCCTGCGCAATCAATTCCGCCTTTTGGAAAAGGTTTCTGCGGAGCGCCTGTTTTCCGAACTCTGCAAACTCGTCTGCGGCGAACATGCCGATGCGGTCGTCAGGCAATTTCCGGAGGTTATCGCACTGCTGACCGGGGCATTTTCCCCCGATGGGGTGCAGCTGCACCTGCTGCCCGCCCGGCCTGGCGTCCGGCTCGCCATGCTGATGCACCGGTTTTCCCCCGCACAGGCGGATGCCGCGCTGCTCCGCCTGAAAGCGGACAACGCCACGCGCCGGACGGTCGCGGCCCTGCTCTCCCGCTGGGACCAGCCGCTCCCGGTCAGCCGTACCGGAGTGCGGCGGCTCCTTTCCGAGCTCGGGGTGCAGCCTTTGCGGGAACTGCTCGATTTTCAGGCGGCACTGGGCCGGGAAACTGGCCCGGCACAGCAAAACCTGCAACAGGTTCTGACAGACGGGGACTGCTGGAACCTCGGGATGCTGGCTGTCAACGGCCGGGACCTGCTTTCGGTTGGAGTCCCGGCAGGGCGGGAACTCGGCGCGGTCCTGCGGTTCCTGCTTGTGCAGGTGATCGAGGGCCGCCTTCCCAACCGGAAACCCGAGCTGCTGCACGCGGCAGCGGAGGCTCTGCCCCTCGATCCCGCCACCTTCGCAGGCGGCTCTGGGGCCGGGGCAAAGGTGGACGAAACTTTTGGTTTGGGATAGAAGAACGGGATGCTTGCCTCCAGCTCGGAAGGGTGGGGCCCATACCCCCGGGGAAGGTGTTTTACGCCTGGACGTTTGGTCAGGGGCCAAACGTCCGCTATCTTGAATGCCCCAACAGAAAGCAGATAAGGACTGTGAGGATCAGGCTCCCGCCCCAGATCACCAGTATCTGCGCTGTAACACCGTGGACCCGCTTTACCGTATGGTACGCGACCGCAACCAGCACTGGCAGATGCAGGAGATAGATCGGATAGGAAAACCGGTTCACAAAATCCGTAAATCGTGTCCGCCGGTTCCAAAACCTCTTTCCCAGAACCAGTACAGACAAAACCGAAATCCAGCCGATCAGATTGGCCCATAAATCCCCGTAATAGGCGAAACGGGCATACAGAAAAGCCAATGCGGCGGTCCCGGCCCCCCACAGACCCGCCAACCAGGTTGTATTTCTTTCCAGCTTTTCTATCACAGCACCATTGCTCAAAAGGTAATATCCCAGCAGATAGAGCGCAAAGGATTTCCCGAGACTGAACCCGCCAAAGTTCCCCAGATAATACATCAGCCAGACCGGGATAAACAGGAGCAGAATCGCCGGAAACGGGATTCTGCGTGCAAATGCTGCGCTTTTTTCGTATGGTATGGCCCGGAACACCAGGAGCGCGGCCATTGAGATCAAAAACAGGAACAGGAGAAACCAGAGATGTCCCGGCGTGAACGCACCATCATAGCCGCTGAGGTCGGTGAAGTGGGTGAAGAACCAGACCCAGTGCGCGAAAATACCACCTTCGTAATGGTCAAAGTACCTTCTCGCATACCATGTTTGAAACGGCACCAGAACCGCTGTCCCAACGATGAGCGGAAACAGAAGCTTCCGGGTTCTCTGCACCACAAACGCCTTGACCGTCCGCGTTTGCAGCGCATAACGGGCGCTCATCCCCGCCAGGACAAACAGGAGCGGCATGAGCCACGGGTTGACCAGGACGATCCAGGTGCTGAGAGGCCGGTTTGCACCCTCCCAGATATAGAAGCGTGAGCCGAAATCGTTCCAGATCATAAGCGTGTGAATGGGGAACAGCAGCAAAACCGCCATGCCGCGCAGATTGTCCATAAAGGGCTTCCGCCCCGCCTCCGGCTCCACGCTACAGCATCTCCACCCCGTCAGCGGTGACCCGCGCATAGACCAGCTTGTGCGGCGGGGGCGGCGTCTCCCCGAGCTCGTACGCGCCGTTCAGGAGCGACTCTGCCTCGGGCAGCTTTTCCGGGCGCGCGGTATGCATCCATGCAAGCGTTTCCCCCTGATGCACCCGGTCGCCCACCTTTTTCACCAGCATCAGCCCCGCCGATGGGTCGATCGGGTCCTCTTTGCGTTCCCGTCCCGCGCCGAGCACAACCGATGCAACCCCGCACTGTTCGGTCTGGATGCGGGTGACCCAGCCGTCCTGTGCGGCCCGCACCTCCTGCACAACCGGGGCCTGTGGGAACCGCCCAGTGTCATCCAACACCGAGACGTCCCCGCCCTGTGCCTGCGCCATTGCGCGCAGCTTTTCAAACGCCCGGCCGGTGGAAACCGCGTCCTCTGCCAGTTTCCGGCAGGTTTCGGGCGTCCCTTTCCCCGCGAGAACAAGCATCTCCGAGGCGAGCAGCAGGCATAGTTCTGTGAGGTCGGCAGGGCCATGCCCTTTGAGGACTGCAACCGACTCGGCCACCTCGAGCGCGTTGCCGACCGCATGGCCGAGCGGGGTATCCATATCGGTGACAAGCGCGGCCATCCTGCGCCCGTTGCGCACTCCGATTTCGACCATCTCCTGGGCCAGCGCAATCGATCCTTCCAGCGTCTTCATGAATGCCCCGCTGCCGGTTTTGACGTCGAGCAGGATCGCGTCCGAACCGGCGGCGAGTTTTTTGCTCATGATCGACGAGGCGATCAGCGGAAGGCTCTCGACCGTCGCGGTCACGTCCCGCAGCGCATAGATTTTTTTATCTGCGGGCGCGATATTGCCGCTCTGCCCAATCAGCGCAATTCCGTTTTGCCGCACCATTTGCAGGAATTCCTCCCGCCCGACCGCGGTGCGCAGCCCGGGGATCGACTCGAGCTTGTCCACCGTCCCGCCGGTATGCCCCAGCCCGCGCCCGCTCATCTTGGCGACCGGCACGCCGCACGCCGCTGCAATCGGCGCGCAGACCAGCGTGGTCTTATCCCCCACGCCGCCGGTGCTGTGCTTGTCCACCTTGACCCCCGGAACCGGCGATAGGTCGGCCATCTCCCCCGAACGGGCCATGCAGCCGGTCAGAAGCGCGGTCTCCTGCCGGTCCATCCCCCGCAGGCAGATCGCCATCAGCAGCGCCGACGCCTGGTAATCCGGGATCTCCCCCCGCACATAGCCGTCCACAAAAAACGCGATCTCCGGCCCGGTGAGCGCAAGCCCATCCCGTTTTTTCCGGATGAGTTCATACATACGCACGATGATTCCTCCTTTTTATTTCAGGCTGTCCCCGCCGAACCCATAGGGCAGCAGTGCATCCAGACGGTAAACCTGGAAGTCGGTTTCACTTTTTGCAACGACCACTTCAAAGGAAGGCGGGCAAAATTCGGAGAGCGCTTGTCGGCAGACCCCGCAGGGAAAGCAAAATGCAAACGATTCCGCGTCCTGTTTCGCCCCTACGACCGCGATTGCCCGGAACCGGCGTACCCCCTCTGCCACCGCCGCATAGAGCGCGGTGCGCTCGGCACAGGAGCCGGGGGAAAACGCCGCGTTTTCGACATTGCACCCGCGATAGACCTTCCCGTTCTCCGCGAGCAGGGCGGCCCCCACCAGAAAGCCGGAATAAGGCGCGTAGGCATTTTCCCGCGCGGCAAACGCCTCCCGCACCAGTGCAGTATACTCCATTCGGAACCCTCCTTTTTCATCACAATAAGAAGCAGATTTTTAAAGCTGTTTCCATCCGTTCCCAAGCACCTCTGTGGTATCCGAAACGATGATAAACGCGGCCGGGTCGGCCTCGCTCACCACCCGCCGGAGTTGAAGCAGCTGCTGCTTTTTCACAACGGTCATCAGCACGTTTTTCCGGGACCGGGTATACATCCCCCGCCCGCTGATTTCGGTCACGCCGCGGGGGGAGCTTTTGAGCAGCGCGTCCGCGACCTCCTCCGGTTTTTCGGTGATGATATGGACCATCTTGGCGTAGTCCAGGCCGGTGATAATCAGGTCGCTCACCTTGGAGGAGAGGTAGATCACGATCAGCGCGCGCAGGACGTTTTCGGGGTTGCCAAGCACCAGGCTGCCGAATAGGACGATGGCGCCGTCGAGCACCGCGAGCAGGTTCGCCAGCGAAATCCCCGGGAACAGCGGCATCAAAACCCGGGCGAGCAGCTCGGTGCCGCCCGAGGAGACGTTGTACCGGCAGAACAGGCCGATTCCGATCCCTTGCGCGATGCCGCCGTAGATCGAGGCCATCAGCGGGTCGTCTGTGATTACCGGTAGGCCGGTCATCCCGTCGAGGAACAGGCCGAGCACCGCGATGGTCAGAAAACACCGCAGGATGAAGGCCAGCCCCTGTGAACGCAGTCCGAGCAGGAGGATCGGCAGGTTGAACGCAATGCTGATGATACCAACCCCCACCGCCCCGCCGCACAGGATGTTGACCAAGGTGGAAAGGCCGGTGACGCCGCCGGTGACAACATTATTCGGGATCAGGAACAGGTTGAACGCCAAGGCATAGGAAAAGCATCCTACCACCATGAAGAGATAACGTTTGATTTCGGTTTGAACCGTCGGGTTCATTTGGTATGCTCCTTTCAAAATGCGCTCTTAGAGCCTGTTTAAAACCAAAAGCTTTACTCAATTTTTCTCGAAAAATTGCGGGGTCGAGGGGCAGAGCCCCCGCCGCCGCGCGCACGCGGCGGAACACTTTATCCTGTGAAGCGCCGCTCCGGCCTAAGAGCCGACGCTTCGCGTCGGTTGGCCTATGCACGCCGCTGCGGCGGCAGTTTTTCGGGTGAATTGCCGCCCTTCTGGCGGCAAGAGGGGGCTTTTTGCAAGTGAAAAAGCCCCCTGCAAAAGATTCCAAACAGGCTCTTAGAACAGCAGGGTAATCAGGACGGTCATCAGCCCCGCAACGCCGATTGCGATGCCGCTCATCGCGCCCTGAAGCTCGCCCAGCTCGATCGCCTTGCTGGTGCCGACCGCATGGCTGCATGTGCCGATCGCCACCCCCTGTGCCACCGGGTTTTTGACCCGGAACAGACGGATCATCAGCGGGGAAAAGACCGCCCCGGACACACCGGTAATCAGCACCGCGAGGATGGTGACCGGCCCGATACCGCCCCGACCGGTTGAGATTTCGAGGGCGATTGCGGTGGTGACCGACTTGGGCAGGAGCGAGGAAAGGATCACCTCATCGAGCCGGAACAGGCGGCAGAGCAGCGCAACGCTCGTCAGGGAGGTGGCGGCGCCCGCGAAACTCCCCGCCACGATCGGCAGGAAATACCGCCCCAACACCCTGCGCTGGTGGTAGATCGAGAGGGCGAGGGCAGCGGTTGCGGGCCCCACCAGCATATTGATGATTTCGCCGCCGATGTTGAATTTTTCGAGCGGGATGCGGAAAGCCAATAGGAACGCCGAACAGAGCAGGATTGCGATGAGCAGGGGATTGGCGATGGGGGTGCGCAGCCACCGGTTGACCCGCGTGCCAATCCAGAAGGTCACCACACACAGCACGATGCCGAATAGAGGGGTGGAGACGAGTTGATTAACCATCCTGACGCTCCTTTCTATCGGCAAGCCGCATCAAGAGGGAAACCACCGTCGCGGTCACGCCAAAGGTCAGCAGGGTGCTCACCAGGCAGATGATCAGGATTTGTATCCCGCTGTCCCGCAGAATGTCGAGGCTTTCGATGATGCCCACCGCGGCTGGGAGGAAGAGGATCGCCATGTTTTTGGTCAAAAATCCGGCGATCTCGTCGATCTGCCCCGGTTTGATTACCCTGCAAAGCAGGAGCAGGAAGAGCAGGAGCATCGCCGAGACGCTCGACGGAAATGGGAATGGCAGAACCGCGGAAATGCCTACCCCGCCGAGGCAGACCCCGAACAGGACGCCGATTTGTGTGATGATTTTCATAGTGTGTCCGACCTTCTTTTTTCTGGATTGACCGCTGAGGAGAGCCTTTGAAAAGGCCTGCCCAGACGGTATCAAACGGTTTGGGAATACGGGTTCTTAACTATGGAGCCTCAGACGGCTCCCTGTCCGGCCCTTGACCACCTCCACCGAGGCTTCGATACTCTCACGCAACGCCTCCACGTGCGAGATGATCCCGACCAGCCGCCGGGAGCCGCGCACCGATGCGAGCACATCCAGCGCGTCCGCGATTGAGCGGGGGTCGAGCGAGCCGAACCCCTCGTCGATGAACATGGCGTCCATCCGGATGCCGCCCGACTGCGCCTGCACCACCGCCGAAAGCCCAAGCGCAAGCGAGAGCGAGACAAGGAACTTCTCCCCGCCCGAAAGGCTGGATACCCCCCGGCGCCCGCCTGCGTGCGCGTCGAACACCTCGAGGTCAAGCCCTGCCTTGCGGGCGCGTCCCGCCCCCTCCGCAGTACGGAATAGCTGGTAACGCCCGCCGTGTACATTTTTGAGCAGCCGGTTGGCCTCGGCGGTGATCGACGAGAGCATCACGCCAAGCAGATACCGCCGCAGGCTGATCCCGCTGTCTCCGCGCAGCAGCTTCCCAAACGCGGTCAGCCGGTCACACTCGGCCCGCTGGAGGTCGAGCGCCTGCTGGCGGGACCGGCAGTCCCGCTCGAGCTTTTCCAGCCGTACGCACGCCTCTCGGAGCGCGCCCCATTGGGCATCCAGCTCGGCTTTCTGTGTCTCGAGCACGGCGATCTCCTGCCCCGCCCCAGCCAGATCGGGGCGGGCGCGCCCCGCGAGCTGCTGGCCCAGCTCGTCCACCTGCCGGATAGCCGCTTCCAGCTTTGCGCGGTTCTCTGCAACCTCCTGCTCCCACGCCGAAACCGTCTCGGATGGAAGGATCGCCGCCGCGACCGCCGCCGGGGTCTGGAATCCGGCGCGGCAGAGCGCTTCCTGAAGTACTTCCTGTGATTGAAGGTGCTCCAGACGGCACCGCTCCAGTTCCGCCTCGGCATGTTCTGCCGCTGCTTGGGCGGCCCTTTCCGCAAGCCGGGCGGCGCTTTCATTTGCCCGCGCCTGTCTGAGGGCGGCTTCATAAGCGGCGTACCGCTCTCGGACCGTTTTCAGCTCGGCTTCTAGCGCGGCATGGTCGGGCAGTTCCGGGTCACGCTGGGCCGCAAGCGCCTCGTACTGTGCGTGTGCCTTCTGACGTTCGCCCGCCGCCTGTTCAAGTGCGGAGGTGTTTCGCACCGCCAACTCCCGGGCCTGTTCAAGCGCGGATGCCGTCTGTTCGAGTTCCTTCGCAATTTCCGCTGCACGCGCGTCCTGTGCTTGTGCCTCCTGCACCGACTGTCTGGCCGCCTGAAGTTGTCCGGTAAGCTGTTCAGGGACCGGCCCGCACTCCGCCCGCAGCAATTCGACCTGTTCCTGAGCCGCATGCGTTCCGGCTTCGGCCTTGGCCAGTTCAGACGCATGCGCAGCGTACGCCCGTTCTGCCTGTGCTACCGCGCGGTCTGCTGCCGCGATCTGGGCATCACTGACCGTATCCTCCGCCGCGTCCGCCGGGGACGGGTGATGAATCCCGCCGCAGACCGGGCAGGGCATCCCCTCCGAGAGGGATGCCGCCAGCGCCGCTGCCGTATTTTGCAGGTACCGGCGCCCCAGATCCTCCCGTTCGCACCGCGCCTCCTCAAGCGCGGCCTGTCTTTCCGCGCATCCAGCCTGCAAAGCCGCGTATTGCGTCTGACAGGATCTTACTTTTGCAGCTGCCTGTTTGAGCCGCTCCTGCATCTGCGCAACCCGCTCGAGCCGGGTCAGCTCCTCCCGCAGGGCGGGCAGGCGTGCGCTGTATCTCTCAAAAATCCGTGTTCGCTCGGCTTCGAGCGTTCCCTTCCGGGTTTGGCACACCTCCAGACATTCCCGCGCGCTGTCTGCCGCTTGAACCGCCCGGGTCCAGCGGGCATCCGCTTGGACTTGGGCGCGCGCCGCCTCGCCCAGCAGCCGATAGCTTTCCCGAAGGGTTTCCAGCCGCGCAAGCCGCGCCTGATCCGCCGCATGGAATGGCTCTTCCCGCTCACAAGCTTCGAGTGCGCCAGCTGCGGTTTGCAGCGCCTGTTGTGTTTTGGCAAGATGCTTTTCCGCTTGTAACCCAGCGGCCTGACGGCGTTCCAGTTCAGCAGCAGCCGCCGTTGCGCGTGTGCAGGCTCCTTCCGCCTCCGCTGCCCGCCGCGCCGCGTCAATCCGTGCCTGTTTTTCCCGCATCAGGGGGACGCGGCTTTCCAGCTGTTCCCGTTCAGCCTGCACCGCGCGCCGTTTTTCAAACAAACCAAAGATGCGGGTTTCCTCCTCAAATACCCGGCGTTTCAGGTCCAGCGTATCCGACGCCGCCTGCCGCCGGGCGGCTTGCTCCGCGAGTTGCTCGCGGGTCTGCATCAGTTTGTCCGAGAGCGCGTCCGCATCCGCGCAGCCTTGGCCATCGAGCAGCGCCTGGATGGTTGTCTTTTCCTGGTCTAGCTTCTGGCGCAGGCCGTTTGCCCGCGTGCAAACCTGCTCAGCGATCCGCTGCCATCGCTCTGCATGGAAGAGGCTGACGAGCACCGATTCCTTGTCCTCGCTCTTGGCGACCAACAGCCGTTCAAACTGACCTTGCGGCAGGATCATCACCTGACAGAACTGCTCACAGCTCAGGCCGATCAACTCACACGCTTTCTCTTCGACATCCCGCTGCCTGGGGTTTTCAAAAAAGGTGGTGAACGTCCCGTCAGGGCCGAGGAAGAATGCGTCCTGTGCGGGCAGGTATTCGTATGTGCCGGTGCGTTTTTTGCGCACCCGGAGCCAGCGGTCGAACCGGTACCGCCTGCCCCGCACGTCAAATTCAAAGGCCACCCGGGTCGGGGCGTCGGGCGGCATCAGCAGGCTGCGCTGGTCGGCAAAATCCCCCCGGGCGCCGCCGCTGCTCCGCCCGTAGAGCGCGTAGGTCATCGCGTCGAGCAGGACGGTTTTGCCCGCACCGGTCTCCCCGCGGATCAAGACAAGTCCCGACTGATAGAAACGGGTGAAGTCGATCTCCTGCCGCTCAACATAGGGACCAAACCCTTCCAGTTCCAGCCGTACCGGGATCATTGTACCGCCTCCTTATCCGCCTGTTCCGCCGCCTCCCGGAACCATCCGAGCTGTTCTTCGGTGAGCGGTTCCCCGCCGATCTCGGCGCAGAAATGCCGCAGAAGCTCCTCTGGGCCAAGCTCCGAAAGCTGCTCAACCGTCAGGCTGTCGGTTCCTGCGTCGGCCAGTGGGCTGACCCCGGTCAGCAAAAGCAGGTTGGGGTACCGTTCCCGGAAATATTCAAGCGTTTCCAAACCGGCGGGCGCATCGGTCAGCTCGATCTTGAGGTAGTCCTCCCGATGGGGATCGAACCCACAGGCAAATTGCAGCGACGCGAGTTCTCCCCGGCAGACCCGCAGCACCCGGCTGGTATGTACCGGAAGTTCCCGCCAGGTGAGGGTTTCGGTGTCCAGCAGGGTAAATGATTTTCCCTGCCCCGCTTCGGAGAACGAGTAGCACCAAGGGGAGCCGCTGTACCGCAGATTGCCGCCCGGCTCTTGCGCGCGGTGCAGATGGCCGAGCGCGACATAATCGAACCCGCCGAACACCTCGCACGCCACCTGACTGCTTCCGCCGACCAGGGCGGTACGGTCGCTCTCTGAGAGCTGGGAGCCGGCCGCAAAACAGTGCGCAACCAGGATTTGTCTTCGTCCAGGGACAAACCGCTCCCGCATCCGCCGGACGACCAGGCTCATCGCGTCGGAATAGCTGCGTACCGGTTCCTCCGGGAACAGCTGCCGTACCTGTTCGATATTGAAATAAGGCAACAAAAAAAACGCCGCATCTCCCAGGACTGCCGGTTCAAACGCCTGCTCCAGCCGTCCGGCGATATGCAGGCCTGCGTTCCGCAGGAGCGCGCTGCATGCCGAAAGCCGCGCCGCACCGTCATGGTTGCCCGGGATCAGCAGTACCGGGAGGTTGCAGTCGCGGCAGAGGGTGGTCATCGCGTCGTTATATAGGTCGATCGCACCGGGGCGGGCGACCGCGTGGTCGAACACGTCCCCCGCGATGACCACCGCGTCTACCTGCTCGGCGCGCACCGTTTCCAGCAGGCAGTCAACCATCTCCCGCTGGTCCTCCAAGAGGGACACACCATGCAAAGAGATGCCCAGATGCCAGTCCGAAGTATGCAGAATCTTCATGTTTACCGTCGCTTTCTTTGTTTGGATAGGAAAACCAAAAGCTTCGCCAGCCTTTTCAAAGGCTGCAGGGCCGAGGGGCAAATGTCCAAGCGCAAAACGCTTTCCCCGGGGCTTCTCGGGCCTTCAATCCGGACAGCGAGAGCGTTGTTTTGGTCTGGAACCCAAAACAACATGCGCCCAGCGCCCCCGCCGCTCCGCGTTGGTTGACTTCTGCACGCCGCTACGGCGGCAGCCGGGTGAACTGCCGCCCGTTAGGCGGCAAGAAAAATAGCCCCCTTGCCCTCGTCCGGATCAAAACAGATACTTTTATTATAACAGATTGCAGCTCCTGAAAAAAGAGGGCTGGTCAAAATTCTTCCGGCGTTTCCCCACCCGGAAAGGGTTCCTCGGTCTCTTCCGGCGCGGGGTCCCCAAAGCGGTCCTGCCGGAGCAGGAAAATCCCCAGGCAGGCCGCATCCAATCCCAAAAAGAGCGCCGCCGGGCCAAATTGGAACTGCTCAAACGGCATCCCGGCAATGCGAAGGAAGCCGGCCAACAGCCCCATCCCGCCGAGCAGCCCGCCGCTGACCGTCAGCCCGACGATGAGCACCGTGACCGCTGCCCCAAACGCGAACCGGCTCAGCGTCCAGAGGGAGGCGAGGCTGGTCGATAGGAGCAGCAGGGCGATCCCGGCGGGAATCCGCAGGAAAGGTATCCGCAGACCTGCTGCAATGCAGGATGCGATCCCGGCGCACAGGGCCACCCCATAGCCTGCCAGGAACAGCCGGTCTGGAAGTGAAAGCCGCGCATAACGCTGTTGGATTCGTCCCATTGTCACTGCTCCTTCAGGAAAAGATTCCCTTTGTCGATGCATGCCTGTATCGACAACCGCTTAGTCACCACCCCGTCAAACCAGGAGATCATTCCGCCGTCTATCCGGATCACCCGCCCGGAGCCGAATGCCTCGTGCAGCACGATCGTCCCGACCGCGAGTTCATCCGCCCGGGTGACTGGGGAATACCCCTCGATCTCCCGGCGCGCAGTCTCTGGCGCGGGTTCACCGGCCTTATCCGGCTGCGGCTTGGGTTTGGGGTCTGCGGTCAGCAGGCGCACAAACCGCGACGGACGGCAGGTGCGGTTGCCCGCCTCGAACCCCAGCAGGCAGAGCTCCCGCCGGGCGCGGGTCGCCGCCACATAACAAAGGCGCACCTCCTCCTCATAGGCGGTGCGGTCCTCCTGTTCCAGCCGCTCAAGCGCTGCCTTGGAAGGGAACTGCCCGTCGATGAGGTCGACCAGCAGGACACGGTCATACTCCAACCCCTTGCTCGAATGGATGGTCGAGAGGGTCACCTCCTCCCCGGACGCCGGGGTATCCCGCACGATCCCCTGCAATTCTTCCAGGCGGCGGAGCAGGTCCTCCACCGTTTTCTGGCGGGCGGCAATGCTTTTGAGCAGGGTCAACCGCTGGAATGCGGCGTCCGATTCAAAATAGGAGCGGGTGGTCAGCTCGCTGAGCAGGTTGAGCGCAGTGACCGGCGGGAGCGTTTTCAGGCGTTCCAGCTGGCTATGTAGGGAAGCGGTCCGGTCGGGGTTGGCGGCCGGGCACCGTTTGAGGGTGTCAAAAATATCCGCGCCTTCCGGATGCGTACGGGAGACAAAGTCCAACACCGCGCGGTTGAAATAGGCGCTGGTCTTGTTGTAAATCTGGGCAAAGCTGTCGAAATCGGTGGGGTCAACCGAGAGCTTCAAAAACGCGGTCATGTCCCGGACGTGGACCGTCTGGAAAAAGGCTTCCCGGGTGTCCTTCAGGCAGAATGGAATCCCCGCGGCAGAAAGCGTATCCACCAGCGGGATGGCGCTTTCGTTGTACCGGTAGAGTACCGCCGCGCTGCCTGCCCCGCCGGCCAGCCATTCAACCAGCTTGGGGTATTGCTCAGACGGCAGCCGCACCGGTTCTATCCGCACCGGGACGCCAGCCGCTTCGCCGGCGGTCATCTGCTTGTCGATCCGGGCGGTATTCTGACGGATCAGCCGGTTCGCCGCCCGGACAATCTCACCGGTCGAGCGGTAGTTCCGCTCCATCTTGAGGATCAACGCACCGGGGTAATCCTTGTCAAACTGCAGCAGAGCGTCCGGGAACGCCCCCCGGAACCCATAGATGCTCTGATCCTCGTCCCCAACTAGGAAGAGGTTGCCATGCTTCTGGGCAAGCTGTTGGAGGATCCTGTGCTGTACCAATGAGGTGTCCTGTGCTTCGTCCACATTGATGTGGCTGTAAACCGCATGGTACTGCGCCAGGAACGACGGGTTTTTCCGGAACATGTCGTAGGTGAACACCAGCATGTCGTCGTAATCCATCAGATGGTTTTCTTTTTTGTAGGCTTCATAAGCGCGGTAGAGGCGCGGGAAATCGCACCCCTCCACCTCGAGCTGATCGATCTGATGATCGTCTGCCAGCCGGTTTTTGCAGAACCCAATCCGGTTGACCAGGTCGTCAAGCCGGTCCCGCTCGAGAAACCGCGCGCCTTCCAGCTCACAGTAGAGCCGCTGGACCGTTTCGGACGGGTCGGGAAGCATCCGCGGGAGCGGGCGGCGGTATTGGGTCGAGATATGTTTGACCACCCCATAGCAGAAGCTGTGGATGGTCGAGAACCGCGGGGCACCTTCCGCCCCGAAATACCGGGTGTACCGCTCCTGCATATCCGCTGCCGACCGCCGCGAAAAGGTGATGGTGAGAATCTTGTGGGGTTTGATCCCGTGGTTTTGCAGCATGTTCGCCAGCCGTGCGATCAATACGGTGGTCTTGCCGCTGCCCGGCACCGCCAGCAGCAGGACTGCACCATCTATTGCTTCTACCGCCTGCCGCTGCTGTGGGTTTAGGTCGATCCCATATTCTGCTTTCAACCGCTCGATAAACTCCATTGCGCGCACCTCCGCTCCCTATTATCTTAGCACAAATCCCCAGAAAACAAAAGTATGTTCTTTTCAAACGGGGAAGAGTTGTAAGCTTTGCCTAAATCATTTTGATTATAATAGCGAAATTGCACAAATAAGATGTGAAAGCCTGTTCAGAATCTTTTGCAGGGGGCCCGGGCGCGCGGCGTTTTGGGTTCCAGACCAAAACGCCATTCTGCTCGCGGCTTGCTCGCGCGAGCGCGAAGCGCGGCATTCGCCGCGACAGCCGCTCGGCGCGCCCCACAAGAGGGGTGGCAGTGCCCCCCTCTTGTGAGAACTCCCCCGGCAGGCTGGGTGGGAAAACGAATGAGAGCGCTAAATCTTGCCCAGGAAGGGCACATGGGAAGGGGGCGCTGCCCCCTTTCCCGTGAGGCGCATTCTGCCCGAGCGTCGCGCGAAGCGCGCTCCGGCGTCAGCCGGGAAGCGATGGGCGTTGTTTTGGTCGGGATTCCAAAACAACATGCGCCTTTGAGGAGGGCGCTCTGCGCCAGGACGTTTGGTCTGGAGCCAAACCTCCTGCTGTCTCACTGCCCCTCGACCCCGCAATTTTTCGAGAAAAATTGCGTAAAGCTTTCGAGTTTAAACAGGCTCTTTAGAGATGGGATGGATGCGGAAAATTTGTCCAATCGTATAAAAAGCAGCCATACAACGACGAAAGAGGGAGCCTCCCGGAGGAAAGCTCCCTTTTTGAACCAGCAGCAGCGGCACAGGGGTCAAGCGTCTTCGAACATGGCCTCGAAATAAGGGGCGCCGACCACATAATCCACCGGCAATGCAAATGAAATCCCGCTGCCGCGGGTTTTCAGCCCGGTTTTTTTGGCGATTGCCTGCATGATCGGCTTTTTCTGCTCCTCGTCGGTGAGGATCAGGATGACCTCTTTTTCCGGCGTGATGGTAATCCCAAAAAATTTAGCGACCTCTTTTAGGCCGGTACCGCGTCCGTTCAGGACAGTCCCTCCGGTTGCACCGCTGGCCCTTGCCGCCTCCATGGCGGATTCACTGTGCCCGCGGTTGACAATCGTAACGATCAACGCACATTTTCTATCGCTCATTCTTTTGTTCCCCCCTCTTCGTGGCCCGCCAGAAAGTCCAGCGTCTGCGCCCCGCCTACACTCACGATCGGGATCGAAAAGGCGATCCCGCCGCCCGCACGTTCCATCGAAAATTCTTGCTTGAGTTTTTGCAGCAGCGGGCGGGCACGCGCGGTCTCGATCCCGCCCAGAATAATGTCTTTTTCGGTCTCGCCCAGCCCGAGATAATCGAGCAGGGAGGAGTCCGCTGTCCCATGCCCCAGCAGGCAGAGATCAAACCGCACCCCTTCGTCATGCATCCGCGCAGTCAGCCGTTTCCCTTTCCCACGGTCGACAATCGCGATAATCAGGGAGACCTTTTCTGGAGCCCGTTTGGTATCCTGCATCAAAATCCCCTCCTCAAAGCTCGATGATCTCGAGTTCTTCATCCGCCATAGCCACAGGTGCGGCGAGTATGGTTTTCAGCTTAAAGATCGCGCCCAGAATCTGGATGGTCACCAGCGGTGTCATTGCCACCATGGCAACGATACCGAACGCATCCCGCAGCATGTTGCCGCCGAGCGCTTCGCACGCCCCCATTGCAAATGGGAGCAGGAAGGTGGCGGTCATCGGGCCGGACGCGACGCCGCCCGAGTCAAACGCAATCGCGGTGAAGATCTTCGGTACAACAAACGACAGCCCGAGCGCGATTGTGTAACCGCCTAACAGGAAGTACCAGATGCTCACCCCGGTCATAACCCGGATCATCGCCAGCCCCAGCGAGCAGGCAATGCCGATGGAAAGGGCGGCCATCATCGAATTGCGGGAGATCGCGCCACCGGTGACCTCCTCAACCTGTTTATTGAGGACATGGACCGCCGGCTCCGCCGCGACGACAAAGAACCCTATCAGCATCGCAATCGGTACGATCACCCAGTTATAGCTGAGCAGGGAGATCTTTGCACCGAGCAGGTTCCCAACCGGCATGAACCCCACATTGACGCCGGTGAGGAAAAGCACCAGCCCGATATAAGTATAGACAAGACCCACCGAAATTTTAATCATCTGGATCTTGGGCAGGTGGAGCGCGACCAGCTGAAAGACCAGGAAAAAGAGGACGATCGGCAGCAGCGCGATGAGGACCTCTTTGGCGTAGTGGGGCAAGGACTCCGCAAACAGGCGGAAGATGTCCCCGGCGCCGTTCACGCTGGCCGGAGCGGAGGAAGCCGCCGCGCCACCCTCCGCGTTGAAAAACATGCCGAGGATCAGGACGGTGAGCACCGGCCCGATCGAACAGAGCGAGATCAGGCCAAAGCTGTCGTCATGGGAACCGGCGTCGCCGCGCACCGCCGCGACACCCAGCCCCAGCGCAAGGATGAACGGTACGGTGATCGGCCCGGTGGTGACGCCGCCCGAATCAAACGCAACCGCCAGGAAATCGGGCGAGGTGAACGCGGCAATTGCGAACACCACAAGATAGAGCCCGACCAGCATCAGCGAGAGGCTCACCTGAAACAGGATGCGCAGGAGCGCGAGCACCAGAAAGATGCCGACACCGAACGCGACCGCGAGAATCAAGGTCATGTTCGGGACCGACGGCACCTGTTGGGCGAGCACCTGAAGATCCGGCTCTGCAATCGTAATCATCACGCCCATGATAAAAGCGATACAGACCAGGAAAATTAGCCTCCGGCTTTTGGTGAGCTGTGCGCCAACCCGTTCCCCCATCATCATCATCGAGAGGTCAGCCCCCAGCGTAAAAAGCCCCATGCCGAGGATCAGCAGAGGGGTTCCCACCGCAAAGAGGAGGAGCGTCCCAAGCGGGAGTGGCGCAATCGTCAGGTGCAGGATCAGTACAATCACGCTGATCGGCAGCACCGCGGAGATCGACTCCTTGATTTTGAGCCATAGGTTTTTGTTCATCATAGCCTCCTTCTATCAGAGATTTCGGATATACATTCTTAGTATACCAGAAAGAGGGAACCGAGGCAATTGAAAAAAAGAAAGCCAATTTTGTGAAATTTGCAGAGTAAAACCTCCATTTTGTCGCAAAAGGTTGCGGATCGGAATATGGAATTTTGATATGCTGCACATAGGAAGACCGCTTAAAATCCAGCCATTCCCCCAAATTTCCGGAAGGGGCTGACCAGGACTGCCACAGCCGAAAAAAAGGCGGCGTGGGATTCCTGTTTTTCGGAAGAAGTTCGCTGCATAATTTTCAAAGTTTACCGTTTGAAGGGGTTGACAAACCGCAAAAAATGCGGTAATATAGACAACAGTTTCCTGCGCTTGTAGCTCAGCTGGATAGAGTGACTGGCTACGAACCAGTAGGTCGGGGGTTCGAGTCCCTCCAAGCGCGCCAATCGGAGTAGGCTAAAAAGCCTGCTCCGATTTTTTTGCTGCCAATAAACCCAAAAGTTGCCCCTTTGCTCCCAAGTGGAGCAAAGGGGCGTTTTTTTGTCTTCCGGTAGGTTCCCAGCGTCTATTTTCGGGCAGAGGATACCGCCGAGCGGTATGGGGATGCGGGGTATCCGCCCCCGCGCGGCGGGTTGCTTTTCGGATGCACGAAAAGCAACCAAAAGTGCACGCAAGGGGAGAACCCCTTACGTATCCCCCACGCCCCCAGGCGAAGCGCTCATGCTCAAGGCTGACTTGCACCATTGGATGCCCCCAAAGGCCGAAACCGTATAGCTTTCAAAAAACAGGTAAAGCAACTTGCCCGGAGGGGGAGTTCTCACAGGAGGGGGGAACTGCCACCCCTCTTGTGGGGCGCGCCGAGTGGCTGGAAGTTTGGCCCCTGCCCAAACTTCCGCTGTCTTGAAGCCATGTAATTTCCATAAAATTGTTCGTATTTTCATAACGCCTATCATATATTTACCCATCTTTATGCAGGAAAAACATATATCAGGTAAATTTTTAAAATATTATGTTGACAAATGTCGAAAAGTATGCTTAACTACTGATAGAATAGAAAAAATATCTAATAAACTGATGAGAAGTTTATTAGATTTGAAAAATATTTTCAATATATCTCACAGACTGAGACAGGGGTGAGGAACATCAGCAAAAGAACGATCTTCGCCGGGTTCCTTTCGGTAGCTGTGCTGTTGGGCACAGTCACGCAGCCCATAGCGGCAATAGGCCCCGACCGCACCCATGAGCTGATCTTTCTGCTGGATGCCAGCAATTCGATGAACGATATTCAAAACAATACCGCTGCCGACATGATCCGGGAGATGGCGTATAGCCTGCCTGCCGGCTATGATGTCGGATTTGTCAGCTATGAGACAGACGTTCAGGCGTTTATAGGCCCTCATGCAGACCTCTCCGGGTTCGATCAGACGGTTTTGCAAACCAGATATACCGGCTATTCCAATGCTGGCGCTGGTTTGGAAACCGCGCTCTCCCTCTTTTCCGAAACGGCGGAAGCAAAAGAGATGGTGCTTTTTTCGGACGGAGAAATCATAATGAACCATGCGGCGGCTACCGAGGAAGCCGCCGCAAAATTCGATGCCATGGTCGGGCAGGCGGTCAGCCAGGATGTCACCATCCACACCATCCTGCTGAATGCGTCTGCACAGGAGGATTTCAAGATTCTGGATGCTTCCCGGAAAACCGGGGGAAGCATTTATTATGCGGGAAGTCAGTCTGAAATCGAATCCGCCGCAGAACAGCTCCTGTTTTCCGATCTCGAGGTCAGACAGCTTTCTGTCGGCGCGGGCGGCGCTCAGGATGGACGCTTGCAGATCACCCTGCCGGACATGGATATGGAATCTGCAAAAATCCTGCTCACCTCGGATCAGCCGCTATCCAACATCACTGCGGATGCGGGCGCACAGGACATCCGGGTGGTTACCGGCCGCCATTTTGCGGTGGCAGAGCTGGTGCGTCCCGCGCAGACCTCGGTGGGGCTCTCGTTTACCACCCGTTCTTCAGGGGAAATCCACGCCCGGCTGCTCCCTGCGTACCGGGTACATCTGCGGGCGGACGCGGCCTATCGGGAAACAGAGCTGACCGAATCCCAGCCGGAACCCGCCGGAGCGGTAGTCACCGTCCGGGCCGGGACCGAGCAGAACCCGGAGTCCAACCTGTTCATGAGCGCGCTGTTTCAAAATCAGACAATCCCGCTCCAGATCAATGGGAAAGCGTATCAGGCACCCATCCGGGACGGGGCTGCCCAAGTGGAGGTCCCATACAGCCCAGACGGGGACTATACCGTAGAAGCGGACTTTTCCGGGATTTCGGGGAATTTTTCCGGGCTGGCCCCGGTCACCGCACATGCGGAAAAGCCGCCGTTGGTACTTCCCCCCGAACCCAAGCCCGATTACCGTCCTCTGGTCGCAGTCATGGCCCTTCTCGGCGTGGTCCTGCTGTTGGTCCTCCGTAGGGGACGTCAGAAAGACAGTGCTTCTGAATCCCCAACGGATGCACAACCCGCCGCCCCTTCGGAGGAATACCATTTTTCCGGGAAGCTGAACCTCTATATTGTCCGCGCGCCGGACGACCGGGATATCCCGCCCCAGGTGTTCCCGCTTTACCGCCAGTCCCGCAAACGGGTGCGGCTCCATTATATCCTCTCCTCCTGTGGAATCGACTTTGGGGATGTGGGCGCCAGGGAAATCGACCTGCTTCCGGGCCCGGACCGCTCCCTGCTCTTTGAGAACAGCTCGGATTGTACCGTGCTCAAAAACCGGGACCTCATGATGAAGGGCCGCGTTTTTCCGGTGCATTTTGAGGAAAAGGTCTCGATTACGTTCACAGACGACAGCGAACTGATCCTGCAATATAAAAATGTCCGTCCAAACGAAGTATAAATAGAATGAAAAGTTTCGTCCACCTTTTCAAAGGTGGCGGGGTCGAGGGGCAGTGAGACAGCCGGACGTTTGGCCCCAGACCAAACGTCCGGGCGCAGAGCGCCCTCCTCGGGGCTTCTCGGACCAGTGGCCCGAAGCGCGCTTCGCGCGACGCCCCTTGCGGGCTGTCTTACGGGCTAGGGGGCGGTGCCCCCTCCCCGTAGGCCCCACCCCGGCAAGCTGGGTGGCGTTCCTTTCTTTTCCTCAACCAAAAGTTTTACTCGATTTTTTTCAAAAAATCGCGGGGTCGAGGGGCAGAGCCCCCGCCGCCGCGGAGCGGCAAGAGGGGGCTTTTTGCAAGAGAAAAAGCCCCCTGTAAAAGATTCTAAATAGACTTTTAAGCGTGGGATGAGCGCGGAACATTTTCCTAAAAACAAGAAAGAGGACGTGAGGTTATTATGGCCATCATCAATCAGACCAACCGGACCCTGTTGATCGAGGAGATCAACCCGGAGAAGCTCGACCTGATTACCCTTGTCGGGGACGTGAAAGGGCTGGACAGCCTGAGCGACGAGGTAATCAAGGAGATCAACGAGCATCTGCTGGTGCACAGCTTTGACGAATTCCTCGAAAAGTTCGATCCGGTGGTCTATAACTTCTTCAACGCGAACAACCAGAAGGTGATGTACACCCTGAAAAAGCCGGAGACCATCCCCGACGAGATGCTGACCGAAATCCATCTCAACCAGCAGAACGATTTCCTCAAGATGCTCATGACCCTGATCGAGACCAAGCGGGCACAGGGCATCATCAACGTGGACTTCAAGTTTGAGAACCTGACCGACCTCATCTCCCCCAAAAAGGTGATGGACGACATCCGGCAGGAGCGCAAGGAACTGCGGCATGTCTATAAGCAGTACGCCCAGCTTGAGGACGGCGATCCCCATAAGCTGGATATTGCGGACAAACTCAACGTCATGTTCGAGGAAGCGTCGGTCAACTACAACAACGTCATGGCCATGCTCCCGCTGGCGATCGAGGACATCAAGACCCGTCTGCTGCTCGGGGACGGTTCCCAGCAGCAGGACAACACCCCGCTTGCACTCGGCGTGTTGAGCATGGGGGAGAACGGCGAACTCAAGGTGCTGGAAGCGCCCAAGGCCGAGACGACCGCCCTCGCGACGCTCGACGACAACATCAACACCGGCCTCATCGCGGCGGTGGAGGAGGATTACGAGGCGCTCAACGGGGACAGCAGCAGTACCTATGTCAAGGCGCTGGTCTCCCGCACCTTCTGCCCCCTGCCCTCCACGATGGTTTCCACCATCGATGTGGCCCAGGAGGTCGCCAACTACAACTCTTATCTGGAATTCTACAAGGCCGCCAAGGACGATTTTATCAAGACGGTCAAACCGCTGATCGAAAAAATCTTAGGCGTCTGGGCGTTCTTCGAGCAGACCCCGCGGAAAAAGGTCAAGGACATGCGCCCGTCGATGCTGATTGCAAACACCAATAACGAGATGCTTGCCAAGACCACCAATATCGTCCGCCTGCAAACCTACCTCAACTCCACCAACGCAAAAAATGATTTCCATAATACCGTCTGGTATTGCATCATCCCCTCGGTTTCCCTCAACCAGAATTCCAAGATGAAGCTCACTCGTGAGCGGTTTAAGGGCAACAAGGAGGTCGAAAAGACCGGCCTTGTCAGCATGGAGTCCCTCTCCCGCACCCTACAGGTGCTCAACGACTACAAGGTCCAGTGCTTCTTCTGCTATGAGACCGGGGACAAAACCACCTTCAACTATATGGCGACCGAAGGGATCGAAAAGTTTGAGGAGCGGTGCGCGCCGCTGATCGGCAAGCCATACAGCGAGATGGCCATCCCCTGCATCCCCAACTTCACCATCATCCCCAAGGACAAGTCGGGCGTGATCCTTGACAAAAAGATGCTGCTCACCGAGGACAACATTGTCGAGCTATCCAAGGAAAAAGAGGACATCATGAAGCTCTGGATCGACGGGGTGTACATCGGGGCGGCGTTTATCGCGGCCGGGCTGGTTTCCGCTTACCAGTCAGCCGACTACCTCAAAGAGAAGTTCCGCCGGAACGTCAACATGGAGCTTCCCGGGGTGCGGTTTGACATCGAGGCGGAGGACCACGCGCTGCGGGTACATACGACGATGGCCAAGGAGATCACCGGGTTTACCAACAGCATCAAGGCGGACATCAACCGCAAGAGCTTCGGGTTTGTGTTCAGCTCGGAGAATGCGCTGCTCGACGGGATCGAGGTCACCAACATCATGGTGTACAAGGCCCGCAGCCTGCTGCTGGATGGTTCGGTCTACGAGCCGATCTATAAGACACAGGTCACCACCTATATTGAGCGGGTCCTGCGCCACGCCACCGGCGATTTCAAACAGGACAACATCATCAGTTTCTTCTCCAACAACCCCGCCAGCCAGAAGAGCCAGTGGGTGAAGAACAAGGAATATATCAACGCGATCCTCGGCCCCGGGGACGACGTCACCTTCTCGATCGACGAGGCCAACGGCATCTGTACGCTGGATATCACCTTCAACGGCAATGTTCGGAATCTGGATGTGGAGATCAACCGCAGCACCTCTTCGGAGCGCGCATAACACCGGTACCACGGTGGACAAGTGGTCCGCCTTTACAATCAACTATCTTTTAGAAATGGAGGAAATCTTATGGGTTTTAGACTGGAAGTAACCGGAGGAGACCCGATCAAGTTCGATGAGCGGGCGATTATCAACGCGGAATTCTCTTCGCTCTCCCCGCATGACAGCAATGCCCGCGCGACCGACTACGGCATGGAGCTGAAGATCTGGGGCAAGATGCTCTTTTCGCTGGGCGGGCAGGAGTCGGACAGCACCCTGAATGTCTCCAAATGGTCGCGGCTGCCGTCTGAGGATGCGCTCTGCTACCGCAGCGCCAAGCTGGATGTCATCGCGGCAGGCAATGTGGTGCGCCAGTTTGAGCTGCCCCACGCATTTGTAATGGACTACACCGAGGAGCTGGACGACGAGACCGGCGTGGGCACCTTCTACCTGCACATGAAGCAGAAAAAGGATCAGACCCGGCAGGTCAAGCTGGAAGGCGGCTTCGCAGGCGAATAACAGAAGGAGGAATGGTGAATGTCTCTGAGAGTAACAGTTTCTGGCGGCGGCGGGGATTTTGAAATTGCGAAGGAGTGCGTCCGTTCGGTGCGCATGACCACCGATATCCCGCTCAATTCGGATGCCCGCACCAAGGACGTGGGCAGTACCCTGATTCTGAAGGGCAAGATTCTTTCGGCTGTGGATGGCGACCCGTTCGACAGCACCCGGCAGATGGCCCTCTGGTCGGCGGTCCCGGCGGAGAAGGCGGCGTGTTACCGCAATGTCACCGTCGAGGTGATCCAGGGCGGGATCATGGAGCGCAAATACACCTTCCCGAACGCGTTTGTTGTGGACTATCAGGAACACTTCGGCGATGTCGAGGGCACCGGTACCTTTACGCTGATGCTCAAACAGAAAAAGGACAAGCTGAACAAAGTGGCAGTGGAAGGCGGATACCCCGCCGTATAAAGCGGCAAAAAGGGCGTGTCCGGGCAAAATCCGGGCGCGCCCCTCTTCAGCTTGCCGGTTCAACCGGCAAGCTGCTGGATGGGGAACCACCCTTCCTCCTGCCAAACCGCTTGTAAGCGGTTCGGCGCTGAAAGGTATTTTTGTCCGGCACATGTCCGGACAAAAATAGGAATCCATTTCACAGAGCAAAGTATTCCGCTTGCTATGGCAAGCGCTCGAGTAAAACTTTTGCAGAACGTTTCACATCAGCGAATGAAACAGGAAACGGCGGTACCGCAGTATGAAAGATTATTATGGCATATTGGGAGTAGCAAACACAGCGACAGCCGACCAGATCAAGAAAGCCTACCGCAGGCTGGCCAAGGAGAACCACCCCGACCTGCATCCGGGCGACCGGCAGGCCGAAGCGCGGTTCAAGGAGATCAACGAGGCCTATTCGGTATTGGGGGAGGAGTCCGCACGCGGGCGGTATGACGCAGACCGCGCCGCCGAGGCCCGCAAACAGGCGGCACAGGCGCCCAAACGTCCACAGGCTTCCAGGGCGCCGGTCAACCCCAATTTTGATATTTCCAATATGGCACAATCCATGGGCCGGGGGTTTGAATCCTTCTTTGGGTTCAATCCGGAGACCGGCGAGATCACCAACGAGGAAAAACTCAGCGGCAGCAGCTCCAAAAAGAAGCAGAACCCGCTGGATATGAGCCAGATGTTTGAACGGTTCATGGGGTTCAAGTAGAGGTGGAAAGATGAACAGGAACTGGATGTTGGACTGCTCGATCATCGCAACTGCGGCTGCGGCGGGCCTTCTTTCGTGGTGCTATCTCGAGCCGTCCGCCCTGCGCCAGGCTGCCCTGCTCCTGTTTGGCTTGACCGCGCTGGGCTGCCTCGTTTTTGTGCTCCCCAAGGATCGCAGATGGCCTGTCCCGCCCGCACCGGCGGCTGCCGGATACGGGATCACCGAGCTGGTACTGCTCAGCGAGGAGGGGTCCGAGATGGCGGTTTGGGACCTCTACGGCCGGACCGCTATGCTGATTGGCAGGGACGTCGGGGAAAACGACGTGGACATCAACCTCGATCATACCGTCTATGCGGGGTTGATTGACGTGGAACACGCGGTGCTCAACTATACCGCCGGGAGCTGGTATGTGGAGGACCTCGGCTCCCGCAACGGGATCGCCGTACAAAAGGCGGCGGACGGCAAAAAATACCGGCTTTCCGCAGATAAGCCCTGCCGGCTGGAAAAAGGGGACATCCTTTTTATCGGCGGCCTGACCAGGCTGGAACTCCGGTGATTTTCAGAAGAGAGGAAGGACACGCATGAGCAACATGATCCGCTGCCAGAACGGGCATCTGTTTTCATCGAGAAGATACGGCACCGTCTGCCCCTACTGCAACATCGAGACCGCCACGCCCGAACGGCAGCAGACCGGCGCGACCGAAGAGGAGATCGAGGAAAAGCTGTTCCTCGAGGAGACCGAGCCGGTCTGCGGCTGGATCGTCTGCATCTCGGGCGCGCGCCAGGGCAAGGATTACAAGATCAAAAGCGGCAAAAATTTCATCGGCCGGGCGGACGATATGGACATCCAGATCCTCGGGGACAACGCAATCTCCCGGCGCAACCACGGGATCGTGGTGTTCGACCCCAAGAAAAAGCAGACGGTACTGCTGCCCGGGGACAGCAACGGGATCGTCTACCTGAACGATGACGCCGTTTATACGCCGCAGGTGCTCAACCCCTATGACATCATCGAGCTGGGGAAAAGCAAATTCCTCTTTATCCCGTTCTGCGGCGAGCATTTTATGTGGGAGGACCAGGGCAATCCGTGAGGCCCATTTGCAAGGGTGCCGGGCGCACTGCAAGCCGCCATCTTTTGAAAAGGTGGACGAAACTTTTTGTTTCGGGAGGGAACCAGTTTGAATCTGCCGGTCTATGCCATCGCAATCCTTTGTCTCACCGCGCTTCTGGCGGTTTTGATCCTCCTGCGCGCCCGCCCGCAGAAACGTCCGATACAGCCTTCCGCCGATATCGGGAAGTGCATGACCATCGGGCACCGGCAGGTGCAGGAGGATAACTATGCGGCCGAGGTCACCAGCGCGGGGATTCTCGCGGTTCTCGCGGACGGGATGGGCAAACAGTATGGGGGACGGGTCGCCAGCCGGATTGCGGTGCAGATTTTTTCCGACCTATTTTTGGATTACAACGCATTTGACAACCCGCAATATTACTTTCGCAAGGCGTTCCATGCCGCCAACCGGCAGATTCTCGAAACGGTGGACGACCAGCGCGGTTCGGCGAGTGTCGCCGCTGCTATGATCCGCAATGGGAAACTGTATTACGCGTTAGCCGGGGATGTACGGATTGCGGTATTCCACAGGGGCGACCTGGTCCCGGTGAGCGAGGGGCATACGGTGGATGTGCTCGCCCGGCGGGAGTTCCGGCGCGGCAGGCTCACCCGCCAGGATGCGGTCGCGATGCTGGAACGTCACCGGCTTTATAACTATGTCGGGCAGGACGGGTTCCGGGACATTGAATTTTTCGACACCCCGCTCGTGCTGGACCCGCAGGATACCGTTGTCCTGATGAGCGATGGGGTGTATGACTGCTTGGCATGGCGGGAGATCGAAGAGGTGCTCGAGGGCAAGGGAACCTGCCAGGACAAGGCGCTGGAGATCATCCAGCGGATCAACCGCTGCCCGGTCGAGGACAAGGACAACGCCAGCATCCTGCTGGTCCGGCCCTAATCCTCCGGTACCCGAAATATGGCCTCCCATTCCCGCGGCAGGGGAGAAAAAGAAACACCGGTGAGGTAACAAGATGAGGAAGCTCAACAGCGAATTCCATACCGCGTTCATCTCCGAAGCGGGCAGCGAACTGAAAAACAACGATTACTTCGGGTTCGTCGAGCTGGACGAGTTTGCCTGTTACGTGATTGCGGACGGGATTGAGGATTTCCCGGGGGCGGAAAGCGCAAAACTCGCCATTCAGAGCGTGATTCTCAAGTTCCATGAGCACCCGTCGATCAAAAAAAGCGCCATCCGCAGTTACCTCTGCGCCGCCAATCAGGCGCTTTTACAGGCGCACAGCAAAAGCCGGCTCAAGGCGTCGATCACCGTGGTGGTCACCGATTATGTCAAAATGCGGTACGGTTCCGCCGGGAATACCCGCTTGCGGCTCTACCGCGATGGGATACCCTTCCAGCAGTCCGCCGACATGTCGCTCAGCCAGGACCTTGTGGCGGCTGAACGCCTCGCACAGGACCTGCTCGCCCGGCATGACGAGCGTAACAACCTGTATTCCTATCTGGGGCAGCCGAGGGGGTTCCGCCCCTTTATCTCCAAAAAATTCCCGCTGACCAACACCGATATCATCGCTCTTTACACCCGCGGCATCTGGGAAAACCTCGACCCGGGCGAGCTGGACGATGTCTTTTCCGAGGCGCAGGACGACCCACAGAAAACGCTCGACGACGCCGAAGATATGCTCATGTCCAAACAGCCCCGCGAACTGGAAAACTACACGCTCGCGGTGATCTTCGTCAACAAGGTGTTCAGCGATCCCAACCACCGGCGGCGGGTCAAACGCCGGATCATCATCGGCGTGGCCGTTTTTCTGGTGGTCCTGGTGGTCATTCTGGTTGTCTGGCTGGTCATGCGCAGCCGCGCCCATAAACGGGAGGATATGAACGCCTATCTGGATAGTATGTCCGCTTATGTCAAGGATCAGAACTTTACAAAAGCACAGTCCGAAGCGGAAAAGGCAGGCGAACTGGCCCGGAAGCTCCGCGACAAGGAAAAAAAAGCGGACATTGACGCCTGTCAGAAGCTGCTGGACAGCATCCTCAATGCGGATGGCCTGCTGGCGGACGGGAAATATGAGGACGCACAGCAGGCTTATCTGACCGCGCTCGACCGGGCGCGGTATGCACAGCAGCTGGGCAAAGAATACATCGAAAAAAATCTGGAACAGACCAAAAACTGCATTGAGATATACGACCTGATCTCGGACGGCGACCTGCTCTCCGACCGGGAGAATTATGAAGCCGCCGAGCAGAAATACAAAGAGGCCAAAAAGCTGGCGGCAGACATCTACTTCACGCAAGGCCGGAAGGACGCTTCCGAAAGCCTGGACAAGGTCTACCAGGCGCTTTCCGACCAGGCGGATGCGGATAAGGAGGCCAAACAGGAGGCGGAGGAACAGGCGCAGAAAAAGGCGGAAGCCAGCACCTCGGCCGCCGAGCTGATTGCCCAGGGGGATAAGGCCATGCAGGAGGGGGATGCCGATAGCGCGGCAGTGGCCTATACGATGGCCAAGCAGAAGCTGGATGAGATCGAGGATGGAGCGGCCGCTGCCAATGTGGACCAGAAGCTGACCCTTGCCAACAAGCAGGGGCAGGAAGGCGAGATGCTTCAGGATGTGGCGGATAAATATACCCAGGCAGGGGAGCAGGCGCTGGCCAACGGGGACCCACAGAAGGCACAGGAATATTACAACAAGGCCAAGGAGGTCTATGCGGAACTCGGCATGGAGCAGATGGCCGAGCTGATGGAAAACAAGTTGGAAATGGAGGACCCGGAGGCGGCGCAGGCGGTCGCGGAGGCAAACGGCACCGCCAATACCTCCGGGAAAACCACCGCGGGCAACGTCGGGGGAATCAACCGGCTGACGATCGGCGAGCGGCAGGAACTGTTGCGCGCAGCCAAAAGCGCGGTGAAAAAAGCGGATGAGGCGTATGACGACGGGGAATACATGAAAGCCAGGCGGTACTACCGGGACGCGCGGGACTGCTATGAGGAACTGGGCATGGACAAGCTGGTGGACCAGATGGAGGACCGGATTTCCGATTGCGGCAAAGCTTACGATCAGGAGGTAGAAACGGACGTCAACGGCCTGAAAGACCGGTACGCACAGGCACAGCAGTACGAGGACCAGGGGGACGCCGCCCTGTACGCGGGCAGCTACGATCAGGCGCTCTCCCTCTACCATCAGGCCCGGGCGGTCTATTCCGATCTCGAGCTCTACCAGCGGGTTTCGGATGTACAGGCGAAGATCGACCGGGTGCAGCAGGGGATGGCACAGGCGGATAGGGCAAACGCCCATGCGGCGGATGGGGACCGCGCCATGGCCGATGGCCGGTATCAGGACGCGATCGACGCCTACCGGAAAGCGCGGGCCATCTATATGGACCTGGGGCAGCAGACGCTGGTCTCGGAGATGCTGGAACGAATCGAGGCCGCGCGTAAAGCACTGGCAGAAGAAGGTCCGGCCGGGCCGCCCTCTTCGGAGGAGCGTCCGGATGGCGATACACCGGAGGGGACACCGGACGGAAGCCCTTCATAAATGCGATACCCAAAATGTAAGGAGGATTTTTATGTCGCAGAGATACTACACGTTGGATACGATTGAGGACCTCTTGGAGAACTTTGACCGGCTGTATGGAAACAAACCAATCGAAAGGCAGAAAGCGGAACTCAATCAGGCGCTGGCCGACATCAAGGAGATCCGCAGCCGGGGCGCTACGCTGCATGGGAATACCCGCAACAGCCTGAAGAGGGATATTGAGGAAAAGCTCCGGTATCTCTAAGCTTTAGAAAAGGGGCCTTTTTACTCGCCCAAGGTCCCTTCCGGAAGAGGAAAAAACCTGTTTTCAGGGCAGGTTCTGGGCCAAGCGGAGAGGGGAATCGGGATGCCGGAAAGGACAGGGCCGGACGATGGCCGGCTGTTTGAATATCCGTTTGACTTTGAAGCCTACATACAGGAGCGGATGAAAGAGATCGACGATTGGGACGAGCGGCGGTTTGCCAAGACGGTCCTGCTCGACGGCCTGCTCCGCGTCATGCGGGTGACCGAAGAAAAATACCGCAAATTGGAAGAACGGGTTTACAGCGAGATCGAAAACGAGACCAGCCGGTACGCGATCCAGTCAACGGTCATCAGCCGCGCGGACTACGATCCCACCAATGCAACCCTTTTCCCGGTCTGTGCGGATGACCTCACCCCGCCGGCGCCCGATCTGCAAACGGTGCTCCAAACGGCTGGGCAGGGAACCGCAAGCCCGCTCGAAACGCGGTATTTCCACTGTGATGCGGCTTGCTGCCGCCGGCTTGCGGAACAGGCGGTTTTTTGCGGCAGCATCGAAACCGACCGGGGCAGCTGTCCGGCGCGGTTCCGGCTGACCCGCGCCCAGCGGTACCGCGAGGCGCTCTCCCACCTCTATGGTCTGTTCCTCTACAATGCAATCCCCTGGACCACCGTCAATTCCTGCTACTTCGACAAGTTTTTTGACCTCTCCCTGGACGCGGTGGAGGAGGAACCGGAGCCGGATGCAAAATGGCTTGGGTTCCAGGTCGATCTGGGGGAGTGGGCGCAGTACGCACAGCCGGACAAACTCCCGCTCTGGAATTTGGAGGAGATCAGCTTCAGCAGTAAGGATTTTGTGATGCCCTGCATCGATAGCCGGGACTATGAACACGAACTGCCGGTCACCGAGTTTGGGGAGGAAAACGGTTTTCTGGTGGAGTGCAATACCGAGATTACCGGTATCCGCCGGGAGCCGGGAAAAATCCTGCTGCGTTCCCCCAACGAGACGTTTGAGAACTGGACCGGCTACCGGGTCATACCGGGACCGTCCGCACCCTCACTGCGGTACACAGAACCGGTCCTTGGCAACCGGAAAAAACAGACCTTCCTGAGCGGCTGCCTGGACCGTTTTGGGGGCAGGTTGCACACCCGCGCGGACCTCTTCCGGCGGGTGGAGGAGCTGGAAATCGAGGGATACCTCCGGGTGAAAGGGTTCGGCCTGCTGGACGCGGATGCAGGTTGTCCGTCGCTCGACGATATGAACTGGTTTGCCAAGGACGAGCTTTTCCCGCTGGAAAAACGGCGGATTCTCTATATGGAGTTTACAGCGGTTGACCCGTCCTGCTACCTCAATGACGCAATGGTGCAGTTCGTGGTCTCCCAGATTCAGCTGGATGAGGGCGAATACCGGTGTGTGGGGGTGCTGGTATGAACTACCTCTGGGAGGTGGCGCTCCGGGCGGATGCGCTCGGCGTCCCGCGCGAGAAGCTCCGGTACACGCCCGCGCGGATCAGCAGCCCCTACATGGAGACCGCGTTTGAAAACCTGAACCAGAGCATTCTGGACGACCCCGTGGTAGAGGCCAACCCCCTTTACCGGTTTTCCTCGATCTTCAGCCAGCTGTTCGACATCAACACCGAGGGCCTCGAGCAGACCCGGCAGGTCTTTTTTGATGTGGTCATGCAATATCTGATCCAGCTCGATCTGCGGCAGGGGCTTTGCCGGGAGGAATATTATCTGCGTTTCCTGCTGAAGGATTTTCAGGAAGGGGTCTGCGGCGAGCGGTACGCGGCGGCCATCCGGCAGTTTTCCGCTTCGGAGCTGCGGCCGGTGCTCTCCTGCATCCTGCGTCTCTGCCAGTGCGGCAGCTCGATCGCCCTTTTTCGCAGGGCGATGCGGGCGGTTTACCCGGATTCGCTGGTCTACGCCAGCAACGATACGGCGCGGGAACTGCTGCTCTATATCGGGCGCCCGGAGACCGGCTGTGAGCGGCAGAAGGTCGATTTTCTCGTCAACGTGTTCCTACCGATCAACTTCACCACCCACCTGTTCTGGGAACATCATTTCGGGATTGTGGACGTGGATGTGACGATGGAGCTCGACGAGATGGTACTATTTTGAGAGGGCGGTTGGATTCATGGACCGATATGGATATGTCATCTCCCGGGAGGGGCTTCCGTCCGGGGGGAAACCCAAGCGGTATGCAAAGCAGGATTTGGAGCTGATGACCACCCATCAGCTCCGTGAGATCTGCCGCGCCGAACGGATCATCCCGGGCGTGACCGACCCGCTCGACAAGGACGACCTGATCCGGGTGATCCTGCGGTACCGCGGCGCGGACGAGCATCTGCTGATTACCCGGCACAGTGCACAAGGGCTGGAAGCGCTCCAACGGATGATTTCGCGGGTGCACCTGCATCTGCAAACCGACATCCAGCCGGTTTGCAGCGCCCGGATCACCGCCTATCGGGATTGCGCCATCGGGTATTATGACCGGCTCACCATCCCGTATGACCCCCGGCTGGCGGGCACCAATGCGCTGGTGGTGAGCGGCGGGCAGGTCTGCGGGATTCTGAACCTTGTCGCCAAAGGGCCTGACACCGACCAGCTCTATCTGACCAAATCCGCGGAACTGCCCTGCCGGGAGTCCCCGGTCAGGGATTACAGCCTTTACTGCATGGACCGCGCCCATTCGGCGGTCCTCTACCGGATTTACAACGGGGATTATGGCTCTCTCCCCGAGCACCTGAACGTCTACCAAATCCCCCTGCTTGATTTTTCGGTGCGGGAGCCGGTGGAACTCACCATCCCGCTTGCGATTGATTTCGGAACCAGCAACACGGCCGCGGGCGTCTATCTGGACGACCTATATTTTGAGCGGACCGGATTGCAGCCCGGCCAGCTCGGGCTGCTGCCCAACCAGCCCAACTATGCGGTGTTTTACGATGTCACCCGCGGCTGCCAGGAAACCCCGCTCCTGCCCAGTGTGGTGGGGGTGCGCTCGGTCGCGAACGGCCAGCCTAAATTCCTCTTCGGATACGAGGCGATGCGGTTCGCCGGTTCCAGCTATATCGACGAGGGGTTCTGTGTCTTTTATGACATCAAGCGCTGGGTGCGCGACCCCGAAAAAGACGAGGAGATCACCGACCGGGAGGGCCGGCGGGCGTCGATCCCCCGCAAAAAAATCCTCCGCGCCTATTTCGACTGTCTCATCCGGGAGGTCTGCAACCGGTTCAAATGCCGGGTCGCCAGCGTCCATCTTTCCAGCCCGGTCAAACAGAAGCAGCTGTTCCACCAGCTGTTTTCCGAGATCCTGCCCGCCCGCGTGATGGAGCAGGACGGCACGCTCGATGAAGGAGTGTCGGTGCTCTACAACACCATCTCCGGGATGATCGCGCAGGGGAAAACCCGCGAGGAGACCGAATACCGCGCGCTGGTGCTCGACTGCGGCGGCGGTACCACCGACCTCTGTTCCTGCCGGTTCCGGGTGAGCAACCGCCGGGTGTCCTACCGGATCGCCATCCAGACCGCCTATGAAAACGGGGATACCGATTTCGGCGGCAACAACCTCACCTACCGGGTCATGCAGCTGCTCAAAATCCGCCTTGCGGAGCGGCTCGGGGGGCTCCCCGCCGGGCGGTCGGAGACGCTTCTGGAAGCGTTTGACCTCGATGTGTTCCGGTACGTGGACGCCAACGGCGCAGAGCCGCTCTATCGGGAACTGGAAGAGGCTTACCGCCAGGCCGAACAGACCATCCCGACCCGGTTCCGGGATTACGAGGCCCTCAGCCGCGCGGACTACTATAAGGTAAAAAACAACTTCTGCCTGTTGTTTGACACCGCCGAGCGGATCAAAAAGGCGTTTTACAGCCGGCCGGTCCTGCGGGTGGCGCTCTCCTCCCAACCGGCGGGGCAGCTTTCCCCGGACTGCATCCCGGTGGACCGGTGGAAACTGACCGTCCGCACCGGCGGCGCGCTTCGGACGGTCCGGGAGTTCCCGGAGATCGGGTTCAGCCTCTACGAGGTCAACCGTCTGCTCAAGGGGGACGTCTACGGGATCGTCCGCCGGTTCCTCGAGCGGATGTATGAGGACGGCGAACTCGAGGAGTATTCGGTCATCCGGCTGACCGGGCAGTCCTGCCGGATCGAGCTGTTCCGGGATGCGCTCAAGGAGTTCGTCCCCGGGAGGATGATCCGTTCGAGGCGCAGTGCGGGCGGCCCGTCCGGCGACCTCGAACTCAAAACCGCCTGTGTCGACGGCGCGCTGAAATACCTCAAGGACCGGAAATATGGCTTTGCAGAGGTATCGGTGCAGAGCGAGCCGCCTGTCCTGCCCTACTGCGTCACCGCCTATACCCACACCGGCAGCGAGGTGACGCTGATCCATGGGCTGCGGCGTCCGGATGCGGCGGGGCAGATCTCCCGCAACATGGACGACCTCACCCTACAGCTCTACCTCAAGGACATGGACGGGCGGACGCGGCACAGCTTTTGCTGCCACTGCGGGCTGGAAGAGTTCCGGGAGGTGTCCGACGAGGAGATCAGCGCCCGCTATGAGGGCCGGATTCCACAGCGGGATACCGACGACATTGTGGACCGGGAGGTGCGGTTTTTCGTCTGGGCCAGCCCGCTCCGCTGGGGCTGCCTGGTGGTGCCGGTCTACCGGGGGGCCGAACAGCTGATGCTCGGCAGGGAGCAGTTTTTCCCGTTTGAGCAGGACAGCTGGGTCCTGGATTTCTTTGACGGGACAAAATAACCGCAGGAGGCAGGCAACTTGGTACAGAACATCTATCCGCTGTTTGAGCGGTACCGGATCCTCAAAAAGGAGTATCTCTGGTCGCTGCGCGACCGCTCGTTCGGGTTCATGCAGGTGGAATACGCCGAGTACGCCGACGGGTTCCTGACCGGCTGCGGCATCTCGGTACGGCCCGACCGGATCGAGATTGCGCCCGGGCTTGCAAAACATCGTGGGTTTCTCTACCTCTTCCCCGAGGCCCAGCAGGTCCCCTATCAGCCCACCGGGCGGTTTGTGAGCCTCAAATTCCGTATGCAGAAGAAACAGGTCTTTCAGGACTATATCGATTATACCGCCGAACCGTTTTTGGACAGCAATCTGACGCTGGGGGAGGACGAGCTGGAACTCTGCCGGTTCAAGCTACAGCCGGGGTTCTGCCTGCGGGACGGCTACAAGGATTTTCAGGACATCGAGACCGAGTTTGACACGGTGAACCTTCTGCACGCCACCTGGGGCGGCCTGGGCGGGCCGGCACTGGCCCCAGCGATCACCCGCTGTTTTGCGCGTGCGGTGCTGGATGAACGCCCCGCCGACCCATACGACCTGCAATTCTGCACCCTCTGTCTCGACCGCTCAACCGCTGTGCCGCGGGTGCTGGTGGAGCAGTATGTGCGGGCGAGGCTGGAACTGGGCGGGGAGCCGCTCGATAACCAGGCCCTTTTCCGCCATCTGGAACTGATCCTGCGCAACCTGCGCAGCGGCGGAAATCTGCGCCCGCCGGGGAAGGCCCGGCGCAGCAGGGAAATTTTTGTGGATTGAGGTGAACGGTATGGAATACATGGACGAGAGGATCATCGAGCTTCGCCATCTCCGGGAAAAGGAGCTGCATGCCTCGCTGGAGACCGGGTTCCTGATTGACCATGAACTGGTTGCATTTGAGCCGGTCGAGCTGTTCGACGGGAAGGTGGAGATCATGCTGCCGGCGGAGTTTGTGCCCATGCCGCCGCACCTGGTCCGGGCAAAATACCAGTCGGAGAACCGGCCGCAGCTGATCCGCACCAGCCTGGACACCGAAGTAAACTTTACCTTCAGCCTGTTCCCCGTCCCCCTCGCGGGGGAGGAGGCCGCACCGGCGGTCCGGCAGGCCGCGGACGCGCTGAAAAAGGTGAATCCGGCGATCCAGTTCTATGACCGGGAATCGGAACCGCTTGGCAGCAGCGAAATCGCTTGGTTCGACTACAAGACCTATGGCCTGGATGACCAGCTCTATAACCTGATGGCGGTCACCCCGATCGGCGGGAAGCTGTTTCACATCGGGTTCAACTGCCGGTTCCGCCTGATGAACGAATGGAAACCCGCGGCCCATCAGGCGCTGCTGTCGGTCCGGGATTTGACCGGCGCTGCCGTCTAGGGGCTGGGAAGCATTTTGAAAGCCAACTTTTTATTAAACCAAACGTTTCGTCCACCTTTACTTCGCGCTAAGAGCCTATTTAAAATCTTTTACAGGGGGCTTTTTCTCTTGTAAAAAGCCCCCTCTTGCCACCCTTTGGGCGGCAATTCACCCGAAAAATACGCTTCTCAGGATAAAGCTTTCCGCCGCGTGCGCGCGGCGGCGGGGGCTCCGCCCCTCGACCCCGCAATTTTTCGAGAAAAATTGAGTAAAGCTTTCGATTTTAAACAGGCTCTAAGAGCCGTCGCTTCGCGTCGGTTGCGCTCCGAAACGCTTCGCTGCGGCTCGCAGTCAAAGGTGGCGGTTTCCAAAGGCAGCGCCTTTGGCCGCGCTTCGCAAAGCGCGGAACACCTGAGCAGGAGGATGCCGTCATGCGTGATATGAATATCAGGGTCAAACCGTTTGAACTGCTGGATGTGCTCACCTTTGAAGGGTTCAAACAGGAAAATGAACATGCTGCCGTTCGCTTTTCGGGGCACATCCCGCCCGAGTTAGAGGATTCCTATGTGGAGATGGCGCTCAACGAGCTGTGGGCGCAGGCGGTCGCCATCGACGACAGCGGCGAGGAAAAAATCCTTTTAAACGGGATCGTGACCAGCCTGCGCGTCACCGCGCAAAACGAGGTCCGGCTGCTGACTGCCGAGCTGCGCAGCGGCAGCTATCTGATGGACACCATGCCGCACATCCGCAGCTATCAGGACCCGAGCACCCAATATAAGGCGGTCCTCTCCTCGTTCACCACTCCCTACCCGGACGGGAATTTCATCATGACCAAGGGCAAGGGGGAGGCCATCCCGCCGCTGGTGCTGCAATATCAGGAGACCGATTGGGAGTTTGTCCGGCGTCTGGCCTCTCATTTCCACACCGTCGTGATTCCCGACTGCAAAACCCAAGGGGTGCGCTACTTCTTCGGCCTGCCCGACCCGTCCGGGACCGCGCAGATCGAAACCCCGTTCTATGCGATGCAGAAACGGGTGGACGAGTACATCCGCAAAAAGGCTCAGCAGGTACCGGGCATCCGGGAGAGCGACGCGGTCTATTTTATCGTCAAGAGCCGGGAAATCTACGACCTCGGGAGCCGGGTCAGCCTGAATGGGCGCAATCTGTATGTCAGCGCGGTGGAGACCCGGCTGGAAGGCAGCGAATTATACCACACCTACTATCTGAAAAGTGAGAACGGTGCGCAGATTCCCAAAGCCTACAACTTCCGGGCGGTCGGGGCGTCCCTCTATGCCAGCGTTCTGGCGGTGGAAAAGGACCGGGTACAGATCGCGATCGACCGGGATGAGAACCAGGACGGCGCCGGCGCAAACTGGTACCCCTATAGTACCGTCTATTCATCGCCCGACGGCACCGGCTGGTACTGTATGCCCGAACCAGGGGACGCGGTGCGGTTCTATCTCCCCAGCTGTGACGAGGCGGAGGCCTATGTTATCAGCTCCACCCACCTGCAATCCTCCGCTTCGGACGAGCGGGTCAACCCGGACTGTAAATCCATCATGAACATCCACGGCAAGGAGATCCTGTTCACCCCCAATTCTCTCACCCTCACCAACAACGCGGGCATGTCGGTCGAGCTGCTTGACGACGAGGGCATCCGCATCCTGAGCAACAAGGCGATCCACATCAAATCGGAGGAATTGATCGACATCTCAAGCGCAAACTCCACCCTCAAGGTGGTTGCCCCCAAGTCGATCCAGCTGTTGCAGGGGGAGACGCAGACCTTCCTGGAGGACAAGATCGTCTTTAAAGGCGCCCAGGTCCATATCGATTAGGAGGCCGGGATGGATAGGCGGGAATTGTTGCAGCAGGCCGCGCAGAGGTATCTGGCCCCTTGCTATGAAGATGCGGTCAACCAGGCGGTCGCGGCCTTTGCAGAGGAGCGGGGGCAGATCCTGGACAACCTTTCGCACAAGATGTCCGGGCTGGTGGAAACGGTGCGCTGCCAGCAGGAACGCGGCGAAAAAAAGGCGCTCCGGTATCTGATGGTCTCCTCCCTGCTCAGCAGCGCGGTGACACGCAGCTATGAATATGAATTTGCTTTCTACGACAGCGAGCTGTATCTCGACCCAACCGAGTCCTGTTTTTACTGGTCGCCGGAATTCCTGTTCCGGCGGGTCGAACCGGACATGGCCCGCTTTGCCGAACAGGTGGGCCGGGAGCTGGCGCGCGTCCGGGCGTTTGAGCTGGAAGAAATCCGGCGGATGTATGTCAACGGGTTCCATCTGGCAGCCGGCCTGCTCCTACAGGCGGTGCTCCCCGGCATATTGGAACAGAGCGGCCTGTTTTCGCTTGCGCTGGAACCGGAATTCAGCGTCCATTTTGGCGCCTATATGGAGCAGTTTGTGGAGATCGCCGCGGCAAAAGGAGGACGGTTCAGATGAAGTATTTCCTGCTGCACACCGACCCGCAGTACACCACCGCGCCCGATCTGCTCGATTGGCGGGATAAGATCGACCGGCGGTATATCCGGAAGGGGCAGTCCTACAAGCTGCCCCAGCGGGAACTTGTGCTGATCCGGGAAAATCCGGACACGGTATTTACCGATGTCCTCTCGTTCCCTTTCTTCCTGGTGACCGAGCTTGGAAAGAGCGTGATCCACCTGTATGAGCCGAAAACCATCTTCAAAGAGCTGGTACTGCTCGACCGGGCCAACCAGACGGCCGAGGTCTACCACCTGCCGGTTCTGGATACGGTGGACTGTTTATCCAGCCGGAGCGAATGGAACGCGGACCGCAGCCTGCTCCGGCGCGGGGTCCTTCGGCAGGAGAAACTCGGGAAACAGGCCCTCTTTTTTCTCGATGGATCGAAAAATACCTATGTCGCCGCGCGGCTCGACTTTGTGGAGAGCCTGTTGAAACGGGGCGCGCGCGGCGTCGGGCTTACCCCGTTGGAACTTGTATCCGAACCTTTGGAATGCCGACAGGAGGAACAGCATGGACAGTAAAAAAGAGATCGACGCCATCTTGTCAGAAAACACCATAGACAACCCCGAACCGCTTCGGCCCATGTTGGAGGACCATCTCTTTGCATCCAAAGAGCAGGCGGATCAGTTCCTGAGCCAAGACCCCAACGAGCCCATGCCCGCCCTGATGCGCGAGGAAGCCCCCGGAAACCCGCCGGATTCCTCCCCTCAGCCTAACTTCCTTCAGGAGTATCTGAGCAAAGGCGCCAGCAGGCCGCTGGAATATCTGGTGCGCGGGGCAACCCTCGAATGCCGGATGGGCTCGGTCCCCCGCAAGCTGAACCTCCTGATGGACCACGGGGTCTATATCGTGAACAAGCCGGTGGTCCATCAGCTCAACTGCGACCCCGGCGAGATGATGAACATCCCGCCGTTCGGCGTGTGCAAGGTTACCCAAAAGCCCTGTATGCCGATCATTGTCGGCTTCAGGTGGTGGGATACCTACCCCAAAACCCGGATCGTGGATAACGGGCAGAAAAACCCGGTGGACCGGGCGCTCGCGAGCAACAAAAGCCCGGACGCGCCCGCCCCCAAAGGGGAGGATTCCCTGACCACCCTTTCATTCCTCATCTGCTCGATGGGCGGGCTGATCGAACCGAAGGACTCAGGCCAGGCAAAAACCGACGCCCCCAGAGCAACGCCTCCCTGTAAAAAGATGCATGAAGCGGGCGGGGCGGGCAGCGTACACGGCTCGGTAGAGGACGAGGAAGCCTTTTTGAAGAAGATGCTGCTGGATATGGGCTGGAAGGAGCAATACCTGACGGATAAAGTCATCCGGGACCTGCGCAAAACCATCCACCGGTTCGACATCACGACCGAAGCCCGGCTGGCGCATTTCCTGAGCCAGGTCAGCGTGGAAAGCGGCTATGGCAGATATACAAAGGAATTGAGCGGAAGGGAAGGAGACGCGTATTTTATCCGCCGCTATTCGAACAGGCTCGGAAACAAAACCGAGGAGGATGCGGTCCGCTACAGCGGCGGCGGCTATCTCCAGGTCACCGGGAAGGACAATTATCAAGAGTTTTCCGATTATATGGAAGAGCATGGCGAGGGCGACCCGAACATCATGGAAGAGGGCAGGGACTGCGTAGGGGAGGACTATCCATGGACCGCGTCAGGCCATTGGTGGGAGAACAATAAGATGAACCAAAAAATAGATGACGGCGCATCGGTCGAAACCGTCAGCCGGAGGGTGAACGGCGGGAATAATGGTATGGACGATCGGAAGGAAGCGCATAAAAAGGCAACCGACGCTTTGGAGAAAAACCGCTCTGAGGAGGGCTGCGCAGCAGTGCTGTCATCTGCGGAAAAAAAGGCGGAAAAGAAACCGCCGGAAACAGGGGCAGGAGGCGGAGATGGAAAGACATCCGGGAAATGACCGGGCGGCGCGCCCAAAGTTCTATCTGCAAAACCGCACCAACTGGTGCTGGGCCGCAGCCGCCAAGATCGTGGGGCTGCACTATAAAAACCAGCATCCCTGTTTTGGGTTCACCATTGAGCGCCCAGCGCCAGACCCCGAACAGCGGGCGCTGGGGTATGTCTCCCCGCCGGAGCTGACCGGCGGCGTCCGCACCCAGGACTTCGCCGGGCTTTGCCACCCCTGTGAACGGGAGGACGGCTTTTACATCGACGCATGGCAGCGGGCGATTGTGATGAATGCCGGCAGCCGCCCCGGGGAGGCGGGCGACCTGCCCGGCGGGGATGCGGAAAAGATGGACGCGCTGCGGTTTGTCGTGACGGGGGACCCCAACACCTGTGCAATCCGGGCCGTCAGCCTGGGACAGTGCGACAGTACCATCCCCCTGCTGGATGCCTATCCGGAGCCGCTCGGCGCCCAGATTCAAAACCAGAACTGGATGATCGGGAACCATCTCCGGGAGACAGGGCATCCTCATTCGGTCGTGCTGATGCCGGACGAAAAAGGGCGGGTGCGGCTGTTCGACCCATGGGACGGTTTTTCCGAAGTCTATACACCGGCGCAGCTCTTCCGGTCGGGGTTCCTGAGCAGCCTGGGACGCGGCGTCATCAGATGGATACAGTATATCGAGTAGACAAGGAGTGGGAGCATGGCGGCATACACCTATGAAAATGTGCGGGTAAACGGTGCAATATCCCTGTCGCCGGTTACCAGTTTGGAGCTGGAAATCCGGCCAAACCAGCATGGAAAGCTCCGGGTCACCGGGATTATCCCGGAGGATTCCGCCTTTAGCGGGGTGGAAGCGCCGCTCGAAGGCGCCGGGCTGACGGTTCTGGCTGAGGATGCGCCACTCTTTCAGGGATTCATCACCGAGGCGGAAATCAGCTATCAGGACGGCTATTATCAAGCGGCGGTCACGGCGCTTTCGGGCAGCTTCCAGCTGGACCAGGAGGAGCACAGCCGCTCGTTTCAGGACGTGTCCATGAGCTATGCGGACGTGGTGCGCGAGGTGGTGCAGGGGACGCCGGGCGCGGCAGTGATCTGCACCGAGGGCAAGGACCGTCCGATCGGACGTCCGCTGATTCAGTACCGGGAAACCGACTGGGCGTTCTGCAAACGCCTTGCGAGCCATTTCAATAGCGCGCTGGTGCCGGAATGCCGGAACGGGAAACCGTGGTTCTGGTTCGGGATGCGGGAAGGCGGCGACCCCTGCACCCTGCCCGAGCTGGAATACAGCGCACAGGTCAGCCCCAGATTTTACGAGATGGGCGGCAAGGAGGCTGGATGGCGGCGGAGCCAGTTTTTCAGCTTGGATGTGAAGGATACCGCCAGCCATCGGATCGGGGATATCGCGTCCTTTCGGGGAAAAACCCATCTGATTTGCGGGCTGCGGGCGCGGTTTGAGCGCGGGGAGCTGGTCTTTACCTACACGCTGGGACAGCCTGCATTGGTCGGCGAACGGATGTATGGGAACGAAAGGATCACCGGCATGAGCCTGGGCGGGACGGTCGAAAAGACCGACCGGGAACAGGTGTGGATCCGCTTGGACATCGACGGCCCGAGCGGGAAAGCCGCCTATCCATACGATTGGGCCCCGGCGAGCGGCAGCCTGATGTACTGTATGCCCAAGGTGGGGACTCGGGTATCCCTCTATATTCCGGGCGGCGACGAGCGGGAAGCGCGCGCAACCGACAGCCCCAGAACCAACGGGGCCTCCTGCCCGGAGATGGGGGATTTCAACCAGCGGTATCTGACCACCGAACATGGCAAGCGGCTCTACTGGTTCCCGGAGCAGATGGGCCTTGTGGGGAAAGGCGGGGAAGAGACCCCTTTACACATCCTGTTGGACGATGTAAACTGTATATTGATGGAAAGCCACCTTGCAACGCGGATGGTCGCCAAAGAGGAGGTGCAGCTGGAAGCGCCGGTGGTGGTGCTGAGCACACCGAGCGGGCTGCAAACCATCCGGACCCGGAGGGAGACGCAGGCTTGGGAGGCGATGGTCGCGCCCAAAGGCACCTGGGGCGGGCCCGGCAACCCGCCAACCGGCGGCGGGGATACCAGCCTGACCATGTCCTATCAGTTTGATATCCTGGGCGAGCAGGGGGTGCTATGCGGCTATGAGTTCCAGTCATACCCTGCTTTTAACGACGCCCCCAAGCCGTTCGATCTGGGCAGTTGGTGGAGGAATATTGCACTGGGCGCTGTTGCAACCGTCGTGGTTGCAGCGGCAGCGGTGGCGCTGGTCGTGGTGACAGGAGGTACGGCCGCAGTCGCGATTGGGGCAGCGGTTGGAGCGGTCGCGGCGGGAGGCAGTGCAACCGCAATGGCTGCCGTGGAGGACAAGGCGGATGGGGAAGTCAGAAGCTGGGGCTCTGCGGTTGGACAAGCATCCCTCGGCTCGGTGGTCGGCGCGCTGACCGGCGGGATCGTAAGCGGGGCGATCCCAGCGGCTACTTTGACCATGGGAGAGGCGGCAGCGCTCAGCGGGGTTTCCGGGGTGGGGCTGCGTACGGCCGCATCTGTGGGCAGTGAAAACATGACGCCGGGGCAGAAACTGGAGATGATCTACAGCCCGACCGCAATCGGTACAGACCTGCTGCTGGGCGCGGGCGCACAGGGGTTCGCGAATATAAAGCTATTGGGGACCGCCAATCCATCCCAGGCCCAGAGGAATCTGTATCATGCCGCTGCCACCCCCGCGCGGTCTTCCGGTGCAGGGCAGTCCTCGAAAACCGTAGACGATCTATTGGCCGGTGCAAAGCCGGGGAGGGGGACAAAAGGAAAGACAACGCAATACGAAAAGCCGGGCGGCTATCAGCAGGCTTCCGATGATTTTGATGCGTTGCACCCTTCCAATACGAAAGAGATCGAGACACAGTATGGCCCCGGAAAAACAGGCACATTATCTGACGGCAGGAAGGTTACAGCGAGGCCGGGAAGCAGTGATGGACGCCCGACACTCGAAATCCGGAATACAAACGGAAGGGGAAGTGAGATTCGATATGGAGAAAAAAAATAGGGAACCGGAGCTGCAGGAAGAGTGGATCAAGCTCAAGCAATACGGTATCCCGGAGGGAGAATTTATTGTAACCCAGCTTATCCAGGACGGCGACGGTACGAAAATCGTGCTCGATGATGAGAAAGACAGTGTCGAGATTTTTTTTGACGGGATCCCTGTGTTGGTCAGAAATACAGTCGAGGGAATGCGGATGCGTACTTGGGGGGCTGTCCAGTCGAAATACGCCGATCAATCCTTTTTCCGGGGCGCAGTCCTGTTTGAAGTCGAAAACTCAAGGCTGGTGCAGTGGTGTGCCGAAGAGAGCTGTGGTTTTTATGAGGCGGATGAGTTAAAACATTATTGTATTGTCACGGGCGAGGAGCTGGTTGACGTTGTCGCAACCTTCGAACCAACCGTAAAAATAGAACCGCTGCGGGTTTCCCTGTGAATACAGGCGAAATGCTGCTTGCGTACGGCATCACCCGGCTTTGTCAGGTGGTGCCGGTTTTGCAATCTTGACATCCCTGCCAAAACCCACTAAGATAGAGCTGAACCATTCGAATCACGCGGAAATAAAAACACAGCCCGGTCGGTAGTCCGGGCGCGGCCGGTGGGCCGTCAGTAACCTGCCTCCTTGGTTGTCCGTTTTCCGCAGCGCACATCTTTAAAGGAGGAAAATAGGATGAACAGCACCGTGTCCAGCTTTACCGTTTTTTTCGAAGGTCCGTTTTGGGTGGGCGTCTATGAGCGGCTTACCGATGCAGGGCTCGAGGCGTGCAAGGTCACTTTTGGTTCTGAACCGAAAGATTATGAGGTCTACGCCTTTATGCTCCGGAACTGGGGCAGGCTTCGGTTCGGCCCACCGGTTCCGCAGGCGTATCTGCGGGCGGGCAGCAGAAATCCCAAACGGATGCAGCGGCAGATTCAAAAACAGCTTCAGGGTACCGGGGTTGGCACCAAAGCCCAACAGGCCCTCGCGCTCCAGCGGGAGCAGCAGAAGCAGGAACGGCGGTCGGTTTCCCGTGCGGAGCGGGATGCGGAAAAAGACCGCCGGTTCGGCCTGCGGCAGCAGAAAAAGCGGGAGAAGCACCGGGGGCACTAAGAACCCGTTTCAAATCGAAAGCTTTACTCAATTTTTCTCGAAAAATTGCGGTTTCCAAAGGCAGAGCCTTTGGCCGCGTCCCGCAGGACGCGGAACGCTTTATCCTGAGAAGCGCTTTTTTCGGGTGAATTGCCGCCCGAAGGGCGGCAAGAGGGGGCTTTTTGCAAGTGAAAAAGCCCCCTGTAAAAGATTCTGAACAGGTTCTAATCGCCAGAAGCGGGCCGGGATGGTTCCCGGCCCGCTGTATCTTTTCGCCGCGGGCGGCTCTCGGAGCGGGACGCGCGCGGAACACTTTACAGCAGACAGGAGAGACCGCTTATGGTAATCGCAGACCTGCACATCCACTCGAAATATTCCCGCGCCACCAGCCGGGACGCGGTTCCGGAATCGCTCGAACTTTGGGCGCGCAGAAAGGGGATTGGCCTGGTGGGGACCGGGGACTTCACCCATCCGGCGTGGCGGGCCGAGCTCGCGGAAAAGCTGGTCCCCAACGGAGCGGGATTCTATACCCTGCGGGAGGAGCTGCGGCGTCCCTCGGGCGTCGCGGGGGACCGGCAGGTTCCCCATTTTGTGGTTTCGGGGGAGATCAGCTCGATCTACAAAAAAGACGGGCGGGTCCGCAAGGTGCATAACCTGATACTGTTACCCGGCTTGGAAGCGGCGGAAACCCTCTCCCGCCGGCTAGAGGCGATCGGAAACCTGCATTCGGACGGGCGGCCCATCCTGGGGCTGGATAGCCGGGACCTGCTCGAGATCACGCTTGAAAGCTGCCCGGATGCGGTGTTTATCCCCGCCCACATCTGGACGCCGCATTTCTCCCTGTTTGGGGCGTTTTCCGGGTTTGACGCCATTGAGGAATGTTTCGGGGACCTGACCCCCTACATCCACGCGCTCGAAACCGGGCTTTCCTCCGATCCGCCGATGAACTGGCGGGTGTCCGCGCTGGACGGCTATACGCTGGTCTCCAATTCGGACGCCCACTCCCCCGCCAAGCTGGGCCGGGAGGCAAACCTTCTGGATATCCCGTTCTCCTATTCCGCAATGGCCGATGCGATACAGGGCAGGACCCCGGAGCGGTTTGGGGGAACGATCGAGTTTTTCCCGGAGGAGGGGAAATACCACTATGACGGCCACCGCAACTGCCATCTCTGCCTGAAACCCTCTGAAGCGGAGCGGTATGACGGGAAATGCCCGGTCTGCGGCAAAAAGCTGACGATCGGGGTGGAACACCGGGTGGAGCAGCTGGCCGACCGGGCGGAGGGCGCGGTGAGAAGCAGCGCAAAGCCGTTTGAAAGCCTGGTCCCGCTGCCCGAGACAATCGCCGCCTCAACCGGCCTTTCGGCTTCGAGCAAGCGGGTCGACGCACAATATTTCTCGATGCTCCAAACGCTGGGGGATGAATTTACCATCCTCCGACAGACCCCGATCGAGCGGATCGAGCAGGCCGCGGGTCCCTGCATTGCGGAGGGAATCCGGCGGCTCCGGGAGGGCAGGGTCGAGCGGGTTCCGGGATACGATGGGGAATACGGGATCATCCGGCTGCTCAGCCCCAGCGAGATCGAGTCGCTGAATGGCCAGACCTCGCTATTTGCCGTCCGGCCGGTGCAGAAGGCGGAGCCCGCCGGAAAGCCGCTGCCCGAATCAGCAGTCCCCGCCGCATCCGGCGGACAGGCCGCCGCTGACGCCGGGGCTTTGTCCACCGGTTTGCTCAATCCGGAGCAGCGGGAAGCGGTGGAGGCGGTGGAACCGGCGGTTGCGGTAATCGCCGGGCCGGGCGCCGGCAAGACCAAGACACTGGTGGAGCGGATTGCGTTCCTGATCGAACAGCGCCGGGTCAAACCGTCCCAGATCACCGCGGTCACCTTCACCAACAAGGCGGCCGCCGAGATGCGCCAGCGTTTGGAAGCGCGGCTGGGCGGAAAACGGGCGGTTCAGGGGTTGACGGTCGGTACGTTCCATGCGATCTGCCTAGAGCGCCTCACCCGGGAGGGGACGGTCCGGCTGGTGGACGAATCCGAAGCGGTTGAACTCGCGGAGACCGTCCTACGGGAGCTGGGGCTGGCGAAAAAGAAGAACGCCCCCCGGATGCTTTTGAGCGAACTATCCAGACGCAAAAACGGCCTGCCGGAAAAAGGCACGCAGCTCCCGGAGGAGGCATTCACACAATATCAGGCGCGGCTGCACCGGTCGGGCTTTCTGGATTTTGACGACCTCCTGTTAAAAGAGCGGGAACGGCTGGCGGCGGATGGGAAACCCAAAGGAAAAACCGATCCGTTTGCCTATCTGCTGGTGGACGAGTTCCAGGACATCAACCCGCTGCAATACGACCTGCTCTGTGCTTGGAGCCGGGGGAGCAAAAGCCTGTTTGTGATTGGCGACCCGGACCAGTCGATTTATGGATTTCGGGGCGCGGATGCCGGTTGTTTCGACCGGCTGCTGTCCGACCGGCCAGACCTGCGGCGGATCCGTCTGGTGAAAAACTACCGCTCCACCCCCGAAATCCTGGACTGCGCCCTGTCCGCGATCTCTGCAAATCCCGGAGAACTGCGCGTTTTGGAGGCGCAGTGCGCGTCCGGCGCCGCGGTCCGGCTGGCGGCCGCCCCCAGCGAGCTTTCCGAGGGCATCTTTGTGGCAAAGGAGATCAACCGCATGGTGGGCGGGGTGGATATGCTGGACGCACAGGGCGGCGCCGCGGTTTCGCGGGAGCATCCCCGCAGTTTTTCAGAGATTGCGGTGCTCTACCGCACCCACCGGCAGTCCGAGCTGCTCGAGACCTGCCTGAAAAAAGAGGGGATTCCCTATGTGGTAGCGGGGCGGGAGCCGTTCCTCTCGGACCGGACGGTACGCGGCGTCATCGACTTTTTCCGTTTTTTGACCGGGGACTGGGACCGTCCCGCGCTGGAAGGGTGTCTGCGGCGGCTGTGGGATTGCCCGCCCGACCTCGTGGAGCAGGTTTCCCTTGCGGCGGGCCGGATGGCGGAGGCCGTCCCGGGCCGGATGACAGCCGGGCAGCTGGAACAGCTTGCCGCCGGGTTTGACGGCCTGCCCCAGCTTGCCCCATTCTTCGCGTCGGTGCAGGAATGGATGCCGCAGCTTTCCAAAGGGAAGCCATGGAAGCTGTTGGATGGGTTCTGCGCCCAGCTCCATCCGCCCAAAACGGCTGTGGCAGCGCTGCAAAAGCTGGGCCGGATGGCGGTGTTCCATCGGACGATGGGAGATTTTCTACAGGCGTTGACCCTTGGGCAGGAGAGCGACCTGATGCGCAGCGCGTCGGGAAAATCCTATGATACAGGCGCGGTCACCCTGATGACCCTTCACGGCGCCAAAGGGTTGGAATTCCCGGCGGTCTTTCTTTGCGGCGTCCGCAAAGGGAGCATCCCGCTCGAATCCGAGCGCAAGATGGTGGACCTGGAGGAGGAGCGCAGGCTGTTTTATGTCGGGCTGACCCGCGCAAAGGAGGAACTGATCCTGGTCTGCGGGAAGGAACCGTCCCCGTTTTTGGAGGAGCTTCCGCTTGACCGGATGCAGCGGGAAACGGCGGGCGTATCCCCGCGCAACGCCCCCGATGACCTGCTGCGTTGAAAAACCTTGCAATACACAAAGTATTGTCTGCGTTTTTTCGCCTTGCAGGGCGAAAAAATGCCTCGTCCATCCGACATCCTCCGATTATGAATACAGGTTCTTAGAATAGACCGCTCCATTCCCTTGCTAAAAGAATGGAAATCAGGTATACTATTAGAAAATATGTCGAATTTTGCCGAAAAAGGTAAGGCTGGGGTGGCTATGGAGAAATATCGTTTTCAGCGGAGCCAATATTGTGATGGGATGTGCCTGACTGCGGCGGACCTGCAAAACCAGCAGGAGTATGACCGAAGCAAGCGGGAACTGTTGGTCCGGAGCCTCTTTGGGAGCGGGATCGTGCGGGGGCTTTCGGTGGAAAACCTCCCGCAGAGAAATGAACTGCTGGTGCATCCTGGGCTCGCGGTGGACCCGCTCGGACGGACGCTCTGCCTGCCCGATCCACTGCGGATCCCCTATGCGCGCCTCTTCCGGCAGATGCCGACCTACGGTGACCGCTGGCTGCTCTGCATCGGCTACACCGAGCGCCTGTGCGGCGAGGGGCGGATGCTCCGGATGGAGGACGGCATCCATCTCCCGGTGGAAAACCGCGTGGAGGAAGGGGTCCGGTTTTCCGCATCGATGCAGCCGGGGGAGGATGAGGTCGCAATTGCGGTGCTGGCCGCGGGCGTCCAGTCGGACCGGCCGTTTGTCTGGTCGGTGGAGCCGGCCGGCCCTGCCCATCCTCTGCGCGGGCAGCGGTCGGCAACCGGGTGTCTGCGGCTTTCCCCTGCTGAGCTGCGGCCCGGGAACCTGCTCTATTCGCAGGAGGTTTCCCATGGGCTTGGCCCCGGAGATGTGCGGGTTGCGCTGGCGGTGGACGGCTGGCAGGGCGGCAGGCAGTGCACGATCAGCGGCGCGATCGGGCTGTTTCGGCTGGAACTGGAACTCGCGGTCAAGGTGTTCCCCGAAAGCGGCAGCTTTATTGCGGCGGCGCGGGTTCCGGACGGCTGGGACCGTGATCTGCGGTTGCGCTGGTATGCAGAGGCCTGTGAGGCCGCCTCCGACGAAGAAAAGCCGCCGGTCACAGCGGCGGTGTAACCGGTGAAAGCGATACTGCGGAAGGTCTGGGGGGCGCTGACCGCCTATCCCCGCTCGTATGACGACTATATCGGATTCGGGCGGTGGCTGGTCTATAAAAAGCTGCTGGTCCTGCTTGGGTGCGCCCTGCTCCTGCTCGCCGGATTCGGGGCCTGGTGGCTGCTCCGCCCGGAAGAGCCGTTCACCCTGCCGGTTTTTTACGAACTGGACGACCGACTCAAGACGTTTTCCGGAGAGGCGGTTCTGGTGGACGAACAGCGGGAGGTCGTCTACCGCGGGCAGGTCCTGAACGGCCTGCCCTCCGGCCAAGGCAGACGGTTCCAGCCGCCGGGCGAGAGGCTGGTTTACGAGGGGGATTTCTCCGGCGGGCGCTATGATGGGCTGGGAAAGCTCTACCAGGATGGGGAGCTTGTCTACCAAGGGGAGTTTTGCGAAGGTGATTTCTCGGGCAGCGGCACCCTTTATCAGGGGGAAGAACTGCTCTACCAGGGCGGGTTTGCCCACGGGCTTTACAGCGGCTCCGGGAGTTTATTTCAAAAGGGGCGGCTGGTCTATCGCGGCGGGTTTCTGGAAAATCTCTATCACGGCGAGGGGACGCTTTATGGCGCGGATGGGGCAGCCGTTTACACAGGCGGGTTTGCCTATGGGCAGTTCGAGGGGGAAGGGACCCGGTTTGATCCGTCCGGCAGGGCGGTCTATCAGGGCGGATTCCGGAACGGGCTTTACGATGGAACGGGCTGTCTTTACGCAGAGGATGGCCGCCTGTCCTTTCAGGGGAGTTTCGTGCAGGGGATACCCGACCGGTTTGGTTCCCTTTATAACGCACAGGGGCAGCTCCTTTATGAGGGGAACATCCGGGAAGGAAAGCCGGATTTCCTCGAATTGCTGGGGCTTCCCATTCCGGAGGTCTGCGAGCGGGTGCGGGAACTGCCGGTTCTCTATTACGGCGGCGGTTACGTGGGGTATCTCTATCAGGAGCTGGGATTTGCCTGCATCAGCCGGTACGATTATACCGGTTTTCGCACGCTTGCACCCGCGGACCTCTATCCCGGTCTTACAGGGGAAGAGGGACCGCCCGAGCCGGACAGCCCGTCGCTGTTTGCGCAGCCCGCAGACAATCTGGTAGCCAACACCCTGTTGGTGACCGGCGCGCAGTTTTTCATGCAGGTCCCGGACCGCGGTGTTCTGCTCGAACAGCCCGAAATGACAGGGTTCGCGGCATTCCTCGAGTCCCGGCTGGCGGGGATCGACGACCCGCTCCGCTGGGAGGACTCCCCGGCGCGCACCGTCCAGCGCGGGGATCATCTCTACGAGGTGGTGGACCTGCCCGAACGGGCGGAATACAACGGCGTCAGAAGGTTCCGGAATGGGATTTCCTACCTCTACCGGGAGCAGGAGTCTTCCAAGGGGGGCGTCCCCGGGGTCATTTTTCTGGAAAAAGCCAGGGTTGGCGGATAGCGCGGGAAAGACAGAACAGACAGGAGGGGCGGCATGGCAGGCTATCAGGTGATTGCGGACGTGAGCAGGCACCTGCTCGGGCAGGTGCGGGAAGCGGTCTGCCCGGTAATCCTGCCGCATCCGGAGCAGGTTGGCCTTTATCCACCCGGCAAAAAGGACGGCGACACCTTGCTCAACCTCTACCTCTACAGCATCCGGGACTTTTCATCCTACCAGCCTGGGCGGCAGGTATCCCTGCATCAGGAGGTGCGCTCCCCGCCCAAGGCGATCTCGCTGCACTATCTGCTCTTTTTCAGCTTCCACGCGCAGACCCCGCTCGACCCGCTCGCGGAGCATCAGGCGTTTGGCCGGTTGATCCAGTGGTTTTACGACCATCCGGTGATCGATCTTGCACAGGTGCACCCGGCGGCGGACAGCGCGGACGAACCCGCTTCGGTCGCCTTCTCCCGGCTGGACAGCCGTCAAAAGCAGGAGCTTTGGAGCGGGTTTTCCGAGCCGTTGCGCCCGGCGGTCTATCTTGACGTGGGGCCTCTCCTGCTTGGCGGCGCGTGGGAAACGGTGCCGGATGTCAAGTCGGTTGAATGGGAGGTGCTGCCCAGATGAGGCTGGAACGCTCCGGGCTTGCAATCGTGCGGCGGGGGTTTGATGCTGCCCCGGCCGGACAGGAGGTTTCTTTCTGGGACGGGGATCGGAAGATCGAGCCGCTCCGGAAAGCGGGCGGCGTCTACCTGTTTTTGGAGGCATCCAGCCAGCCGTTGGAGGTACGCTGCCTCGGCTATCAGCCGGTACGGCTGATCCCCCGGCGGGAACAGCTCTCCTATGTCTGGCTCTACCCGGACAGCCAGTTTTCCTGCCCTGTGGGGTGGACGCTGCTGCACTGGCAGGGGCCGCCCGGACAGGTACTGTTCTGCCCGGACGAGCGGTACACCCTACGGCTGCTCGAGGCAGACCTCCTGTCCTGCTGGGTGCGGCTTTGGACCCGTCCGGGGTTTGTGAACGGCTGCCTGCTCTTCTCGGATGGGCAGGACGCCTGGTTATCCCGGGTTCTTGAAAAGCGTCCGCCCGACCGGTTTTATCTCGACCGGTTGGACCGGCTGCCCGACGGCGGGCGTGTGGCGCTCGGATACGCCGCCCGCGCGGATCATACCGGACATGCGGTCTTCGTACTGCCGGAGGGGGTTGCCCCGGGAGAGGGGGCGATCCTATCGGACAGCTCGTGGTGAGCGGTGCGCTGGCGCAGTGCAGTTTCGGGACCTTCCCAGCGCCGGTCAACGCGCTTCCGGAGAAACGAGTACTCGGTTGCAGCCGCCCGGTCCTGACCATCTTGGACAACAAACCGCTGGTCAACCTGTTCTCGTTTGGGATGTGCAGCAATCCGGCCAATCCGGCGGTGGTGGCAGCGACTGCGGCGGCGCTGGGGGTGTTCACACCGATGCCCTGCCTGCCGGTTGCGGCGGGCCCATGGGCGCCCGGCTGCCCCAAACTGCTGATCGGCGGCAGTCCGGCGGTGGACCAGGATTGCAAGCTCTTTTGCGCCTATGGCGGGGTGATCTCATTTACCATGGCGGGGCAGTTCACCATACAGACAAGCAGGTAACAAGCGTTTGTTTTCCATCTTTCGCAGGATAAAGTGTTGCGCCGTGTGCGCACGGCGGCGGGGGCCCTGCCCCTCGACCCCGCCACCTTTGAAAAGGTGGACGAAACTTTTGGTTCCATAAAAATTAGGGGCTGTTTGAAAAATCGAAATCACCGTCTTTTTCTACAAAAAACGGCATCTGCTGCGTCAAAAATGCTCGGAATACATAGAGTATTCCTGCGCTTTTCTCCTTGCAGCTGCTCCTCTTTTGCGAAAAATCCGTCCATTTCTCTATTTTCAAACAAGCCCTAAAGTTTTACTCGATTTTTTTCAAAAAATCGCGGGGTCGAGGGGCAGAGCCCCCGCGGTCCCACGTCAGGTTGACAACCGGAAAGGAGGAAGGTTTTTCCTGGTGGAAAAGCCGAGACAGTATGGCAGAATATTTGGCACCCGGCGTCTATGTAGAGGAGGTCGACTCCGGCTTGAAGCCGATGGAGGGGGTAAGCACCAGCACTGCGGGGTTTGTGGGCATGACCCAGCGCGGCAAGCTGCGCGGTACGCCGGAATTTGTGGGGAGCTATATGGAGTTCCAACGCAAGTTTGGCGGGTACCTCCCCAAAGACCAGTATGGCGAACGGCGCTATCTGCCGATGGCGGTTGAGCAGTTTTTCGCCAACGGCGGAAGCCGGTGTTTTGTGGTGCGGCTGCTCGATGAGGCAGGCGCTGCAACCGCACAGGCGGCCGCGGGCGGTGTGACCTTCCGGGCGTCCAGCCCGGGCGCATGGGGCAATCAGGTCGTGCTCTCCTGCCGCCCTTCCCCGATGAATCCGAAGCTCTGCACCCTACAGGCGGCCTGCGGCGAACAGGCGGAGGTCTATTCCGACGTTTCGCTCAATCCGGAGGATGACGGATACCTGGTGCGGCTGCTGGAAAAATCCCTGCTGGTACATGCGGATTATACACCAAATGAAGGTGAGGACCTTTACACCCTGCTCGGCGGGACAGGCGGGGCGGACGCACAGCTTGTGCTCACGGGCGGAGCAGACTGTGCGGATGGGAAGAAGCCGTTTGAAGCGGTAGACGCGGCGGTTTTGGCCGGGGATGACCAAGGCCCGGGCAAGCGGACCGGCCTGCACGCCCTTGAGGACATTTCCGAGGTCAGCATTGTGGTCGCGCCGGGTGTGACCGATCCGGCTGAAACGGCGGCGGTGGTCACCCACTGTGAGACGGCCGGGAACCGGGTCTGCATTCTGGATATGCCGTCCGGCATGAACAGCGTCACCGACCTTCAGGCCCACCGGGCCGGGGTGGATAGCTCGTTTGCGGCGATGTACCACCCGTGGATTCAGGTGTTCGACCCGCTCGAGCGCCGCGCGGCCTATATCCCGCCCTCGGGCGCAATCGCCGGCATCTACGCCCGCACCGACAATACCCGCGGCGTGCACAAAGCCCCTGCCAATGAGGTGGTGCGCAACTGCACCGGTCTGGAAACCCTCTTCGGCAAGCCGGAGCAGGATATGCTCAACCCGGTCGGGGTCAACCTGATCCGCAGTATCCCCGGGCAGGGCATCCGAGTCTGGGGCGCGCGCACCTGTTCGAGCGATTCCAGCTGGCGGTATATCAACGTCCGCCGCCTGTTCATCTTCCTTGAGGAGAGCATCCGCAGAAATACTGGTTGGGCGGTCTTTGAGCCGAACGACCAGCTGCTTTGGACCAAGGTTTACAATTCGATCAGCTCATTTCTGCGCACCCAGTGGAGGGAGGGCGCACTGTCCGGCGCGTCCGAATCCGAGGCGTTTTTCGTCAATGTGGGGCTTGGCTCCTCGATGACACAGGACGATGTCCTGAACGGGCGGATGATCTGCACGATCGGCGTTGCACCCTCCCGCCCGGCGGAGTTTGTGATCTTCCGAATCAGCCAGATCATGGAAAACAACAGCTAAGGGGAGGGGTCAGACATGGCATATCCATTTAAGAAATATAACTACAGCATTGTGATCGACGGAATCACCCGCGCCGGTTTTTCCGAGGTGAGCGCGGCCGAATGGTCCACCGACCCGATCGAATACCGGGAAGGCACCGACGCGGTCATGACCGTTTCCAAGATGCCGGGACTTTCCAAGTACGGCCCGATTACCCTGAAATGGGGGATGTCGTCGGACAAGGAATTCACCGATTGGGTGCTCAAAATCAGCGCCGGGGAGATCGAGCGCAAGACGGTCACAATCGAGTGCAAGGACGACGCGAACAAGGAGACGGTTGCCTCGTGGGAGGTCATCAACGCGTGGCCGAGTAAGTACACCGCGCCCGATTTCAAGGCGGACGCAAACGAAGCGGCATTTGAAAGCATCGAGATGGCGCACGAGGGATTCAAGCGCACCAAATAACCACTGATGGAGGCGGAACAGCGTGGCATTCCAGACAGAATATGCATTCACCCTCCCGAACGGCCTGATCGACCGGGAGGGCAACCTGCACCGGGAGGGGACCATGCGGCTTGCAACCGCCGCAGACGAGATCCTGCCGATGCGCGACCCGCGGGTCCAGCAGAACCCGTCCTACCTGACCATCCTTGTCCTGAGTCGGGTCATCACCCGGCTGGGCAGCCTGACCGCCCTACGGCCCGAACAGGTCGAGCAGCTTTTCGCAAAGGACCTCGCGTTCCTGAACGACATGTACCAACGGCTCAACGGGCTGGAGGAACGGTCGGTCGAGGCGGTTTGCCCCGCGTGCGGATGCAGGCATCAGGTGCCGCTAAATTTTACACAGGAGGGATAAGCGTCTACCCCGTCAGCGAGCTTTATCGCGAGACAGCGTTTATCGCCTACTATTTCCATTGGCCGCAGCAGGAAATCTGGGAGCTGCCGCATGAGGACCGCCGGCGGTTCTGTGAGGAGATCTCCGGGATGCACGAGCGGATGTCCGGCACACGCCCGAACAACCCGTTCGCGGTCTGACAAAAGGGGCAGGGTTATGAACAACGAGCGCGCATACGACCGGATTTATCCCGCGTATAACTTTTCGATCGACTGCAATGACCTGCATTTCCGCGCTTCCAGGGTGCGCAGCATCGAGCAGGAGGTCGAGATCGAGGAGGTGCGCGAGGGCGGGGTGAACGACTATGTGCATCTGCTGGTGAAGCCGCCCTCCAAAAGCAAACGACTGGTCTTTGAACGGGGGTACGCGACCGAGCCGATCGGGCAAAAATTGGAGAAGATGCTGGGGGAGTACCAGTCCGAGCCGCTCAGCATCTTTATCTATGACCGCACCGGCAGCTCGATCCTCAAAACCTATTGGATCATGGGTTGGATGCCGGTGCGGTGGCAGCTCTCGGATTTTGACGCCAGCGACGGGAAGGTTTTGATTGAGACCATCGAGTTGGCCTATCAGACCTTAGATGGCTAGGGGCGGCGGGGGCTCTGCCCCTCGACCCCGCAATTTTTCGAGAAAAATTGAGTAAAGCTTTTCGTTATAAAAAGAGAAAGAAACGCTTGTAGCTTGCCGGGGTGGGGCCTACGGGGAGGGCCCGGGCGCGCGGCGTTTTGGGTTCCAGACCAAAACGCCAGTTCGCTCGCGGCTTTCTCGCGCAAGCGCGAAGCGCGGCATCCGCCGCGACAGCCGCTCGGCGCGCCC
>JAETRV010000014.1 GCA_021770005.1 Anaerotruncus sp. | reverse complement strand
GATGCGGGCTGGGTCGAGAAAGACCGTCAGGTCGGCCAGACCGGTAAAACAGTCCGTCCAAACCTGTATATCGCGTGCGGTATCTCGGGTGCAATCCAGCATCTGGCGGGCATGGAAGACTCGGAGATCATCATTGCGATCAATAAGGATCCGGGCGCTCCGATCTTTGAGGTTGCGGATTTCGGCGTCGTCGGGGATGTACATAAAATCCTGCCGCTGCTGACCGAAGCGGTCAAGAAAGAGCTTGCGAAAAAAGAATAAGCCTGGTTATTTTCAGGGCGCGCTGCGGGGTTTCGCAGCGCGCCCTGCTCTTTTCCTGCGCTAGGGTGCTAGACCACTTCCGCCGAGAAAGCTTTTTGAAAAAGAAGAAGCGCCCGTCTCTGCCACGAGGCGGGCGCTTCTGATTAGAACCCATCTAGGGGCTGTTTGAAAAATCGAAATCACCGTCTTTTTCTACAAAAAGCGGCATCTGCTGCGTCAAAAATGCTCGGAATACATCCAGTATTCCTGTGCTTTTTTCCTCGCAGCTGCTCATTTTTTGCGAAAAATCCGTCAATTTCTCTATTTTCAAACAAGCCCTAATAATAATTGGTGTGGACATGCTTGCCCATAACCTCGAGATATTTCGCGAGGTCCTCGATCAGCCGCAACTTGATCGAAAAATCAATCGACATGTCCGGGTTCTGATGCGCGGGATTCATCGCCCGCCCGACAAACAGGTTGACATCGGTCGCTTCCTCAAACAGCATCTGCGCAATCAGCGAAGCGCCGTCCTTTTTGTCCAGCCATTCGGCGTATTTGTCCGACGCCGACGCATACTGTTTTGCGATTTCGACCACCCGGCCCATCGTGAGTACCCCTTCGGTGCAGAGGTCCACCCCTTTGATGAACCCGATCGGCGGGATGTTGGCATCCAGATAGTCCAGACGGGTTTCGACTGTTGTATTGAGGTACCGCGCGACCAGCGAGGAGGTGGTACCGCCGCAGACGATCCGTTTGCCGCCCTGTGCAAAAAATTCCCCCATGATCCGCTCGTCGTCCTCCTTGTTGACCGGCGGGCCGATCATCAGGTTGACAAGTTGACGTTCCCGGATGCGTAGTACCGCGACCGTAGTATCATCGCCCGGCTTATCCATATACAGTTCCCGGCAGGCGTCACTGAGCATACTCGCGATGGATTTCGCTGACATCTCTTTTTTACAGTGGGTTTCGGCGTATTCGATCACGTTTGGACGCTCCCACCCGAAATTGAGCGACTGCCCAATCCCGGCATGGATCACCCCGTCGCTCATTGCGATAAAGATGTCCCCGAGCTGGACCTCAAAGTGGGATTCCAGGATTTTTTTGCCCGAGATAACCCGTTCCTCCCGCTCATATTCGTAGTTTTTCCCGTTGCGAAGCACGATAATATCCGGATTGTCGTACTGGATCAGGTCGATCTGGTTGCCGTCATGCACCTTGAGGATCGAGAAGGTTGCGTAGGCAACCTGCCGCACCGAGCAGACCGGAAGGGTCTGGGCAATCGTGGTGACACACTCCTCGATCGACATATCCGAGTCGATCATCGTTGCGATGATCTGGGAGGTCAGGGTGGAAAGGATGTTGGCCTTTACGCCGCTGCCCAAACCATCGGCCAGCACCATGGTAAAGTCACCCTTGGGATTCTGCGCCTTGACCATCACCCGGTCGCCGCAAAGCTCCTCCCCATATTTAATCAGGCTGATGAAGCCATTCTCCATAAACAGTCTGTCCATCACGCTTCCTCCGACAGGACCGTATTCTTGATCTGGGTCAGCGCCACCTTGGTTTCGGCGGTCGTCTCGCCGAGCAGCGAAGCGATCTCCTGAACAATCCGCATCTGCTTTTCAATCACCTTGTCGGTGATCTCGATCGTCTGGTCGCGGCGGGTCTTGTATTTTTCATGACGGTTGTGCTCCGCGGTGATGTCCTTAATCATCCCAAACAGCAGATGATGCTCCTCATCGCGTACGATCGAAAGCTCAACATGCTTTTCAAATTCAGGCAGATAGATGTGCTTGTCAATGACATCGTTCCCGGTGTCCAGCACATCCTGAAAAGGGGTCGGGTCCATCAGCTCAATAATCATCGAGCCGATCAGCTTTTGACTGCTGATCCCGAACAGATGGCTTGCCGGCATATTCATCTTCTGGATGCAGAGGTCCTCATCCAGCACGATAATCGCGTTGGGGGTGATGCTGAACACGTTGTTCGAGAACGACTCCGCTTTCTCCCGCATGAACGGCAGGCACATGGCAACGTCTGCCTTGCCGTTGAACACCGCAACCGCCTTGTCCCGGCAGGTCGGGTAGCCGCAGCTTCCGCAGTTGAGCTCATGCTCCGGACGGGTCTTGCCCATCTTGGCGAGGATTTCGGTGAGCTGCGCCTCGGATGGGCGGTTCTCCCGCACCAGTTCAACCGGCAGCGGACGCATCAGGCCAAAGCCCGGCTCGGTCCCGAAATCGGTCCGCTTGGAGCGGTCGGGCTGGGCATACTGGTTGACCCGGCGGCGGCTCCGCAGGATCGAATCTTTATACTGGCGGGTGAACGGGCCGTTGATGCAGCTCCCTTCACAGGCGCTCATCTCGACAAAATAACCATTGAGGTTGCCGTTTTCGATCTCTTTGATCGCGTTGATGCAGTTTTCCACCCCATCGACCGGCAGATATTCGTAGCCGCTCTCAAAATCGAGGTCCATGCATTCGATGATCCCGCCCGTTTTGGGGAAGAACCGGGACAGGCGCCCCTCCCCGGATTGGCTTTCGGCTTCGGACGTTTCAGCTTCGATCTGGATTCCGCGCCGGGTGAGCCATTGCTCCAGCTCGTCGAAGGTCAGCACGCAGTCTATGTAGCCGGGCAGCTTGTGCATCTCCTCTTTTTTGGAGATACACGGCCCGATAAAGACGACGTATGCGTCGGGGAACTCCGCCTTGATCTGGCGTGCGCTGGCGAGCATCGGGGAGATGACCGGCGCGACATACGGCAGCGCAGCAGGGTAATATTTTTGGATCAGGGAAACGACGGTCGGGCAGCAGGACGAGATGATGACCTCCTGGCTGTGCTCGCGGATCATCCGCTCATATTCCCGTTTGACGATGTAAGCGCCCTCGGCGGTTTCACGCGCGGCAAAGAAGCCCAGCTTTTTGAGCAGCGCTTCAAACTGCCCGATCCCCTCAACCGGGAACTCGCTGATGAACGACGGCGCAACGCTCGCGACCACCTTTTTGCCGCTGCCAATTGCACCGATCACCTCGGTGAGGTCGTTGCGGACCTTCTTGGCGTTCTGCGGGCAGGTGACCACGCAGCGCCCGCAGAGGATGCAGTCCTGATTGATGATTTTGGCCTGATTGTCGGCGAAGCGGATTGACTTCACCGGGCAGACCCGGATGCATTTATGGCAGTTTTTACAGTTTGCTTTTTTCAGGCTGAGTACATCGGTCATTCCTCACTGCAGCTCCTTCATCACTTTTTCCATGAAGACCTCTTCGGCGTTCTCCGGGTTGACGCCGGTCACGATCTCGTCATTGATCCGGACCGCGACCCCCTGCTGGCATTTCCCCAGGCAGAACGACGCGCTGAGGTTGACCTTGTCCGCCAGCTGGTTTTGAGCGATCATCCGCTTAAAGACGTTGATAATATCGTAAGAGCCTTTGAGATGGCAAGAGCTTCCGATACATACAGAAATATTCATAAAACAAAAATCCCCTTCCTGCCGAATTCCGGCTTTCAGGAGCCGCCCGGGCCAAAATCCCAAACCGCCCCATTTTTATGACCTTGTTTTGATTATAGCATACTATAAAGTGCGGTTTTTTTCAATTCCACATCCGGAAATTCTCCAGCCAAAATTTTGTGATAATTTTGTCAATTCTGATGAAACCAGCTTGGCGAGCGGATGGAAGCTACCCCATATCCTTTGCAGAAGCGCTTTTTTTACCTGAAAAAGGTCGGGACAGCTCACTTTAAAAGCGCGCGGCGCGCCAGATAATCGGGCATCAGACGCGCCATCTCCGCATGGAACCCCGCCTGATGGTTGGGGTGCAGAAAATGCACATACTCATGAAGCACCACATATTCAAGCGCTGCACGCGGTTTGCCCATCAGCTGTTTGTTGAGGGTGATATAATTTTTGGCAACATGGCAGACCCCCCAGCGGCTTTTCATCCACCGCACCCGGAGGGCAGGCTGGATGGGCAGGCAGTAGGCGAACAGCGGGTAGATGCGGTCGCTCACCTCGCCAAACACCCGCAAGCATTCCTCATCGGTATAAACGTCCTGCATTTGGTCTGCGGACGCCTCCCGGACATGCACCCGTTCCCGCGCCTGCCCGATCCATGCCTCGTGCGAAGCGACAAACCGGTCGATCTCCCGCAGTGGGGTGCGGGTGGGCGCCGAGACGCGCACCGCGCCCCCTTCCACCACCCGCAGGTTGAGGTTTTTCACCCGTTTCCGGGTCAGCTCATAGGTGATGCTCCCCACCGTCCGCTGGGTGCTGGCCCGCTGTGCAGCCGGTTTTCCGGTCATCCCAGACGTTCCTCCGCTGCCCGGATGATCGTTTCCATTGTCTTGATCCGGCCATATCGCTTATCGTTCGATTCGACGACCGTCCACGGCGCATAGCTGGTATTGGTGCGGGCGAGCATCTCATTGACCGCCTCTTCGTATTGGTCCCATTTATCCCGATTGCGCCAGTCCTCGTCAGTGATCTTGTACTGTTTCTCGGGAATCCGCTGACGCTCGATGAACCGCCGGAGCTGCTCCTCCTGGTCGATCTGGAGCCAGAACTTCAGGACGATCGCCCCCCAGTCGGCCAGATGCTGCTCGAACCGGTTGATCTCGTCATAGGCACGCCCCCACTGCTCCATGGTGCAGAACCCTTCGATGTGCTCGACCAGGACCCGGCCATACCAGGTGCGGTCAAAGATGGCGGTGTGCCCGTCGCGCGGGAGGGCATTCCAGAACCGCCAGAGGTGCTGGTGGTTTTTCTCGACCGGCGTAGGGGCACAGATCGGGATCACCTCATACCCGCGCGGATCGAGCGCTTGCGTCACACGCTTGATCGTGCCGCCCTTGCCTGCCGCGTCCCAGCCCTCGAACGCGAGGATCAGTGGGATGCGCTTCTGGTAAAGCCGGTTTTGCAGCTCAAACAGCTGCTTCTGACAGCGTTTCAATTCCTGCTTGTATTCCTCGATCGAGAGGGTACGGCGGGCGAGGCTGATCTCCGAGAGGGGCGGCAGCGGGCGGGAAACCAACTCCTTCGAGATACGTACGCCCGCGAATTCGGGCATATTGTCGCTCTCCCGGCGGGCGATTGCGCCTTCGAGGGCGGCGATTACCGTGGTCAGCACCTTGTGCACCGCGTACCGTTTGTCCTCCGCCTCCACCAGTGTCCAGGGCTGTTCAAATTCGCTGGTCCGCCCGAGCATCTCCTCGAATAGCTCCGCCTCTTTTTCGTAATGCCGGTTCCGGCGCCAGTCGTCCTGGGTCACCCGCCAGCGGGTGGCCTTTTTCGATTCCAGGCCCTTGAGCCGCTTGCGCTGCTCCTTCTGGGAGACGTGCAGGAAAAATTTAATCAGGACCGCCCCGTCGTCGACCATCTGCCGTTCGAAATCAACGATCTCGTCAAACCGGCGTTCGATCTCCTTCCCGGATAGGTTCCCGTTTTCCCGCTCGGCCGTGACCCCATAGTACCAGCTGCGGTCAAAAATTGCGATCTCCCCATAGAGCGGCAGCCGCCTCCAGAACCGGTGCATCCATGGATAACGCAGGTCCTCGGCGGTCGGCTCAATAATGTTGTGCACCGAAAAGCCGCGCGGGTCCAGGTTCTGGATCAGGCGGGAGATCATCAACCCCTTGCCGGAGGCCCCCCAGCCCTCAAACAGGATAATGGTTGGGATTTTCAGTTCGCGTGCCCGCTGCTGTAGGACACTCAGCCGCCGCCAGAGCGTTTCCTTGCAGGCATTCCATTCCTCTTTTTCCATCTTCAAATGCAGGTCCAGTTCTTCCAGCATAACATGTCCCCCTTTGGGTGGTTTTGTTTTCTCGGATCAGGGATTGTTTCAAAAAACGAGGTCATGTCTTTTTTCCACAGCGACCGGTGTCCACCGTGAAAAGCGCATCCGTTTCTCTCTTTTCAAGCAAACCCTGATTTTTAAGCTGCTCCAAACGGCAGGCCACCAGCGAAAATTTCGCCGGTTCCCCACAGAAGGAAATGACAAACCCGTCTGCAAACCGGGTGGAAATCTCCGGAATAGACAGGGTGTTGATCTGCCCGAGCGGCAGAGAAAGCCCGCGTCCATCCCGCTTGAGATACGCCTCTTTGCGGGTCCAGACCTCGAGAAACCGCTCCGGGCTGTCGGCATAGGATTGCTCCTCTGGTGCATAGAACCGCTCTGCCAGCCGTCCCCAATCCCGAATCTGCCGGCCGAGCGGCTCCACATCCACCCCGACCGGAGCGTCTGATACCGCGCAGGCGACTGCGCCTCTGGTATGCGAAAGGCTGATCTGCGGGCCTCCGCCGGCCAGCTCGGGCTTGCCATGCGCACCATAGGCCAGCATAGGCGGCGCATCGAGCGCCAGTACATAGGCAAGCAGCTCCCGCGCCGCAGCGGATAGGTCCCTGCGGCTGGTATACGCCAACCAAACGGTATTCTGCATCCGGCCCCTCCTCTGGACAATTCCCACAATTTTGTTTTTCAAACCGGGTTGCCATATATTTATATTGTAGCAGGATTCGGTTGGACAGTCAATTTCTGTTTGCAGGAGGAAGGGGCGATTCGGCCACGAAATTTTTGAAAGTGATTGGTTAGACTGCATCCCTGACGGTTTCAAAATAGCTCCCGCTCCCCACATTTCCTGATGGGCGAACTTGGAACCTGTTTCATATCGAAAGCTTTACGCAATTTTTCTCGAAAAATTGCGGGGTCGAGGGGCAGTGAGACAGCTGGAAGTTTGGCCCCAGACCAAACTTCCGGGCGCTCGCGCCCTCCTCAAAGGCGCATGTTGTTTTGGAATCCCGACCAAAACAACGCCCATCGCTTCCCGGCTGATGCCGGAGCGCGCTTCGCGGGGCGCGCCGAGCGGCTGTCGCGGCGGATGCCGCGCTTCGCGCTTGCGCGAGAAAGCCGCGAGCGAACTGGCGTTTTGGTCTGGAACCCAAAACGCCGCGCGCCCGGGCCCTCCCCATAGGCCCCACCCCGGCAAGATCTAACGCTCCGATCCGTTTTCCCACTCAGCTTGCCGGGGGAGTTCCTTTCTTTTCCCTTAATCAAAAGTTTTACTCGATTTTTTTCAAAAAATCGCAGGGTCGAGGGGCAGCGCCCCCGCCGCGCTCCGCACTGCAAGCCGCAGCGCAGCGTTTCGGAGCGCAACCGCCGTAGGCGGCTCTTAGCGCGGAGATGCGGCGGAACGCTTTATCCTGAGAAGCGTATTTTGGGGGTGAATTGCCACGAAGCGGCAAGAAGGGGCTTTTTACAAGAGAAAAAGCCCCCTGCAAAAGATGCGAAACAGGCTCTTACCGCGCATTGCAGAAATTGAAAAACCTTCTGTGCCGTCGGCCGGACAGAAGGTTTCTTTTTATGCGGCAAGCGACGGGCGTTGTGCCCCGGGGGACATCCGCCGCACACGGAGACGGTTTTCCTTCTTTGGTTCGTTCCCTTCCCGCTGCTTTTCTGCTAGATACTCTTCCAGGCATAGGCCCTTTTCATACATCTCTGTGGCTGCTTCCACCCCCACATAACGGTAGTGCCAGACTTCCTCCGCGACCCCTGTAATCTCTGTTTTGCTGCCGGGATAACGGAAAATAAAGCCGTATTGATAGCTGTTTTCCTGTAGCCAGGGGTAGATGTCGTAGATAGCCCCGTTGATATCCACGGCCAGCCCGATCTGATGCTCGCTATGCCCTGGAACAGCGACCCATTGTTCCGCCAGCTGCTTGGCGTTGCTTGGGGAATATCCCTGATTCTGATACTGGGCGATCTTATCATCATAAAGGAACTGCTGTGTTTCCTGCGTGCGGTAGCCGGACACTACAATCGGGAACTGCCCGCCATTGCCTTCCTTTGCCGCCTCCAACATCGCCATCAGAGGGGCATAGATCCGCTGATCCACCTTCTCCCCGCCCGGGAGTTCCGCCAGGGTGATCTCATAATCTTCGGGGATGGCGTTTTGGTTATTCACCAATATCAATTTCCAGTCTGTATCCTTTTTTTCCATTTGGGCGTTCCGCGTTAAGGAGACGACCGGCATTCTGCTTTGCATCCGCGGAATCGTCAAAGCAGGCAGGCCTGTCACGGAAGGTTTGGGAAGATCGGAGGCAGGTGCTTTTTTGCCGAGTGAACCGATCGATAGGAAAACAGATACACAAACCGCAACCATCAAGAGCGCCGCCAGCGTATCCCTCCATGTGAAACGTCTCCGCCGCCCTTGGCTGCGGCGGGAGCGGCTGTCTCGGGACTGTATTCCTTCCATTGCAAAGCTCCTTTCAAAGTTTTCCTGCTTTTTGTAGAAAAAGACGGTGGTTTCGATTTTTCAAACAGCCCCTAGGCGGCCCCGGTAGGCTTATGCGTCCAGATGCTCCAATTCTTCCAGCCAAAGCGCAGGGACGGCATCGCTGGGCATCCGCCAGTCTCCGCGGGGGGAGAGGGAAACCGACCCGACCTTTGGGCCGTCGGGCAGGCAGGAGCGCTTGAACTGCTGGGCAAAGAACCGGCGGTAAAAGTTTTTGAGCCAGTGAAGGATGGTTTCCCGGCTATGGATTCCGGAAAATGCATGCTCCGCCAGACGCAGCACCTTACCGGGTGCAAATCCCCAACGGATCACATAATAAAGGAAAAAGTCGTGTAGCTCATATGGGCCGACAAGGTCCTCGGTCTTTTGTTGAATCTCCCCCTCTTTGGGCGGGAGCAGTTCGGGGGAGACCGGGGTGGCGAGGATATCGAGCAGCACGCCGCGCAGCACTTCGTCTTTGCATCGTTCCGCCTCGTATGCCACCAGATGCCGCACCAGCGTCTTGGGGATCGAACCGTTGACCCCATACATCGACATATGATCCCCATTATAGGTCGCCCAGCCAAGCGCAAGCTCTGAAAGGTCGCCGGTGCCGATCACCATGCCATTGGTGCGGTTGGCCATATCCATCAGGATTTGGGTGCGTTCTCGCGCCTGTGCATTTTCAAATGTCACATCCTGTTTGGCGGGATCGTGCCCAATGTCCGCAAAATGCAGATCAACCGATGCTTTGATGTCAATCTGGTGGAGCGTGACCCCCAGCCGCTCGCAGAGCTGCTCCGCATTGCCCTTGGTACGGGCGGTGGTGCCGAAACAGGGCATTGTAATTGCGACCACATCGGCGCGCGGGCGGCCCAGCAGGTCGAGCGCCCGCACCGCGACCAGCAGGGCAAGGGCGGAATCCAGCCCGCCCGAAATCCCGACGACAGCGGTCTGTGCGCGGGAGTGCGCCAACCGCTTTTTCAGCCCGTGGGCCTGTATCTGCAAAATCTCCTCACAGCATCGTTTGCACGCATTTGGGTCGGACGGGATGAACGGTTTTTCTGGGATACTGCGGGTCAGGCGGGTTTCCGAGAGAGGGAGTGAAAAGGAGGTGTTCAGAACCCCCTCGTCCTGATGCGCCGGGAAGGTGGTCATCCGGCGGCGCTCCCATGCAAGCTTCTGCACATCGATCTCACTGACCGTCAGGCCGGTGCTGAACCGCTGGCTCTCGGCCAAGAGGACCCCATTTTCCGCAATCAGGTTGTGTCCGGAAAAGACCACATCGGTGGTCGATTCCCCTTCGCCCGCATCGGCATAGACATAGCCGCAGACCAGCCGCGCCGACTGTCCGGCAACCAGGCTGCGGCGGTAATCAGCCTTTCCGACCGTTTCATCACTCGCCGAAAGGTTGGCAATCACCGTTGCGCCCGCCCGCGCAAGCCGCACCGACGGCGGTTCGACCGACCAAAGGTCCTCACAGAGTTCCACACCGAACCGGAAGCCGGGCATGGTTTCGCAGGTGAACACCTGCTGGGCCGAAAAGGGGATGCAGTCCTCCTCTTCCTCCGGCTGACCGTCGGATATGGTCACATAGTCGTGCAGCCTGCCCCAGCCGGAAGCGGACGAGAACCAGCGCTGCTCATAAAATTCACCATAGTTGGGCAGGTGGGTCTTGGGCACAACCCCGAGGATCAGCCCGTTGTGCACCACCGCCGCACAGTTATAGAGTTTTCCCCCGGCGGCAAGCGGCAGGCCTGCTACTACCACCGTCGCCGGATACGCCCGGCTCGCCTCCCGCAGTGCAATCAGCCCCTTCTTTGCCCCTTCCAGCAGAGACGGCTGGAAAAAGAGGTCTCCGCAGGTGTAACCGGTCAGCCCCAGCTCGGGCAGCACCAGCAGATGCACCCCCCGTTCTGCCGCCTGCTTCAGAAGCGCAATCGAAGCCTGCGCGTTAAAAACACAGTCAGCGACCCGGATTTCCGGGGTCCCTGCTGCCACTTTTAGGAATCCGTCTTTCATGGACCTTGTCCCTTCCTTCCATCAAAATCGCGGTTCATTTGGCCCGCCTGCCCGTTTGTTTGCGGGGCGGCTTCTTCCGCACCGAAAAACCGAACGTCCCCAGCCGTTCCCCCAGCGCGAAGTATTCCCCGTGTGCGTAGGCCGCCAGCCCCGCCCTGGATAGATGGAGTTTTCCCTCCCGGTCAACCAACTGTTCCTCCACATCCACCGCGACGATCTCCGATAGGAACATCTCGTGGCTCCCAAGCGGGAGGATCTGCTTCACCCTGCATTCGAGTGAAAGCGGGCTTTGCTCGATCAAAGGCGCGGACACCTCCGATGCGGGGACAGGGGTCAGCCCGCAGTGGGCAAACTTGTCCAGTTCGCGCCCCGACCGCACCCCGCAGAAATCCGCGGCACGCACCAGCCCGGCCGTCGTCAGGTTGATGACGAACTCGCCCGATGCCCGGATCAGGCCGTAGGAATACCGCTCGGGACGCACCGAAATATAGGTCATTGCAGGGCGGGTGTTGACAATCCCCGTCCACGCGATGGTCAGCAGGTTGGGGGCCTCGATTGTTCCGCAGCTCACCAGTGCGGGAGGGGATGGCGCAAGCAGTGCGCCCGGTTTCCAGACCAGCTTTGCCATTGGAACCCTTCCTTTTATCGTTGAAAATCACTTTGCAGATAGTATACCACGGGTTTCCAAAAACTACAACGCCCTTGTAAACGGTTTCGAATCTTTTACAGGGCTAATGTATCCCGCCGCAACAAAGTGACAGGCGGCAGGCCAAAATGGCCCGCCGCCTGTCTTCATATCTATAGATATGGAAAGGGGGACTGATAAAAGTTGGATTAGGGGCTGTTTGAAAAATCAAAATCACCGTCTTTTTCTCTATTTTCAAACAAGCCCTAGCCAAGGGAAGCGGTGTCCAGGATCGCCCCGGTATCCGCCGAGCTGACCAGTGCGGCATATTTCGCCAATGCGGGCAGGCGGGGTTTGCGGACCGGCTGCCAGCCCTCCTTGCGGCGCTCCAGCTCCTCCGCCGGGACATGCAGCTCCAAGGTGCGGGCATGGATATCAATCGCGATCTCGTCGCCATCCTGCACAAAGGCGATCGGGCCACCTGCTGCTGCTTCGGGGGACACATGCCCGATGCAGGGGCCATGCGTTGCACCCGAGAACCGTCCGTCGGTCACAAGCGCAACATCCTCATCCATGCCACGGCCCATGATGAGCGCGGTGGTTGAGAGCATCTCACGCATCCCGGGGCCGCCTTTGGGGCCTTCGTACCGGATCACAATAACCGTCCCTTTTTCGATTGTCCCGGCGCTGACTGCGGCGTCCGCCTCTTCCATCGAGTTGAACACCCGCGCTTTACCGGTGAAACGCGCCATGGATTCCCGCACGCCCGACTGTTTGACCACTGCGCCGCGCGGCGCAAGGCTTCCATAGAGCACCGCAATGCCGCCCTCCGGCTTCTGCGGGGCTTCGAGCGTCTTGAGCACATCGTCGGGATTGGCGGTGTAGCTTTCCAGCAGCTCGCCCAGTGTCTTACCGGTCGCTGTCATGACCTCTTTGTGCAGGCGGGGTTCCACCGTCTTGAGCACTGCGGGGATACCGCCGCTCGCATCGAGCGAGGCAATCGGGTATTTCCCCGACGGTTGCAGGTTACAGACAAACGGTACCTCACGGCTGATCCGGTCGAAATCCGAGAGGTTCAGCTCCACGCCCGCTTCATGGGCGAGCGCCATCAGGTGGAGCACCAGGTTGGTGGAGGAGCCGGTTGCCATCGCGCCGACAACGCCGTTGAGCAGGGCCTCACGAGTCAGGATTTTACGCGGGGTGATCCCCTCCCGCAATAGCTGCATGACCGCCCGTCCGCTCGCTTTGGCGATCCGTTTGCGCTTGTTCGAGACCGCCGGTGCAGTGCCCGCGCCGGGCAGCGCCATACCGAGCACCTCACTGAGCATACACATCGAATTGGCGGTGCCCAGATGCGCACAGCTCCCGACGGTCGGAAGGGTGGCTTTTTCCGCCTCCTTCATATAGTCCGGGGTGATGATCCCCGCCTCCACCCGGCCGGGGAATTCCCGCAGTTCGCTCGAGCAGAAGAGCGGGTTACCGCCCACATTGCCGGGCAGCATCGGGCCGCCGGGCACGACGACCGCCGGAATATCCAGCCGGGCAGCCGCCATCAACATACCGGGGATGATCTTGTCGCAGCCGGGCAGCAGGACCATCGCATCGAAGTGGTGCGCTTCGACCACCATCTCGATCGAATCGGCGATCAGGTCGCGGCTGGCGAGCGGATAGCGCATCCCCTTGTGCCCCTGGCAAAGGCCGTCGCAGATCGCGATTGTCTCACTGCGGCGGGGGACGCCGCCCGCTTCGATGACCCCTTGGCAGACATAGTCTGCCAGCTCGCGCAGATGGGCATGGCCGGGCACCATCTCGCTGTAGGAACCGATCACCGCCACAAACGGTTTTTTCAGATCTTCTTCGTCCATGCCTGTGGCATAGAGCAGTGCGCGCTGCCCGCTGCGGGCTAACCCGTTGGTCAGGGTGCTGCTGCGGTAGCCGGGGTCTTTCATTTCAAATTCTTTTTCGTAGTTCATGGTTAAACGCTCCTTTTTGATATTGGTGAGGTATCAAAACGGCTGCGCTCCCGCATTTTGCGTTTGCCATACCGATTTTGCCTAGGGCCTGCGGGGAAACCGGAGGTCAGCACATCTGCCTGACGGCCTCATGCAGCAGTGAGAGGCTCTCCTCGCCCGGGGCCACATAGGGGGAATCTATGAGGTAATCCTCGAGAACCTTGAGGTTCTCTTCGGTGGCGGGGACACCGAGCTCCTGCAAGGTCAGGGGCATATCCATACCGCGCATGAACTCCTTGAGGGCGTCCCGTTCGGCGCCAAGCTGGTTATAATGGAGCTGGGCGAACAGCCCGACCGCAACAATCTCGCCGTGCAGCGCGCCGGCAGCTTCGCGGGTGAAGTGGGTGCGGACCCCGTCATACATCGAATGTGCGATTGCGCTCTGGCTGAAGCTGTGGGTGATATTGGCGATCACACCGGTGAGCGCGACCGCGATAAACGCCACATCCTCCAACGCCTTGGTGACCTTGTGCTGGCGGTTGTCCTCGATCGCCTGGGGGCCATATTGCTCGAGCACCTCATAGGTATACTGCGCCATCCGGAACGCGCTGAACAGGTTGACCTGGTTGTCGTCGAGCGTCATGACCGGTTTGCCGTTCTGGATTTCGATCCGTTTGGCCATCGCGTCGAGGATACCGGCGGCGGTATAGCGGATGGGGCAGTTGGCGATGACCTCCATATCCATCAGAACAGCGTCCAGCTCATGGCTGTAACGCCAGCAGTCCTTTTTCGCGCCCTCGGGGGTGTACATCACGCTCATGCAGGTGAACGGCGCACAGGTCGAGATGCTGGTCGGGATGTTCACGGTGCCCAGGCCGGCATATTCGGCGACCGCCTTGGAAAAATCCATGATTCGTCCGCCGCCGACGCCGACTACCTCGTCACAGCCTGCGGCTTTGCATTTTTGGGCGTATTCCTCCGCGGCTTCGTAGCTGCACTGCCCGGAATAGAACTCGAGCACATAGTCCAGCCCTGCCTGCTGAAAGCCGGGGAGCAGGCGGTCTTTCACAGCGTCCCATGCGCGGGCGCCCGCAACGATGAACGCTTTTTTACCGAATTTGGAGATTTCTTCCCCGCAGATCTCCAAAATCCCCGTACCCTGGCGGTAACGGCCAGCGCCAAATTTGATTGCGGTGTCCAATACGATCTTTTCCATGTGAAAAACCTTCCTTTCGAGTTTTGTTCCGCCGCGTGCGCGCGGAAACGGGGGCTCCGCCCCTCGACCCCGCCACCTTTGAAAAGGTGGACGAAACTTTTGGTTTGGTAAAAGCGGTCTCTGAAAAGCTGTCGGATATCAAAAGCTTTACTCAATTTTTCTCGAAAAATTGCGGGGTCGAGGGGCAGCGCCCCCGCCGCCGCATACGCGGCGGAACCCCTTAAAAAAAGATGGTCAGGATCGGGATGGTGATCAGGCTGGTCAGCGTTGAGATGAACACGCACTTGGAGGCAAACACCGCATCCGCCCCATACTTGTCGGCGAGGAAAGCGGTAGAACTGCCGACCGGCATACCGGTGAGAACCACCGAGATCTGGAGGGTGAGCAGATCGGTCCCAAGCAGGCGCAGGATCGCCAGTGTTCCCAGCGGGAACAGGAACTGCCGCACCGCAACCAGAATAAATGCCTTTTTGTCGAGCACCGTACGGGGGCTGACGCCCGACAGGATCATGCCGATAATCACCATGCCCAGCGGGGTGCTCATCGCCCCCAGAGCCGAAAGCGCCTTGTTCAGCTGCTGGGGAATCGCAGGCTGAAAGAGCATCCGCAGCACGCCCAGCTCGACCGCGATGATCCCCGGGTTGAGCATGACATTTTTGATCCGCTGTTTCAGCGGCGCATCGGTGAACAGGCTGATGCCAGCCGACCACATCATGATCCGGTTGGGGATGATGAACAGGCTGCCCAGGAAGAGTCCATCCTGACCATAGGCATCCTGTATGACCGGCAAGCCCGCGAAACCCGAATTGCTGACAAGGGTGCCATATTTCATGATGCATTTTTCCCTTGGGTTGCACCAGTTGTAGGCATACCTGCCGAACACGAGTGAGACCAGTGCGGAAATCGTGGCAATCGTGAGCACCGAAGCGCCCCGGTAGAGCGTCTCCATGGTGAATTCCATGTCAAACGACTGGAACACCATGCAGGGGATCGAGACATAAAGCAGGAAGTTGGTGAAGCTGGGCTGGGCGGCTGCCTTGACCAGATCGGTTTTGCGGCAGATCCAGCCGATGAGCATATAGAGGAAGAGCACCGACTGGATTTCGGCCATGCGGAAAAACTGTTCCAAACGATTCGACGACCTTTCCGGAAAAAATGCCCCGCCCTGCGCAGAGCTGGACGGGGCTGTGTTACGTCAGGTGATCGGCGCAGGGTTAAAGATGCACATATCGTTGTGGAAGCCGTACTGATCCGAGTAAGGCTCCTTGACACCGCTTGCGACATCCAGAATCAGGTTGAAGATCTCGGTGCCGACCTCGGCGATGGTCGCTTCGCCTGTGGCAACCGGCCCTGCTGAAACATCGATCAGATCGAACCAGTGGTCCTTCATCTCGTTACGGCTGCATACCTTGATGACCGGAGCCACATCCAGGCCATACGGGGTGCCGCGCCCGGTCATAAAGACCTGGAGCCCAATCCCGCTCGCCACCTGGCTCGGCCCGCAGACAATATCGCTCGCCGGGGTGGCGGCGTAGATCAGGCCATGCTTTGTGGGCTTTTCGGCGGGGGAAAGCACCTCGACGATCGGGCTGGTGCCGCTCTTGGCGATCGAGCCCATGGCCTTCTCGACAATGTTCGCCAGGCCGCCCTTCTTGTTGCCGGGGGTGGGGTTGGCGTCGCGGTCCACGCCGCCCGCGTCGAGATAGTCGTCATACCATTTCATCTCTTCGGCCAGACGGTCGCGGGTATGTGCGTCCGGGCAGCGCGCGGCGAGCATATGTACGCCGTCACGCACCTCGGTGACCTCACTGAACATCACCGTACCGCCGCCCTTGACCAGCAGGTCGGCCGCGTAACCCGCGCTCGGGTTGGCAGTCAGGCCGCTGAACGCATCGCTGCCGCCGCACTGCATCCCAATGAGCAGCTCGGACAGGGGCAGCTCCTCGCGCCGCCGCTGATCGAGCTTTTTCAGCTTGGTTTCCGCCATGTCCAGGATCGCCTGCATCATGGCATCATGGCCCTTCCAGTCCTGTAGGGTCAGGCAGTTTTCGGGGGTGATGTCCTCGGGCGGGAGTACCCGGTCGTAGGTCAGCTTTTCGCATCCCAGCCCCACCACCATGATCTCGCCGCCGAAATTCGGATGGCGGATCACATTGGTGATCGCGCGGATCGGGATAACCGCCATCGGCGCGTTGATCGCAACGCCGCAGCCGTAGGGATGGTTGATCGCAACCACCCCATCCACATGGGGGTATTTGGGAAGCAGTTCCTTCTTGATCCGCTCGACCGCTACCCGCACCACGCCTGCCGCACACTGCACAGTGGTCACGATACCCAACAGGTTACGGGTGCCGGCAGGGCCGGTTTTGTTGCGGTAGCCCATCCAGGTTTTATGCGGCGGGTCGGGCAGGTCCTCGACCGGGACAAGATTTGTGCCGAATGGCATGTTGTCCAGCGCGGGGCTTTCGGGCAGGTCGAGCATATGCTCATTGATCCAGCTCCCCATTGGGATTGCATCCTTTGCATATCCCAAAACCACCCCATAGCGGATGATCTCTCCACCCTTTGGGATATCCGTCAGGGCGATTTTATGCGCCTGCGGGATCGGCTCACGGGCGGTCAGGCCCGGCAGGACCGGGGTATCAGCCGCGATATCCTGAACGGCAATCGCGACATTGTCTTTGTCAGTCACTTTAATGACAAGCGGAGCACTCATAATCGAACCCCCCGTTTACTGCGCCGCTTCGGCGGCTTTTTTCTTTTTGTCTTTGGCATTGTCCCACAGCGCGTAGGCGACCGATGCGACAATCAGCAGCCAGATGAACCAGCCGATCGGGCGGCTGAAAAAGACCATCAGGCTACCGCCCGACGCGCTGATCGACTGGATGAAATAGTTTTCGAGGTCTTTGCCGAGGATGAATCCAATCAGGAAGCAGGACGCGGGAATCTTGATCTTGCCGAAGATGTATCCGACAATACCGAAAATGAGCAGCGCCCAGACATCGAAGATACGGCCATTCTTGGTGGCATAAGCACCGACAATGCAGATCATGATGATAACCGGATAGAGCCGCTGGCGCGGGATATAGATGATCTTGCTGATCCACTTGATCGGGTAGAACATGCAGACAAACATGATGATATTGCAGAGCAGCAGCGCCACAAGGATGGTATTCCAGGTATTGGGGTTCTGGGTGATGAAGAGCGGGCCAACCTGGATACCCTGAAGCATGAACGCCGAGATGAGGACCGCAGTGGTCGAGTCGCCCGGGATGCCCAGCGAGAGCAGCGGGATCAGCGCACCGCCGGTCAGGCCGTTGTTGGAGGCCTCGGAAGCAACCAGACCTTCCGCGGCACCGGTGCCGAGCAGTTCCGGATGCTTGGAGAAGTTTTTGGCCTGCGCATAGGCGAGGATCGAAGCAGCCGAACCGCCGACGCCCGGCAGAACGCCCATAAAGGTGCCGATCAGCGAGGAACGGATCAGGTTGACCCCCTGCCCCTTGAAGTCGGCGAACGAGAACTTCTCGGTCGAAGAGGTGCCGTTATCCATCTTCTCGACCTTAAACCGCATCCCCTCTTCCGCCTCTTCGAAGATCTGGGAGATCGCGAACAGGCCGATCAGGACCGGGAGCAGCTGGAACCCGTCCTGCATCTTGCTCCGCATGAAGTCGGGGACCATCCGGTAAGCGTTGTTGACGCTGAACATCCCCATCAGGCTGATGAGAACACCGAAGAAGCCCGCAAAGATGCCGCGCAGCATCTGCCCTTTGGAGAGCGCCGCAATAACGGTGAGTGCAAAGAGGATGATGAGGAATTTTTCAACTGAGGAGAATTTCAGCGCCGCGGCGGAAAGCAGCGGGGTGAAAAGGGCCAGCGCGATCAGGGAGATGATGCCGCCGACAAAGCTGGAGACGATACCAACCTTGAGGGCGCGCTCGCCTGCGCCGCGTTTGGCCATCGGGTAGCCGTCGAAGGTGGTGGTGATCGAGGACGGCGTGCCGGGGATGTTGATGAGGATTGCGGGAATCAGACCGCCCGAGATGCCGCCGACATAGAGTCCAAGCAGCAGGTAAAGAGCGGTTTCGAGGTCATAGGCATAGGTCAGCGGCAGGAATACCGCAACCGCCATGGTGGCGGTCATGCCGGGGATCGCGCCGAATATGATGCCGACAACGACGCCCATCGCGGCGACCAGAATCTGCGAAATGCCAATGGTAAAAGGCAACATTCAGTTCACCAGCCCTTCTTAATAAATCGTAAAGCCGAAGTCGGCAAAGGTGATCGAGCACATCCCGCTTGGAAGTGTGATATTGAACACGATGCCGAACATCACGCTGATGAGCAGCGAGGCAACCACCGCAATGACCGCGCTGCCGATCAGCGCCTTTTTGCTGGTGCCGGTGTAAAGCACATTGAAGAGGAAAACAAAGATCAGACTGGTCACCGTAAAGCCGATGACGTCCAGCGCAAAGATGTAGCCTGCAAACAGGAGCAGCGTGCCCCACAGCTTCATCTTGTCATAGTTCTCGAGAAAGAACCTGCCGGGCTTCTGGAAGAACGGCTTGCCCTCCTGCACGCGGGCGCGGCCCTCGGTGAGGATAATGGCGGCAAGCAGAACCACAAGGACCCCCATCGTGATGATCGGGACGATCCAGTGTTCGGTTGAGTACACTACCTGAATCATGAAAACACTCCTTTGACGATGGATTCTGAAAGTCTGTTTCGTATCTTTGGGCTATATGCCGCCGCGGCGGCAGTGAAAAAATCAGGGAACCCCCTTCGATGCGCAGATACGAAACAGGGCCTAGAAAGTGCGGGCGCGCAGAACTGCACGCCCGCGCCGGGAATCCGGGAAAATCAGGTCAGGGAGTCGAGGCTGGGGCTGCGCTCGATCAGCTCGGAGCACATCTCGCGTTTGTCGTAGATGAACTTCTGGGAAGCCTCCACGCCAACCTCGTCAGCGCTCAGCGCATTGTAGAAGAGTTTCGCCATGTCCGCCTGGAACTGCGGGTCCTCGGTGACCTTCTTCATCGCTGCTTCATACTCAGCCAGAACCGAGGCGTCCATATCCTTCGGGAAGTACATGCAGAAATCTTTTGCGAAGTCGAACGGAGCGCCGTTGAAGGTAACGCCGTCATCCGCCATCGAATCGATCTCAACGCCGTTGACTGTGCCGCAGGAACCGAACATATTCATCTTGAGCTGATCCTGTACGCCCTCCTCGGTGTACTGGGCAAACGCGGAGGTATCGCCGTAGATGACATCCGCATTGCGGTCCCACAGGCGCTGGAGTTTCTCAGCGGTGGTGCCGCCGACGATCGCTTTGATCCGTCCGGCAACCTCGTCGCCATGGGTCTCCTGCACATAGAGGTAGTAGGCCGCGAAGCAGAGGTGGGAGGTTGCGCCCGACTCGATGTTGAACGAAACGGTCTTATCCGGGTTGTCAATCAGGTACTGGGTGACCTCGCTCAGCTTGGCATACGGGGACTCCGCCGCAGCGCCGAAGCAGCCGCCCGGGTTCTGGCCGATGCGCGGGCCGACAGTCATGGTCTCGAGTGCATAGTCCTCGGAAACCGAACCAAACAGGACGCTCAGGAAGGTCATGTCATGGAACATCATAACCGTCTTGCCATCGCCCTTGGCGTTGGCAATCTCGTCGAGCGCGGCCGCGTTGCCGATCGCGTCGACCTTGCCGTTGAAGCCCATCTCAGCCGAGAGGTAACGGGTGACCAGGTCGGCGATCATGTAGGAGTCGCCGGAGGTGGAGGTGGAACCGATGACCACACGGACATTCTGGCCTTTCAGGCTGCTTGCTCCTGCGCCGGCCGGGGCCGCTGCCGCCGGGGCATTGGAATCGCTGCCCGAAGCAGCAGGTGCTGTGCTGTTAGAGCCGCCGCCTACTGTGCAGGCCGCCATAGAGAGCGCCATCGCGCCGGAAAGCAGCAGAGAGACAATTTTTTTCAGTTTCATAGAGTTTCTCCTTCTCCTTTTTCATAAAGTGTTTGGTCCATAACGGTTAGGAATCGACACTGCCTGACCGCTGTGATTAAAGAATAACAAACTTTTTGTAAAGTTTCTATTGACAAAAAAGAAAAAACAGAGCCTCAAATTTTTCATCCTCTCCAATTTTTCACAAGTTGAAATATTTTTGGGATTTTTGTGAAATTTCTATTTCGATTTTATCATCATTTTTCCTTGGATATGGGCAGATGGGTGACGGTTTCAGATTTTTTACAAAAATAAAAATGTATTCTTATGCACTTTACCAGTTTACAAATATAGATCACATTTTGTAATGTAAGGCTCGAGCTGTTTATTGTTTATATAGAAAGGAACACATCATTATGGAAAAAATACTCCAGGAACTCCGCCAGCAGTACCGCCGGTACCGGATATGTGTACTGGCTTTCCTGCCGCTGCTGGGCGCGGCGGCGGTCTGCGCCTTTTTCAACCGTACCCTCACTTTGTTGTTATTGGGGGCCGCGGTCGCCTATCAGCTTTTCTATCTGCGCCGCCGTCAAAAGCGGTATCTGCGGGAACTGACCCGGGCCAATCTGGAATCCACCGTCTGTCAAAAGCTGGACGCAGAACCACCCGAGGAGCAGGGCGGCGGGACAGTCACCCCGCGTGCAGTGCGCGCCGCACAGCTGATGCCGTTTGATGATGCTGATGGCTGCTGCCTGCTGGCACAGGGGATCACCGGCAGGTTAGGCGGGATGCCGGTTTCGGTCTGCGACGCCACCTTTGGACAGACGTTTCATCTGGTGAAAAACGGGCGCAAACGGGTGCATTTTACCTGCGGCGTATGGGTCCGCCTACAGCTCCCTGCCGATACCGGGGAGGACTGGCGGCTGCTCGACCCTGATGCAATCCCCACCCCGATCCGGCAGGATTTTTATGCTGCCCAGTCGGCGCTCGAGCCTGCCGGGACGCTGGAAGACCGCTGGGTGTTCTACCGCGCGGCGGGGGAGCCGTCCGGCAAACTGCTCCGCAAAGCTGGCGAGCTGGCGGGCTATACGCCCGGGAAAGCGGCATTCTCTCTGCAAGGGGATGTGCTGACCGTCTTTCTGCGCGACCGGTTTCTGGCGCGGCCGGTTTCGATGAAAAGCGCGCCCACAGCCGAACTTCTGCAATTCGATCCTCTGCCCGAGCTGGACTATATTTTGAACTGTGCAAAGGCTCTGACGGTGAAAAAATGAGATGAAATTTTCAAGAATGAAAAATATCCTTTCTAAATTTGAAATTTCAACAGATTGGACAGGGAACAGCGGTTGGTTTCGTGGTTTTGCCTATTGTATCCCACGCGCAAAATCCTTACACTAAAAGATGGATTCGACACAAATCCTGAACCGGCATTGTCAGACTGCTGCTGAAAACCGTGAAGGCCGCGCTGCCTGCGGCCACCATTAAGGAGGGCATCCGATCATGTACAAACCGTATGGCATTATCCCGCCTATTATCACCCCGTTTGATGAAAACGGACGCATCGACTATCCCGCGCTCGCCAAGATGGCTGTCCATCTGGTGGACAACGGTGTCCACGGCCTGTTCCCCTTCGGTACCACCGGGGAATTTTACGCTGTCTCGGATGAGGAGTACGTCAAAGCGCTCGAAACGGTGCGCGACGCTGTGGCCGGCAGGACCAACCGGTACGGCAAACCCATCCAGCTGCTTGCAGGATGCAGCCATATCACCACCCGCGAGGTCGTGCGGCTGATCAAGCTGGTGGAAGGGGTCGGCGGATATGATGCGGTCAGCGTCCTGACGCCGATGTTCGTCAGCCAGACTCAGGATGAGCTGTATGCCTACTATAAGACGATTGCCGACAGCACTACGATGCCGGTTATCATGTACAATAACCAGCCCAAGACCAACGTGACCATCACCCCCGCGACTGCCGCGCGCCTGGCAAAAGACTGCGGCAACATCATCGGCGTGAAGGATTCCACCGGCGATATGACCAACACTGGCGAGTATCTGCGCCTGACGATGGGCGAGCGCGACCATTTCAACGTCATGATGGGCCGCGATACGCTGATCTATGCTGCGCTGCACTATGGATGCTCGGGCGCAGTCGCCTCCTGTGCGAATGTAGCGCCCCGCGTGGTCGCTGATATCTACGACAAATTTATGGATGGGGACTGGAAAGGTGCGCTCGAAGCCCAGTACCGGCTCGCCCCGCTGCGCATCGCCTGTGGCATGGGTACCTTCCCCGAGGTCATCAAAGAGGGCCTGGTTCTTCAGGGAATCCCGGTTGGGAAATGCCTCGAGCCGATCGCTGAGCTGCGTCCTGACGAGAAGGAAAAACTGCGCCAGGTGCTTGTAGACATGGAATTGATCTGATCCGCCAAAGGATCAAACCCAAATCAAAAGTTTCGTCCACCTTTTCAAAGGTGGCGGGGTCGAGGGGCAGTGAGACAGCAAGAAGTTTGGCCCCAGACCAAACTTCTGGGCGCTAGCGCCCTCCTCGGGGCTGCTCGAGCCTATGGCTCGAAGCGCGGCATACGCCGCGACGCCCCTGCGGGCTGTCTCGCGGGTTAGGGGTCAGCGACCCCTCCCCGCGGGCCCCACCCCGGCAATTAGAGTGCGCTTGCTCGCTTCATCTGAGCTGCTGGGGAACCCTATGGCCTTATAGAACGAAAAGTTTCGTCCACCTTTGCTCCGGCCTAAGAGCCGACGCTTTGCGTCGGTTGGCCTATGCACGCCGCTGCGGCGGCAGTCAAAGGTGGCGGGGTCGAGGGGCAGCGCCTCCCGCCGCCGTGCGCACACGGCGGAATTCCCTCTTGGGCGCTGGGCGCCCGCCTGAGAAGCGTATTTTTCGGGTGAATTGCTGCCTGAAGGGCGGCAAGAGGGTGCTTTTTACAAGAGAAAAAGCACCCTGCAAGAGATACGGAACAGGCTCAGAACACGCAAATCTTTTTTGAGAAGGAGAAATGATCTTATGATCCCAACCGTTGCTAAAATGGAAGTTTTCCCGGTAGCCGGCCATGACTGCATGGAGCTGAACCTTTCGGGCGCACATGCCCCCTATTTTACCCGCAACATCGTGATTCTCACCGACTCCAACGGAGTGGAAGGTGTGGGCGAGGTGCCGGGCGGCCAGAAGATCACCAACGCGCTCGAGGCTGTGAAAGACCTCGTAATCGGCACCAGCATCGCCGATTACAAGCAGACCCTGAACAAGGTCCGCGCATGGCTGGATGCCAACATCAAAGACGATGTGCGCGGCTTGCAAACCTTTGACCTGCGCACCGGCGTACATGTGGTGACCGCGATTGAAGCGCCGCTGCTCGACCTGCTGGGCAAATTCCTCGACGTGCCGGCGGCTGCGCTGATGGGCGACGGCATCCAGCGCGAGCGGGTGCAATTCCTCTCCTACCTCTTCTATGTGGGCGACCGCAAAAAGACCGACCTTCCCTACGAGGAGGAGCCGGACGCCGAGTGCGACTGGTACCGTCTGCGCCATGAGGAGGCCATGACCCCCGAAGCGATCGTTGCGCTTGCGAAGGCGACCCACGAGAAATACGGGTTTGTGGACTTCAAGCTCAAGGGCGGCGTCCTCGCTCCCAAGGAGGAGCTGAAAGCGGTCCAGGCGATCAAGGCGGCATTCCCCGAGGCGCGCGTAGACCTCGACCCGAACGGCTGCTGGAGCCTTGCGGAAGCGCTCGAAATCGCCCCGCAGCTCAAGGAGGTCCTTGCCTACTGTGAAGACCCCTGCGGCGCGGAGAACGGGTTCTCCGGACGCGAGGTCATGGCCGAGTTCAAGAAGGCGAGCGGTATGCCCACCGCCACCAACATGATTAACACCGACTGGCGGCAGATGTGCCACTGCATCGCGCTCAACAGCGTGGACATCCCGCTGGCAGACCCGCATTTCTGGACCATGAACGGTTCGGTCCGTGTGGGCCAGCTCTGCAACGATTTTGGCATGATGTGGGGCTGCCACTCGAACAACCACTTCGACATCTCGCTGGCAATGGTGGTGCAGTGCGCGGCCGCGATCCCGGGCAAGATGAACGGTATCGACACCCACTGGATCTGGCAGGAAGGCCGCGAGCGGCTGACCAAAGAGCCGATGCAGATTGTGGATGGATGCATCGACCTGCCGAAGAAGGGCGGCCTTGGCATCGAGGTTGACCGCGAGCAGGTGATGAAAGCCAACAAGCTCTATCTGGACAACTGCCTCGGCGCGCGCGACGACGCGATCGGGATGCAGTACCTGATCCCGGGCTGGAAATTTGACAACAAGCGCCCCTGCATGGTACGCTGATACAAACAACAATGACCGGCAGGCCGGGGGTTCCCCCTGCCTGCCTGTTTTACAGGAGGAGAAACAGATGAACCAACCTTTGCGCAACGATGCGGATAAGATCATCTCCGCCAGCCTGAAAGCGGTCCTGCCTGACTCGGCGGTACAGCGCGCGCTGAAATCCTACCAGCCGCGGGGCGGGAAAACCCTGCTGGTGGCTGCCGGAAAAGCTGCCTGGCAGATGGCCAATGCTGCAGTGCAGGCGCTCGGACGGGTGGACGGCGGTGTGGTGGTCACCAAATATGACCATGTGATGGGCCAGATTCCCGGCGTGGACTGCTACGAAGGCGGGCACCCGGTGCCGGATGAGGGGAGTTTTTCCGCCACCGGCCATGCGCTCGAGCTGGTCAAAGACCTGAAACCAGAGGACACAGTGCTCTTCCTGCTTTCGGGCGGCGGCAGTGCGCTGTTCGAGCAGCCGCTCGTTTCGGGGGAAGAGCTGCAGGACATCACCCGCCAGTTGTTGGCCTGTGGGGCGGACATCGTCGAGATGAATACCATCCGCAAACGGCTCAGCCGGGTCAAGGGCGGGCGGTTTGCCGAGCTTTGCGCTCCGGCGCAGGTGTTCAGCATCGTCCTGAGCGACATTCTGGGCGACCCGCTCGACATGATCGCCAGCGGCCCGGCCTGTCCGGATGCTTCCACCTGTGAGCAGGCGGTGGCGATCGTGGAAAAATACCACCTCAACTTCTCGGAAAAGGCGATGGAACTGCTGCGGCAGGAAACCCCGAAATCGCTGGACAACGTGACCACCCAGATTACCGGCAGCGTGCGGGAGCTTTGCACCGCGGCAGCCGCTGAATGCAAAGCGCTTGGATATGAGCCGGTCCTGCTGACCGACCGTCTGAGCTGTGAGGCGCGGGAGGCTGGTGGCTTCCTTGCCAATATCCTACGCACCCATGCGGATGACGGACGCCGCATGGCATGGATCGCGGGCGGCGAAACGGTGGTGCACCTGACCGGCAAAGGGCTTGGCGGGCGCAATCAGGAGCTGGCGCTCGCCGCTGCACCGGGCATTGCGGGCCTGACAGGCGCGGCTGTCTTTTCGGTGGGCAGCGACGGGACCGACGGCCCCACCGATGCGGCGGGCGGCTATGTGGACGGTGAAACCGAGTCCGCACTGCACGCCAAGGGGATCGATGTATTCGGCGTGCTGCGTGAGAACGATGCCTACAACGCCTTGAAAGCGGTGGAGGGGCTGATTATGACCGGGCCCACCGGCACCAACGTCAACGATGTTGCGGTCGCGTTGCTCGACGGCTGAGGGGGCTGACGCATGAAGCTTGTGATTACCGCCCGGGATTTCTCCACCGGAGACCCGCGCCCGCTCTCCCTGCTCAATGGCTCCGGCCTTACGATCGAGGACCACAGCGCCGAGGGATTCAGCACGAGTACCAGTATGGAGACTATGTATGATGTCCTGAAAGACGCCGACCTCGCAATTTCGGGGCTAGAACCGTATCCGCGCGCGCTGATTGAGCGCCTGCCCAACCTGAAACTGATCTCCCGCCGTTCGATCGGCTATGACTCGGTCGATTTGGACGCCTGCCGGGACCATGGGATTACCGTGTGCCGCGCATTGGGCGCGATTGAGGGGGCTTGTGCCGAACTGGTTATGGCCTATGTCCTCCACTTTGCCCGACGGGTCACCGAACAGAATGCGCAGATGCAGCAGGGGGTATGGCAGCGGAACTATACATCCGGCACCAGCGGCAAAACGCTGGGCCTGGTCGGCTTTGGCGGGATCGGCAAAGAGGTCGCGCTGCGCGCGGTTCCGTTTGGGATGCGGGTCCTCTACTACTGCCGACATCCGCGCCCCGAGTGGGAGGAGAAGTACCGGGTGCACTATGCCCCGCTGGACCAGCTGCTGGCGGAAAGCGACTATGTCTCTGCCAATATGCCGCTGACTGACGAAACACGCAGGATGTTCAACGCGGAGCGGTTCGCCCAGATGAAACCGGGCAGCGTGTTTATCAATACCGCTCGCGGGCCGGTGATGGATGCGGACGCTCTGCGCGCCGCACTGGAAAGCGGTCATCTGGCGGGCGCCGGCGTGGATGCCTATGACCACGAGCCGTGTACCGATTCCCCGCTGGTGGGCTGCCCGAACGTGATTTTGACGCCGCATACCGCGTCGTTTACCAACGAGGCATTCACCCGCCTGAACGAGGTCGCCGCACAGAACCTGCTCGACTTCCTGGCTGGACATCTACCCGAAAAGAACCGGCTGGTATAGAGAAAAATGTTCAGGGCCTGACCATCAAGCTGATTGGTCGGGCCCTGTTACGGTATAAGCGCTGTTTTATGAAAGGGAACAAATGCCGGCCGCAGCGAAGCATTTCGAGGCGCAACCGTCGAAAGCGGCTCTTACGCGGAGATCAGGCGAAACGCTTTCTCCTGAGAAGCGCCGCTCTGTCCTAAGAGCGTTTTTTTGCAAGTTTGCAAGAGAAAAAGCCTTCTGTAAAGGTTCTGAATTGACGGTTTCAGGCCGTCAGCAAGAGGTTTTTCCTGGGTTCTTGTTTCACACCAAAGTATATAACAAAACTTCTTTAAAAAGATTGCTCCACAAATTACGGCTTTTCCCAAGATATTCGGGATTTTCTTCCTTTTCATCCCACACAATCGCTGCGAGACGGTCGCCCAGGATATTCCAAACATCCAGAGGGTCTTTTTTCCAGGTGTACTTTCCGGTGGCACCGTCTATTGAAATTAGGGCACGAAACGCGCCAGTTACAGGATAGAGAATTCCTTTAGGCACCAAATAGATGAGATCAGATTGATAAAAGAGTGAGCGGCCGACAATCTCACCTTTGTTATATTTGGCATACTTTTTTACGCCATATTGGTGTTTACCATTCTTGACCTTCTGCGGGAATTCTCGCTCTACCGTTTCCCAGAGCTGGAAAATGTCCTCGATAATTGGACGCATATTTTCCAGAACCTGCTCGCGAGATTCTTTTCCTTGATTTAGGAACCTCTTTAGACTGACCTCCTTGCCGGTATAACTTTGGATGGGCTGTCCATCACCGGAAAGGCCCTGCTGCCCCATCACTGGGTAAAGGTTCTGATTAAACATATTCAGAATGGTAATGATTTCACGCACATCAATAATCTGCACCTCTTCGTCATAGTGCTGATTCATGTGGTAGGCAATACGCGGCTCAAAAGGGAGTGGCGCAAGAATACGCTTCAGAACGTCAAAGCTCTTTTTAAGTTCCTCCTGAGACTTTAAATCAACCTGGACAGAGGTATTGCGTGCCGCAGCAAGTTCTACTGGAGAGAGAATGCCGACAAAAAATTCTGCGAATACATAGCGGGCATTCAGATTCTTTTTTGCGGTCTGTGCATCGAAAATCGCCCGAAGTGTGTGCCCGCCGTCGATGTTGCCGTGGATATCATTGTTTGTCAGCTCAATTGTTAACAACTCGGTTCTGTTGTCATAGTGAACGGATTCCACCGAAAAGAGCAAGCCGCGGTTTAATTCATGAAAATCGTCATTTTCTTCCAGGCTGTCGATGATGGATTTTGCCACATCCGTCGTCATCTTTTGATCGCGAGGGTTAGTGCCTGACCAGGCCCGCAATTCTTGCGGAATGGTTGCTGCTTCCAAATAACAGATGTGTTTAATATGTCCGTCTGGTTTGCGGTTGGGGTCGCGCATGGTTTTGAATTCTCTTGCGTGCATTTTGAATTTTGGCATTTTAATACTCCTTTCAAAAATAAAAACACCTTCGCACACAAGATACGAAGATGTAAACATCAAGAGAAGTACAGGCAGACATACCCTTCCATATAGTTATACAGAGAAAGCCCTGTCAATTCAGTTGTGCCCACAAATTCATATCTCGCATATGAATATTGGATGCCTCAATAGCACTCGCTATTAGGACTTATATTTAAATATAGCAGATAGCTGAAAAAATTGCAAGAAAATTTTGGTTGTATTGATACAGAAGAGGCACCAAATATAAATCTACAAAGAGAGAGAACCATCGACATAAATCGATGGTTCTCAAGACTGGTCGGAGTGGCGGGATTCGAACCCACGGCATCCTGCTCCCAAAGCAGGCGCGCTACCAACTGCGCTACACCCCGGATTTTCAGTATAATGATAGTATAGCAGAATCTGAAGGCGGTGTCAAACCGGCGGGGCGATTTTTCACCCCGCCGGAAGGGATTTAAAACTGAATTTTTGCTCGGATATACTCCAAAAGCGACTCGATTTTGATGCGCTCCTGTGCCATTGTATCGCGGTCACGGACGGTTACACAGCCGTCTGCCTCGGAATCAAAGTCATAGGTGATGCAGAGCGGGGTCCCGATCTCGTCTTGACGGCGGTACCGTTTCCCGATCGAGCCGGCATCATCATAATCGACCATAAACTCTTTGGAGAGGGTTTCGTAAATTTTGCCTGCGCCGTCGTTCAGCTTTTTGGAGAGGGGCAGCACACAGGCTTTGAACGGGGCCAGTGCGGGATGCAGCCGCATGACGACCCGGATGTCCTCCTTACCCTTATCATCCGTGCTGACGACCTCTTCGTCGTAAGCATCGCAAAGGAATGCCAGCGCGACGCGGTCAGCGCCGAGCGACGGCTCCACCACATAGGGGACATACCGCTCGTTGGCTTCCTGATCGAAGTAATCAAGGGCTTTTCCGGATTCCTCCGAATGGCGTCCGAGGTCATAGTTGGTGCGGTCGGCGATCCCCCACAGCTCGCCCCAGCCAAACGGGAAGAGATATTCGATATCGGTGGTCGCTTTGGAATAGAACGACAGCTCCTCCTTTGCGTGGTCGCGCAGACGCAGATTCTCTTTGGTCATGCCGAGCGAAAGCAGCCAGTTTTCGCAGAAACCGCGCCAATACTGGAACCACTCCAAATCGGTATCGGGTTTGCAGAAGAACTCCAGCTCCATCTGCTCGAACTCACGGATCCGGAAGATGAAGTTACCGGGCGTGATCTCGTTACGGAACGATTTGCCGATCTGCCCGACGCCGAATGGGAGCTTTTTGCGGGTAGTGCGCTGGACATTCTGGAAGTTGACAAAGATGCCCTGTGCGGTCTCGGGGCGCAGATAAAGCTCGCTTTTTGCGTCCTCAGTGACCCCCTGGAAGGTCTTGAACATCAGGTTGAACTTGCGGATGTCGGTGAAATTTTCCCCGCCGCAGTCCGGGCATTTGATGTGATGTTCCTGAATGTAGGACATCATCTGCTCATTGGTCCAACCGTCCGCAGCCTCGCCGGTCACATCCTCGATCAGTTTGTCCGCGCGGTGGCGGGTTTTGCAGTCCTTGCAGTCCATCAGCGGGTCGGAGAAGCCGCCCACATGCCCCGACGCAACCCACACCTGCGGATTCATCAGGATGGCCGAATCCAGCCCCACGTTGTAGGGGGATTCCTGCACAAACTTCTTCCACCAGGCGCGCTTGACATTGTTCTTGAACTCAACGCCGAGCGGGCCGTAATCCCACGAGTTGGAAAGGCCGCCGTAAATCTCGGAACCGGGATAGACAAACCCGCGGCTCTTGCAGAGGTTTACTACCTTTTCCATCGTTTTATCACTATGCTTCATTCGCGTCATCCTCTCAATCTCTCAATAACGAAAAATCATATGCCTGATTCTACCAAATTGCGGAGCGGTTTGGCAGAATTGGCAATTGGAACGGGGGCGGGCAGCCGCCCGCAGATCGTTCTGGCCATAACCCGAGTAGAATAGCCACCTTGTGGTATTATACCCCGTTGTGGGGACCGGGTCAAGCAAAAAGCGGGGAAGTTCCCGCTTTTTGTGCAAAGGGACGGTAATCTCGATGTTTCAAACAGCCCCTAGAGAAAGATCAATCGAGCGGGGAAAGGTCGAGGCGGTCGAACCCGTCAAGCAGCGCTTTGGCGATCCCCACCAGACGGGCGCAGTCGCCCTCCCGGCGTCCCTCAAGGTTGAGCGGCATCAACGGATCATGCAGCGACATCCGCAGCAGCATCCAGCCCTGGACCTCTTCACTATCGAACGAGAGGCGCACCCCCTCATACGAGTTCGGCGCGACCGCGTAGCCCTGTTCTTTCGCGCGGGCTCCAAACGCCTTGAGCACCTCCTGCCCATAGCTCTGGAACTCCTCCCCGGCAATCTTCATGCGGTATTCGCGCGCTTCGAAGAGGGGCGGCAGGCCGGCGATCAGCGAATCGACCTGTTTGCCCTGCCGGCGGGCATTTGCGGCGGCGATTAACAGCTTGACCGCGAGATAGGCCCCATCATCCAGGAAGTAGTTTTCCGAGAGCGCGCCATGTCCAGAGGTCTCGATTGCGAGCGGCGAGAGAACCCCTTCGGCGTTCAGCCGCCGGGACTCGTTGATGACATTTTTATAGCCGCGTTTGAACCGGTGGTGCTTCATCCCGAGGTCGTGTTCGAGGAAACGGGTCAGCCGGTCGGAGGTGACCGAGTCGGTGACCACCGTCCCGCCCGGATATTCGTCCGCAAGGATCGCCGCCATCATGGCGATAATCGCATCCCGGTTGACCTCCGAACCGTCGTGCAGGACCGCTGACATCCGGTCCACATCGGTGTCAAAGATAATCCCAAGGTCTGCATGGCTCTCGAGCGTCGCCTGCCGTACCGCCTCCATCGCCCGCTTGTCCTCCGGATTGGGGATGTGGTTGGGGAATGTTCCGTCCGGGTCCAGATAGCGGCTTCCGGTGGTGTCCGCGCCGAGCGGCTGCAATACCTGTTCCACAAAAAAGCCGCCCGCCCCGTTGCCCGCGTCAACTGCGATTTTCAGCCCTGCCAGCGGGTGCGCATAGTCCTCCGCTTTTACTCCGTCGCAGATTTTTTTGCGCAGGCTTGCGGCGTAGAGGGAGAGCAGGTCAACCGGCTCGACCCCATCTAGAGGCGCTTCCGCGGCTTCCAGTCCGCCGGCATCCTCCAAGAGGGCGGTGATGTCAGCGTGTTCCAGCCCCCCGTCTGCGTCAAAAAACTTTAAGCCGTTGCGGTTAAACGGGAGATGGCTGGCGGTAATCATCATCGCCCCGTCACAGGCGGTTTCGGGGAAGAGGACCGACATAAACATCGAAGGAGTGGAGGCCAGCCCGCAGTCGAGTGCGGTCACCTCTTGTGCCCGGAGTCCGCCCAGCACCGCCGCCTTGAGTGCGGGCGCGGAGATACGGGAATCGTGCCCCACAGAAATCCGAAGGGATACTGCCGGTTTTCCGGTTTTTGCGGACAGCCAACGTGCGAACGCCTGGGCAATCCGGTTTGCGGCCTCGCCGGTCAGGGTGACCGGCTGCCCCTCAACCCCTTCCACCGCGACCCCGCGCACATCGCTGCCATTTTGCAGCCGGCGCATCTCCTGTCTGGTAATCGACATAAAAACCCCTCCTAAAAGATATAGATGAAAACAGATTGTGCATCTATGCGCTGTTTTTTTACAGTATAGCACAAAATGGGCTTTGGCAAAAGATTTTCCAGCCCGGGCCTATCTTTTTTTCCGGGAATGTGGTATAGTCAAACCACTTCCATGATCCAACGATACCTATTTTGAATTGGGGGAACTGCTATGGACTTAAGGATTGTCGAGTGGGTTGCGCAAAACCTGCACCATCCTGTGCTGGACCGGGTGATGATCTGGATCACCCATCTGGGGGACAACGGCTACCTGTGGGTAGCGGTCTGTCTGCTCCTGCTCTGCTATAAGCCTACCCGCAAATGGGGCGGTGTGATGGCGCTTTCGCTGTTGCTCATGCTGATCTTTGGGGAAGGGACCTTGAAAAACCTGTTCCAGCGCGCCCGCCCTTATACCCACCTGCCCAATCTCCAACTTCTGATCCCGCCGGAATCCTCCTACTCCTTCCCTTCGGGACACGCTGCGGTTTCGTTTGCGGGGGCAATGGTGGTCTGGATGATGGACCCCAAGCGGTGGGGCAGGGTGGCGCTGGCAACCGCGCTGCTCATCCTGTTTTCGCGGCTCTATCTGTCGGTGCATTATCTCACCGACCTGCTCGCGGGGGCGCTACTCGGGACCGGTTGCGCCTATGCCGCGCGCTGGCTGTTCGAGCTGTGGATTCCGATTGAAAAAGATTGAGGAGGGGCAGCATGGCAAACGTCGTGATCCGGTATGCCGGGCAAAGGCAGTCCCTCCCATTGGATGCGCCCACCCTGCTTTCGGTCCTGCTCGACCGGGCCGGGGTCCCGCTGGCGAAACCCTGCGGCGGTGCGCATACCTGTGGAAAGTGCAAGGTCCGCGCCTATGGCGCGCTCTCCCCGCTCTCCCAGGAGGAACGCCGGCTGCTGACGATTGGGGAACAGCTCGAAAACTGGCGGCTCGCCTGTGCGGCCGAAGCGGTGGGGGATTGCACGATTGAGGTTGGGGAAACGGTATCTGCACAGGTACAAACCTCCGGGCGGATCAGCGGTTGGGATGGGGATTCGCTGTTCGGGACGGAAGGGTATGCACTCGCTGCCGACATCGGTACCACAACGGTTGCAGCCTATCTGGTCAGCTTGTCCGACCCGTTGAGCGGGGGCTGCCCATCCGCAAGCGGGCTGAATGCCCAGGCGCCTTATGGCGCGGATGTGATCTCACGGATTGCCGCCGTCTCCCAACAGGGGATATCCCCGTTAAGGGGGGCGATTCTGCGGCAGTTGGATGGTCTGTTCAATCACCTGCTCGAAGGGGCCCGCGTACCCAAACAGGCGGTACGTGGGGTGGTGCTTACCGGAAACACCACCATGCTTCATCTGGCAGCAGGGTTGGACCCGTCGGGCATTGCGGCGGCTCCCTACACGCCGCAGAGCCTGTTCGGGGTGCTCTATGCGGCACGAGGATGGTTTCCCTCTCTGCCTCCTACGGCACAGGTCTACCTGGCCCCCTGCATCAGCGCTTATCTGGGCGGGGACCTGACCTGCGCGCTACTTGCCTCCCCATTGCGCCAGTGGGAACTGCTGATCGACGTCGGCACCAACGGTGAGATGGCGTTGATGACTCCGGACGGTCTGCTCTGCTGCTCGACCGCCGCGGGCCCCGCGTTTGAAGGCGCGGGGCTTCGGTGCGGTCGTACCGCCGGACTGGGCGCGATCGACCGGGTTTCGATCCGGGGGGGTGTCCTAGATTGCCGGGTGATCGGCGGCGGGCCTGCACAGGGAATCTGCGGCACTGGCGCAATCCACGCGATTGCGGCCCTGTTGGAAGCGGGCTTGGTGGATGAAACCGGCCTGCTCGACGAACGGTATGAGGGGGAAGTTCCTTTGCGGGATGGGATCGTGCTGACCCAACAGGACGTCCGGCAGATCCAGCTTGCGAAAGCCGCGATTGCCGCGGGTGTGGATACCCTGCTGCACCATGCGGGACTGGCGCCTGCCCAGCTGGCGGGCGTTGGCCTTGCGGGTGGGTTTGGTAGCTATATCGACGCTGCCGCCGCTATGCGGATCGGGTTGCTGCCCCGTGTCAGCGTGCCGGTGGTCCCGTTGGGCAACGCAGCGGGGATGGGAGCCTGCCTCTGCGCGCGGTCGGAGCCCGCTCTGCACGAAGCCGAGCGGATTGCACAGGAGGCCGGTGTCGTGGAACTGGCGTCCGACCCATTTTTTAATGAAAGATATATCGAACAGATGCTGTTTCCGCTGCCATAAAAATCAGGCTGTCCCTCCAAATTCTGGGGGGACAGCCTTTTATAGCGTGTAAACGCCTATTGCACATCCGAAAAACTTTTCTCTTGCAAAAGATGCAAAACAAATCCTTAGCCATAGCTTTTGATCCGCGCGTATTTTTCCCGCGTGGCAATCCCGCCTCGGATATGCCGCTCGGACTTGTTTAGGTCAAGCACTTGCTTGACCTGTGCATAGATCGTGGGGTTGATCTTTTTCAATCGATCGGTTACATCCTTATGTAAGGTTATCGCTAATTAGAACGGTATTGTCCAGCCCCAGGTCGCCTAAAAGCCGCAGGTAGATGTCAACATTCCCCTCTCTATCCACCTCGATCTTCTGGATGAGGCGCTTCAGCTGTGTATTGGTCATCTGGTGTACGTCGGTGATGTCCTCGATCTCCTTGAAGGTATTGCTCAGGACGCTCTCAAGCTGCTCCCCTTTGGTCAGGTTGTAGGAGATCATTTTCAACTCGTTTTCCAGCCGCTCGATCTCCTTACGCATCCCGCCGATTTTGGCATTCAGCTCGTCCCGGGAGATCAGGTCGTCGGCATACATATCCATGTACTTTTGCCGGGTCTTTTGCAGCTTGGCGAGCTGGGCGGTCAACTCTTTCTCGTAGTTCAGGTTCTCGTCTTTGGCCTTGTAGACCTTCTGGAACTGGCCCACCACATAGCTGATGACCGATTTCTTCGCTTTCAGCAGCCCGGCGAAATATTCCTGCAAGACCTCGATCAGCTCCTCCTCATCCACCGTCACGGCGTTGGGGCAGCTGTCGGCTCCCCGCCCGTTGTGGCCGGAGCAGACCCAGCGAACATAGGTGTTTTTGTAGGTGCGGACAGTACGCCGGAACGACCAGCCGCACTCCTTGCATTTGATGAGGGTGGAGAACAAGTGCTTGTTGCTCTGCCGCTCCCGTGTGATCTTGAAGGCGCTGTGCCGGGATTGTAAGACCTCTTGGGCAAGCTGGAAGGTTTCATCGTCAATGATGCGCAGCTCGGGCTTGTCCACGACGATCCAGTCGGTTTCATCCCGGTCCGCTCTCTGTCCGGTGAGGAAGTCCGTGACCTCCTGCTTGCCGTTGATGATCTTCCCGGTGTATAACTCGTTTCGGAGGATATGCCCCACGGCGTTCTGACTCCACTGGCAGCTGCGCTTGGTTTTCAGGCCCCGCTCGTTGAGCATACTTGCGATCTTGGCGGAGCCGTAGCCCTCCTGGGTGTACCAGTGATAGATCTGCCGGATGACAGCGGCCTCCTCCTGGTTGATGGTCAGGTTGAAGTAGTCCCCGATGGTCTTGTCGTAACCGTAGACGATGTTGGGGACACGGCCCTTCTCGGCGTTCAGCTTTTTGCCGAACTTCACCCGCTTGGAGGTGTTGGCACTCTCCTCCTGGGCCAGCGCACCGAAGATGGTTAAAACAAACTCGCTGTTGCCCATGCTGGTCATGTTGGCGGTGAGGAACTGGGTTTCGATGCCCAGGGCTTTCAGCCTGCGGACATTTTGCAGCAGGTCCACCGTGTTTCGGGCAAAGCGGGAGATGTCCTTGACCACCACCATGTCGAACAGGTGGTGCTCGGCATCCGCCATCATCCGCAGAAACTCCCTGCGGTTCTTGATCTTGGTACCGGATAGCCCTTCATCAGCGTACAGACGGATGAGCGTGTCCCCGGTGCGCTGGGTGTACTCAGAAAAAAACTCCTTCTGGGCCTCCAGACTGTTGAGCTGGTCTTCCTTTTCCGTGGAGACACGGCAGTAAGCGGCAATATTCATAGGTAAACCTCTCTGTTAAAGTCGAAACGTTCTACTATATCTGTATAATAGCATACTTTTGTCAGAGAATCAATGTCGAAATTTAGTGGAGCTATCTTTAGTAAATCATAATTGACTAATTTGCGGCGGATGTGATATACTAAATACAGCGAATGGAGGTGCGTCTATGTTCATTGGAAGAGAGCGGGAGCTGAAATCGTTGGAACAGCTATACGCATCGGGCAAGTTTGAATTTGCCGTTGTGTATGGCCGCCGCCGCGTGGGAAAGACGGCCCTTCTGACCCAGTTTATCCGGGGCAAAAAGGCCATCTACTTCATGGGCGTGGAGAGCAACGCCAAACAGAATCTGGAAAACCTCAGCAAGAGCATTTTGGAATACGCCAGCGGCATTGCGGCGGAGAACTCCTTTACATCTTTCCAGGCGGCGCTGGAATATGTGTTCAAGTTGGCAGAGACAGAACGGGTGGTTCTTGTGCTGGACGAGTACCCATATATGGCACGGTCCTCCAAAAGCCTTGCCTCCACCTTGCAGCTTTTGATCGACAAGAATAAAGATACCTCCAGACTGATGTTGATTCTCTGCGGCTCGTCCATGTCCTACATGGAGGACCAGGTGTTGGCATACAAGGCCCCGCTCTACGGCAGGCGCACAGCACAGATGAAGCTACTGCCCTTTGATTTTGAGGAGACCTGCCGCTATTTCAGCCACTTCCAGGGCGAGGACAAGGCGCTGGCCTACGGAATTGTAGGTGGGACGCCGCAATATCTGCTGCAAATCAACGACCGTCTAAGCATTGAGGAAAACATCAAAAATACCTTTCTCAATCCGATTTCCTTTCTCTATGAGGAGCCGGTAAATCTTCTGAAACAGGAGGTGCGGGAACCGGCTATCTACACGGCGATTATCACCGCCATCGCAGCAGGGGCCTCCCGGATGTCGGAGATTTCAAGCAAGGTGGGGGAGGATACCAACGTCTGCGCGAGCTATATCAAGAATCTCATCAGCCTGGGGATCGTGCAGAAGGAGACACCCTATGGGGAAAAGGCTTCCCGCAAGTCCCTGTACTCCATTGAGGATAATATGTTCCGCTTCTGGCATCGTTTTGTGCTGGAGAACAATTCGCTGATCGCCCGTGGGGCCGCTGATTTGGTCTATCAGCGCATTGCGCCGCAGCTCTCCGACTACATGGGAAGAGTGTTTGAGGAGATATGCAAGCAATACCTGTGGAAGCTGCTGCTGGAGGGCAATTCCCCCGTGGAGTTCGCCTCTCTGGGCCGCTGGTGGGGGAATGACCCTATTGAAAGGGCGCAGACAGAGATCGATATTCTAGGCGAGCAGGATAAAACTACCGCCCTCTTTGGCGAGTGCAAGTGGGCAAACGAAAAGGTTGATTTGGGTGTGTTGGAAACTCTAGTTCGCCGCAGCCGGTTGTTCCCGTACAGCAAGGTGCGCTATTTTCTGTTTTCCAAGTCCGGCTTTACCAAGGGCTGCATGGAGAAAGCAAACGAGCTGGGTAATGTGACGCTGGTTGAATATGAGAGTATGCTGAAAAGCTATGAAGCGTAAGGCAAAAAAAGAGGGGCGCCCCGCGTCATGCGGAACGCCCTTGGCAGCAGTCCGATTCCTCACTGGCAGCGGGGAGAGTGGCAGCGGCTTCTTGTATCGCCGCCTCCACCTTTCCCGCGTTGGCCTCGATGAAAATTTTCAGTATGTAGTCGGCGGTTTCTGCCTCCGAGTTGGGGTTGTGAAACCGGTAGTTGAGCTTTCGATCCTTCACGGCGGCATCGCCACCTCCTTTTTAGCGGATGTTCCTTGTACAATCTATGAGCGTCCAGCGGAAAATAGTACCAACTTCGGGTCATGCCTTCCCCTCTCACAAGGATAATATATAAGCGAACGGCGGCCTGATGCGGATTTCGTCACCGTGACAGCTCCATTTCCGGCTCCCGCTTTGGCTGACGCATTTGGGCGCGCTCATCATTGCGGTCACGAATGGCGCGCTTCCGATCGCCGGCGGCCGTGCGTTCGCCGCGCTGCTCCTTTTGCCAGTCGATGCGGCTCAGGTGGATGGTGGGCTCACGGTCATACTTTCCCTGAACCTCCAGGCTCTCGTGGCTGACGCGGATGTCCAGCCCATTTCGCTTGTAGGCCCGATTTTGCACCTCTGCCCATTGCTCCCGCCAGATTTTAATGTACTTCCTCTGATCGTGCTTTCGATCTTTCCTCGGGCTGAACCCATCCGGGCCGACTGCTCGGGTGGGAACAACGATGTGGGCATGAGGGTTATTTTTGGACGGGTCATCACGGTTGCAGCCCCGATGGATAGCTGCAATCGCACAAAGGTCATAGGACAGGAAATTGCTCTCTATGAACTCATGAATAATCCGAACCAATTCCCCGGGTGGCAGCTCGTTGGGCAAAGAGCCGATGAACTGCCGCGCCGTGCGGGCATCCCAGCGCATCTCGGCCTGATCAATCTTGTCACAGAGATATTGAATATCCTGGAATTCCTGTGGTGCGTTGCTTGGTAAAAAAATTTTTTGCCAAACAACGTCTTTCCGATGATTATAGTATGTCTTGCCGGTATAACTGTCGCGCAGTGTCCGCCCGCAGATGTAGCTGACTGCTCCGGTAACGGAACGACCCTTGCCACGACTGATGATTTTAGTCTCAAAATGGTAATTTGCCATAAATCTCGCCCTTCCTTTCACACTTTTGCATCATTACTACTTACTAAAACAGAGCACTCAAACGGGTGCGCGCCACTCTCCACCCGGGTCATCCGATACCAGTTGAGCTGCCCGGTCTTTCAGTTCTTTAACCAATTCATAATCAGTAGATAGGACGTACAGAAATGCTTCCAAGGGTTCAAAGCTATCGGTATTCTCGCCATTTGTTTCCTGCTCAAGGTCTGAGACTTGGGGGAAATACTTAGCAACCAGTTCCCCAATGGCGTAGCTGCGGCGGCTGTCCTTTTTCCTCTGTGCCTCCTGAGCAGCCCGTTCTTCCTGCCGCCGTTTCTGTTCTGCGGCATCGATGCGCCGGTTGGCATTTGCAACTCGCTTTTCAATAGACATAATCGTCGCTCCTTCGTTTTTGAGAGAATGATACGAGATAACTTCTGTAGGTTGTAGGACATGATCGGGCGGCACTTGAAGTTTGCCTGTTTCAGCCGGCACAACAGAAATAACTTTTGCACGAATGATCTTGGGGGCGGCCAATAATAGGGAGCGCATTTCTTCATTGTACAGTCGAAATTTCTCTGCCCGGCAGAACCCATAGGGCGTCAGCAAAAGCACATCGTCCAGTGTGGCAAGCTCATGAGGTTGCACGGTCCACTCCCGGATTTCGCTGGTTTGCGTACCGTAACTTGTGGTGTCCAAATCTTCGTCCATGTGTTCACTCGTGCTACGCTGGATGCTCATGCGGGTTCCGATTAACTCACAGAGGTATTTCTGTGTGTCGGCATCGTTGGCCCGCAAGATCGCCTGAAATTGGCAGTTGTCAAAGATGATTCGCCGGTCATGTTCGCCGTAGATTTTGTCCAGCTGTGCAACGCTTTGGACCATCAAACAGATGTTGACGTTTTTGCTGCGCAGGGTAGCCATGGCGGCGGTAATCATTGGGAGCTTTCCAAACCGGGCGAACTCGTCCATCAGTAGCAGCGTTTGACGATTGCTTGCACCACCCGCACTGTATTTTTCGGGCCGGCGTTCCAAATGTCGAATCAGTTGGGTGTACATAAGGTTGATCGCTCCACTCCATTGATCAATTTTATCTGCGGGAATACGCAGGAAAATGTTATAATGATCGAGGTCGCTCCAATTGAAACAGCTTGCTCCCTCTCGCTGGCCCCGAAACGCATGGCTGATGTAAGGATCAGTAGCAAACAACATAATTTTGTTACGCAATCCCCGATCAATATTTGCAAGGGTTTCCGGTTTCATGGCGGCCATTTCTCCGAGGAGAATCCGCACACAAACGTCTTGGCTTTGCACCAGCGTTTTACATAATTCACTTGTTGACGAAGATAGAATTTTGCACATGATTTCACTGAAACTCAATCCAAGTTTGAAATAATAGAGGAGTGCCGCCGCAACTACCCCCTGTTCCGTTTCGGCCCAGAAGGGCTGCTTGTCATCGGGCGAAACTGGAGCGATCGCCATGGCAATTTCCCTGACATTGTTGAAAAGGTTGTCCTCACCATCGCGTGACAGCAGCCAAAGCGGATCGTAACCGGGGCCCTCTGGCTGTGTCGGATCAAAAACGAGATAGGGGCGTGTGACAAGCCCCTGGTCGTGCAGTTCCCCATAACACAGGGACAGCTCGCCTTTGACATCCGTAGCACAGATTGGCCCCCGCCATGTTTTTAACGTTGGTTTGGCGATCCCCGAGCTTTTGCCGCTGCCGTTTCCGCCAACCACCATGAAATTTCCTTCGGTATTCTGCGGTATGCCGATGTAGCTACTTCCTCCGGGCCCGCTTGGCAGGCCCAAAAAGAAACCGGGGCCGTCCTGTACGGGGAGGAGCATTTCTTTCGGAGGACTTCTCCCTTCCGGCTCCTGTGATTGTCGAGGGTAGATATAATCCGTAGCAGGGAGGCTTACGGTTCTGGCATCATAATTATTATCTCCAATCCATCTATTGTATTTTTTGTGCTTCTTTCCCATAGTTCTGAACACCCCATTATAATAGTTAAGGAGAACAGTGCCGGTCATAAGGCTGACTCGCCGCTGCTCAACAATTCAAATATTGTCCACGTCTTCCGGCAAAAACTGCTGGAGGATGGTCTGGCAGACTTCGCAAAGCTCAGAGGCAAAGGTGTCATATAAACCGGAAGTGCCGTTTATAATACTTGCCAGTTCTGACACATCATTTCTAATTCGGTCAAACCGCTCACTGAGGTCATCCTTAGTCGAGGTTTGGGGTTCTGCCTGCTGGGAGACTTGATCGGTGGATGATTTCCCATTTTTCCATTTCAGAAACTCCCGGATTTTGGCCTCCAATTCCCGCTTTGACATGTCCTTGACTTTATCCAGCCCATTTATAAATTTCCCAAACTCTTCCAGTTGCTTTTGGGACATTTTGCATAGCAGATATGCTTGGGAAAACGTTAAACCCGGCACTGGTGCTTCATTTTTATCCATCCATCGAGCGACTCTCATTAGCCGCTCGACCTTACAAACGGAAAAATTTACATTGTCTTGGAGCCAGCCGATCCACTCCCCGTGCTTTCCAAATACCTTCTTAGCCTCCAAGAACAGGCGTCCGATCTCCAAATAGGATTTCTCAATATCTTTCTGGAGCGATAAAATCCTAACCTTGATCTCCTCAAGGCTTGGAGAACCGCTTTCCTTCGGCGGGTCCATGTTCGGGTTGGGGATAGGCTGAAAAACACCTGGTTCAGACATTTTGCTGTGCCTCCTTCACATTAAATATGGGCATAGCATAACAAAAAAGAGCGTGTCCTGCGAACCGCAGGATACGCTCTTTTTTACACCGAAATTATTTGCTTTGATTAAGAGTTCTACTCCGTTGATTTATTCAAATAAAAACTGCTTGCCTCCAACATTTCTTCAATCGTGGAACTGTTCAAAACTCGTGATAATACTTCGATACATCTTACTTCAACTTCTGCCGTTGCCTTCCTGATATTGCTGTCACCCACATTGGCATAGCTACGATCCATAACCCGGCAAACCCAGTAAACTTGTAAAGCATCATAAGTATGACGGTCGTTTTTCAATGCGGCCTGAACACGAATCTTTCCTTTGCGGTATCCTTTTCCACCTTCAAATCCATGAAAGGCATAATCGAATATCTCATTGCTGCTGTCCAAAAGAATACTCTGTAAGCATGAAATAATCAGCAGTTCAGTAACATCCTCCATCACATTGTAAATCCCCAAAGGATCAGCAAGTTTGCAAAAATCAAGGAACCTAAACACCTTGTCTTTGCTATTCCGTATCTTCCTCCGTTCCTCTTTGCTCGTCTCGTCCTTTAGATAGACATATTTTGCAATCTGCTGGATATTTTCGGGTTCAAAAAATTTCTCTATGTCCTCAGTGCTCATTTTTCTTAACTGAAACTCTCTCATTTTCTTTATATATTTCACAGGGACGGAATAATCGGCACCGGAGCTCATTTTGTGAATTTCCAGTATATCGTATAGTTGCCCGAGATACTCGCTTTGCGTGAGCCTCAAGTAGAATGCTTCCAATGGAGATAGGGGAGCGAATCTGCACTCCACAGGTTTCTGATAAACAAAAACTGCTTGCATATGGGCTATTATTGATTCTAATTCTTCTGAACAGTCTCCTCCGGTAGCAAGCACAAGAGCAACATCGTGGCATAGCGCATTGATGTAGTCTCCCCATGTGTTTACGACAAAGGACACAGCCTGTTTAATGTTGCTTTTTCGGGTCAATGAAAGTTCTTTCTCGATCTCATGCTTCACAAATTTGACGTACTTTCCGTTGCTCGTTTCCCATCCCAGGAACGAGTTATCAATGTTTTCCATAGAAGGTCTACTGAGTAACTGTAAGATATTCGCATGGGGAAATATTCTCTTTTTCACCATATGAACGAAAAAGAGAAGTTTGGCTCTCTCACGCTGGTATTGAATATCATTATAATCGTAGGAATCCAAATCAAAATTCAGATAATCCTTTAGCTGCTGAATATAACCACTGTCTTTTCGGACAAAGGTGCGGACTAACTCTGGTATTTCATCTTCTATTGTGGCCTGTAGTTTACTTAGAGCATCTATGTCACGTTCCTCTTTTGATTTTTCCAGCTTAGCCATTTTTTCTTTATACTCTGGGGTGATTATTTGAAGAATCTCACGGGCCACAACCTCATCGTTACATTCTTCTTCATTCAGTTCATAGGGATTTCCCATACTGTAGATACTTTCATATAAATCATATCTATTATGATCGTCCAGCAGGAAGTGTTCTATGTATTCGTCTAAGGCCATGCTGCTGTTTCCGTCTGAACAAATCAAGGCGCCAGCCAAACACTTGTACCCATCAGACTGGATATAATTTTCACAAAAAATATCAATACCGTGTTTCAAAAGTAGTCTAATAGGATTCGTGTCTGAAACTTCAGACAGAGCTTCTTCATCAGTCAGATCTCTTTTGATGATCGCTGGAATCTTTACCGATTGTAATTGCAGTATTCTCTTTAACTTCCTTGCAGCAGCAACCCGATAGTGTCCATCAAGAATTTCATATTGGTCATCAGTAGTAGGACGGACAATGATCGGACTAATTATTCTAATGCCAGTAAGACTTCCTCTCACAAGATGTCCATCAATGATGTCGATGGGATCATGCTTGCTGATTTCATCAACCATCTCCTCCAGTCGTTGCCCCTGAAACCAACTGAAGGGATAGTGGCCAAATGGAACGAGTTTCTCAAGTTCAATTTCAACCTGATCCTCATGTGAAGGAATCGGAGCAAATGAATCCATAGAAGTACTCCTCCTTTTTTCCTGTATTATAGCAATTCCTCTATTGTCTTTCAACTCGAAGTTCTGGTTACAGACTTATATAGTTGATCTTAAGGAGTGTGCTGGCCTTGGGGGGTCCACTTACGCATTGAAGATGAATTGTCCGTTCGAGAAAGGATTTTCAGAGCTTTATATGTCAATTATAATTGCTCCACGAGAGAATAAGTATCCTCATGGGTTGATCCTATTCATGATGTGTTCGACACGATAGAGGAAGGGCTGGCCGGCATAGCAATATATCTTTGCGGGGGATTTTGGGTCAAACGATTTCAAATTATCCCGCAAATTATTACACCTACTTTGCGGCAGCTTGTTGGGCACAAAATCTGCCGCAAAGATGAATAAACAACGAAGCCAGCCCTTCCTCTTTCATTCTAATGAGATATTTCTTTTGTCTTTCCCCACCCTCCGATAAAACGTGGTCTTGCTCATTTTCAATGTTCGCATGGCCCCGACTGCGGTAATCTCACCACGTTGCCACTGTCTGACCACCCTATCGAAATCTGGGGATTCTTTTGGTTTCCGTCCGGTGTATTTTCCCTGCTCCTTAGCAATGGCGATCCCTTCCCGTTGACGTTGGAGGATGTATTCTCGTTCCAGTTCTGCCACAGCACCAAAAATGGTCAGCATGAATTTCCCCGTAGGAGTTGTGGTGTCGATAGCTTCTTTCTTGATGACGAATTCAACAACCTTGGTAGTCAAGCGCTCCACTAGCTCTAGCAGGTCACGGGTGTTCCGTGCAAACCGGCTGATGGACTCTACGATCACGGTATCTCCTCGACGAACATACTCCATCATTTTTTGCAGCTCCGGTCGGTTGGTGTTCTTGCCGCTCATATGGTCTATATACACTTCATCCGCACCTAACCCCTGCATAAGAGCTTCCTGCCGGATGGTGTTCTGCTCTTGGGTGCTCACTCTGATATAGCCGATCTTCACTCTCTATCATCCCCTGATAAAAGATAAGTTTAAGCAAAAGTCCCATTAGAGTCGGTCTCAAATTTGGAACGTACCAGAACCTGAAAAACCAACTCCAATAGAACGGTTTTTCGTCGTGCCGTTAGAGTGTACCTGAATGGGACTATTTGGATGCCTCATCAGTAGCAGGTATGGCCTCAAACTCCACATCAACGAAATCCTCAGAACCAAGGATGTAGTTGCTGTCGTGCCAGCCATTGGACACCATCTGTTCTGCCTGCTGTCGATCGTCTGCCTCCACCTCAACCGTCCGCTTCAATGTCTCGGTGATCGTCACCTTGAAATTCCGTTTACTCATCGGATTCCTCTTCCTGGATACCATACACATCGTCAACATAATAAGCTCCTGTGAAGCAGTTGAAGATCGCCGTACATCGGACGCCGTTGACCTCGGCCAGATACAGGTTGTCACCGATCTTCTTGACGATCTCAGCCTCCCCCATCACATGACGGTCATGCTCATGGTCTTTTAAGCTGTGAATATAGGCTCTCACTTTCATTCTGCACACTCCTCCAACGGCAGGCAGACAATGTGTCCGTCCATACCCCAAAACACTTCTGGAGTGTAGAATCGGTTTTGATACCTCTCGATCTGCTCCGAGGTCAGGCTGGTGAAGCAGTCGCTGTCCATCGGAGCACCACACAGGAAGAACGTCCCGAATACGATGTCGTACATTTGGTCGTTCTCATCCCGCAGGCCACGGTTCATCGGCAGGTTCAAAATCTTTCCCTCATCATTGCAGACCAGCGCAACAGGATCATCGAACGGATAAACAATCTGAATCAGTCCGCCTACAATCTCCTGCATGGCTTCCAGAGTATCATTAATTTCCCGTACTTCCGGCCTGCACTCCGGTTCTACAACTAAAATGCGCATCTGTTTCCCTCCCAAAAGATAAGCCCGGCATCCCTGCGGTCAAGCAAGGACACCGGGCCTTGTATATCCATCCTGTGTTAGCTTGCCTCCGCCAACTCCGGCATCACTTCGGCAGCGTTCACAATCTCCATGAACTGCTGGGCATATGCCTTGGCGTTGGCGGCTTCTTCCGGACTAAGGGTGCCGGCTGCCTCAAAGTGAAAAAGGGCATAGGGCTTTCCCTGTTTGCTGGTGGCCTTCTCCAACGTGATCTTCGTCACCACACTGGAGATCGGCGTCAGGCTGCTCAGGAGCCGTGTGGAGTATTTCAGAAACCTTGGCTTGCTGGTGACAGGGACGCGAACCAGAAGCGGGATAACACTACCCGGCCGCAGCAGAAAGAGCAGCACCGATTCCTTGCACGCCTTGGCATTGCTGTCCCCATCTTTAGAACCGAAGTCATTAAACGGGCAGAGGGCGCAGGCCTTCCCGTCATGGGAGATGATGCTGTTCTGGCTCATGCAGACGGGCGGTGTTCCCTCCACCGGATCGGGAGTATCCCAATAGGCTCTCGGGGTGGTGTAGTCCAGGATGATTCCCGTCAGCTCCTTCGCGGCCTCATCCCCGGCCAGTCCCGGTACGGAGAACACCGTGGAGCCGCCGGAGGGCGACTTCACGATATCGAAGAGATCCAGCGTCAGCGGCTGGCTTTTCAAGTTTGCCCGGATGATGTCCAAGGCGTTGTTCGTTAAGGCCAGATAACCGGAGCAGGCAGGGGACAGGGCGGTGTCGGCCGTGGATTCCTCCGGTTGCTGCAATTCCTGGATTTTTCCGATCATACGGGATTTGAGTTTTTCGTTATCCATCGTGATCCTCCATTCAGCTTGCCGCCCTGATGGTGAAGCGGCGGTATGATGTTTGATTCACATATTTCTTGTACAGAACGGGGTGCTCGGCTCTCAGGGTCTTGCTGTCCAGCCGTTCCTGAGACACACTCTTCCAGGTGATAACCCGATCACCGGCAGTGCCCACTTCGTTCTCGCCCATCATCTCTTTGAGCAGATTCTCGGTCTTCTGCTTTTTCTCAGTGACGATCTCCAACTGCGCACAGGCTTCATCGTATTGCGCCAGCAGAACGGCGGCGGTGTCAGGCAGGATGATGTGGGACTTAGGTCTGCTGTTAGGGAACCGTTCAGCCAGGAATTTAGCAGAGGCATCGGAGCCATCCAGCGGCGGAGGCGTACCATCCTGCACATGCTTCCAGAAATCGGTCTCAAGCTGAATGAGCATAGAAATCAACTCCTCATCGCGCTCGATGAATTTCCACTTGAACGTATTGCCGCCAATGAGAACGGCGATATAGGCCCCGGCATAGCCAGTAACAGCCATGTAATGGGCCAACTGGAGTGCGTACTCGTCCGGGATGGTATCCTCCCACTCTCCGGCCTTGTAAGCCGAAGCCGTCTTGGCCTCGAAGATACAGGTACCAACATTTGGAATCTCACAGATACCATCCAGATTCGCCAACATAAAGGGATGATCTTCGCTCTGAAGCAGTTCGTTTCTGCGTCTGACCTCGATGCCCGTGCGTTTGATGAACTCGGCCCGGACGAAAGGTTCCAGCTGCGTCCCCCAATAGGCGGCTTCCCCGGCCTCCTGATGAGGAAGCTGGCCTGTCTTTTCCATCCACAGCTCGACAGGGGACTTGTACCGGTTGATACCGCAGACCACCGAAGCATCCGAGCCGCCGATGCCCTGCTTACGGTACTCCAGCCAGTCGGCATAAGACATATTTTCAGTAGATACTAACACTTTTGCCGACATTTCATCACCTCCTTTACGCAGCCGCCAGCGCCATCTTGTAAGCTTTATCAATCATCGGGTTGCCCTCAACGGTACGAAGGAACAGGTTCTCGTTGTAGTTCTTTGTCCTGCGGATAGGGTCAGCGTGAGTAGCGAAGTCGCTGACGGCGTTGACGAAACGATAGGCATTCTTCGCCACATGGGAGAGATCGGGAGCCTCCCAGTACCGCCGTTTCATATCCTCCAGCAGCCGCAGGTTATTCTTGCGCTGTACTTCGGGCAGGTCGAGTGTGACAGGGAAGAACTCCTGCATGAACTCCATCACCTTCTTATCGGTCAGCCTGATTTTCGATAGAACATCAATCCCACGGCCCAGCTCGACCATGTATCGCTCAGCAAGCCCCAAAGTCTCCTCGGCCTCGTGGACACGGCTCATGACGTTCTCAGTATGCTTGGCCGTCCAGATGCGCTTGGCGCTGTCCAAAGCCAGATTGAGGGTATTCTGACAGACAACACGGATGGGGGTCATGGCGACCTTGATACCGGAACTGCCGTCGTGACTGTTCATCACCACCAGATAGGGGGTGATCTCGTCCCCGGCGATGATATAACGGTGCGGTATCCGTGCCAACATCCAGACTTTTTTGCCGCCCTGCAAGGCTCCGGCAGTCTCATAGGTGACGCCCTTGCCCAACAGGTCGTCGGTGAACTGGAAAGCTTCCTCGTTCTGCACCACCTTGTACCGGTCGGACACGATACCGAGAGCAGCGTTGTCGGTGCTGCGGGTGTTCACTTTGTAGCCGGGAATCAAGGAGCCGTTTTCGGTGTAGACATCCTTCTGGATAACCTCCCAATCCAGACCGGCGAGCACAAGGGCGTCAATGGACGTGGGAGCAGTCCCGACACGGATACCCAGGCCATGCCAGGGCTTTTCGCGGAGATAGAACATCGTTTCAACGTTTGCAGACATCACTTTTACCTCCTGAATTTGATTTGGATATTTGAATTTTTTCTGCGCCGAGATAGATAAACAGAGGGCCTCCCGTATAAGGAAGCCCTCTGTTTATGCCGGTTATGCGGTTTTCTAGGCCGCATCCGGCGACCTGTCCATTTCGCTGAGAGCCTTTGCCATGGCAAGCAAGGCGGTAAGGACAATTAGCACCACTTCAAGGGTTCTGCGATAGGACAATTTTGCACCCCCATTCCTTTTTTTGATCTAAGGATAGAATATATCGTTAAAACAGCGAGCCATACGATATGCAGTTCCTATATTCCATAAGATTTTATAAAGGACAGGGACGCTAATACCAAGCTATCATGATTGCTATCTGCTATCTTGAATATTTTTTTGACAGCTCTTTTTTGAACTGCTCATAGGTTTTATAACCGTTCACCTTGCACTGAGGGCAGGGACTGACTACGGTATGCACCAACCCCAGCTTATACGGGCATTGATTGCAGGGCAGCTTGAATTGTTGAACCGGCTTTTTTTGTTCCATTAGGAGTACCTCCTGTATTTATCGTGTGGCATCAGGTAAACCGGCTTTGCCGATGTCCGAATCATAGGGGTGCAGGTTTAGGGTGGTGATTTCTTCGGTGGGATCAAACTTATTTTCCATGGCTGGGATGCAAAGTACCCGTAAACACGGCAGAAAGTTTCCGGTGCTTGCGTACTGTATGTTTTGCGTACATTATGATCGTCTCCTTAATCATTCGTAAAAACAGCAAAGAGGGCGACCGAAGCCGCCCTCTTTGCCGTGTATCCTATCAGTCATCCGTCAGTTTCCGACTCTGGTATATATCCGGCTACTGTCAGAAAGAAAGACTACGAGCGAATCACCCTCCACGGTATAATCAAAGTATGTGCTGTCCAACAGGGTATAGCTTAATGCACCGGCGCCGTCATCCGTTATATCAGCGGTCCAGGTAAGCGGGTATTTTTCGCTCTCCATTCCGGTGCCGTCTTCGTTAAACCGGTAGGACCAGCGTGAATTGGATGCACTGGTCCACGTTCCGACAATCCCGTCACCGGTTGCTCCGGATGTACGCTGGTACCCAAGCGACCAGTTATTGGAATCCGGGAAAGTGATAATTGCCCTTTCACCTCCATCCGGTAATTCGGAAATTTCGTATGTGATATTTTGGTCAAAGTATGCGGAACAGGTCACTCTGCCGTTAAAGGCTTTCCAATATATCCGCTCCGGTTTTCCGGAACTCATGCTCCAGCATTTGAAATCGCAGGAGCTGATAACCCCGCTGCCGTCAAATTCAAGCATCCCGCCGTCATATGACCTCCACCTGCCAACCAGTGCGGGGTCCAAATTGGCGTAACCTCCGTCATTGCCTTCGTCGCCCAGATAGGCGTCGTTATCAACCGGCTCATCGGTATCGATTTCGGAAACCTCAATGATGTCGGCAATGTAGTCGTCTGTAGAAACGTGGAAGGTATATGAGAGATCGCCGATACTCCATTGGTATCCCGCTCCTCCGAGACTGTAGTAATCATCACCGAGTGTGCCGACGAGATCGTCAAAATACAGGTTAAGACCTTGGCCGTTTAGCGTAAATTTTTCTGCGGGGGCGTCAAGGCAAAATACACTGCCATCCTCGGACATGATGAAGCATAGCTGATCCGATTCGTATTCGATTCTATCAGTATCATAGTAAACATCCGGTTCATGAATATCCGGTTCCCCAAAGGCCGCGATTATATCTTCCGCCGACATCTCCATAATTTCGTCAACCGGAACACTTTTACAGAGCAGCTTACCGGCAGTATCATCAACATCCGTCTTGACTTCCGAATCCGCCCTGGCCTCTGAAGATTGCTGCCGAGAGCTGATATATTCTTCATCTTTTGCTGCCTGTTCTCCTTTTTTTGCCAAATTACCGGCATTTGCCGCAATCAGTATCACGATGAGAGCGAAGACCGCACCCAGAATAATCAACAGCTTTTTTGGTTTCTTTTTCTTTGGAACGACCGCGGAAGGCTTGCCGGCCGGCTGCGCAGGACTTGTCGGGTTGGGTGCTGCCGGCTGTGCGGCGGCTTCTTCAACGATCAGCTTCGTTCCGCATTTTTGGCAGAAACCGGCGCCATCCAGTGCCTTTGTGCCACATTTCGGACAGAACATCTTATCTTCCCCTTTAGCTTCTTTGATAGTGATTGACGTAATATTCCATGGCTGCCTGCAATATGGGGGCCGTTTTCACAACGCATTGATACTTCTGAAACCCCATATCGTGCGATAAGAAAGAGGCTCCTTCAAGCCGGTTTTCCGCATCCGTGAAATATTCCCTTCTTCCGGAATCACGGTCTGTGGGGTCGGCCCGGATGATGAGAACGGCCATACGCCGCTGCTCCTCTCCGAAGGGCGTGCAGAGCCCGATCTCCTGCGTGCTTGCCCGGATGGCATCCGCTGCTGCCTCCTGTACGGCTCCGCGTACGCTGAAGGTCTCCCGTTTTATGTATCCCCATTCATGGAAATAGGGTTGCAGATAGCTCAGATGCGTGTTCATAAACCGGATGAGGTCGTCGGTGTCGATTTCGCCCTCCATCTTCCCCTGATACCGAAAGGCGCACCGGCCCTTCTTTACCCCGCATATGACGCGGGCCGCAGCATATCCGAGGAGCAGGAAGAACAGCAGGAGGATGGGGTTTAGAGTTATGAGCCCTAATAGGGCGGCAACCCCAAGGCATATCCACAGGAACCGGAGGGACACCTTGCTGCCCAGCAGCTCTTCTGCCGATTGGAAATTGGTAACATTTTGGATGTGGTTATCGACAAACGCTTTGAAGCCGCTGTTGTCAGCTTCCGGAAGGGTGGTTTGGATGGGGGAATCGGGTGTTTGTTTTAGATTGGATACCGCCGATGTGTTATCTGTACGAATAACCTTTGTACCGCATTGGTGACAGAAGTCTGCTCCATCGGCTATTTGTGCTCCGCATTTGTGGCAAAACATGATTTGTCTCCTCCTTGTTAATTTAGGCTGTCACCTGTAATAGATCAATCCCTCATAATGGATTACTCAGATTCTCCTTCACTTTCGTCTTCTTCTCTCCGTTTACGGAGCATGGTTTCAATAAACTTGACAGTATATCCGGCGGCTCGGGCAATCTTGGCCCGTTCCCGCCGGTCTGTTGTTTGCTTTGCCAAATCCGCTACAAACTCCGGACGATAGAGCCGCATAGGGCAGTCGATCTTGTCTCCACGGAAGTATTTGAACAGCTTGAGCATACCCTCACGGCCTATCAGTTCAAAAAGTTCCAGATAGATGTCATTTAGGGCCTCGCCTTCGTTCCCCTCAACCCCAAAGGCTTCATAAACAACATCCTCATTCAGATTGTCCAAGTCAATGTTAATCACAAACCAACCTCCTCCTAAATAAAGTTACCCGAAACACAGTTTACCAGCACCTCGTGTCCAAAATCCAGTCGTTAAAAGGTTCTTTTCAAGGGCCTTTATATTCTCCTTTTAAAGAATCTTTTTATGGGTCGTTAAAAGGTTGATAGTGATGTTTCAAAATTGAATATTCACTTTTTTAGATGATAGATTCCATTGCTATGCACGTTTCTCACAGCTCCTTCCCCGACAAAATGAAATCCCCGTGCCGCGAGTAGCACAGGGATTCTTGTGGTGTCATCAGAAGAATATATAGTTGGGGGTATGGCTTATACGTTTTCATCATCGGTTTCTTTAAAAGCGTGCGTGTTAAGAATCACAGTTTGCCGTCCTGCTTTCAAGGAACGGGGTATGGCCCAGGAGCAGCTTGAGGAAACGACAAATGTCGCCTTGAACGCAATCTCACGGGTTGCCCCCATACCCGATTTGCCGGACAGAAAAATATTCTGTATAATGGAAAAGAAAGGGGTAAAGATCATGACAACAAAAGAACGAAAACGTCAGACACCGCAATGCTACGATGATGCGTTTAAGGCTGGGGCAGTGCGGATGGTCGCTGTCTCAAACCTCCCTATTCTCCTGAACTCAACCCTATTGAGCACTTCTGGGCCTGGCTTAAACGCCAGCTTCGTAGAGTTCTTCCCGTTTCTCCTTCCTTCGACGACGCTTTGTTTGATGCTTTTCAACTTCTTTGACTATACCCCGGCACCGCCGCCCGGTTAGAGACTTGGCGGCACTCGGTGCATATCAGGCGGCGCGCCTCATACGCGCCTATCCCCATCGCCTTTTGGAGCTGCGCGGTCATCGCGGTCGTAACCGCCGCCTCGATCTGGTTGACATTTAAGGTGTCAAAGTTTTGCCCAAACCCGGCATACTGCTGTTGGTCATAGATTGCGCGGTAGCAGCCCTCCTCAAAGATTTCGGATAGACTTTTGTGCAGCTCCTATGCATATTCACCGTAAAGCTCGGACGCCAGCAGGTTGAGCTGCTGGATCAACAGTATCTGACCGGCGTCCTGGCCGACCTGTTGGATCTGGTCAAAGGCAGCGGACCCATGAACCATGCCTTTGACCTCAAAGGGGAATATGCGAAGAAGGCGGGAGCATGACGGTCACAGAGGCAGGGAAAAAGAGATAGGATCGTTCGTTTTCCCGGCAGAAAGGTCCAGAGCGCACATCCGCTCTGGACCTTTCTTGTTTGTGTTTGAGAACCTGCGATCAAACCGGCTTTCCGTCATACCGACGGCGACAACACGCGAGCGGGATGGTTCTTAAACCCCGACAAGCGGTTTGCGCTTTGCCAGCATATGCTGAAGCAGAACGATCGACACGGTTACAACCAGTCCGACCACATCGCTGATCGGCTCGCTGCTAATCAACAGAAGGGCGGCAGCGCCGGAAAGCACACGCACCGGAATGGGAACCTTGGTGAATAGGAATCCCTCGGCGGCCACACTGATCAGCGCCACGCCGATCACCGAGGTGAGCAGAATCCAAGCGCCACTGAAGAGGTTGACATCGTAGAGAAGCAGACCCTGGTTGTAGATGAACATATAAGGGACGATGAAGCCCGCGATTGCCAGCTTGACCGATACCCAGCCGGTCTTCATAGGATTGCCGCCGGAGATGCCTGCCGCAGCGAAGGAGGCCAGCGCCACAGGAGGGGTCAGGTTGGCAAACATGGCGAAGTAGAAACAGAACATGTGGGCCGCCAGATCGGGCACGCCCAGCTGAATCAGGGCAGGGGCGGCGATGGTTGCAGTGATGAGGTAGGAGGGGATTGAGGGCAGGCCCATGCCCAAGATCATGCAGGTGACCATGGTAAACAGCAGGGTCAGGAACAGGCTCAGGGCAGGGATGGTGGGGAACGCGTTCCGTCCGATGCTGATAATTGCGCTGGCGATGTTCAGGGCGAAACCGGTCTGAGAGCAGACACCGACGATGATCCCCACGCAAGCACAGCTGATGGCGACCGAAACGGTGGACCGGGCAGCCTGGGCAAAGGCGTCATAGACATCCTTCAGGCTCATACGGCTGACGGGTCTCAGCTCCGCTACGGCGATCGTAATGAGGATGCTCCAGAAGGCGATTTTCAGCACGGTCCAACCGGAAGCGAACATCATGATGACCAGGAAAGCGATCGGAATAATCAGATGTCCCCGCTCCTTCAGGACGGTACTGATTTTCGGAAGCTGGTCCTTAGGCAGGCCATACATCTTTTCTTTATTGGCCCGAAGCTGCACCTGGAACAGAATACCGGAGTAGTAGACGATCGCAGGTATGATGGCAGCGGTAACAATTATCGCGTATTTTACGCCCAGTGTCTCCGCCATAACGAAGGCAGCGGCACCCATGATGGGCGGCATCAGCTGTCCACCGACCGAAGCGGTGGCAACGACCGCCCCGGCGAATTCGTCCGAGTAGTTGTTTTTCTTCATCAAGGGGATGGTAAAGGAACCAGTGGTGACCACTACGGCCACGGCAGCACCGTTGATCATGCCCAACAGGCCGGAGGCAATAACGCCTACCTTAGCGGGGCCACCTTTGGTGCCGCCGGCAATCGAGCTGGCCAGATCATTGAACAGCTGCCCCATACCACACTTGTTCATTACCTCACCAAAGATGATAAACATAATGATATAGGTGGCGGACACCTTGATGGATGAGCCGTAAATACCGTAAATGTCGGTTGTCAGATATTTGATGATCGAAACCCAGTCATAGCCCCGGTGGCGGAACAGGCCGGGAATATAGCGTCCAAAGATGCCATAAAGCAGGAAGATGACACACAGAATGGGCAGCGCCATGCCGCTGATACGGCGGGTGGCCTCCAGCACCAGGATCACCAGCAGCGTGCCCATGATGACGTCCAGCGTGGAGGGCTTGAACCCGGTGGAGATAAACGCATCATACCGAATAAAGACATAGATCGGTTCCGCAATAGCGATGGCGGTGAAGAAATAGTCATACCACGCGATCCGTTTCCGAGACGCCTTTTCCCACGCGGGATAGAGCACAAAGCTGAGGATCAGGATCAGGCCCACATGAATGGCGTGATGCTTAAAGTTCACCATCTGCATCATGCGGATGCCGGAAGCATAGGCCAGATGGTAGATTGTAAACAGAAAACAGAACAAGGACAAGGCCTTGTTCAGGACGGGGGAGCTGAATTTTCGGGTGCGGGCGGCCTTTTCATGTTTTTCCAGAAGGGCCTCCTGTTTGGCGGCTTCTTCCGATGTCAATTCCTGATGCAATACGTTTGTTTCTTCAGCCAAAGTGAAACAACCTCCTTTGCGTTAAAATTTCGCAGGTGACAAAGCTGTGATGGGGAATTTCCGAGAATTCCAGAACAGGTTGTCCGTTGAGCAGTAGCTCTTTCATGTTGATTTGGGAGGTCACCCACTGGAATCTGAGGAAGACAGAGTTGATCTCGTCCATGTGGACCAGACCGTCCTCCCCCAAATAGGTGGGGACATCCATTTCCGCAGGGATGCCAGCGCCGTAACCGCCCACTTCGATCCGTTTGAGCAGGAAGGTTCCGTCCGCCTGGACCTGATAATATTCATTCCAGGGGATGTGCTCAAACGAGTGGGTCAGGGTTACGGACACCTCGTCTCCGGGCCGGACCGTCCGGGTGAGGATCACCTCGCCGGTCTTCTGATAAGACACCTGCAGCACCAGAACCGGAGAGAACATCGCGGCGAGCAGAGCGGCCGCCATCAGAAGGACGGCCGCTCTATACCGTCGCAAAGGCTGCATTATTTGGTAAAGCCGTGATCTGCCCACCATTTTTCAGCCCCGGGATGCAGCGGAAGCTGCAGGTCGCTGATGCCCACATCCAGAGAGATGTTTTTGTTGGCCGCGTTGTGGGAAGCCTGGATGGTAGCGATATTCTCAAAAATGCCGTTGAGCATATCGTAGACCATGGCATCGGACAGGTCGTCCCGCACCAGCATGATGTTGTATACGAAGACGCTCTGGACGTCCTCTTTGTTGTTGTAAGTATCGGCAGGGATGGTAGTAGCGGCATAGAAGGGGTACTGGGCAATCAGTCTGTCGCGGCCGTCGCCGTCGATCGGAACAATGACCATATCATAGCTGGTAGCCAGCTCGGTGACGGTGGCGTTAGGAAGTCCGGAGGTGACAAACACCGCGTCGCACTGGCCGTTCTTCATGTTGTCGATCGCCTCACCGTAGGCCAGATAGTCAACGGTGCAGTCGTCATAGCTCATTCCGTATGCCTCGAAGATCATGCGGGCGTTCAGCTCCACGCCCGAGTTCGCCGCACCTACACCCACACGCTTGCCTTTCAGGTCCTCTACCGATTTAATGCCGGTATTGGCAGTGGTGACCAGCTGTACATAGTTGGGCCAGAGGCGCATCAGAGCACGCAGGTTGCTGGCAGGCTCTTTGCCCTCATAAGCGCCGAAGCCCTCGTAGGCCTGCATCACCGAGTCTTGCATCGCGATCGCGATCTCGGCGCCGCTCTCCTGGATCAGCTGGATGTTTTCGCCGGAAGCCGCGGTGGCTTGGGCGCTGGTGGTATATCCCCAATCACTGAGCGCGGTAGCGAAAGCGCCGCCGATGGGGAAATAGATGCCGGAGGTGGGGCCGGTGGCCACGGTAACAAACTCTTTGGCCCGTTCTGCTTCGGTCAGACCGCCTTCGGCAGCGGCTCCTTCGGTGCTACCGGAAGCATCGGACTGGCTACTGGCAGTTCCGGGGTCAGCGGGTTGAGCGCTTGGGCTGCTCCCACAGGAGATCAGAGCAAATGCCATACACAGGGCAAGTGCCAGTGCCATCAGTCGTTTCATGTGCCTCATAGAATACCGTCTCCTTTTTACTCATTTTCACTGGGTCGGATTTCGGATCCGCAATCTTCCGGGACAGCATCAGGCAATCCGCGGATTTGTTTAATATCACCAATCAAATCCAACCTATAGTACGATTTTATGGTAAAAAAATTTTTCGTCAATAGGATTGGCTTATCCTGTGCCGTAGAAGGAATGAATCGCTGTATTTCAGGAATAAACAGCGGAGGATGTCTGATCCCGGCAAAAAATGAGAGAAAAAAGTGCTTGATTTTCAGAAAAAACAGTGTTACCCTGTGCAAAAAGAGAAAAACCGCAAGGGGGAAAAGCGATGAAAAATGAGCTTTTGGAATACCTGCTGGTCAATGTCAGCCTTCTGGTCCTGGTAGCGGCTGTTTTGATCGAGCTGGGTCCCCTGCGGCAGCTGCTCAAAAAACAGAACAAATCCCTGTCAGAGCAGCTCTGCCTAGGTCTGATTTTTGGTGCGCTGTCTGTCAGCGGCACCTATACCGGATTTGGGCTTCAGGGTGCGGTGGTCAACACCCGGGTGATCAGCACCCTGGCCGCGGGTCTGGTGGGCGGGACGATCCCCGGACTGTGTGCCGGCCTGCTGGGAGGTATCCACCGCATCTTTTATGACCCGTCCAGCTTTACCTCCCTAGCCTGCGGCATCGGTACCTTCTGCTTTGGCCTGATCGGGGCAGCAGCCTGCCATCGGCTGCCCCAGAAAAAGCATCGAAACCTGATTTTGGTCGCCTTGGTTGTTTTGGCCGAGCTGCTCCAGTCGGCGTTGATTCTGCTGATATCAAAACCCTTTTCCGCTGCGGTCGATCTGGAAAAGGTCATCCTGCTTCCTAAAATTGTAGTCAATTCTCTGGGGCTTGTCCTGTTTATGGGGCTGCTGGGCCGCTTGAACCGTAGCGTGGCCATCGAGTTGGCGGAGCAGCAGTATCTGGCGCTTTTTATCGCCCAGAAGTGCCTTCCATTTCTTCGGGAGGGGATGGAGAACCGTACTGCGATGCAGAAAGCGGTGGACACGGTGCAGGAGATACTGACAGAGTTTCAGGTGGCGCTCACCAGTTTGGAACAGGTGGTGGCGGTCAGCGGCCCGCGGTTGGACGATGCTCCCCTGCTTCCTCCTGCCCGACGGGCCATTGAAGAGGGGAAACTGGTGGTGGAACGGGGCGGCTGTGAGACCTGCGGCCCGGATTGGGCGGTGATCGCCGCCCCTCTGGCCTGGCGGGGGGAGATCATGGGGACGCTCATCCTCTGTGTCCCCCAAGGGCCAAACCTGATCCTGGAAGCAGACTGCCGCATCGCGGAAGGTTTGGCGCAGATGTTTTCCTCCATGCTGGAGCTGGGAGAATTCCAGCTCCAGATCCAGCTTCGCCAGCAGGCCGAGCTGCGGGCCCTGCAATTGCAGATCGACCCGCATTTCCTCTTCAACGCCCTGAGCACCATCTCCTCTCTGTGCAGTACCAGCCCAAAGCGGGCTCAGGAGACGATCCTGACGCTGGCCAGCTATTTCCGGCAGTCCCTCACGGTCAACGAGCCGTTTGTCACCCTAGAGCAGGAGCTGTCCAATGTGCGGAACTACCTGGACATTACCGAAGCCCGTTTTGAGGGAGCAATCCATGTCGTGTGGGAGCTGCCCGACGCGCTTCCGATGCTCTATCTGCCGCCTTTGATTCTCCAGCCGATCGTGGAAAATGCGATACGGCATGGAAAGACCGCAGTAGAGGAGCGGCATGTCGAGATTGCCATCCACCAGGCCGACAGGCGGGTCGACATCCGGATTGCAGACCAAGGCCATGGGTTTCCGCCGGAGATCATCGAACGCCTCCACGATCCCAACGATGCCGGTTATAGCGGGCTGTTCAACGTGCAGAAACGCTTGCGAAGTGTCTACGGTAGCCAATACGTTCTTTCGGTAAATAGCTCGGAGCAAGGCTCTGCCGTATCCCTTTCCCTCCCGCTCACACCACCCGGAGGCCTGCGGCCCAGACCAGAAAGGAGTGAATCCTATGCGTATCGCAGTCGTTGACGACGAGAAGAATTCCCGTCAGGAGTTGATCCGCCTGATCCGTGAGATATCCCCCCAGTCAGAGGTGTATGAGGCCGGAAGCGGGGTGCAGGCGATGCAGCTGCTGGAGAAAAAGACCTTCGATTTTCTGTTCATTGACATCCGTCTGGGCGATATGGAGGGGACTACAGTGGCCTCTCTGGCCCGGCGGTTGATGCCAAACGCAAAGATCATCTTTGCGACCGCTTATTCCGAGTATGCCGTCACCGCGTTTGAGCTTCAGGCCAATGACTATATCCTCAAGCCTTACGATCCTGCCCGCATCCGGCAGATTCTCAGCCAAGTCAGCTCCTGTTTTCCGGAGCAGGAGGAGCTTCGCATCGCTATCAGCAGCAACCAGAGGCATACGCTCCTGCTGGATCTGAACGAGATCACCTATATCGAGTCCCACGGCTCCGGGAAGCGGTGCATCATTCACACCCTTTCGGGCGATGAGTACAGCGACAATACCGCCCTGGGCGTCTATGAGGAACGCCTGCGCAATCGGAGGTTTTACCGGATTCACAAGACCTGCTTGGTCCATTTGAAATACGTCCAGGATATTTTCCCCTGGAGCGGGAGCGATTTTGCCCTCCGGGTTCGGGGCTCGGCTGCCGAGCTACCGATCGGCCGGGACAGACTCAAGGGCCTGCGGGCGAATCTGCATATTTGAAGCGCAACTGAACACTTTTTGCCTTCTAGCTGCATAGCCATATTGACGGTACAAGTACGTATCCATCCCACATTCATCCACATAAGCGATTTTTAAGATGGGATAGGCGCTGATTTCTTCCTGATACGCCGCTACCTTTTTCTCGTCCTGCTCCCGGTATCTCGTGGTCTTTTTTTTGCGGGTGATTTTCAGACGCTTCATAGCCAGATAAATTGCGGTTGTGCTGCACCCCAATTCTTCTGCGATCTCTTTTTGGGATGCATCCGGATGCTCTGCCACATATGCCTTTCATTTTTCCGGATCGATCTTTTTGTATCTGCGGTGTAATGGCTTCTTTTCTAAATTCCCCTCTTCCTCCAGTTGCTTTTCCCATTTCCTTATGGTTACAATCACTACCTTGAATATTCGATGGGTTTCTTCCTGTTCGCTTCCAGAAAACAGGCCATGACCGACGCTTTTGCTTATATCGAGGCTTTTTACAATCCTGTCCGCCCGCATTCCTCTATCGGCTGGCTTCCTCCCACCAGAAGCCGAATGATTTTAGCTTCCCTTGGCGTAGCCATACTTGCGACCTGTTCCAACAGGGCCCTGCCTTCAACTCGCCGTTCTGTATCCTGCTTGGAATCTGTAAGCGTGCCGCTGACATCATCCAGCCCTACAGTGACACCGCAACGCTTGGCACGGGAATGATACTCACCCTCCCAGAGAATGGAATCCTTCATGGCCCGGAACGCCATAGCCTTGAACTTCACGCCAGCAGGAGGATTGCGAAAATAGTATTGCACAGCGGAGAGATACCCGAAGATCATGACATCGTAGAAATCACCCATCGGAAGGCGTTTGTAGCGGAGAAAGTCAATTACCAGATCATGGTGCTGCTCCGCAAAGTCCCGTTCCTCCTGCGCCATAGGATGCAAGGCCCTCATGTTTATCACTCCAATCAATTAGTAAAATAGCCATGAGCAAAACTCTAAAAATGCAGTAAATTCAATGGATTCCGGCCATGGCTGAAACCGGGAATCACTCCAAAAATGTAGAAAGCAGAGCCCACTTTTGGTAAAATTGATTTGGAAAAAAACGCAACCGGAAAGGGGCTGGCCGCTATCTACCGACAGGAAATTGTTCAGGATGTAACACTGTTCACATCCCAAAGCGCCGCTATATTCTACGACAAGCTGCTCACTCATCTGGACTTCACGCTGCCCAGAGCAGCAACCGGGCGGCGTGGCTTCCCCAAAGAAGCCATGGTGTGCGCTTTTATCGTCATGAAATGCGAGGGCTTCTCACAGGTCACCGATTTGGCGGATTACTTAGAGAGTATCGTCAATAAACAAGAAGCCAAATAGCAATACAACGAGTTTGAACAGCGGCAGTGAAAGAAACGAGATTTTTGGCTTAGCGAGTAGCGATACCGCGCCACCTTTTGAGAAGCAGGAAAGCATTCTCAACGAGATGGCGGAGCTTGTAGGGATATTTGTCGTATTCCCGCAGATGTTTACGGTTTTTTCTTGGCGGAATGACCGGTATCATTCCCTCGTCAACAGCTTTGAGAATGATTGCATCTGTATCATAGTCACGATCCGCCAGAAGGTATTGCGCCTGAAAGCCCTCAATCAGCCGCGCTGCAATTGTGCAATCCGCTGTGGTACCAGAAGTGATAAAGAATCGCGCCGGCATATCATGCGCATCCACGGCCAAATGTATCTTGGTGTTGAGCCCCCTTTTATGCGGCCCATCGCCTGATTTCCGCCTCGCGCACCAGCGGCGTCAGGATGTACTTTGACATGGCTGGCGTCGATCATCAGCCACTCAAAGTCTGTGTCTTCCACCAATGTTTCCAGAATCCTTTCCCAGATCCCCTTGTCACGCCACCGGCAAAACCGGCGGTGTACATTCTTCCGGTTTCCATACGTTTCCGGCAAATCACGCCAGGGCGCTCCCGTGCGAAGAATCCAGAATACCCCATTGATAAACCGCCGGGTATCACGGGCATTGCCGCCACGCGTCCCCTTTTCACCGATGGTGTACGGCCTGATTCTCTCCCACGCTTTATCGCTTATGTCATGCCGTCGCTGTTCTCCTGCCATTTTCCTGTCCTCCTTGCCATCTTCAGGACTATTATATCACACTTTTATTGACGACACCATCCAACCTGTGGCGACACTATTTAGAGCATGGAGTGGTGTTATTTGTAAAATCAGAAGCATAATTTGTAATTTCGCGGATTTGATATCTTCGTTTCGAACCCAGAGGATTCACCATCTCAGGTTTGCCACAATCGTCCCCGAAAATAGTAGGGAGGACCGATACACACTGTATCGGTCCTCCCTATTTTATCGCCCATATGAACCATTCTATTTTACTATATCCATATGTGAAGTAAATTTCGACATAATTTGACACATGGAAAATTTTTAGAAAATTCTAGAATTGCCATTATGTTACTTCTGATTTTGGAGTACTTTTTTGCGAATTTCGTCCACCAAATGATGCAATGTTGTACCGGGACACATCTGGGATGGTCTTGTCTCCCCACCTGCTAAATGCGTTTCAAGACGTTTTTCAGCAATTTGTATTGCCCTAGATTCATCTCCAAATCGATTCAGCATTGCATATATCTGCTGGTTTGATTTTTCGTACTCCTGACCAGTTTCTTTTTCATATAGGCTGGCAAAACCTTTCCAGCAAGATACAGAGTCCTGTATTGAAGGCATCTTTCCGAAATAAGCATCAAACCAAATTTCAATACAGGGATTTGACCAGCCAATCTTGATGTCTTTACTTCTTGCTTCTCTGATAATATCATCAAAGGCAACTACTTTGTCCCTGTCAAAGACGATCCAGCACTGACGATATTGAGGATCAATACTGGCTTGCTCGCAAGCCTTTACCAATTCTTCTGTTTTAGCAGATGAGACCTTAATCACAATTCGGCCTTGCAGCTCCGCCGGCAGAGCGTCCCGCAAGCCATAAAGATAATTCCGCTCGGTTTCCTTGGTATCCGTTACAACAAAATAGTAGCCCAGATCTGGAACTCTTTTGGGGAAACTATCTCTCCGCTTTCGTGCTCCGTTTCGTTCTCTTGACATCCCTAATTCCTCCTAAGCACATCCATGTATTGCAAATCTGGAATGGCTCCATATTTGCCAAGGAGGTAATTTTTTTCGTAATTTTCATCCTTTCGGATTTTCGAGCCATCCTCATCTATAAAATCAGCCAGAGAGTAGAGACTGGAGGCTCCGTCTCCATCCTTCTCTGTAAACCATATCTCATCCCGGCGCAGCAGATTATTGGAGAGCTGCCAAGCGTCATGCGTGGTAAAAATGATCTGCGCATGTTTAGGATTGACTTCGGGATTAAGAAAGGCCAACAGGAAGTTCCGAACCAAAAGAGGGTGCAGGCGTGCATTCATTTCATCAATCAGCAGGATGCCACCCTCCTCCATCGCATCCTGAAGGAACGGATATAGCGCAAACATCTTCAGTGTCCCAGCGGATTCTTGGGAGAATGGCAGGGAAACAATACGCCCATCCTTAGTACGGTGCAAGGCATCAATCCGTACAAGCTCACCTTGGCTGTCTTCTCGCAATAATTTGACCTCGAAATCTACAATAGAGGAATCGAACGCAGCCAGATAGGAAGCAACCTCTTTCTGAACTTGTTTACTTCGAGAAAACCCACGGGGAATCCTGGACGATAAAAATTCGTTTTCCCGGGGATCGCCAAAGTCTGCAAAATTCAAAAAATAGAACCAGTCCCGGATTGTCTTCAAAATGTCTATCTTGAGCTTCGCTCCCAGAGAAGCAACCAAAACTTCTTTTTCCAAAGAAAGTCTGATATTTTCTTCCTGTCTTGAAGAAATACCGTCTAACAGCAGCTCTCTCGGATTCCGATAGAAGATTCTCCGGAAATCTCTTGCGGTTTTTGCTTTGGTATTCAGCCACTCCTCAACAATGCCGCGGTTATCTAATGTAAAACCGTAATTGTAGGTCTTTTCTCCATGCTCTTCATTGCCAGTGAAATAGACCTCAAAAGAAGACTCTGCCCTCTTGCTGGCGGAATCAAAGATAAACGGGGTGTTTCGTAGCCGTTCGGTCCGTTCCTTTTCGTTGTCACCACCGTACATAAAGGAGTCAATGACATATGTTGCCATAAAGCGCAGCGCCTCAATTACATTTGATTTTCCACTGGCATTGGCCCCAAAAATAGCGGCAGCAGGGAGAAGCTTTTCATTACCAGATGAAATAATGTGATTGCTATATTCCGAGATTTTTGTGGCCGAGAGGTCCAGAATCGTATCATCCCGGAAGGATTTGAAATTCTGAAATCGAAACTGTATTAGCATATCCATCACCATCCTCATTTCCATTATACCCATAACTGCAAAGAAATCAACGCATATTTGAGAAAAATCCTCATTTACACGTTGATTTTTTTACTTGACGACCCATACATACCGTTTTATTTTACAACATCCATATGTACAGTAGATTTACTTATATGAAATTCCTTTGCAGTAGCACGGACCGTAGTATTGTGATCGATGATATAGTGAGCGAACGTGATGGCGCGCTCCTCCGGTAGTCCTT
>JAETRV010000067.1 GCA_021770005.1 Anaerotruncus sp. | reverse complement strand
CTGCAAGGCGAAAAAACGCAGACAATACTTTGTGTATTGCAAGGTTTTTCAACGCAGCAGGTCGGAAAAAGGCCCGTTCAGACGGCGTCAAACGGTTGTGAATACGGGTTCTTATAGGACAATTTCGCCCTTCTGCATATGCTCCCACATAGGGGACATCGAACGCAGACGCTCAATGACCGGCGGGACGCTGGCGATGATGTGCTCCACATCCTCATCCGAGGTTTCCTCGTTGATCGAGATGCGCAGCGACCCATGCGCGACCTCATGCGAAAGCCCTATCGAGAGCAGCACATGGCTGGGGTCGAGCGAACCGGAAGTGCAAGCCGAGCCGGAAGAGGCGCAGATTCCCTCGAGATCGAGCGAGAGCAGGAGGGATTCCCCTTCGACGCCCGGGAACGAAAGGTTGATATTCCCGGAGAGGCGGCGTTTTGGGTCCCCATTGAGCCGGGAAACCGGCACCTTGAGCAGTTCGCTGATGATCCGGTCACGCTTTGCCGCAACCTTTTCCTCCCGCTCCGGAATCCCGGTGCAGGCAATCTCAATCGCGCGGCCAAGCGCCACGATCGACGCGACATTTTCGGTGCCAGCGCGGCGGCTCTTTTCCTGTCCGCCGCCGTCAATCAGGTTGGGCAGCACGATCCCCTTGCGGATATAGAGCACACCGACCCCTTTCGGCGCGTGGATTTTGTGCCCCGACATCGAAAGCATATCGATCTTCTGGGCCTCTACATCAATCGGGACATGCCCCACTGCCTGGACCGCGTCGGTATGGAACCAGACCTGCCGTTCCCGGCAGAGCTCCCCAATCTCGGCGATCGGCTGGATGGTACCAATCTCGTTGTTGGCATACATGATGGTGACCAGCGCGGTGTCCTCCCGGATTGCATCCGCGACCTGCTGCACATCGACCACGCCCATCTCCCCCACTGGCAGATAGGTGATCTCGAACCCCTCTTTTTCGAGGGCGGCGCAGGTATGCAAAACCGCGTGATGTTCAAACGCGGTGGTGATGATATGCTTTTTGCCCTTAGCGGCGAGCTTATGCGCCGCGCCCTTGATCGCCCAGTTGTCGCTCTCCGAGCCACAGCCGGTAAAATAAATCTCACCGGGCTGGGCGCCGAGCGCCTGTGCGACCTGTTTGCGCGCGTCCTCAATGGCATGTCCGGCTTCCCGTCCCTTCGCGTAAATGCTCGAGGGGTTGCCGTAGCCCTCCTTCAGCCAGGGGAGCATTGCCGCAAAGACCTCGTCCGAAATCCGGGTAGTCGCGGCGTTGTCCGCATAAACGAATCTTTTCATAGTCGTGAAACCCACCATTCTTAATCCTAATAATGTGTATGTGCTTTATGACGGTATCTATATTGTATACCTGTTCGGTATGCATTGCAAGAGGTATTGTAAAAAAATTCACAGATTTGCGCGGATTTTTGCGATTGCTTCGACCGCAAGGGCGTCACACCGCTCGTTTTCGGGGTGTCCGGCGTGCCCTTTTACCCAATGAAAGGTCACTTCATGCCGTTCGAGCAGGCCGAGCAGCTGTTCCCAGAGGTCGGCATTCTTTGCGGGCTCTTTTGGGGTACGCATCCAGCCCTTTTTCTTCCAACCATAAACCCAGCCTTTTGTGATCGAATCCACCACATACCGGGAATCGGTAGTCAGATCGACCTTGCATGGTTCCTTGAGCGCCGAAAGCGCCATGATGACGCCGGTCAGCTCCATGCGGTTGTTGGTTGTCTGCGGTTCCCCGCCTGAAAGTTCCTTTTCATGCGGGCCGAACCGGAGCACCGCCCCCCATCCGCCCGCGCCCGGATTGCCGGAGCATGCACCGTCGGTAAATATCATAACCTGTTTCAATCGCAATTCCACCATTCAATAAACCAAAAGTTTCGCCAGCCATCTAGCCAACCAAAAGTTTCGCCAGCCTTTTCAAAGGCTGCGGTTTCCAAAGGCAGAGCCTTTGGCCGCGCTTCGCAAAGCGCGGAACACCTGCTTGGGCGCTGGGCGCCCGCCTGAGAAGCGCATTTTGGGGGTGAATTGCCGCGAAGCGGCAAGAGGGGGCTTTTTGCAAGTGAAAAAGCCCCCTGCAAAAGATTCTAAACCGGTTCTAAAATGGAACAGCAGTCCCTGAACCGTATTCCGGTCTTTCCATCGTCCCATATGCAGCGCCCACCGTCCCGCCCCGGAGAAGCAGCGCTTTTACCCCACGCTGTAAGCTGGTGGCTTCGGGTAGTTGTGCATAGGGCGTGTCCCCCGGCACCTGAAACACCAGCTCGAGAAATTCCTTGTTGTCCGGATATTCCCGGACAATCTCAAAGCGGTCCTGAAAAGACCGGATATGGGAAGTCTCGGGCAGCAACGGCCTTAACGCCGGGGACAACAGCCAGGAGGTGCCGACATAACGCCTGTATTCATAATCCCGATAATAGGTGCGGAAGAACCTGCCGGCCTGCCCCAGCGAACGGTCAACCGACTGCTCCGACAGATCAACGCCCGACGGGACATGGAGCGCTATCACCTGTTCTCCCTCCTGTGTCCGGAATTCGTATTCCAGCGCTCCAATGCGGAACAGGCGCATACTGGTCTGCCGGTAGGACCACCATCCCCGGTCGAAATGCATCCGCCCGTCCTTCTTCTCACATTCGGCAAGAAACCGGGGGAAACAGCCCATTGTGTCGGCAAAGATGCGCTCCGGAATCCCCTTTTCCTGATACCGGGCGTGTACCCGTTTCACGGCTTCCAACTGACAATAGAGCATGGCCACGCCGTCCGGATCATCCCCCAGCAATTCCTTTAAGGATTGATACGCCTCCTGTGCGGTTTCGGGCAGGGTCAGCTGCTCCAGGTAGGGTTCAAACGGTTTGAAGCTGCGTCCTGTGCGGCAGCGCTCCAACCGCTCGGCCATCTCAGGCTGTAGGCCGATCAGGCGGTAGAGTGTCGCCAGCTCCATCTTTTGCGCCCCCCCTCTGCCATCGAATACCGCTGTTTTCGATCTTTATTGTATACCAGATTGCTCTGTTTTACAACCCCCTGCCGCAGAATTTTCGAGGGGTGAGTAAGAGCCGGGATCGCCGCCTATACTAACCTTAAAATGAAAGTGTACGGAGGTTCCATATGAAAGCGGTCATTCTTGCAGGCGGGGAGGGAACCCGGCTGCGCCCTCTCACCGAAACGATCCCCAAGCCGATGGTTCGGCTCTGCGGGCGGCCGGTGGTTGAATACATGCTCGAACTGCTCGCGGAAAATGGGGTGGACGAGGCGGTATTCACCCTGCGGTACCTGCCCGAGCAGCTCCGGTCACACTTTTCGTCGGGGTATTTTGCAGGGATACGGCTCTCATTTTCGGAGGAGGACCAGCCGCTGGGCACTGCGGGAAGTGTGCGTGCAGCGGTGGGGACGCCGGAGACGCTGCTGCTGGTTGCAAGCGGGGACGCGCTCTGTGACCTGCCGCTGCGGGAGGCGGTGGAGATGCACGAACGGACCCACGCGGCTGCAACCATCGTGACCACCCGGGTGGGCGACCCGCGGGAATACGGGCTGGTGCTCGCCGGTTCCAATGGGCGGGTGACCGGTTTTGTGGAAAAGCCCTCCTTCTCGCAAGCGACCAGCGAACTGGCGAACACCGGCATCTATATTTTGTCACCGGCGGCAGTCGATATGATCCCGCAAGGACAAAGTTTTGACTTTGCCTCCGGCCTGTTCCCGCTGCTGCTCAAAAACCGGATGCTGGTACAGAGCTGCACCCTCGATGGGTACTGGTGCGATATCGGGGACCTGGAAACCTACCGGCGGGCACAGGCCGACCTGCTCGAGGGTCGGGTACATTGCATTCTGCATGGGAAACGGGACGACTTCGGCAACCTAGTCCGCGGGCGGCACCCGGTGGGCCGGTACCTGCTCCACCCGCCGGTCTATCTCGGGGAAGGGGTGCAGATCGGGGAAAATGCGGTGATTGGTGCGGGCAGCGTGCTCGACGATGGCTGTACCGTCGCCGCCAGCGCGACCGTCGAGGGCTGCGTCCTGCTGCCCCACGCCCTGCTTGGGGAACGGGCCAGCGCCTGTAATGCGCTCATCTGTGCGGGCGGGTCGGTCAAATCCCGGGCTTCGCTGCTCGATGGGTCCGCAGTCGGTGAGGATGCAACGGTCGGCGCCCGGGCGGTCGTCCGTCCGGGGGTGCGCATCTCGGCCAAAGCCTGCCTGCCGGACGACGCCCAGGCTTCCGACCACCTCTCGGTGCGCGGCGGTGCGGTTGGACGGTTTGATGATGACGGGCTGTGCGGGGAGGTCGGGGTTGAGCTGACGCCCGAACTGGCGGTGCGGGTCGGCTGTGCGGTCGGGTCGATCGCGGCCGGCCGGCCGGTTGGGGTAGCCTCGAGCAGCGACCGCTGCTCCCATGTGCTGACCGACGGGTTGATCGCCGGCATCCGCTCGGCCGGGGCCGGGGTGCTCGATTTCGGGTCGGCGTTCGAGGCGCTCTTTGGCTTTGGGATGAGCTGCAACGCGCTCACCCTCGGGGTCTACCTGCACGCGGGGGAACCGGGTGCCATCAAGCTGGTATGTGACGCCGGTCTGCCCGCCACCCGCCGGGTGGAGCGGGAGATCGAGCTCGCGTTGGCGCGTGGGGAGTTCACCCGCGCCGGGCGGGACGGGTTCGGGGATCGGATCGACCTTTCCGGGATCGGGGTGATCTACCTCACCGAGCTGCTGCGGCTCTGCCCGGACGGGCTTTCGGGGATGCGTGCAACCGTTTCCTGCGCCAACCGGACGGTAGGACGGCTGCTCGAGGATGTGCTCCTGAAATTGGGGTGTGAGCTGGGAGAGGGAATCCGGCTGCAACTTTCGGAGAACGGGGTCTCGCTCACCCTTTCCGAAGGGGAGGTCACGCTCGACCGGAAACGGGCGATTGCGGCTTATTGCATGGCAATGTTTGAACAGGGTAAGGATGTGGCGGTGGAAAACGATTTTCCCCGCGCGCTCGACCGGTTCGCAAACGAACACGGGCGGAGGGTTTACCGGTACCTGCTCTGCCCGGCAGACGATGCCGACGCGCCAGGACGAACCCTGGCGGCACAGCAGCAGTGCACCCGCGATGGGCTGATGTTGGCGGTCGTCCTGCTCAACTATCTGCGCAAAAACCAGCTTTCCCTTGCCGAGCTGGACCGGATGCTTCCACCCTTCTCGACCGGGGAGCGCACCGTCCCGATCCAAGTCCCGCCCGCCCGCCTGCTTGACGGGCTTGGGGAGCGCGTGGGGGAAGGGGTCGTGATCCGGGAGGAGAAGGGGGTTGTCCTGCTGCGCCCGCGCAAAAACGGACGCGCAATCCGGGTGTTTGCGGAGGCGGCAAGCTGGGAAGCTGCACAGGAGCTATGTGTTGATTTTGAAAAGCGGCTGAACGAACGGCTCCGGCAGGAAGAGGAACGTGGCGAACGCGGGTGACTTGACATCTGCTCCGGGAAATGCTATTGTATGTAGTGATATTGTGTTCGGTTTTGGGCGATTCCTTTCCAGGGAATTCCCAATCAAATACCGTGTGGCGTGCCCGTGTCCGTGAAAATGACGGGGAAACCCCATGCCCGCGGCTGAATATCCTGCCTATCCCAAGTGAGGCCCTCTTTTGCGGAAAGAACGGTCCGGGATGGGTGGTGTTTCGTGTTGCAATGCATCGCAACGAGACTGTCTGAAAACCGGAACCGCCCCTGTTGTCCTGCTGCTTTTGTCTGGACTACTCGCGGCCGGTTCTGTTTGATACCGAACAGAACCTATAGAACCTGTTTCATCCTCCGAACGTTTTACTCGTTTTTTGATTCTGTCCCAAGGGGCAGAACATCGCGCCGGTTTCCGATACGCATCCGGGCTTTTGTACGCGGGATGGGTGCGGAATGTTTTATCCAGAGGTATGAAGCAGGCCCTGCATTTGATTGAGAATCAAAGTTTTTCAAAACCATACGGAGGTAATTTTGTGACAGATGACAAAAAAATCAGCGGAAAGCTGACCGAGCAGCAGCTCGAGATGGGGCTGGACCTGCTCGAAAAGCGGTCGGTGGTGGAACGGAAAGCGCCCCCCCGCAAAAAAACAGGCGCGCAGATGAAGGAAGCGGCCGCCAAAGCGCTGCAAAAAGCGCTGCCTAAGCCCAAGAAAACAAAGGAAAAGCCGGTGGAGCCGGAGCCGGAAAAGGCCGCTCCGCCGCCGGTGCAGGAAAATCCGGAGCAGCCCCAGCCGCCGCTCAAGCGGGGACGCCGGCCCGGCCCATCAAAGCAGCCGGCCAAAAAACAGGAGCCGCCTGCCGCCAAAAAGCAGGAATCCCGGGCCGCCTCCGCGCCCAAGCAGCAGAGTCAGACCCGCAAAAAAGGCCGCTCCAGGGAGAAGGAACAGCGCAAACCGCCGGTGCGGATCACCCCGCTGGGCGGGATGCTTGAGGTTGGCAAGAACATCACGGCCTATGAATGCATGGGGGACATGTTCCTGGTCGATTGCGGGATGACCTTCCCGGACGAGCAGATGCTCGGCGTTGACCTTGTACTGCCCGAGTTTACCTATGCGGTCAACAACCGCGAACGGCTGCGGGGAATTGTGATTACCCACGGCCACGAGGACCATATCGGCGCGCTGCCCTATTTCCTGAAAGAGGTCAACGTGCCGGTCTACGCCACCAAGCTGACGATCGGGCTGATCGAGAACAAGCTGCGGGAACACGGGCTTTACGGCAAGGTCAAACTGGTGCAGATCGCCCCCAAAGAGACGATCAAACTGGGGTGTTTTGAGATCGAGTTCATCCGGGTCAACCATTCGATCCCCGACGCGGTTGCGCTGGCGATCCATACCCCGGCGGGCGTGATTATCCAGACCGGTGACTTCAAGATCGACTACACGCCGGTGATCGGGGACATCATCGACCTTGCGCGGTTTGGCGAGCTGGGGAGCCATGGGGTGCTTGCGCTGCTGTCCGACTCCACCAACGCCGAACGCCCAGGCTTTACCCCGACCGAGCAGACCGTCCGCGACAGCTTCAACAAGCTGTTTGAGCAGGCCAAGCGCCGCCGGATCATCGTGGCAACCTTCTCCTCCAATGTCCACCGCATCCAGCTGATCTGCGAGGCGGCGGCAAAATTCGGGCGCAAGGTTGCGGTGTCGGGCAGGAGTATGATTAACGTCGTGGCGGTGGCGACCGAGCTGGGATACTTGCAGCCGCCCAAGGACGTGATGATCGATATTGACGACATCAACCGCTACCGTCCGGAGGACATCGTCCTGATTACGACCGGGAGCCAGGGCGAGCCGATGAGCGCGCTCTCCCGGATGGCCTGCAACGACCACCGCAAGGTGAGCGTGACCGCGGATGATTTTATCATCATCAGCGCAACGCCGATCCCGGGCAACGAAAAGACGGTCAGCCGGGTGGTCAACGACCTGATGCGCCTGGGCGCGGAGGTGATCTGGGAGCGGATGTATGAGGTGCATGTCTCGGGGCACGCTTGTCAGGAAGAGCTGAAAATCATGCTTGCGCTGACCAGGCCGAAATTTTTCTTCCCGGTCCACGGGGAGTTCAAACAGCTCAAAAAACATGCCAACCTCGCGCTTGCGATGGGGATGGACAACGACCATGTGCTGATCGGTGAGAACGGCCGGGTCTTTGAGCTGGACGGTGTGTCGGTGAAGCATGAGGAAACGGTACCATCCGGCCGGGTTCTGGTGGATGGTCTGGGCGTCGGCGACGTGGGCAGCATTGTCCTGCGAGACCGGAAGCATCTGGGGCAGGATGGACTGATCGTCGTGGTGGTGACCACCGAGCAGGCAACCGGGCGGATTGTCGCGGGGCCGGATATTATCTCGCGCGGGTTTGTCTATGTGCGGGAGGCCGAGGATATGCTGGCCGAGGCGCGGGAGATCGCGCGTAAGTCGCTCGATGAGTGCCGGCGTAAAAATGTGCATGAGTGGGGGAACATCAAGTCCCAGGTGCGGGACTCCCTCTCCTCCTATTTTTATAGCCGCACCAAACGCAGCCCGATGATCCTTCCGGTCATTCAGGAAATCTAAGAGCCTGTTCAGAATTTTTTGCAAGGGGCTTTTTCACTTGCAAAAAGCCCCCTCTTGCCGCCAAAGCGGCGGCAATTCACCCCCAAAAATGCGTTTCTCAGGATAAAGTGTTCCGCCGCATCTCCGCGCTAAGAGCCGCCTACGGCGGTTGCGCTCCGAAACGCTGCGCTGCGGCTTGCAGTGCGCGCGGCGGCGGGGGCGCTGCCCCTCGACCTCGCAATTTTTCGAGAAAAATTGAGTAAAGCTTTAGATTTTGAA
>JAETRV010000066.1 GCA_021770005.1 Anaerotruncus sp. | reverse complement strand
TTGCCCTGTGCCAGCGGTACCAGGTATTTTTCGATCTGCTCCGGGGTGCCGAACTTGCGGATCGGCTCCGCACAGAGCGAGGTGTGCGCCGACACGATAACGCCTGTCGTTCCGCAGACCTTCGACAGCTCCTCCACGCAGATCGCGTAGGTCAGCGAGTCGCAGCCCTGGCCGCCCTGCTCCTTGGGGAACGGGATGCCAAGAAAGCCGTATTTCGCCATCTTTTCCACCGTCTCGCTCGGGAACCGCTCCTCCTCGTCCACTTCCTGCGCCAGCGGTTTTACCTCTTTTTCCGCGAAATCACGGAACAGCTGCCGCGCCATTTCCTGCTCTTTGCTCAATACAAAGTCCATGCGTGCTCCTCCTACTAATTTGTCTTTGCCGGGGCTAGCCGGCAAAAAAGATTCATTCCAAAAGACGCACAAAAATCCGGGATATTCCATAAAATGAAATTTCATATTTCGTATTATGGAACACATCCCAAAAATCATCTTTGTTAATATTATATCAGATAGAAAGAAAAAACACAAGAAAAAGGTTTGTGCCTTTTTGAACAAAAAATCCTGAGGGGATTCATAAAAATATACAAGTTGACAGGAATGGAAGAAATAGGGCATTCATCCCCTAAGAGCCGGTTTAAAATCTAAGAAGCTGTACCATTCGCCGAAGTGCGCAGATTGGCAAGCAAATTTTTCGACTGTCGAAGCCTCAAAAACGCCGGAATCCTTTCTGGCTTTCCAGTTTTTGAGGCAAAGACAGGCGGGAAATTTACCGGCAAGATGCGTGCGGCGGCTCTTAGGCCGGAGTAAAAAATCGCGGTTTCCAAAGGCAGCGCCTTTGGCCGCGCTCCGCACTGCGAGCCGCAGCGAAGCGTTTCGAGCGCAACCCGCTGAAGGCGGGCCCCTGGCGCGAGATGAGCGCGGAACACTTTATCCTGAGAAGCACATTTTTTGGGGGTGAATTGCCGCCTTTTAGGCGGTAAGAGGGAATTTTTACAAGAGGAAACGTTCCCTGCAAAAGATTTTAAACAGGCTCTGAGACAAAAAAATACGCCTGTCCGGTTTGATCTGGGCAGGCGCATCCTGTTATAGACTATTTTTATCTTTTGCCGCTCAGCAGCCAGATGACCTCCGATTCATGCCGCGCCGGACGTCCCATCAGGTCGCGGATCGCGTCGGAGGGTTTTTTATCCTCATAGAGCACCAGATAGACCTGCTCAATAATCGGCATCTCCACCCCGGTACGCTGTGCGAGCTGGTAAGCACATTTCGTGGCTGTGTAGCCCTCAACCGTCATGCCGACCTCTTCCACCGCCTGTGCGGCGGTGCGGCCCTTCCCGATCAACTCCCCCGCGCGGTGGTTGCGGGAGTGGACACTCGTACAGGTGACAATCAGGTCTCCGATCCCCGAAAGGCCGGCAAACGTCTCGGTCGAGGCGCCCATCGCCACCCCCAGCCGCGCAATCTCGGTGATCCCCCGGGTCATCAGGGCAGCTTTGGGGTTGTCCCCCAGTTGGAGGCCGTCCACAATCCCGGCGGCGAGCGCGATCACATTTTTGAGCGCGCCGCCCAGCTCGACCCCTGCCACGTCGTCACTGACATAGATCCGGAAATGTTTGTTCATCAGCATATCCTGGACACGTTCGGCAGTCGCGCGGCTCCGGCTTGCCGCGACCACCGTAGTCGGCACTCCGCGCGCAATCTCCTCCGCGTGGGACGGACCCGACAGCATGACGCTCTGATGAGAGGGCAGCTCCTCCTGCATGACATCCGAAAGGGTTTTCAGGCTTCCCTGTTCAAACCCCTTGGAAACGCAGGCGGGCACCGTATCCGGGCCGATCCGCCCGCGCAGTTCACCGCAGATCCCCCGCACCGCAAACGACGGGGTTGCGACGATTGCAAGGTCTGCATCGATCCGCTCCGGCAGCAGATAGGTCATGGCAACCCCTTCCGGGATGCGGATGCCGGGCAGCAGTTTCTTGTGTTCCCGCTCGGCCGAAAGGGTCTCGATCTCCTGTTCAAATGGGGAATACAGGCTTACCTGATGCCCGTTATTCGCGCACATGACGGCCATCGAAACGCCCATGCCGCCCGCGCCCAAAATCCAGATTTTTGCCATTCGCAGTTCCTCCTATTCCTGTTATGACATCCATACCGTTTCCTGTCAAAGAGAAGCTTTCCCCTTCCTTCCCAAACCAAAAGTTTCGTCCACCTTTGCCCCGGTCCAAGGGCCGCATTCGGCGGCTGCACCCCGAAACGCTCGCTGCGGCTCACAGTGCGGCGGCAGCCAAAGGTGGCGGAGGTGAAGGGCAGAGCCCCTAGGCTCCTTAGTCTTTGTTTTTTTGCCCGAACTTATATTCCGTACCTGCGCGCAGCCGCTGGATATTGCTGCGGTGCTTCCAGATGCCCAAGCCGCTGACGATCAGCGAAAAGACCAATTCCCCCCAGAGCGGCTTATCGATCAGGAGGTCGACCACGATTACCACAAACGGGTAGAGCGAAAAACCAATGATCGAGATCAACGAAACGATCTTGACCGCGAAAACGGTTGGGACTGCGATGCCCGCAATCACCAGAAACGGGATTGGGCTGACGATCACCGCCGCGCCCAGGCTGGTGAGGACCCCTTTGCCGCCCTTGAATCCGAAAAAGAGGGGGTAGAGGTGCCCGAGGATGACAAACAATCCAGCGATATAACCGGCGTCGAACCCCTTGATTCCCGCGAGGGAGAAGATGATCCGGCCAAGCGCGACCGCAATCACCCCCTTGCCGAAGTCTCCGAGTGCGGTGAATGCCGCCATCTTTTTTCCATAGCTGCGCAGGATATTGGTCATCCCTGCGTTTCCGCTGCCGTGGTTGCGCACATCATCCTTGGCGCCAACCCGGGAGACGATCACCGCAAAGCTCACGCTCCCCAGCAGATAGGAAACCAATGCCACAATCGCCGTAAACAGGCAAAGTTTCCAGTTGACTGATACAAAGACTGCTGTCTGCATAATAACACCTCTCTTCTGCGCGCCCATACCTACCTATCCTATGCGGTGCGCGCCGGGATATGCGGGATTCCGCCCGGTTTAGGGCCTGTTTGAAAATAGAGAAAAAGACGGTTGTCTCGATTTTTCAAACAGCCCCTAGTCTTTTCCGTCCCCGCGCTCCCGCACGACGATCCGCACCGGCGTCCCTTCCAGCCCGAATGTCTCCCGAATCTGGTTTTCCAGGTAACGCTGGTAGGAAAAATGGAACAGTTCCTTGTTGTTGCAGAAAAAGACAAACGTCGGTGGGCGGGTGCTCGCCTGGGTACAATAGAAAATCCGCAGACGCTTGCCCTTATCGGTCGGGGGCTGGACCCGCGCGGTCGCATAGGCGAGCAGGTCGTTAAGCTTGCCGGTCGAGATCCGCATAGCGTTCTGTTCGTTGACAAAGTTAATCAGCCCATACAGCTTGTCCACCCGCTGTCCGGTTTTAGCCGAGATGAACAGGAACGGCACATAGGACATAAACGAAAAATCGTTTTCGAGTTTCCTTCGGTATTCCTGCATGGTGCGCCCGTCCTTCTCGACCGCGTCCCACTTGTTGACCGCGACAATACAGCCTTTGCCCTGCTCGTGCGCATAGCCTGCCACCTTGCTGTCCTGCTCGGTGAACCCGACCGTAGCGTCGATCATAATGACACAGACCTCGCTCCGGTCGACCGCCATATACGCCCGAAGGACGCTATACTTCTCGATCTCCTCATCCACCCGGGACTTGCGGCGGATGCCCGCTGTATCAATAAAGACATATTTGCCAAATTCGTTTTCAACCGTCGTGTCGGTCGCGTCGCGGGTGGTCCCGGCAATGTCCGAGACAATCACCCGCTCCTCCCCGGCAATCCGGTTGATGAGGGAGGACTTTCCGACATTTGGTTTGCCAATCACCGCAACCCGGACTACCTCGTCATCTGCATCGTCCTGCTGGTCAAAGTCGATCTGCGCATAGCAGGCGTCGAGCAGGTCGCCGGTGCCGTGGCCATGGGTGGAAGAGACCGCGATTGGGTCTCCCAGCCCGAGGTTGTAAAACTCGTAAAACTCCGGTTGAGGCTCCCCCAGGCGGTCACACTTATTGACACATAGGACGATCGGCTTGCCGCTCTTCTGAAGCATCGCCGCGACCTCCTGGTCGGTTGCGGTCACGCCGGTTTGCAGGTCGGTGACCAATACGATCACATCCGCGCTGTCGATTGCAAGCTGTGCCTGCCTGCGCATCTGCGAGAGGATCACGTCGTCCGAATACGGCTCGATCCCCCCGGTATCCACCAGCATGACCTGCCGGCTGCGCCACTCGCATTCCGAATAAACCCGGTCGCGGGTAACGCCGGGGGTGTCCTGCACAATACTGATCCGCGCACCGGCCAATTTATTGAATAAGGTCGACTTGCCCACATTCGGGCGGCCGACAATCGCAATCAAAGGTTTTGCCATAGGCTTCACTTCCTTTCTTCCAAGGCTTCGCCGGGTAAACGCCCGGTCATCGCGCTGTAGAGCTGCCCGCCATCGTTGTCTACCGGTAGGACAGGCACTCCAAGCCGCGCTTCCAGCTCACACAAGGTCAAATCATCAAGGAACCGGTCCCGCTCATGCCGCAGCATCACCGAGGGCAGCAGCAGCCGCTCCCCAAGCGGGACCCCGCCGAGCTGTTCCAGGATATCTTTTCCGGTGACCAGCCCTGCAACGGTGATCTGTTCCCCGAAAAACCGGTTTTCAATCCGGTGCACCTGAATCCGTATCCCTGGGTGCTTATGCATCACCTGATCCGCCAGCTCCCGGAGCAGCGGGTAGGCCGCCTCCCCGGTGACGGTGCTCAGGACGCCTGATGCATCGGTGTCCGGATCGTCCGCGAGCGCGTCCTCGAACTCCTCCCGCAGCAGCGCGAGGGTTCCCACCCCGTCTTCAAGCTGGTCGAACCCGCCGTAATACCGCGGCTCCGGGATTGGCAGCTCGGCCTTGAGGAAAAACTCGTCGGATGGATAGGCCACCCGTTCCCCATGGGTTTTCCACATCCGGCCGGCAAACCGGTGGATGATTTCGATCGTTTCCCGCGCCCGTTCGCGATCATAGGGGCGCAGTGGTTCCAGCCCTTCGCGGAACCGGGTTAGCCCGACCGGCACACACGCGATGCTTTGCAGGTTGGGATAGAGTGCACCGAGGTCATCAAGAGTGCGCTCGAGGGCGGGCCCATCGTTGTAGCCTGGGCAGAGTACCAGCTGGCTGTTGACCCGGATATCCGCGTCGCACAGCCGCTTGATATAGGCGAGGCTGGAAGCCGCGCGGGGGTTTTTCATCATCCGGACCCGTAGTCCCGGGTCGGTGGTGTGCACCGAGATATTGACCGGTGAAATCCGCATCTTGATGATCCGGCTGATGTCCTCATCGGTGAGGTTGGTCAGGGTGATATAGTTGCCGAACAGGAACGACATCCGGCTGTCATCATCTTTAAAATAGAGAGATTCCCGCATCCCACCCGGCATCTGGTCGACAAAGCAGAAGACGCATTTGTTCTTGCAGGAGCGCTGTTTGTCCATCAGGTAGGTTTCAAATTCCAACCCAATGTCGTCATACTCCCCCTTGCGGATCTGCACCGAACGGGCCTTGCCCGACCGCAGAAGGTCGAGGGTGATCCGCCGGCTGGTCACATAAAAGCGGTAGTCGAGCAGGTCGTTGACCGGGTTCCCATCGATTGCCGCCAGCGTATCGCCCGGCTGGATCCCCGCCCGCGCGGCATAGGAACCGGGCTGGACGCTTTGAATCAATACCGGCATGGCCAAACCTCCTCCGGATAAAAAAACGGAGGCGGAAAACCATCCGCCTCCGTTGCCCGCATGATCGCGTTACGCTTCCATCTTGATGACTTCACGGTCCTTGTAATAGCCGCAGTTGCCGCAGACCCGGTGGGGGACTTTCAGCTCGCCGCAGTGGGTGCATTTCGAAAATGCAGGGGCTTCCAGTTTCCACACGTTGGAACGTCTTTTATTTTTGCGCGCTTTTGAGGATTTTCTCTTTGGTACTGCCATGATTGGTACCCCTTTCCAGATTTTATCGTCGTCACGGTACACTGTGCCTGCTGCACAGGCACCCTTTTTTGTTATTCGCCGAGCAGCTCCCGCAGTTTCGAAAGGCGCGGATCACCCACCGGCGGGCGGCAGCCGCAGTCCCCCTCATTGAGGTTGGCTCCGCATTCAGGACAAAGCCCCTTGCAGCCTTCATCACACACCATCGAGGTGGGGAGTTCGAGGAGAATATCGGAGCCGGCAAGCTCTGCCAAATCAAGCTGCCCGTCCGGTATTACTATAAGCTCATCGTTGTCCTCACGGTTCAGGGATAAAACCAGAATGTGTGAGAACTCCATCCGCTCCGCGCGGTTGAGCGACGTAAGACACCGATCGCACACCGCATCCAGGATGAAGTCCGCCTGATAGCTCACGCTGACGATCCCCGAACGGTTTTGGACATGCCCGCTAACCTTTACCGGCCCGGCAAACAGCCTGTGGCCCCACCGCTTCACACCCTCCAACGTGAGCGAGCAATCAAACGCCTGCTCTGCGCCGGGATTGTCAAACAGTTTGGAAAGATCCAGTTTCATCCGCTTTTCTCCATTCGGTATCGCATTCCGGGGTTTTGCATCCGCGTTTTTGGGCGCAATACCCCACGGATGTTACGCAAACCATTATAAACTTTTTCCATTGCCTTGTCAAGAGAAAATGGCAGCCGGGAACAGCCTAGAGGGCACAAAATAAGCGGAGCGTTCAAAAACGCCCCGCTTTTGCAGTTACCACATCCCAAATTAAGCGCGGGAGGAAACCTTCTGCCCCTTGGGTGCAGGTTCAGGCACAGCCGATGAGACCGGGGAACGGAACGAATCCGAGACGTCCAACCCCCGGATAAAGGCATCCGGCTTTCTTTGTTCCTGCCGCCGGTCCTCCTCTTCCTGTTTGGACGAAATCAAACGCCCGCCCTGCCCAGAACGGAAGGACCTTTGGGTCTGCTCGATCGCCGCCGTGTACATTTCGGCATACTCCGCATCCGAGGCACGCGTCAGTGGTTCGCCATCCTGTTGCGCGGGGATGGCCGGGACCATCGCTGATGCAACCTGCATCTGAGAAGCGACCACCCGGCAGACCTCCTCTTCGGTCCGGCAACGTTTGAGCGCCCGCTCAAATGCCTTTTGCTGCTGGTCGATCCTTGCCGCCTGGTCATGGAGCGCAGGGGCGTTCTCCCGCAGATATTGCAGCTCGGATACAGAAAGCCGTTTGCCCGCTTTTAGCTTGTTGCGGAGCAGCTCGAGCTTGTTTGACCGCCCCTTTTTGGCGGCTGCAAGGATCTGTTCGCTTGATTGGCTATCCGAAACCAGCGCGCCAATCAGCTTTTTCGATTCCAGGTCACGCCTGCGCTGGGACTCCCTGTTCCGGCTGTCCACCCCTAAGATCATCTGTCCCACCCCTTTCCGTCTATGGGTCACATCCCTCTGCTTCTAGTATTCGTCCGGGCAGCGGGAAAAACAAGGTGGGACAGTTGTTAGCTCCGGTCAGTGGCAGGCGTCACACTCGCCGATGTCCCCCACGATCGGGGTGGGATCGACCCCGTTTTTGCGGTAGTAGTCCGCAAGCGCGGACTTGACCGCCTGCTCCGCCAGCACCGAGCAATGGATTTTGGAGGCGGGAAGCCCGTCGAGCGCCTCCACTACCGCCTGATTCGAGAGCTTGAGCGCGTCCTCAATCGTGGAGCCCTTGATCATGTCGGTCGCCATCGAGCTGGTCGCAATCGCCGCGCCGCAGCCGAACGTCTTAAACTTGGCGTCGGTGATGACACCGCCATCGATCTTGAGATACATTTTCATGATATCGCCGCATTTGGCGTTTCCCACCTCGCCAACCCCGTCGGCGTTTTCGATCTCACCGACATTGTGGGGCGAGGCAAAATGTTCCAGAACTTTATCCGAATATAGCATAAACAATCATCCTTTCAGAATATGGCAAAACACCGGTTTGCATACGGTTCCCGGAAGCTGTTTCGGGTTCCGGGAAGGGTGCTTTTTCACTTGCAAAAAGCACCCTCATACCGCCCAAGGGCGGCGGGGGCTCTGCCCCTCGACCCCGCGATTTTTTGAAAAAAATCGAGTAAAACTTTTGGTCTTAGAACCTGTATTCATAATCGGAGGATGTCGGATGGACGAGACATTTTTTCGCCCTGCAAGGCGAAAAAACGCAGACAATACTTTGTGTATTGCAAGGTTTTTCAACGCAGCAGGTCGGAAAAAGGCCCGTTCAGACGGCGTCAAACGGTTGTGAATA
>JAETRV010000143.1 GCA_021770005.1 Anaerotruncus sp. | reverse complement strand
GAAAAAATCGAATGGCTCATCAACAAAATCCCCGGGGTCCAGATGAACGTCACAGAGGGGATCGGAAGCATGGTCGAGGAATTGCAGGCCGCGCAGAACGCCCTGACGACCGATGCGGACGACATCATCCACAGCAGCCGCATGGAATACAAGTCCGCGGCCCAAGAGAGCGCGAACGCCTATAACAAGGCGTCCGATTGGGTGCATGGGCTCTACGACCCCACCGCGGCCGAAGCCGCCGCGCCCGCCCCGCTCCTGCCGGATTTCTCCGGCAGCGCACAGGACTACGAATTCCCGCCGGTCGAATTAAGCGGCGGCAGCATCGACAAGGTGGGCAAGATCGGCAGCGAGGTGGATATTTCCGACCAGAGCCTCGAATACCTGCACGACATTGCAGAGATACAGGCCCTGAACGAGGTCAACGCCTACGCGTCGCAGAAATACCTGACCATGGACGACTCGGTGGTGGACCAAAGCTACCTGATGCAGGATCATTCCAGCACGTTAAACCGGTATCTCACCGAGGGCCATTCCAGCTCGCTGAACCAGTATCTCACCGAGGAAACGTCTATTATCTGGATTACCAGGGCGGCGTCACGATCAATGTCGACGCCAACAAGGACGGGCTGAGCTGGGACGAGCTCTGCCGGCAGGTCCACGACCGGGCGGAAAGCGAGATCGAGTCCGGCTTATCCGATTTGGAGGAGGTGCTCTACTGATGGTGCGGACCTATCTGGACGGGATGCGCCTGCCGGTCAACCCGCTTGAGGACGTGACCCTCAAGATGCAGGGCAGCAACAAACAGTATGAGATCGTCGCGATTGGCGAGATCACCAAGCTTGGCAACCGCAAGCTCATGACTGTCACGATCAACAGCCTGTTTGTGGAGGCGGGATACCACCCGTTTGCACAGGGCGGCGGTTCGCCCGAATCCTATGTTCAAAAGATCAAGCGGATCATGGACCGCAAATCCACGACCCGCCTGGTCATCACCGGCGACGGGATTGACATCAACCTGCGCTGTACGATCGAGGAGTTTTCCCCCTCCCGCAAGTTTGGGGACTGGGAGGACGTCTATTACACCCTGTCGCTCAAGGAGTACCGCTCCTACAGCGCAAAGCGGCTTTCCACGCCAAAGAAAAACACCGTCCGCATCAAGACCGACACCCCGCAGAATGCGCGGGACGTCTCGTCACAGGACGCGCAGAAGCCGGGGACCTACACGGTCAAAACCGGGGACTGCCTCTGGAACATCGCGAAGCAGTATTACGGCAACGGCGCGGACTATACCAAGATTTACGAGGCAAACAAGGACAAGATCAGCAATCCCAACCTGATCTATACCGGACAGACGTTTGTCCTCCCGTGAGGTGGCTATGGAGTTTCAGGTTATTTTGACCAAATCCCCCGGCGAGCAATACGACATCTCCGAGCTGGCCTGCCAGGTGGAGTTTACCGACAACATCAACAAAGCCGGGGTCTGCACCTTCCCGGTGGTCAAATCTTCGGTCCGCCCGGAGATTGGCAACGGGATACGGGTCACCTGCGAGGGTACCGTCTATTTTGTGGGCAACATTTTTAAGGTCAACACCACCCACGAGGACCAGATCAAGGTCACTGCCTACGACCAGCTCCGGTACCTCAAAGCAACCGACACTTTTTGCTTTAAAAACAACGAGAC
>JAETRV010000065.1 GCA_021770005.1 Anaerotruncus sp. | reverse complement strand
GCGCTCCGAAACGCTGCGCTGCGGCTTGCAGTGCGCGCGGCGGCGGGGGCGCTGCCCCTCGACCTCGCAATTTTTCGAGAAAAATTGAGTAAAGCTTTAGATTTTGAATAGGCTCTAAAGGCTGTTGGAAAGATTGGAATGATCCATCTTTTTAAAAATGGAAAAGCGTGCATTCTTGTTGCAGAATGCACGCTTTTTTGTGTCTTTGAGCGCTTCAAAGCGGGTTCGGTACATGCGGTGGTTTTTTCCTCAATTTTAAGGAAACACCATTTTGCGCTGCACACATTTGGAGCAGGTTTGTAATAAAACCAGCCTTTTCCTTGATAGGCAAGCCGCGAGACTCAGCGTCCACTTTTTCGAGGATGGCAGATAAATCGTCCAATTCCAATAAATTTACAGCCAGACAGAAGATGGTTTTCTTCCGGCCATCGTTGTATTCTTCCAACAATCGGTCCAATAGTTGCCGCTTGCGGGCCTGCTCTGCGTGATAGGCCTGAACGCCGATACGCTGCATCTTTTCCAAATCGGCCACCCGGTGCAGGTGGGTGATGAAGGAATCATAGGCGTCAACCTGTCCGTATCTATCACAGGGGTATTCCGGGCACGCAATACAGTAGGGGATACCGCCATGTGCAAGGCTGCACCGTGCGATCGGACACGACTGATTTCCAAATCCACATCCCCCACAGTGGCCGCCAATCTGCATAGAGCACAGCTTGCAGTTCAGGCCGCAAAGCGACAGATAGGGGTCTTCCCGCTGAAAGCCTTTCATCGGTTCCTCCTCACATTCCGTTGCCCCCTCCCTCAATAAGAGAGGGCCGGGTCAAATTTTTCCGCCCAGAGTTCTCCCAACAGCTCCAGTTCCTCGCGGAACTCCTGCTCGGTCTGGGTCTCCTTTTGGGTGATCTCCTCCAGAATTTCAAAGGTGAACGCATCGCCGCCGAAGGTCTCCCAATCCTTTTGCAGGCGGAATCCCAGGCTGGTCCCGGTCATCTGTGCAAAGGTAAACCGGTTCCTGTTTCCCTGTGGATTGACCGCCGCTTCAAGCAGGTACCGCCCATTTTTCTGGTTGGTCGTCTTACAGATGCCGCCTATCAGCGGCTTTGCTTTAAATTCCCGTATCAAGTCTTTTTTATGCTGATCCATCAGTATCCCATCTCCTTTAAAATGCGTGCAAGCACCCGCATCCGCTCTCCCAACAGCTCGTCATCCTGTGCCAGTGCCTGGGAGAACAGCTGGATGTCCTCGTCGATCCGTTCATTTTCGGTGCAGACTGCGACTGTCATCGCGTCCCCTTGCAGCCCCACCCGGTCGATCGTCGGTTTTTCCGGGTCATATAGCTTTGGATGCCGGTAACTTTCCTCCCGGAAAAACAGTTTGGACCGGCAGATCAGGATCGCGAGGTCGATCACACGATGCAGAGGCAGCTCTTCCGATTGACGTGACCATTTTTCCCCGGTGTAGCGCCAGACTTTGGCGGAGATGTCCAGCTTGCCGCGGTCGTTCCACTGCGCCAGCCCCAGCGAAAGCCCCTGCGCGTCTGTCCGATAGGCGGAGCGCCCGTCAATGTTTCCGTAATCCTCCGCAACGATCACGGGCTTATGTTTTAAGGTTGTCGGTATCTTCATCTCCAATTACTCCTTTAGTAAATTAGTAATTTACTAAATATTATAGGGTGAAGAGGAGGATTTGTCAAGTGTTCTGAGAAACAACAAGGACGGCTGCTCTGATACAGGTGTTGTCAAAGCAGCCGTCCCAACGGCCCATTCAAAATTGAAAGCGTTACTCGATTCTTCTCGAAAAATTGCGGTTGCCATTGCGAGCCGCAGCGAAGTGTTTCAGTGAAAAAGCCCCCTGCAAAAAATCCTGAACAGACTCTAAGGCAGTTCTTTCAGGTCGATGAGGTTGATCTCGGTCGTAATCTCCATATGCTGCATCGTGATATCATAGATATTGAGCAGGTCCCCTGTGCGGATGGCGTCATAGATGGCGGTATGCTCCCGCAGCGTCGCTTCCAGGCGCCCAGAATGCATCAGCGATTTGCTTGCCAGCTTCTGGATACAGTAGATGTGGTTACAGAACAGCTTGGACAGCTCCGCATTTTCGAGCGATTCCACCACCGTCCGGTGGAATTGCAGGTCATACCGCACAAATTCCGAAATCTCCCCGCCCTCCGCAAACACTTTCCGCTGCAAGCCGAGCAGCTCCCCCAGCTTACGGATCGACTCCTGTGCTTTTGGGGTGCGGAAATTTCGGGTCAGGACCACTGCGCTGTAGCATTCCAACGCACTGCGCACCTGATTATTTTTCTGGATCCGCTCCGGCGTGATCGCCTGAAGCTGAAACCCGCGGCTGGGCAGGATCTCGATCAGCCCTTCCTGTTCCAGCTTTTGCAGCGCGTCCCGCATAGGGGTGCGCGATACGCCAATCTGCTTTGCAAGACGGGTCTCTGAATAGATAACGCCATCCTCCAGCTGGTTTTCCTCGATCATTTCCCGCAGATGTTCATAGACCTTGATCTGCAGCGGCTCCGCTTTCAGCAAAGGCGCTCCCCTCCCCCTATCTTTTAAAAGGCTCCTCATCTATACTAGCATTATAGCACACTCCTCGATTTTGTGACAGGCTTTTTCCTTCTTTTTATCGGACGGCCATCCGATCCCTTTGGTATAAAAAGAGACCCTATTGTGCAAAAACACTGATTTTTTTCCCGAAACTTTTACTGCAATCGCTACAAAACCGGTTGACCGGTATACCGGAATACTGTATAATGAAAACAACAAACAAACCGGAGGAGGATTCTATGGAACAGATTGGATTTATCGGTTTGGGAATCATGGGGCTTCCTATGGCTAAGCGGCTTTTGGAAGCAGGCCACAAACTGCTGGTAAACGACGTCAGCCCCGAGCGGGTGGAGGTCCTGACCGGGCTCGGCGCGCAATCCGCCACACATTCCCAGATCGGACAGGAATGCGGCCTGGTGTTCACCATCCTGCCCAACGGCGGCATTGTGCAGGAAGTCCTGTTCGCCCCGGATGGGGTTGCCGGTTCGCTGGCGCCCGGCAGTCTGGTGGTGGATATGAGCAGCGTCACACCCAATGATTCCAAGGTATGTGCGGAAAAATTGGAGGCACTCGGCTGTCATTTCCTGGACAGCCCGGTCAGCGGCGGGGAACCCGGCGCAATCAACGGCACGCTGGCATTCATGGTGGGTGGGGACCCCGCAGACTTCGACCGCGCGAAGCCTTACTTCGAGCGGATGGGCGCTTCCGCTATGCTGGTCGGGCCTGTTGGGAGCGGGTCGGTCACCAAGCTCGCAAACCAGATTATCGTGAACATGGGCATTGCCGCAGTTTCCGAGGCGCTGGTGCTTGCGGCCAAGGCGGGCGCTGACCCGGGACGGGTATTCCAGGCGATCCGCGGCGGGCTGGCGGGCAGCGCGGTGCTGGAAGCGAAAGCCCCCATGATGCTCCGGCGGGATTTCAAGCCGGGCGGCAAAATTTCGATCAACCATAAGGATGTCAAAAATGTGATGGCGACTGCCCATCAACTGGATGTGCCGCTGCCGCTGACCGCGCAGTTATTTGAGATCATGCAGGCGCTCAAGGTAGGCGGGCATATGGACGAGGACCACAGCGGGATTGTGCAGTATTTTGAACGACTCGCGGATGTGGTTGTGGAGTCAAACCAAACCGGGGAGGGAACCTAAATGGAACAGATACAGCCGGTAGGAATCGATATCCTCGCCCAGCTGCCCGCCCCCGACCGGAGCGGGGTTGGAAAGCTGCTGGCGGAGGAGCTCGCACAGAGCGCACAAAAGGTGGTTGTGCTGGATGACGACCCGACCGGTGTCCAGACGGTGCATGGCGTGCCGGTCTACACCGATTGGACACCCGAGACGGTGCGGCAGGCATTCGAGGAACCGGGCAGGATGTTTTTTATCCTCACCAACTCGCGAAGCATGACCGTCCCGCAGACAGCCGCCGCGCACCAGGCGATTGCGGAGGCGGTGGACCTCGCGGCAGAGGCCACGGGAAAGGATTACATCCTCATCAGCCGCAGTGATTCCACCCTGCGGGGTCACTACCCGCTAGAGACCGCTGTTCTGCGGGAAACGCTCGAATCCCGCGGCGCGCCGCCGTTCGACGGGGAAATCCTCTATCCATTCTTTCTGGAAGGCGGGCGGTTCACCCTCAACAACGTGCACTATGTCAAGGAAGGGGACCGGCTGATCCCGGCGGGACAGACCGAATTCGCCAAGGATCGCTCGTTCGGCTACACCGCTTCCGCGCTGCCCGATTGGTGCGCAGAGAAATCCGGCGGGAATGTCCGGGCGGAGCAGGTCGTCTGTATCTCGCTCGAGGACCTTCGCGCGATGGATTATGACCGGATCACCCAGCAGCTGCTGTCGGTCAAACACTTTGGAAAGGTGATCGTCAACAGTGTGGATTATCAGGATGTCGAGGTCTTTACAGTCGCGTTTCTGCGGGCGCTGCGCGCCGGAAAACGGTTCCTATTCCGCAGTGCCGCCGCGGTCACCAAGGTGCTGGGCGGTATCCCAGACCGGCCCCTGCTCACCCGCCCCGAGCTGGTTTTGCAGGAAAACCGCAATGGCGGCGTAGTCCTGATCGGCTCCCATGTCAACAAGACCACCCAGCAGATGGAGGCGCTGCGTAACTGCCGGTATCCCATCGAGTTCATCCAGTTTGACCAGCATCTCGTATTGCAGCCCGGCGGGCTGGAAGGGGAGGTCAAACGGGTGGTCGCACTGGCACAGGACAAAATCCGCGCCGGGCAGAGCGTGGTCATCTATACCCGTCGGGACCGGTTCGACCTGCCCACCGAGGACCCGGACAAACAGCTCGAGGTTTCTGTGCGGATTTCGGACGCCGTGACCAGCATCATCGGTTTGTTGGAGGTGCGGCCCAACTTCATCATCGCCAAGGGGGGCATCACCTCAAGCGACGTGGGAACCAAAGCGCTCCGGGTGCATCGCGCCGAGGTCATGGGGCAGATCAAACCCGGAATCCCGGTATGGATGACCGGCCCTGAAAGCAAATTCCCGGGGATGCCCTATGTGATCTTCCCGGGGAACGTCGGGGAACAGGAAACGCTGCGGGAAGTGGTGGAGCTCCTGTTGTCCTGAGGGCCTGTCCGGTGTTTTAGCAGGAGGCCCTAAGCAGGCGTTCCGCCGTGTGCGCGCGGCGGTTGGCCTATCTACGCCTATCTACGCGCTAAGAGCCGCCTTCGGCGGTTGCGCTCCGAAACACTCTCTGCGGCTTGCAGTGCGGCGGCAGTGAAAAAATCGCGTAAAACTTTTGGTTGCGATTTCAGACAGATTGAGAAAAAGACAGAAAAGAAGTCCTGAAAAGAGAAAAAACGAAAGATGGAATCCGCGCGGCGGCGCGGACAGGAAAGGGGAATCGCTGTGAAACAAAAAACCACGCTCCGACTATTGGCAGCCTCTCTTGTGCTGATATTGGTCAGCTGCATTGGCGCAAGCCTGATCCAGACCGATATGGGCAGGATACAGATTATGGATGTCAAAATCCCCATGCCCCAGGGCGAAACCCTGCGGGTTCTGATCCATAAACCCGAGACGGCCAGCCGGGAAAATCCGGCGCCCTGTGTCATCACCAGCCATGGCTACCATGCCACCCTCGAGACACAGGACATCACCTCGATCGAGCTTGCGCGGCGCGGTTTTGTGGTGTTCAATATGGACACCTACAGCGCGGGCGATTCCTCCGGTACAGTGGAAGAGTATGCCTACAACCGGAGCTATTACGGCCTGGGGATGCTCCAGCTTGTGGAATATGTCCATGACAACATCGACTATGTCGACACGGACCGAATTGGCATTACCGGGCATTCGACCGGCGGGCGCAATGTGGCGTTCACGCTGGACGCCTACGGGCGCAACGAATACGGCAAAGTATATGCCGGCCAACCCGCGGACGGCAGCGACTACTCCACCAAGGTCCGCTCCGCGCTGATCCTCGCCTTCTTCCCCGACCGCTACCTGTTGAGCAACCTGCCCAGCGGGGTAAATGTGGGGATCAACTTCGCCCGGTATGACGAGGGCGCCCCCGTTCAGGTAACCAAGGTGGACGGCTACCAGTGGCCGGATATGACCGTGTCGCCAGAGGCGAAATTCTTCATCAACCAGACCGCCCCCGGCGCCTTCACAATGGATACCAGCATCTCGACCAACCCTGATACCGGAAAAGACGTGGTAGAGCTCTCCGGGTTTGACAACAACGAGAAGGTTGAGATCGGGCGGTACTACGGCGATATCGCAGACGGCTCGATGCGGGTAGTCTACAATCCCCCCACCAGCCACCAGTGGCAGTTCTTCTCCGCGCAGAATGCGACCATCACCAACCAGTATTTTATGGATACGCTGGGTGCGCCCAACCCGATCTCGGCAAGCAATCAGCTTTGGTTCCTCAAGGAATGCTTTAACGCGCTCGGCCTGGTTGGATTCTTCCTCTTCCTGCTGCCGTTCTCCTGCCTGCTGATGAAAACCGCGTTCTTCTCGGGCATTCAGGAGCAGGTCCCTGCCGCCAAGCCGCGGCCGGCCGATTCTAAAGGGCGGCTAATCTCGATCCTTAGCTTGGTGCTGCTGGCAGTCCTCCCGGGCGCAACGGTGATGCCCACCTTCTCCGGCCTCGCCTATGGGAAGATATTTACCGACGGTGTGGCGAACAACAGTACCCCCTTCTTCCCGCAGCCCGGCCCCAACGCAATTATCGTCTGGGCGCTGGTCAACGCGGCGGCGGCTATTGCAATCTTTGCGGCGGGCTATTTCCTCTATGGCCGGGAGAACGGCGACAGTCCGGCCCGGTGGGGGATCAGGACCACGTGGGCCAATCTCGGCAAATCCGCTCTGCTGGCATTCCTGGTCACCTCGGTGGCGTACAGTTTTGTACTGCTTGCCGACCGGTTTTTCACCGTGGATTTCCGGTTCTGGAGCTTCGCAATCCGCGCCGCTGACGGCAACATCCTTGCGCTCATCCCGCATTACCTGCCGTTTATGCTTGTGTTCTGGTTGGTCACCTCGTTCATGGTGAATGCCAGCGCCCGCACCGAGACCAAAAAAGAGTGGCAAAATACCGCGCTCTGCGTAGCGGTCAATGTGGTGGGACTGCTTGGCCTGATTGCGATCCAGTTTGCGGTGCTCTTCGCTACCGGCGTGGCGATGTGGAACGCCAACCGTTCGTGGGTCAATATCTGCCTGATTATCCCGTTCGTCCCGATGATGATCGTCGGAACGGTGATCGTGCGCAAATCGTTTAAGCATACCGGTACCATCTATTTTGGTGCATTTTTGATGGCGCTGGTGTCCACCCTGATTATGGTGGCAAACGCCAACACCATCATGCGGATTTGAGCATTCCGGCGGGGGCTCTGCCCCTCGACCCCGCAATTTTTCGAGAAAAATTGAGTAAAGCTTTCGATTTTGGACAGGCTCTCAGATCGTGAATTTCAACAACAGACCGGAGGGATTGGGAATGTATAAGCGTTTATCCTACACGCTGAACGTCCGGGAGCACGCGTTTCCCGGCGCGCCTACCATGCGGATTGAACCGTTCGAATCGATGCAGAAGGGCGACCAGCTCAACACCTACAATGTGACCCTGTTCAACCATTTTGGCACCCACATGGACGGGCCAAACCATTTTAACGGACAGGGCAAGCAGCTCTACGAGCTGGACCTCTCGACCTTCATTTTTGAGAGGCCACTCCTGGTTGACATTCCAAAAGGCAAAGGGGAACTTGTGGAGCCAGAGGAACTGATGCAGTTTGACGAGGCAATCCGCTCCGCAGACCTGCTGCTGGTCCGCAGTGGATTCTCGGCTGTGCGCGCTTCGGACAACAAAGCCTACTCGGAAGAAGGGCCTGCCATCTCGGCGCGGGCGGCAGAGCTGATTGTCGAACGATATCAAAACCTCAAGGCAGTGGGCATGGATTGGATTTCCCTCTCTTCCCCGCTGCACCTCGAGGACGGAATCCGGGCACACCAGATCATGCTCGGAAAAACCGGGGCCAATCCGGTGCTGATTATCGAGGATATCGACCTTTCCGGGCTCGATCCAGATGCACTTGAAACCGTGTTTGCGCTGCCCTTATTTGTGGAAGGGATTGACAGCGCTCCGGTCACAGTTCTTGCAAAAATCCGGGATTGAGCCGGAACCAGGTGTAAATAGCCCAAAATAGACGGGGTGGCACCGTAAAAATGGTGTCAGCCGCCCATCAGAAAAAGGGGGATGCATCGTTGTGATGCGTCCCCTCTTTTTACACCAATTTTTAAGGCAAAACAGACGGTAGTATACGCTGAAACCCGCTTTTCATAGGGTTTTATGGCGCTCGAAAAGTTTTTGAAATTTTTTTGAAAAACCGCTTTGGTTTCCTTGGGAGCGTACGAATATAAAGAGTAGAGACCTGTGACAAAAAGTATACTTTTTGTCACAGGTCTCTTTTTTTGTTTTTTCTGGAAAATCAGCGTATATCAGACTATGATTTTACCTTTCGTATAAATATTTTTCCTATTATAGGAATTCTATCACATATTTTAGGAAAAATCAACGCCTTCCGAGGTGTGACATTGCGTA
>JAETRV010000064.1 GCA_021770005.1 Anaerotruncus sp. | reverse complement strand
TCGGGGGATGTCGGATGGACGAGGCGTTTTTTCGCCCTGCAAGGCGAAAAAACGCAGACAATACTTTGTGTATTGCAAGGCTTTTCAACGCAGCAGGTCGGAAAAAGGCCCGTTCAGACGGCGTCAAACAGTTGTGAATACGGGTTCTAACCTTCATTCTATCACACCCGCCCAAAACTTGCAACCTATATCCGCTGCCGGTCATACAGGAAACAGGGGGCCTTTTACGGCCCCCTGTTGATGGGTGATTTATTCCCTCGGTGTTTACCAGATGTCAAGGAACGGGACCACGTCGTCCAGCGTTTTGACACATGCGCGGTACATTGTGCGGAGCCGGTCATCCGGAGGGGTCAGGTCAGGGACCATCACGGTCATACAGCCTGCGCGGAACCCGGCTTCGATCCCGCTGGGGCTGTCCTCGAGCACGATACATGCAGACGGCTCCACCCCCAGCTTTTCGGCCGCTTTCAGGAAAATTTCCGGTTCCGGCTTGGAGTGGACCACCTCGTCCCCGCAGACTGCCGCGGTAAAAAATTCCTCTACCCCCGCAATTTTCAGGTAGTCAAACGCGGTCGAACGGCGGGTGGAGGTTGCGAGCGCGGCGGGAATCCCCCGTTCTTTCAGGGCGCCGAGCAGATGCAGCAGGCCCGGCTTGAGCGGCATCCCTTCGGCGCGGACCACCCGGTCAACATAGGCGAACCGGATGGCGCGTGCTTTTGTAAAGTCGAACGCAGGGCCGAATATCTCGGCAGCAACCGCTTTGCCGTCGGTTTCATTGCGCCCGCGGATCCGGCTTACGAATGCCTCGGTGACCGGAAAACCGAGCGTTTCCCCGGCCTGCTGCCAACCGGCCTGTCCGAGCCGTTCGGTATCGAACATCAGGCCGTCCATATCGAATAAAACGCCGTTTACCATTGTCCGCTCACACCCGCACCTTTACGACGATCTTGACAACCGGCTTTGGATCACCGGCAGCACAGCGGGGCTTATGGGCATCCTCGGGCGGGACGATCGCGAGGTCGCCCTTTTTCAGCAGGATGTAACTGGCGGCTAGCGGGTTCTCCGGCTCGGCGTGGAAGGTCATGTCGTTTTGTGCGTCATAAGGCTCGCTGGCCACCAGGTCACGCGGGACATAGCCGAACAGTTCTTCCCCTTCAACCATAAATTGAATATCGAAAAAACGGTCATGGCTCTCGAAGCGGGCCTGTTCCTTGGGCATGGTGGTGTACCGCTGCACGTTCGCAACCACGTCCTCCCCATCGATCGGGTGGCTGCCGGTTTCCAGCTGGGCGAGATCATCGCGGCGCAGGAACGCATAGGCTTTCTGGAATTTTTCTGCGAGATAATCGTATTTCGGCGCAAGATTCAACGAAGTGGTTAACATCTGAATTCCTCCTTTTTTTCCTATTGTACCATGCTGTTGCGGAGAGTACAAGCATTCCACGGCCCTGTTCTCCGGTTTTATTCCAGGAACGGTACCGAGCCGCGTACAAAACATACAAACCCCATATCTTGGATATACTAGTACGGACGGCGAATGCCGAAACGAACAGGAGGATATGGCTATGTGCACCAGCATCGCGATGAAAACAGGTGATTTTTATTTTGGACGCAATATGGATTTGGAATACAATTTTGGAGAACGGGTGGTGATTACGCCCAGGAACTTTCCCTTCCTATTCCGCAGGGCCGGTTATATGAAAGAACACTATGCATTCATGGGTTCGGCGACCATATCCGGCGGTTATCCGCTCTATGCGGAGGGGGTAAACGAAAAGGGGCTTTGTATCGCAGGGCTGAACTTCCCGGGGAATGCCTACTATTCAGAAGAGATGGACCCTCAAAAGAGCAATGTTTCCCCCTTCGAGCTGATCCCATGGCTGCTCGGCAGGTGCGCTTCGTTGGAGGAAGCGAGGGCATTGCTGGAAGAAACACATATTGTTGCAATCCCGTTCAGTGGGCAGATACCGCTCGCCCCGCTGCACTGGCATATTGCCGACGCAACCGGTTCGATTGTGCTGGAAACGACCAAGGGGGGCGCCAACATCTATGACAACCCGGTTGGGGTGATGACCAACAACCCCCCGTTCCATTTCCAGATGGATAACCTCTGTCAATATATGAACCTGATCCCTGGGCAGCCGGATAACTGCTTCAATCAGAAATTGGGGTTGCAGCCGTTCGGGTGCGGTTTTGGCAGTATCGGCCTGCCGGGCGATTTTTCGCCGGCTTCCCGGTTTGTGAAAGTGGCATACCTTCTGCTCAATTCGGTCTGCGACAAGGATGAGGATAGCAGTATTTCACAGATGTTCCATCTGTTGTCCACGGTTTCGATGGTCCGGGGAGGGGTAGTCATGCCGGGGGACAAGTATGAGCTGACCTCCTACTCCTGCTGTATCAATGCCGACCAAAAAATCTACTACTATACCACCTATTCCAACTGCCAGATCACCGCAATCCGGATGGAACGGGAAAATCTCAGCCGTTCGGACCTGATCGAATACCCGCTGCAAAAAACGCAGCAGGTCGCCTGGGGCAACTGACCAGGCCATACGGTGGGTGGCAGTTGCAGACCCCCTTGGTTTTATGCTACAATGAAACCTGGATCAACGGCCGCTGCCAGCGGCCAATAGGTGGGGGTTTGGGATGGCGCACGATCTGACACAGGGCAACGAAACCAGATCGATCCTGTTGTTTGCGGTTCCGATGATGATTGGGAACCTCTTTCAGCAGGTCTATAATATTGTAGATACGATTATCGTCGGGAAGTATGTCGGCGCGGACGCGCTTGCGGCGGTCGGGGCTTCCTATACGCTCATGGTGTTTTTGACTTCGATCATACTGGGATTATGCATGGGCAGCGGGGTGGTCTTTTCCCAGCTTTTCGGCGCGCGTCAGGCCGAAAAGCTAAAGCATGCGATCCTGCTTTCGTTTGTCTTCATCGCGCTGGTGACCCTCTTCATCAACCTCGGTTCGATCCTGCTGATCGAGCAGATTCTGTGGTTTCTCCGGATTCCGCTGGACATCCTTGGCCTGACCCGGGAATATCTATGGATCATCTTTTATGGAATCGGCTTCACCTTCCTCTACAACTATTTTTCGGCGGTCTTGCGCAGCATCGGCGACTCGGTAACCCCGCTCTGTTTTCTCGCCCTCTCCGCGCTGCTCAATGTGGGATTGGACCTGCTGTTCGTCGTTCCGTTCGGGATGGGGGTGGGCGGCGCCGCGCTTGCTACGGTCATTTCACAGGGGGTTTCCGCGCTTCTGATTGCGGTCTACTGCTACTTCAAAGCGCCGGAGCTTCGCCCCGGGCGGCGGCATCTCCGGCTTGACCGCCCCTTGCTTGGAAAGATCGTCTCCTATTCGGCGCTTTCCAGTGTCCAGCAGTCGATCATGAACTTTGGCATTTTGATGATCCAGGGGCTGGTCAACAGCTTTGGGGTAAAAGTCATGGCGGCATTTGCGGCGGCGGTTAAGATCGATTCATTCGCCTATATGCCGGTGCAGGATTTTGGAAATGCGTTCTCCACCTATATTGCGCAAAATCTGGGCGCGGGCAAACGGGATCGGATTCAGAATGGGATCCGCGCTTCGGTGCGCGCTGCGACCCTGTTCTGTCTGGTGATCTCGGCGGCAGTGGTTGTGTTTGCCCGCCCGCTGATGTGCATTTTCGTGGATTCGGGAGAGCTGGAGATTCTCGCGATTGGGGTACAATATCTGCGGATCGAAGGCGCCTGCTACTGTGGGATTGGGTATCTGTTTCTGCTTTATGGGCTCTACCGGGGGCTTGGACGCGCGGGGATGTCGGTCGTGCTGACGGTCGCTTCCCTCGGTACCCGTGTCGCCATCGCCTACCTGTTCGCCCCGCTCCCGGCATTTGGGCTGCCCGCCATCTGGTGGGCGATCCCGATCGGATGGGTCTTTGCCGACCTGGTTGGCTTTTTCTACTATAGGCGGCATAAAGACAGCCTGCTGCCCTTTGCCCCGTGAGAATCTGTTCAAACTTTAGAACCTGTATTCATAATCGGAGGATGTCGGAAAAAGGCCCGTTCAGACGGCGTCAAACGGTTGTGAATACGGGTTCTTAGGGGCTGTTTGAAAAATTGAAATGACGGTCTTTTTCTCTATTTTCGAACAAGCCCCCCGAGCGGCAGCCACCGCCTCGAGCGCCTTTTTAGAAAATGCCGGCATCTGTAAAAAGCGCGGCGAGCTTTTTGAGGGATGCCCGCGCGGCCTTGAGCCTGCGGCTGACAGTTGAACGCTCAATCCCAAGCAGCTCCGCAATTTCCTGCTGCTTTTTCCCTTCGAAATAGTAGAGCCGGATTGGCTCCCGCTGACGGGGCGGGAGATACTTCACCGCAGCTGCAAGGAACTTTCGATACCGTTCCCGTTGGTTGGAGTTGTCGTTCACAGAGGGGGGCAGGCCGCTGAGCCGGGAAAATTCCTGCTGTAGTTGGACTGCGCGCCGGTGTTCAAACAAAGAGATTCCTCCTTAAAAGTGATTTTCAGGCGAAACAGCCGAGACCCTAAAAAGTTCAGTAGGATGCTTTTGAGACATTTGCCTGGTAGTCATTCAAATATTTTGCAACCACCCGTAAGTCATGCAGTTCCGCATAAAGGGCCTCAATCCGCTTTTGGAGAGCAAAAGCCTCCGCTCTGCTTGCGAGTTTCGCATCCTTTTTCAGTTCAGCGATCCGTTTTTGAATTTGGACGGCAGTCTCTTCATATTGGGCGGCAAGTTCATAAAAACACATCTTTTCGCTTCCTCCATTTCCACAAAATGTGTAAACATACGTTCTTTTTATAAGAATATCACACAATTCGTGTTTTGTCAAGGAAAATACAGAAAAAACAATTTACAATTCACACATTGTGTGATAATATAAAACTGTGAGGTGAGTCAATATGCTTGGAGAGAACTTGAAAAAGCTGCGCAAATCCCGCCATATGACGCAGCAGGAGCTGGGGAAGGCGTTGGGGGTCTCCACCAGCACTGTCGGCATGTATGAGCAGGGCAGGCGAAGCCCGGATCACGCCACCTTGCTGAACATCTGCCGTCTGTTTGAAGTCTCCAGCGATTCGCTCTTGTTGGGAGACCCCACATCCGGCGAGCAGCAAGCCGCTTTGCAGGGCCATATTGACCTGAATGACATTATAGAGGACTTCCGCTCCCACCTGCTTTCTCAGCAAGGATTGATGTTCAACGGTATGCCGCTTTCGGAAAGCGACATTGCACAGGTGGTGGACGCGATCGAGGTGGGAACGATGGTGGCGGTTGAAAAGCTGCGCCGCCGCGGGAACAATGGAGGAGAAGCCTGACGACAAAAACATAGGGAGGTTTTCATGGAACGGTTCAAATCGGCCGCAGACGCGCTGGTCGAGCGGTACCGCACTGCCGACCCGTTTGCCTTGTGCGGCTTTTTGGATGTGGAGCTGCTCGAGCTGCCGCTTCCCGCAGGAATCCGAGGGTTCTATGCAAGTCCGCTTGGGGTGCCGATCATCTACCTCAACAGCGGCCTATCCGACCCAAGGGAACGCGCGGCGGTCTGCGCGCATGAGCTTGGACATGCACTGCTGCACACCGGTTATAACTCTTTTTTCCTCAAGCAGAGCACCGACTTTGTCGCGGCCCGGTACGAGCGGGAAGCGGATCTGTTCGCCGGGTTCCTGCTGCTTGACAGCCAGACCCTCGCCGATTGCCGCGCCAACGGCTGGACGGTGGAGCAGATCAGCCGGTATACCGCGCTGTCCCCACGGGTGGTGGAGCAGTGCCTGCGGGGGCGGGGACCCGAGGAGGATCGTATCTGATGCAAGAAACAGCAGAGACGTGTTTTGGCGCTGCCTCTGAAAAGGGGAACTTTGGAAAATTATGGATATAAAGTAGGATGGCCTGTTGGTAGCCGCAGGCAGGGCGAATGCGATCCCCTCCGGCCGGGAAAAGAGCCGGGCATGGTTTTGTAAGGAACCGTTCCAGTGGCAGCGCGGAAAGGGCCCGCGCGGGGTTCGACCCCCTGTCTGATTGTGATGCCCAGCACTGTGACAGGTGCAATGTGACGACCATTGACACAGCACAACCAAGCATTGACTGCCCGCGGCGAGGGAGGGAATGGGGATTGAAAGCTTTACGCAGTTTTTCGAGAAAAATTGCGGGGGCTCCGCCGCTTGCTTGATTTTCCGTCCCGCTGTTGGTATACTGAAAGCGGGACCTCAAAAAGACAAAGGGAGGAACGACTTTATGAAAAAGACCGCCCATATCCTTGGGCTTGTGCTTGCATTAACAGCTGCACTTTCAATGCCGGTTTCCGCGGCGACCCTCCTCACTGGGGACGGATTCTCCAACCGTGCGAACGCGGACTACTGGCAGACCGACCGGTATGAGCCGGAGGGGTTTGACTATGCGGGCGGAAAGCTTTACCTGTCCGTTGGGCGGGAAGGCGCCACCTCTAACCGGCCGGCTGACATGCAGGGGAATTATTATGCTTTGCAGGGGCGTAAGATGGCGGTGAACCAAACACCGGGAACGGTTTGGACCGCGGCTGCCAAGGTGAAGATCGACGAGGCGTGGGTCGAGGGGAACCCCGGACGCCGGCGTGCGGAATTTCGGGTGGATGTGTACGGCGTTGATTCAGAGGTGATGCCCGGGATCGCGGTCGTGACCAACGGATCCGGCTCTCTGGCGGTTCAGTATGCCAATCCCGCGCTCAAGTCCGGCTGGTCGACCTCGAACCGGTATTACGATACCAAGGATCAGGAGTATGTCTCGCTCGATATGGAGGAGGGATGGCATACCCTGCTGATTAAGGCAAACGGCGGGCTGGTTTATTACTATCTGGATCATCTCCAGATCGCGTCGGCGGAATTCTCAGAGGAGGCGCTGACCCCTGTTTATCTCGCGCTCAATGCGCAGAACTACGGCACAGACTACCAGGTCTGTTTTGATAGCTGCTATCTCTATAATGGGGGGTACAGCGTTTATAAGGCTTCTCAGGAATCCAAGGAACACGCCGAGGATCGTAAGGCCGAACGCTACCAGCAGAAGCGCGAGAACTGGCGGGAGCGGCATACCGTCTATCGATTTGATGGAAGTGACAAAGAGTACACCCGCGAAGAGGCGAAACAGGCTGGCCTGGATCCCGACCATGCCACTTCCAGCCGGCTGGACCGGGAGATGCCGGACAGCTATTGGGACTATTAAAACTGTAAATAGTAAAGCCCATGCATGGTGTACATGCATGGGCTTTTTCATGGGCTATTTTTGGGGGAGGGTTGAGGTAAAAAGCGCTTTCATGGCCAACCTCAGATCGGAATGGAAAGGCAGGCAGCATTCTGCTGCCTGCCTTTTGTAGCGTCTTAAACTCTACGCAAAAAGTCAATCCATTACTGGAGGAGCTGGAGCACGCTCTGGGGCTGCTGATTGGCCTGAGCCAGCATCGCCTGAGCCGACTGGGTGAGCACGTTGACTTTGGTGTACTCCATCATCATCTTGGCCATATCGGTGTCGCGGATACGGCTGTTCGCAGCCTGGATGTTCTCGGAAGCGGTATCCAGGTTGTTGATGGTGTATTCCAGACGGTTCTGGATCGCACCGAGGTCTGCGCGCACGGTGGAAACCGTGTCGATCACGCCTTTGATGGTAGCAATCGCGCCGGACGCATCCTGTGTAAGGTCTACCCCACTCGAGCCGATGCTCTCCGCCGTCATCGACTGGATGCTGACTACCAGTGTCTCGCCGGCTTCAGCGCCGATCTGGAGAGTCATCCCATTGCCGCCGGCAGCATCAGCGTCCGCCGCTGCTTTGGTGGTGCCTGCTTTGGCTGTGAAGGTCAGTTTCGCACCAGCATCAAGCTCGTTACCAGTTCCCCCGTCACTTGAAACCGTGACACCATTGGCTTCCGCGAGCTTCTTCAGACCAGCAAAGTCTTTAAACTCTCCTTTGGCCTCATCATCCGCCGCCGCCATCTTAAAGGTCTTGTCGCCGATTTTGATCGTGTCGCCGGCTGCCATAGCTCCGCCTGCGGGAATCGTAATCACTGTGTTTGCCTCTTTTGCCGCAACATCCCCGACTGTCACAACATTGGCAGCACCAGTGGGATCACCCTTGGCTCCGTCAAAGGATGCTTTCTCCGCGTCCGCTTTCGCACTGATAGAAATAGTAGTGCCATCAGTAGAAATGTCGAACAATGCATTCAAACCCGCATCCGCTTTGAATGCGCTTACAAAGGAAGCATCGTCTCCGGCGGTGAGCCCAGAAAGAGTTGCGGTCTTGGTAGCACCAGTCTTATCCTTATACGAGATCTCAAACTCTGTATCAGTTCCCAGAGCTGTTTTCTCGATCGTCTTTTTAGCGGGTTCCGCCTTATTGACAGTAGGAGTGACTGCATTTCCGCCTATATTCGCTGTTATCTTTGACAGATCGACGGTATTATCACCGCCACCAGCCAGAGTGCCGTCCAACAGCTTTGTGCCGTTGAAGTCGGTGCTGGTCGCAATACGGGTGATTTCCTTGTTCAGCTGTTCGACCTCGGATTGCAGCTGCGCTTTGTTTTGAGCGCTGTTGATGCCGTTGGCCGCACGGGTCGCCAGCTCGACCATACGGTTGAGCATGTTGTGGACCTCGGTCAGCGCGCCTTCAGCGGTCTGTACGACCGAGATACCGTCCTGTGCGTTCAGGGAAGCGGTGTCCAGACCTTTGAT
>JAETRV010000142.1 GCA_021770005.1 Anaerotruncus sp. | reverse complement strand
GAAGATGACCGCCCTATGCAGCGGCCCATACCCAAGCTACAATGGGAGGGAACCGGACTGACGAGGCATTGCTTGAGCTATTCACGCTCGTTTTGGCAAACTGTCAGCCAGCCCTCCCATTGCAGCGTTCGATTTGCGCAGGTTGAGAAGCGGACAACACCGCACACTCGTGTCACAAAGCAAGCTGAATCGGTGGTGGGCAGCGGTGGGCGCCGGTTGAAACCATTTTTGATTCGGGAGACTTTCAAATGAACTATGAACCAATCACCGCTGTCGGCATTGATGTATCCAAGGGGAAAAGCACCGTTGCTGTACGCCGTCCGGGCGGCGAAATGGTGCTGACGCCATTCCAAGTGAATCACGATGCCGCTGGGTTGTCCTGCCTGATCAAGACGCTGCGGGATGTGGGCGGAGACATTCGCATTGTCATGGAACACACGGGGATGTACTGGCGGCCCATCGCCCTGACACTGAAAGCGGCGGGCTTTTTTGTCAGCGTGGTCAACGCCATGCTCATCCATGACTTCAGCGACAACTCCCTGCGTAAGGTCAAAACAGACAAGGCCGACTCTATGAAGATCGCCAACTATGCCCTGTCCTTCTGGGCGGAGCTGCGGGACTACTCGCCGGAGGACGAGACCCGGCAGATGCTGAAAATGCAGAACCGCCTGTACCTGCGCACCAAGAAATCCAGTGTGGTCCTCCGCAACGGCCTGATCTCCCTGCTGGACCAGACCTTCCCCGGCATCAACACGCTTTTTGACAGCCAGCCCAAGCGTTCCAACGGGCATTTCAAGTGGGTAGATTTTGTGAAACGCTTCTGGCACAAGGACTGCGTGGCGGGCATTTCCCTCGCCGCTTTCTCGGACGCTTACCGCAAATGGTGCGCCAAATCCGGCTATCGCTTCTCTCAGTCTGACGCCGAAAAGTTCCATACCGCCGCCAGAAACGCTGTGGCTACATTTCCCAAAAGCGACAGCGTCAAGCTGCTCATCGCTCAGGCCGTGGACAGCCTGAACGCTGTTTACGATGCGCTGCATATCCTGCGGGGCGAGATGCTCCGGCTGGCCTCCCTACTGCCGGAATTTGATGTGGTCATGGAAATGCAGGGCGCTGGTGATGTCACCGGGCCGCAGCTCATGGCGGAGATCG
>JAETRV010000141.1 GCA_021770005.1 Anaerotruncus sp. | reverse complement strand
CGCAACGGTATCCAGGAGGAAAAGGCGGAGCCGGGGAATCTGGTGTTTTCGGACGTCTTTCCGGGTGTGCGGATCAAACGGGGCGATGGGGCCATGAACCTGTGGAGCTTGGAGGGACAGTACGCAAGCTATCTGGCGACCTCGCCGGGCGGCACCGCGACCGGCTTCGGCGGCACCCTCATCATTGTGGACGACCTCATCAAGTCCCACATGGAAGCATTCAACGACGGCTTGTTGGACGGCCAATGGCAGTGGTTCACCGATACCATGCTTTCCCGTTTGGAGGAGGGCGGCAAGATCATCCTGATTATGACCCGCTGGGCAAGCAGGGACCTTGCAGGCCGCGCGAAGGAGTATTTTACGGAGCAGGGGCTCAAGGTGCGCGAGGTGGTGATGCGGGCGGTGCAGGACGACGGCTCGATGCTCTGCCCGTCGATCTTGTCCCGCGAATCGTACGAAATGAAAGCCAAAGCGATGAGCGAGGAGATCGCGAGCGCTAACTACCAGCAGATACCGGTTGACATCAAGGGTCGGCTGTACGCCGGGTTCAAGACCTACAGCGCCCTGCCGGTGGATGAGCGGGGCAAGGACCTTTGTACAGGCAGCTATAACTATACCGACACCGCAGACACCGGCGCGGATTATCTCTGCTCGATCAACTACAAAGAGTTTAACGGCGAGGCGTACATCACGGATGTGCTCTACACCAAGGATGGGATGGAGGTCACCGAGCCCGCGGTTGCGGAGATGCTCGACAAGGACCGCGTAAACGTCGCGGAGATCGAGAGCAACAACGGCGGGCGCGGGTTTGCGCGCAATGTGCAGGCACTGCTGCGGCAGCGCGGCAACCGGCGCTGTGTGGTCAAGTGGTTTCATCAGTCGCAAAACAAAAAAGCCCGGATTTTGACCAACGCAACCTGGGTGATGGAGCACATCTACTTCCCGGTCAACTGGCGGGACCGCTGGCCCGAGTTTTACCGGGCCATGACAACCTACCAGCGGGCAGGCAAAAACGCTCATGACGACGCGCCCGACGCGGTGACCGGCATCGCGGAGCGGTTCACCAAGCCGATGCGGCGGGTGAAATTTGGAAAGAAAGGGTTTGGCTTATGACGGGGGACATTCGCGGGCGGGTCCCGCCTCCTTGCCGCACG
>JAETRV010000140.1 GCA_021770005.1 Anaerotruncus sp. | reverse complement strand
CGTGCGGCAAGGAGGCGGGACCCGCCCGCGAATGTCCCCCGTCATAAGCCAAACCCTTTCTTTCCAAATTTCACCCGCCGCATCGGCTTGGTGAACCGCTCCGCGATGCCGGTCACTGCGTCGGGCGCGTCGTCATGAGCGTTTTTGCCTGCCCGCTGGTAGGTTGTCATGGCCCGGTAAAACTCGGGCCAGCGGTCCCGCCAGTTGACCGGGAAGTAGATATGCTCCATTACCCAGGTGGCGTTGGTCAAAATCCGCGCCTTTTTGTTTTGCGACTGGTGGAACCACTTGACCACACAGCGCCGGTTGCCGCGCTGCCGCAGCAGTGTCTGCACGTTGCGCGCAAACCCGCGCCCGCCGTTGTTGCTCTCGATCTCCGCAACGTTTACCCGGTCCTTGTCGAGCATCTCCGCGACCGCGGGCTCGGTGACCTCCATCCCGTCCTTGGTATAGAGCACGTCGGTGACGTATGCCTCGCCGTTAAACTCCTTGTAGTTGATCGAGCAGAGATAATCCGCGCCGGTGTCTGCGGTGTCGGTATAGTTATAGCTGCCGGTACAGAGGTCCTTGCCCCGCTCATCCACCGGCAGGGCGCTATAGGTCTTGAATCCGGCGTACAGCCGACCCTTGATGTCAACCGGTATCTGCTGGTAGTTCGCGCTCGCAATCTCCTCGCTCATCGCTTTGGTTTTCATTTCGTAGGATTTTCGGGACAGGATCGACGGGCAGAGCATTGAGCCGTCCTCCTGTACCGCCCGCATCACCACCTCGCGGACCTTGAGGTTCTGGTCGGAAAAATACGACTTGGCGCGGCCTGCAAGGTCCCTGCTTGCCCAGCGGGTCATAATCAGGATGATCTTGCCGCCCTCCTCCAAACGGGAAAGCATGGTATCGGTGAACCACTGCCATTGGCCATCCAACAAGCCGTCGTTGAATGCTTCCATGTGGGACTTGATGAGGTCGTCCACAATGATGAGGGTGCCGCCAAAGCCGGTCGCGGTGCCGCCTGGCGAGGTCGCCAGATAGCTTGCGTACTGCCCCTCCAAGCTCCACAGGTTCATGGCCCCATCGCCCCGTTTGATCCGCACACCCGGAAAGACGTCCGAAAACACCAGATTCCCCGGCTCCGCCTTTTCCTCCTGGATACCGTTGCG
>JAETRV010000063.1 GCA_021770005.1 Anaerotruncus sp. | reverse complement strand
TGATATTTGGCGGTGATGTCCCGAAAAGACAACCGAATAACTAAGGCGCTATAGATTTCTATAGAGATAAGTCCTATGCGGGTTCGCTCGCATAGGACTTCATTTTTTAGTAGGAGGCAGCAATATGAACCCAATCATACAAGTGGAGCGTTTCTCAAAAAAGTACGGGGATTTTACGGCAGTGGACGATATTTCCTTCACCGTGGACGAGGGCAGTATCTTCGCCTTCCTCGGTCCCAACGGCGCGGGCAAAAGCACGACCATCAACACTCTGTGTACCATCCTAGACAAAACGGAGGGCACGCTGACCATCAACGGCCATGACGTTTCCAGAGAGCGCAGTCTGGTGCGGAAGGACATTGGGATCGTCTTTCAGGATTCCACCCTGGACGCTCAGATGACCGTGGAAGAAAATCTGAAATACCACTGCGCCTTCTACAAGGTGCCCAAGAATGAGGTACGGGAGCGTATCACCTTTGCCCTGGACCTGGTGGAGCTTACAGAATGGCGGCGGGCGGCGGTGGGCAGTCTGTCCGGCGGCATGAAACGGCGGGCCGAGATCGCCAGAGGGCTGGTCCATGACCCGAAGGTTTTGTTCCTGGACGAACCCACCACCGGCCTGGACCCGCAGACCAGGGCCAATGTGTGGGAATATATCCAGCGGCTCCAGAAGCAGAAGAACATGACGATCTTCCTGACCACCCACTATATGGACGAGGCGGAGGTCTGTTCCAAGGTCGTCATTATGGACCACGGCAAAATCGTCGCTCACGACACGCCGGAGAATTTGAAGCATCAATATACCGGTACAGAAGTGGATGTTGTCTGCACCCGGACCGAACCGTTGGAATCTGCGTTGCAGGAGCGGGATGTTCCCTATCGGAAAGTCGAAAACAAGCTGATGTTTCACACAAAAAAAGCGCCTGCTGCGTTGGAAATTTTATCGGCGCACAGGGGCGAGATTATGGATTTTGAAGTGAAAAACGGAACGCTGAACGAGGTGTTTCTGGCAATCACAGGAAAGGAGATTCGAGAAGGATGAACCCGATTACAGCGATTGTGCAGAGAAATTTACTGAACTATATCCGTAGCAAGGGGCGGGTATTCGGAGCCCTGTTTATGTCCATGTTCATGCTGGTGATGTTTTCGTTTCTGATGAAATCCTCCATGAGCGGACTTGACGCCCCCATGCCTTACCTGATCTCCGGGGTGATTATCATGAGCGTGTTCCAGGTCAGCGTCAACAACTCATCCGATATTCTGACCGACATTTCCAGCGGCTACATGAAAGAGGTTCTTGTCGCGCCCATCGCGCGGACGCAGATTTCCATGGGGCATATCCTGTCGGGGGCGGTCATCGCCACGCTGCAAGGTGTTGTCACCATGATCTGCGGCATTGTGCTCGGCCTGCGGGTGGGTGCCCTGCAAATTTTGCTGCTGGCGGCGGTGATGCTGGTTTCCGCTATGACATTCAGCGCCGTCGGCCTGTTTCTGGCGACGGTTTCCCGCAACTCCCCCGCCTTCCAGACCATCAGCTCCATGATTATGATGCCCCTGACCTTTGTTTCCGGCGCGTATATCCCCACCACCATGATACCCGGTTTTCTCCTGCCCATCGTCTACCTGAACCCGCTGACCTATACGACCTCCATCTTCCGCTATATCGCTTTGGGGGCGTACACGCTGGACACGAAGGAACTTGTAGAACAGGGTATGGCGTTCTCGATTGGCGGATTTGTCATCACGCCGCTGATGGGGCTGGCCATCACCATTTTGATCGGGGCGTTTTTCTTTGTGCTGTGCGTCCGCAAATTTGACCGGGCGGACTTCTCCACCATCAAGGTCGCCACGGGAATGCGGGGCGGCGGAGCCGCGGCCAGGAGGTAGCTTATGGAATTGCAACTGGAAGCTGTCACAAAAAACTACAAAAGCAAACAGGTCCTGAAGGGAATTTCCCTCACTATGGGGGCGGGGGTCTACGGTCTGCTGGGTCCCAACGGAGCGGGCAAAACCACCCTGATCCGCATACTGGCCGACGTGCTGCGTCCCACAAATGGGCGCGTCCTGTATGATGGGAAGGACATTCGCACTGTGGGGGACGAATACCGGGCAAAAATCGGCTATCTGCCCCAGGACGTCAGCTTTTACGGCGACTTTACCGGCAGGGATTACCTGGAATACTCGGCGGCGCTGAAGGGGATGGAAAAAGCCCGCACGAAAAAGCGGATTGAGGAACTGGCCCGCAGTGTGGGCCTTTGGGATGATCTGAAACGGAAATGCGCCGCCTATTCCGGCGGGATGCAGCGCAGGCTGGGTATTGCCCAGGCCCTTTTGGATGACCCGGAAATTCTGATTCTGGACGAGCCCACCTCCGGCCTGGACCCCTATGAGCGGATCAAGTTCCGCAACATTATCTCCGCCTATGCGAAGGACCGTCTGGTGCTGCTTTCCACCCATATCGTATCCGACGTGGAGCAGATCTCCGCGCAGATCATGATGATGGAGTATGGCGGCATCCAGCACATCCACACGGGCGGAGAATACGTCCAGATGATGGAGGGCAGGGTCTGGCTGGCGGAGATGCCCGCCGAACAGCTTATGGACTATCAAAACCGGGCTATCATCAGCAATGTCAGGGCGAAGGATGGCCGTATGGAGGTCCGCATCATTTCGGACACACAGCCCGCCCCGGACGCGGTGCAGGCCGTACCAACGCTGGAGGACGCCTATCTGTATCTTTTCAACTACTTGCCTGGAAAGGCCGGGAGGTAACGCCATGTCTCTGTTTCGATTTGAACTGCGAAAACTATTGCTCAACAAAAAGACCCTGCTTTTGCTGCTGTGCTTGTTCGTCCTTTACAGCGTGGTCGGTCTGACCTCCACTATGTTCCTGATCGGCGGCAATGACAGTTACCGCGCTTACGGGGAATTAGCCGCTGGCTGGGAAGGTCCCTTTGACAGCGAAAAAGCCGCAGAAGCGGAAAAAATCTATCAGGAAGTCAGCGCCCGGTACGGCACAGACGCCCGGATGATTTCACGGAGCGTCAAAGACCAGCCGGAGGTCATTCTGGCCGTAAACTACCACGCCTACACCGAACGGGTGGAGGAATATTGGAACGGCACGCCGCCGGAGAGCGCCGAGGAGCCCTATGGAATCGCCCTCCTGCAAGGGAAGCTCGCGGAATTGGAAAGGCTAGGAAAGCAGAATACCTATGACTATCGGGAGCTATCCGCCTCCCTGCAAAGACTGGAAGAGCTGGGGGAGCCGGAGTTTGCCAACGCTCTGCTGTGGGAGAACCTATGTGGCAACTGGGGGGAGCATATGATGCAGTTCCTTCTGTTTGTGCCGCTGACCTTTGTCACCGCCCCGGTATTCGCCGTGGAGCGGTCCAGCGGCATGGACAACCTGATTTTAAGCTCACGGAACGGCAGGCGGAAGATCGTCACAGCAAAATTGCTGAGCGTACTCGCCGCCTCCACGGTTGTGGTCATGCTGTATCTGGCCGCTACGTTTCTGTTCGGTTTTCTGCCCCATGGGAGTTTCCATGGCTGGGACGCTGCCATCCAGTCCCTTCCCACCTATGCCCGATCCATGTTCCCCTGGAAGGTCTGGCAGCTTGCCGCAGTCGGGGCCGCATGGCTTATTTTTACCGGCGCGGTCTATAGCCTGATTGTCTGCTTTATTTCCTCCCGCATGAAAAGCCAGATGGGGACGGCGGGGGTCAGCCTTGCAATCCTGTTTGTAAATGTGGGGCTGGCGGCGATGGGCGATATCGTGAACCAGAGGCTTGGGGCGCTTGTGGATTTCGGACTGGCGAATGTCACGCTGATGAAAGAGGTATTCGGCGGATATAAGAGTTTCAATGTGTTCGGAATGTATGTCAGCTATCCGATTATGGCGGTTTTCGTTTTGGGAGTCGTTTCCGCTCTTGCTGTTTTGGGGATTTACCGGGGACAAAAGAGCAGAACAGTTGTATAGCAATTATTTATGAAGAAGCAATGTCTGCCCAGCGGCAGAAAAGAAAAAAACGCTGCTGGGCAGGCCGGTTCCTCATGTCCAAACGCTTTTTCCAGCGGCGGTTTTGATGATCCAAAGCCGCCGTTTTTATATCTATCGGCGGCAACAGGAGGATGCCGCCATGCGAATATGGAGAAATAGGCACTTGTCAAAAAAAACTGACCCCCGCATTGGCGCACTCCACCTACACTTGCGAAAACCGTCGTTTTCTGACGGTTCATAAAGTTATTCTCAGCATCCGAATGGCTCTATGCCATGCGGGTGCTTTTCTATGTTTGGGCCAGCGATACCGGCCTTGTTGCCGCTCGCCGCCTCCTCCGTTCAGACCACAAAAATCTGAATGGAGGATAAGACGATGGAGATCATCATCAAAATCAACGGGCGCATGACGGTTGTTGAGGTCACCGCCGAGGTAGCGGAGTATACGGACGCCGGACGGCGCAAGGCCAAGAACCTTTCCCACGAACGGTGGCATTGGGACAGCCGCAAATTTGACGAGTACATAGTCGCTACCGAGGGGGTTGCTGCCCTATCAGCCTACCCCGGAGGACATCGTATGTCGGCGGGAAACTCTGGCTCTGCTTCTGTCCATTTTGGACACCTGCACAGCAATTCAGCGGGAGCGTTTTTTGCTCTATGCGTTGTACGGGTTCGGTTATACCGAGATTGAAATGATGCAGGGCTGTTCCAAAGAATCCGTTTATGAGAGCGTCCAGGCCGTCCGCAGAAAGTTTCTAAAATTTTTCTCAAGCCACCCTGACAACGGGCTGTTTTAAGGCTTGCCCAGTGAGGAGTATTTGCTCCGTCCCCCATTCAAATCATCAAATGGAGCGTTGGACGTCCAGCTGTTGCCGCCGCCTATCGGAGCGGCGAACGGCTGACCAACGAGTGGGATGGCCTGACCCACGACTACACGTATAAACCCGGCATTGTTGATACGGAGATCATACTGCCAGCCCACGCCCCGCCGGAGTTTCAAGACCGCTCCACCTTTTGGAACTCCGTGGAGCAGACCGAGAAGGCCAGCGATGCCCAGCTTGCCCGCGAAATCGAAGTTGCTCTTCCCGTGGAACTGTCCAGAGCGGAGCAGTTAGCTCTTGTCCGGGCTTTCGTCAAAGACAATTTTGTAGCTGCCGGAATGTGCGCCGACTTTGCGCTCCACGACAAGGGGAATGGCAATCCCCACGCCCATATCATGCTGACGATCCGGCCCCTCCAGGCTGACGGAAAGTGGGGGCCGAAGTGCCGCAAGGTTTATGACCTGGACAGCCAGGGCAACCGTATCCCTGATGGCAAAGGCGGCTGGAAGAATCATCGGGAGGACACCACCGATTGGAACAATCGGGAGAATGCCGAGAAGTGGCGGGCGGCGTGGGCCGCTTACGCCAACCGAGCGTTGGAGGCGGCGGGTAGGCCGGAGCGCATAGATCACCGCAGCTATGCGCGGCAGGGCATTGATAAAATTCCTTCCATCCACATGGGTGTTGCCGCCAGTCAGATGGAACGGAAGGGCATTGCCACCGAGAAAGGAAACTTCAACCGTCAGATTGCCGCAGATAACAAATTGCTGAAGGAACTCAAAGCCCGCATCACCCGGATTTATAACTGGTCGAAGGAACAAGCAACGGTTGAAACGCCCCAGGGCGGCGGCAGTCTTGTGACCCGGCTCTATGAAGCCCAGGCCCAGGTCAACAGCGACAAGGCCCGCTCCCGTTCCGGCAGAATCAAGGCCCTTTAGGAGAACGCGAAGCTGCTGGCATTTTTGCAGGGCAACGGTATCACGTCCATGCAGGAACTTTATGAAAAGGTTACTGCCATGAACAAGGATTATTACGATCTCCGGGGGCAAATTGTCAAGGCAGAACGCCGTCTTGCTGTGCTGGATGAACGGCTGGAAATGTGCGCTCAATACGACAGGTGCAAGGTCGTCCGCCAGAAGCTGGACAAGGTAAAGCCCCGCAAGCGGGAGCAGTACCAGCAGGAGCATAGAAGCGAGTTAGCTGACTTTGAAGCCGCAGAGCGTTTTTTGAAAGATTTGAAAGCGTCCGGCGAAGCGATCACGCCCAAGGCATGGCGGGCCGAGGCCGTGAAACTGACCGCGCAGAAGGATTTCGATTATCAGAAAATGCGGGATATGCGGGATGAAATCAAAGCCGTTGAAAATCTCCGCAAGGCCGCTGATCGGCTGGCCCATGAGGGGCAGCACCAGCAGAAGGAAACTGAACGATAACACTACAATTTTGAAGAAAGGATTTTGCAATTATGGATATGAACCCGTGGGAACGCCGCCAGAAGATTTTGGAGGCTCTGTGCCTCCGGCGGCATGATACTTACGGCAATCTGGCGCATGAGTTTAACGTCAGCACCGGGACAATTCGCCGCGACATTGTGGTGCTGACCTGCTCCTATCCGATTGAAACCGTCAAGGGCGGTCACGGCGGTGTCAGAGTTGCCGAGTGGTTTCACCTTGACCGCCGTTCGCTGAACTCTGCGGAAATCACTTTTCTCCGCAGGCTGGGGGAATCCTTGGATGGCCCCGACCTGGAAATGCTCAACCGGATTATCGCTATATTTTCGCATTGAGGGCAACCGCCATGCAAATGAAAATCAGCGAAATCAAAATCAATCCGGGACGCCGGGACACCCAGCAGAGGAACGTAGAGGAACTGGCCCGGAGCATCGCCGCCGTGGGCCTGATGAATCCGATCACTGTCACCCAGGACAACACGCTTATTGCTGGGCTTCACCGTCTGGAAGCTGTGAAGCTGCTGGGCTGGACGGAGATTGAGTGCGTTGTCAGCGAAGCGGACGGACTGCAAGCGGAGTTGGCCGAGATTGACGAGAACTTTGTTCGGGCGGGCCTGTCCCACCGTGAGCTGGGTGATCTGCTTTTGCGCCGGAAGGAACTCTATGAAGCCATCCACCCGGAGACACGCCAGGGCCAGCGCAACGGCCAGACGGCTAAAAACGCAAATTTTTCGCTTTTAGAAACAAAGTCATTTGCCCAGGACACCGCTGACAAGCTGGGCGTAAGCAAGCGTACCGTGGAGCAGTTGGTCCAGACCGCCCGCGACCTGACCCCGGAGGCCAAGAAAACCATCCGGGATGCTGGCGATAAGATCACCAAGGGAACTGCGCTGAAAATTTCCAGACTACCCCCTGACCAGCAGGAAGAAGCCGCTGCCATTCTGACCATAGCACCGCCCACACCGAAGCGTCAGGGGATGAGGGACGGCGAAGCAGCTTTGAGAGAGTTTACAGCCCTATGCGCCCGCTATGTTTCCGGTATCGAATCCCTCCATCACCGGGCAGACATTTTCGCCGGGATGTCAATTTCCCAATTTGACGCATTGGGCGATAGCGCGTATTCGGTCACGACCGCAATCAAAGGATTTTTCGAGAAAGTACATGAAATCCGACACGAAATGGAGGAGGAAAATGAAAGCTGACTACATCACCACCAGTACCCCGCTGCCGCCCCATCTGGTTTTCCCCCGGTTCCTGCTGGACATGAATATCCGGTTCACCGCGAAAGAGGTCTATTCCATCCTGTTGGATATGGCGCTCCATTCCGAGGTCGCACAGACTGACCAGCAGGGGCGGCGGTATCTGGAATTTTTCAACAAGACCGTTGCCGAACTGATTGACCGCACCCCCAGCACCGTGGCGCAGTCCTTGTGTGAGTTGGAGGCTGCGGGGCTGGTGAAGAAGAAGCTGATGGCCCGTAACGCCCCCTACCGCATCTACGTCATGCTACCCGCAGGAGAGGACAGGCCGTGATTCTTCACATGAACTATCAGCAGTATCGGACGGCCCGGAGGCTGGTACATGAGTGCTGCAACTACGATTGCGGGAACTGTTTGCTGTTGGACAACGGCGAGGAATGTGTCTGCCCGCAAAGCATCACCTACTCGCTGATCTGCAAATGGTTCCGCGCCGCCGTTCTGCCCCTGGACGCTGGCCTGTGCGCCGCCCTGTCCCCAGCCCCCGCTATCGGCCAGAGGCGATGCCGGGAATGTCGGAGGCTTTTTATTCCCCCTAAGCGCAACACGCTTTACTGCCCTGCCTGTGCCGCAAATCGGGCAAAACGTAGCAAGCGAGAGTGGGCCAGAAAAAAACGGGCCGGAGCGTAGAAAAAGTAGCCTCCAAAAGTCCAGTAATTGCAAGGCTTTCCGATGGCGGCTCGATAGGGGCCTGATACATTCCCATCCAGCACCCCGGAAAGCCCTCAGACGGCCCGCAAAGGCCATTCCACGCAAAGGAGAGAACTGCCTATGGCTGATAATCGCAAATATTACTATCTCAAACTGAAAGAAAACTATTTTGACGATGATTCCATCGTCCTGTTGGAGAGTATGCAGGACGGTATTCTGTACTCCTACATCCTGCTGAAGCTGTACCTGAAATCGCTGAAACACGGCGGGCGGCTCCAGCTTGACGAGAGCATCCCCTACACCCCGCAGATGATCGCCACCATCACCCGCCAGCAGATCGGAACCGTGGAGCGGGCAATCAAGATTTTCTTGCAGTTGGGGCTTATGGAGCAAATGCAGGACGGGGCCTTTTACATGACCAATATCGAACTGCTAATAGGCCAGTCCTCCACCGAGGGGGAGCGGAAACGGCGGGCGAGACAGGCAAATCGGATTGCGCTGAATCCTGGTGGACAAATGTCCGCCCACTGTCCGGACATTCGTCCACCAGAGATAGAGAGAGAGTTAGAGATAGAGATAGAGAAAGAGAGAGAGTTAGAAAAGGG
>JAETRV010000139.1 GCA_021770005.1 Anaerotruncus sp. | reverse complement strand
TCGCCAAGATGCTCGGCCATGCCAACGTCAACATGACGCGCCGCTATGCGAAGGTCCTCGACTCGTCAATCATGCGCGACATGGAGGCCGTCGCCGAAAACATGGCGTTGTAGCCCAATGACGGAGAGCTGAACCAACGGGAAATATCCCGGTTTTTATTCCAACGTAGTACCTCGGCTGTTTCCGGTTAACTTGGCTCCTCGTTGAGCCGGAACGAGTATTTGTAACTCGGAGTTTGAGATAGAGGGTTGTGCTTTCGCTGACAGGTTATTCGATGGATGATTTGGGGTTCGACTTGGGAGAACACCGCCCGCCTCGCAGAGCGAGGACCTTTGTCGGACAAACCGCCGGTTGTCGGACAAAGGTACACCTCGCTCCCGTCAGGCGACGGGTACAGCTCCGGCATTCGCAGAGGACAACTCCTCTCCCGAAAAAGCATCTCCGAAACGAAAAATCACGGGCGGATTCTCCGCTGCAATATTGCGAGGATGTTCAGGGATTAAAAAGCGCGGTTGCCGGCCATGCAGGGCCATAATCCTTTTCGGGAATCTTCTACTGTGATGCTCCTGCACCCCCGGGTTCAACATCACCGAAATCGCCGAGGCCGCAGGCTTCGTCTCGCCCAGCCATTTCACCCGCATGTTCAAGACCCGGGGGGGCTCACCCATCCAACTGGCGCAAGACGCAGGGTGGAGAGAACTCCATTTGGTAACTCCGGCCGGCCTCTGACGGCCCCGAATTCTTGCCTAAACAACAATTTTTCTTGCCTAAACGACAAAATTGGCGGCCGGAACTTTCCAGTTCCGGTTTTTCTGTTAATTTTGTTCTCGAACTCTTCGGTCCGAAGCCATGCTTCCCTTCAAGCAAAATCCCCTTGCTGTACGTTCGCCCTTCGGAAGCGAAAGGGTGACGTGCGTCCGGATTTGCAAAAATTCCCCCCCCACAAAAAAATCATAACTGACGCCTCCGCGTTAACTCCGCCATGCCCGAATCCCCTCGATCCGGGCCTGGGGTGTTCTGTCCCTGCAGCAACCCGAACAAATCTTTTGAGAACCATGAATAGATTGCTGACCCTATTGTTTGCGTTGGGCCTCCTCGCGGGCCCAACCTTCGGCCAGACGGCAGACAACCCCTCCGACCCTGCCCCGGCCGAGTATACCTTCCGCTT
>JAETRV010000013.1 GCA_021770005.1 Anaerotruncus sp. | reverse complement strand
AACAACGCCCTCGCTGCCCGGGCTTTCAGCCCGGAGCGCGCAAAGCGCGACGCTCGGGCAGGATGCGCCCCACAAGAGGGGCGGCAGTGCCCCCCTCTTGTGAGAACTCCCCCGGCAAGCTGGGTGGGAGAAACGGATCGAACCGCTTCAGTCTTGCCGGGGTGGGGCCTACGGGGAGGGGGCGCTGACCCCTAACCCGTAAGACAGCCCGCAGGGGCGTCGCGCGAAGCGCGCTTCGGGTCGTAGGCCCGAGAAGCCCCGAGGAGGGCGCTCTGCGCCCAGACGTTTGGTCTGGAGCCAAACGTCCTGCTGTCCCTGCCCCCTAACCCGTAAGACAGCCCGCAGGGGCGTCGCGCGAAGCGCGCTTCGGGCCACTGGCCCGAGAAGCCCCGAGGAGGGCGCTCTGCGCCCAGACGTTTGGTCTGGGGCCAAATGTCCTGCTGTCCCTTGACCCTGCGATTTTTTGAAAAAAATCGAGTAAAACTTTGGATTTTGAATAGGGCTTGTTTGAAAATAGAGAAATGGACGGATTTTTCGAGAGAGAGGTGGATGATGTGAAAAAATTGGGGTTTGGTACCATGCGGCTGCCCTTGACAGACCCAAACAATGCGGGAAGCGTAGACATTGAGCGGTTCAAAGAGATGGTGGATGCCTACCTTTCGAGTGGGTTTACATACTTTGACACCGCCTGGCCCTACTGCGGGGAGCAGAGTGAGTGTGCCGTCCGGGCCGCGTTGGTGGAACGTTACCCGCGTGACCGTTATCAGTTGACGGATAAGCTGCCGACTTACGTCCTCCACTCTTTTGAGGACAGGGACCGGATTTTTCAAGAGCAGCTCAGAAAAACCGGCGTGGACTATTTTGATTACTATCTCCTCCATAATATCAATGCGTCCACCCTGCCTGACTTTGAACGGTACCACTGCTTTGAGTGGATCAAGCAGAAAAAGGAACAGGGCGAGGTCAAACAGATTGGCTTTTCCTATCACGATGGGCCGGAGCTGCTTGACCAGCTGTTGACAGCGCATCCGGAATTTGAGGTCGTGCAGTTGCAGCTCAACTATCTTGACTGGGAAAGCCTGGGGATCCAGTCAAAGAAATGCTACGAAGTCTGTGTGAAGCATGGCAAGCCCGTTTTTGTGATGGAGCCGGTCAAAGGCGGCACGCTGGCGGAGCTGCCGGAGGCGGTTGAGAAACTGTTTCGGGAATATGCCCCGGAGATGTCGATCCCATCATGGGCGATACGATTCGCCGCGAGCCATGAACAGGTCGAGATGGTCCTGTCAGGGATGAGCGATATGCGGCAGCTTCTGGATAATATCAGTTACATGTCGGCGTTCCAGCCGCTGAATGAGACAGAAATGGTGATGGTAAAGAAGGCGGCGGAGCAGATCAACAAAGATGTGGCGATTCCCTGCACAGCCTGTTCCTATTGCACAGAGGAATGTCCGAAACAAATCGCAATTCCCCAATATTTTTCCCTCTATAATGCGGATGAGCAGGAACGGAAAACGAAAACCTTTACAGCGCAAGGGGCATACTATGAAAACCTGTCCTTGGCTTTTGGAAAAGCGAGCGACTGCATAAAATGTGGAAAATGTGAGGAGCATTGCCCACAGCATCTCCCGGTTCGGAAATACTTGGAGGATGTCGCGGCGAAGTTTGAAAGATAGCTGCTCCTAGGGCTTGTTTGAAAATAGAGAGATTGACGGATTTTTCGCAAGAGACGAGCAGCTGCAAGAAGAAAAGCGCAGGAATACTCTATGTATTCCGAGCATTTTCGACGCAGCAGATGCCGTTCCTTGTAGAAAAAGACGGTAATTTCGATTTTTCAAACAGCCCCTAATCCAGCGCAAAATGAAGGACGCACGATACACGGTTGGAGGCCGGGTGTCGTGCGTCTTTTGATGGGTATCGGCTGTCAGCGGGCGGGCGCTTAACACAGGACACGTGTGGGGCCCGCATTATGTCTCTTCGCGTACAAGGTAGGGGTTGTGATCCTGGTCGCAGAATGAGAACATCCTCCCGTAGGGAAATTCCTCCAGTTCTCCAACTTCGATCCCGTTCTTTTTCATCTTGTGGTGGAGCCGGTCGAGGTTGTGGGCGCAGAGGATCACCGAGGGATGCCCCACCGATACCTCCGGGTTTTGGGCCTGCATCGCAGTTTTGGGATAGAGTACAAAGCTGATGCGGGAGTCGGGTGCGGCAACCTCAAGCCAGTTCAACCCCGGGCCTACCGCATGTTCACATGCGACCCGGTACCCCATCCGGTCGATCCAGAAATGTTTTGCCTGTTGTTGGTTCTCGACATAGATGGTCACCTTTGCAAGTTTGGGTATCATATGCATCCTCCTGACTTTCAGTAAAAAACATCGGAACCAGCGCCGCGGGTCCTCAGAGCGCTAAAAGACTGGTTCCGGATCATCTGCTCATAGTTTGCCCGAATGGTTTGGAAAGTTTCAGATTTTCCGGCATAATACAGGATATGTGCAAAATCCCCTATAGAGAAGTCCGAAAGCGATAAAAATGTTGTGGATTCGGGTTCTTACCCGGTTTCGCTCCGGCAGTGGAAAAATCGAGTAAAACTTTTGGACGCGCGGGGCGGTTGAAAAAATCCGGTTTATCCCTTATAATAGAACAATATCTGTTGCCGCAGCCGGGGGCGGCTGTGATCGAACTGCTTGCGGCTTTGCTCCGTATCCATTATAATGAAAGCAAAGACTTGAAAGCGGCCCCGGTGTCCGGCACTGTATGGGGCTGCTTCGAATGGAGGGTGCCTATGCAGGGTAGGCAAGGGGGATTCTCCCGTTCCCGGTTGATTTTGCTGACCAGCTCGGTCATTACGCTGATTTCACAGGTTTACTTCACCGCTTTCTCGGACCAGTTCCGGCTCTCGCTTTCGGTGGTGCTCTTTCCGCTCCTGCTGCTCGCCGCAGGGCGTGGGAGACTGTTTATCGCGCCCAGCCTCACAACGGCGGGGATGATCTTCGGATTCCGGCTGGCGCTCTGGATGCTCAGTGGGGACGGTGCGTTGGACGAAGGTGTTCGGCAGGTGCTCCCCGGCGCACTCTTCTACCTCGCCTATGGACTGCTCTTTTCGATCTCGATCCGAAACAAGCATACGGTGCGCATCCCGCGCCTGACCGCAAGCATCTTTCTCTGCGACTTTGTGTCCAACCTGTTTGAGGTCTGGATGCGCGGCGAACTGCATCTGAACAGCTTCGACCGCACCTGCGCCTATCTGATGCTGGTTGCGCTGGCACGCACCCTGATGGCAGGCGGGCTGCTCGTGGTGGGGGAACAGTACCGCTCCCTGCTCACCCGGGAGGAGCATGAGAACCGTTATCAGCGCCTGTTCCTGATGACCACCGGGCTGAAAAACGAGGTCTACTTCATGCGAAAGAACTCGGAAGAGATCGAGTCGATCATGAAAAATGCCTATCAGTTGTTCGAGCAATGTTCCGAGCTGGGGCTGCCGGAGGGGACCCGGAACCTTGCCCTGGCGATCGCGCGGGATGTGCATGAGATCAAAAAGGACTATATCCGGATTATACAGGGGATTGAAAAGGAGATCGACGAGCAGTACGACAATGAGTCGATGCGGTTCTGTGACCTTTTACAGATTCTCAAGGACGCGACCTACCGACATCTCGATATGAAAGGGCTGAACATCGATCTCGACTTCCAGTGTGGGCAGGACTTCGTCCTGAAGGAACACTATTCTTTGATGGTGGTTCTGAAAAATCTGGTCAATAACGCGTGTGAAGCGATCGAGTCGGCCCATCGGAAGGGGAGCATCCATATCACCGAGTGGAAGGACGGGCCGGACTACTTTTTCCGGGTAGAGGACAATGGGATCGGCATTGCGGAAAAGAATCTGCGGCGGATTTTCCAGATGGGGTTTTCCACAAAATTTGATGAAAAGACCGGCAACATCTACCGTGGCGTCGGTCTTTCAGGGGTAAAAATCGTCGTCGAAGAGCAGTTCGGCGGCAGCCTGGAGGTAGAATCCACACAGGGGGCCGGGACCGCGTTCATCGTCCGGATCCCTGCGGACCGATTGGAGGGGGAATAAAAAACGTGATGGAGATCTATATTGTAGAGGACGACCTTTCGGTCATCAACAACCTTGAGGAGATCATGGAGCAGCACCAGCTTGGGAATATCTGCGGGGATTCGGGCGAAGAGGTGCCCGACGTCTCCAAGATCATGGCGCAAAACCCCGACATTATCCTTGTTGACCTCCTGATGCCCCAGAAGGATGGGATTCAGGTGGTCCGCGAGCTGCGGGAGCAGGGATGCAAGGCAAAATGCATCATGCTCTCCCAGGTCTCGGATAAAGAATTGGTCGGGAAGGCGTACGACGCCGGGGTGGACTTCTTTATCAGTAAGCCGATCAACCTGATTGAGGTCAAGTCGGTCATCAGCAACGTGTCCCAGCAGATTCAGAACGAGCGGACACTCTCCAATATCCGCAAGATGTTCCTAGCGGAGAACACGGATGTGCAGAACCTCCGGCAGGAGATCGAAAGCCAGCACCTGCGTAAATTGCAGGGGATCCTCAACCAGCTCGGGATGTCGGGGGAAAAGGGATGCGGGGATATTTTACAGGTTTGCCAGTATCTATATGAAAACCAACTCCCGATTTCACAGACCAGCGTTGGACAGCTTTGCGAAACCCTCAGCGCCAGCCCCAAAAATATGGAGCAGCGGATCCGGCGCGCGATTGCGCAGGGGATGTCCAACCTCGCCCACCTCGGGATTGAGGATTTTATGAACGATACCTTTACCCGGTATTCGGGGAGCCTGTTCCCGTTTGAGGAGATCAAGGCGGAAATGGACTTTGTGCGGGGCAAACGTACCCGCGGAGGTAAGGTAAGCGTCAAAAAATTCATTGATGGTTTGTTGATTTTTACTGAATGATAGGATTCCTGCATTTTGAAAAAATATTTTCCAAAAATATTGCAAACTGATGTAGTATTTTGTAGGAATCTGTAGATGTTCCTGCATAATAGGAACAACACCTGAAGGTTCAGCGGCTTCACCCTTGGATGAGCTTGTTGAAATCAGGTCGGATTATGTAATTTGTGCAATTCTCTATACAGAACGCACAAAGAATATTTGGGAGGCTGATTATCGTGAGCAAGTATGTTGAAAGAGTTCTCGAAGAAGTCAAGAAGAACCATCCGTCTGAGCCCGAATTCCAGCAGACCGTAGAGGAAGTTCTCTCCTCTCTGGCCCCGGTTATCGACAAACATCCGGAGTATGAGAAGGTTGGCCTGCTCGAGCGCATGGTCGAGCCGGAGCGGATCATCTCGTTCCGCGTCACTTGGACCGACGATGCGGGCAAAGTCCAGGTCAACCGCGGCTACCGCGTTCAGTTCAACGGCGCAATCGGTCCCTTCAAGGGCGGCCTGCGGTTCCATCCCTCTGTAAACCTCTCGGTTATGAAATTCCTTGCTTTCGAGCAGTCCTTCAAAGACAGCCTGACCACCCTGCCGATGGGCGGCGCAAAGGGCGGTTCCGACTTCGACCCCCGCGGCAAGAGCGACGCGGAAGTTATGCGCTTCTGCCAGGCGTTCATGACCGAGCTGTATCGCCACATTGGCCCGGATGTTGATGTCCCGGCGGGCGACATGGGCGTTGGCGCTCGTGAGATCGGCTATCTGTATGGCCAGTATCGCAGAATCCGCGGCGCGTTCGAGAATGGCGTGCTCACCGGTAAGGGCCTGTCGTTCGGCGGCAGCCTGGTCCGTCCGGAAGCGACTGGTTACGGCGCTGTCTATTACACCGCTGAGGTCTTCAAACATGAGGGCGACACCTTCGAGGGCAAAACCTTTGCACTGGCCGGCTTCGGCAACGTTGCATGGGGCGCTGCGAAGAAGATCGCAGAGCTGGGCGGCAAGGCGGTCACCCTGTCTGGCCCGGATGGCTACATCTATGATCCTGACGGCATCACCACCGAGGAGAAGTTCAACTACATGCTCGAGATGCGTGCAAGCGGCCGCGACAAGGTCCAGGATTATGCGGACAAATTCGGCTGCCAGTTCTTCCCGGGTGAGAAACCGTGGGGCCAGAAGGTTGACGTTATCATGCCTTGCGCAACCCAGAACGACGTCAACATGGAGCAGGCGCAGAAGATCGTTGCCAACGGCATCAAATACTACATCGAAGTTGCGAACATGCCCACCACCAATGACGCGCTGGTCTATCTGATGAGCCAGAAGAACATGATCGTTGCCCCGTCCAAAGCGGTCAATGCAGGCGGCGTTGCGGTTTCCGGTCTCGAGATGTCCCAGAACAGCGGTAGGCTGGCATGGTCGGCGGAAGAGGTCGATGCGAAGCTCAAGAGCATTATGAAGAATATTCACGATTCTTCGGTTGCTGCTGCTGAGGAGTTTGGCCTGGGTTACAACCTGGTTGCAGGCGCAAACATCGCCGGCTTCAAGAAGGTCGCTGACGCAATGCTCGCTCAGGGCATCTTCTAAACCAAAACGGATGTGCAATGCCCGATTCAGGGCGGTTGGGGGATCTGCTCTGGCAGATCCCCCATTTGTTTTTTCAGTTTTTTTGTAGAAATCTGTAGAAAATGCAGGATTTTTTTCAACTCTTGCATCTGCTTTTCTGAAAATATGAAAAAACTTTTAAAAAGTTATGGAATTCACACAGATTTTGATTGCTATTTTTCCGGTTATCATGTATAATATTCGTTGATGATGCTCCAGACAAGAATCATCAAAAAATGCAACTTGATAGGAGGAAATTGAAATGAACAAGAAACTGCTTGGCATCATTGCGATGCTGATGGTGGTGGCTCTGGCGCTGACAGCGTGCGGCGGCGGTTCGTCCGCTCCGGCTTCGTCCGCGGCTCCTGCTGCTTCCAGTGAGGCGGCTCCCGCCTCGTCCGCAGCGGCCCCGGCTCCTGCACCGGCTGCTGGCTCGGTCTCGATGGTTATGGGTACCGGCGGTACCACGGGTACATACTACGCTTACGGCGGTGTGCTCGCGAACATCCTGAACGGCAAACTGTCCTCTGCGCAGATCAATGTGCAGTCGACCGGCGCATCCAAGGCGAACATCTTCCTGATCGACGATAAAGAGGCTGACCTCGCAATCGTCCAGAACGATGTTATGGATTATGCGTTCAATGGCTCCGACCTCTTCGAAGAGGATGGCGCTGTCACCAGCTTCTCGAGCGTTGCGGGCCTGTATGCTGAGGTTTGCCAGATCGTTTCGAGCGGCGACATCAAGTCGATCGCTGACCTGAAGGGCAAGAGAGTCTCTGTTGGCGACGCTGGTTCGGGCGTTGAGTTCAACGCACGTCAGATCCTTGAGGCTTACGACATCAGCTTCGACGATATCGAGGTCAACAACCTTGGTTTCGGCGATTCTGCTGACGCGATCAAAGACGGCAAGATCGACGCGTTCTTCTGCACCGCAGGCGCTCCGACCACTGCGATCGTTGAGCTGGCAACCACCAAGGCGATCAACCTGCTTGAGGTTGACGACGAGCATGCTGCCAAGCTGATCGAGTCCTATCCGTTCTACACCAAGTACAGCATCCCTGGCGGCTCCTACGGCGGCGTTGATGCAGACGTGCAGACCGTCGCGGTCAAAGCGACCCTGATCGTCTCGAACGATGCTTCCGAGGACGTGGTCTATGAGCTGACCAAAGCGATCTTTGAGAACAAAGACGCGATCACCGAGAGCCATGCGAAGGGCGCAGAGCTTGATACCACCTATGCGGTTGAGGGCATCTCCGTACCGTTCCACCCCGGCGCTGAGAAATACTTCAAAGAGGTAGGCGCGCTGTAATCTTTCGGCTCGTTCAAAAAAATAGGAAGGTAACAGCGGCAATAATGTTCGTCGTTATTGCCGCTGTCTTTCTCTTAATCTGTCGCAGCGGGCACTATTTGATATTGCGGGACGGGAAAACGGGTGGAATCTATGCCCGGTACCGGGTATCGGAGGGCGACAGGTTTTCGGTGGGCTTTGTCCACTCGGTTAATAAAACCCCGCTGACCGATGTGTACGAGATTCGCAATCATAAAATCTATGTGGTAGAGACAATTTATTATGGGTTTGGCGCTGGCGTCCAGACCGAAATTGAAGCAGGACAGACCTTGACTTATGGCGAACACGGTGAGATGATCGTTTCGGGCTTCGACCTCGAGATGCCCCATCTTTCCTACATTGTGGGGACGGTATCCGATCACGTCCTCACGCTGAACGGGCAGGAGATCAGCCTGCGGGAGCTATGCGGCAAAAACAGCACCGTAGCGTTCTCCTGCGAATGGAACTTACTTTAGATGCGCAAAGGAGGGACCGGCTTTGTTTGATTCTGATAAGAAAAAAAATGAGATGGAAACCAACGCTGTAGCGCCGGACACTTCGCCTCAGGCGGAGGATGCTTCCACCGGAACGGCGGAAGACGTAGACGCGATTATGAAAAAGTTTGACCGTGAGTCAAACGTGCGTTTTTATGAGGGCGTCCCCAAAAAGATTGTCCGTTATGCGCTTGCCGGCTTTTCACTTTTGATGGTTTATATGAACCTGTTTGCCAACTGGGACGAACGCGTGCGCCGTTCCCTGTTTGTGGGAATTGTCATCCTGTTGGTGTTCACCGTTTTCCCCATGAAAAAGGGAAGCATCAGGCGCAACTATATCCCCTGGTATGATATCCTTCTCGCGCTGCTGGGCGGCGGAAGCTTTTTCTATTATGTCTTTAACTTTGACACGATCATCAAACATGCTACCCGTATCTCCCAAATGGAGATTCTGATTGGTGTGATTGGTATTCTGGTATTGGTGGAAGCCTGTCGCCGTGTCGTTGGCATCCCGATCCTGATTGTCGCGAGCTGTTTTGTAATCTATGCGTTTGCATCGGGCAAAACCCTCAAGACGGTCATCTACAACCTCTATTATACCACCGGCGGTGTCATCGGCACCCCGATCGGTGTCTGTTCAACCTATATTGTGTTGTTCATCATCTTTGGCGCATTCCTGGAAGCAACCGGTATTTCCGAGTTCTTTATCCAGGCAGCGAACTCGATTGCGGGCGCTTCGACCGGTGGCCCGGCGAAGGTTGCGGTCATTTCAAGTGCACTCTGCGGTATGGTTTCCGGCAGCTCGGTTGCGAACACGGTTACGACCGGTAGCGTGACCATCCCGCTGATGAAAAAGACCGGTTACCGCGGGGAATTCGCGGGCGCTGTTGAGGCGGCCTCCTCAACGGGCGGGCAGATCATGCCCCCGATCATGGGCGCGGCAGCGTTCCTGATGGCGGAAATGGTCGGCGTCCAGTATAGCACCATCGCGGTCAAAGCGATTCTTCCCGCGTTCCTGTATTTTGCGGGTATCTTTATGATGGTTCACCTCGAGGCGAAAAAGCTCGGCCTGAAGGGTCTGGATAAAGAAACCCTGCCGAAGTTCGGCAAGCTGTTCCTCCAGAAGGGGTATCTGCTGCTCCCGCTCATCATCCTCATCGGGATGGTCATGAAGGGCTTCACGATGTCCCGCGCGGCGGTCATCGCGACATTGGTTGCGATTGCGGTCAGCATGATCAACAAGGACACCCGCATGACTCCGTCCGGCTTTGTGGATGCGCTTGAGAGCGGCGGTAAGAGCACCCTTTCGGTTGCGGTTGCGTGCGGTATCGCGGGCATCATTGCGGGCGTCGTCACCATGACTGGTCTGGGACAGATCCTGATTACAGCGATCGTTTCGGTTGCGGGCGATGTGAAGATCATTGCGCTCTTCCTGACCATGATTACCTGTATCGTTCTGGGCATGGGCGTCCCGACGACCGCGAACTACATCATCATGGCAACCACCTGCGCGCCGATCCTTGTCACCGGTATGGGGATCAACCCGATCTCGGCGCACATGTTTGTTTTCTATTTCGGTATCGTCGCCGATATCACACCGCCGGTTGCGCTGGCCGCTTATGCTGGTTCCGCAATCGCGCGTTCCAACCCGATGAAAACTGGTATCAATGCATCCCGTCTGGCAATCGCGGCGTTTATCGTCCCGTACATCTTCGCGCTCAACCCGGCGATGCTCTTCATTGATACCAATGCGATCGGTGTTATTCAGATCATCATCACTTCGCTGGTTGGTATCTTTGCGGTTGCCGCTGGTCTGGAAGGCTTTGTCTTCAAGAGCATGCCGATGTGGCAGCGGCTGATTTCCGCAGCTGGTGGTCTGCTGCTGATCTATCCGGGTCTTGCTACCGACATTATCGGCCTTGCGGTCATCGCTGTGATCCTGCTCCCTCAGTATCTCTCTTCCAAGAAAACGCCGACTGCGGCTTAATCACACAAGTGAAACGAGCGCGCCCCCGACCAAAGTCGAGGGCGCGCTTGTTTTTTCGGTGAAGCCGCCGCAACGAAAGGCGGCGAAATTTCCGCAGTCATCCATTACAAAGCGTTGCAAGGAGCCGCCGGGAAAACTGCTCGATCCGCTGGTCGATATCAGGGAGTTTACAGGCGTCCCCGGCATGGTTGGCGGTTTCCAACATTGCAAAACGGGCGGGCAGATAAAAGGTCTTGTTCATGTTCAGCGCGCAGATCAACTGTTGGGCGATGATGTCGTTGCCCGAGTATCCAGAAACCGCGATTGCGAAGAGTGCTTTGTCGTAGAACCGCACCTGCCGGAACAGGGCGGTCAAGCGGTTGATAAACGCGGTGAGATTGGCCGAGAGCGCGTCGTTGTAATTGGGGCAAAGCATGACCAGCGCGTTTGCCTGCCGGATAGCCGGGAACACTTCATCCACCATCACGCCTCCATAAAAACACCCGCCCTGCTCGCCGAAGTGCAGGCACATGGTGTAGGGGCATCCGGCACAATCGGAAATTTCTCCGTTGCGCAGGTTGAACTCGCTGATTTCGCACCGATCCTCGATCTGCTCCTGTACCCGGCGCCAAAGTGCAAGGGTGTTTGAGGTCTTGTGGCTGGACGCATGCACTGCGAGCAGCTTCGGGCGCTGAAACCGCGGCGGGGCAAATGCGCGCATCCGCTCGACCAGCTCACGCGCCGATTGCAGATAGGCGCCGAACCGGTCGGTCTCCATCGTACGGGAGAGGATGATAAAGTTATCAAGCGAACCGGTCCCCTCGACCAGCGGGCGGCCCGGAAAGGCACAACCAGCGAGGTTCGCGGTAAATACCAGCTCGCTTCCGACGGATTTGGTGTAAAGCTCACCCGCGCCGTCCACCAGGACACCGCCGACCGCCCCTTCCAGACAGCCGGGATGCTCCCGTATCCATTGCAGCATGGCAAAGTATTCGAGATTGATGCCGGTCTCTCCCACCGCGACTGCAAACAGGACGCATCTCCCTTTCAGCGGGGAAAGCGCGGAAGCCGACTCGATCGTCTGGGCAGCAACCCCCTCAAGCGCATAGGACAACACCTGGGAAAGACGGCGGGCGGCCTCCGGATTCTCACATCTGGGGCGGATCAGCACCAGAGGCTGGTTCATTCCGAAACGCCTCCCCGTTAAATCACCGTTGCGAGGTGGTCCGCCGCATACTGAATCCGCGCGAACAGCGGGTCAGGGATCGAAGGCAGCAGCTCGGTTTCCAGGCCGGTGGCGGTGTAGCGGTTTTTGACGCCCATAAAAATACCGCCCAGAAAGACCGAACCGCAGTGCCACTCACCGCGCAGCATCAGCAGCAGGGAAAGCGCCCCGGAGGAGAGCGCGGGCGCTACATACGGCTTGAAGCCGATCTCCCGCATCTTGAGGTTGGCGGTGACCACCAGATGGGTCAGCTCCTGCGAGAGTGCGTCGTCGTAGTGTTCGAGCGAGTTCGCAACCACAAGCTCCTGACCATGCGGACCGAACGACCTCCCCTCGGTGAGGAAGCTGGAAAACCGCGGGTCGCGCTTGGCAAAATAGGCGGCGCGGGCGTTCATCACACCCAAGCCAAACCCCTGAATCTGTTCAGGGCGCAGGCCCTGCCCGTCGAACTCCCCAGCCTCATTCTGGTTGCTGGCGAGATAGGCGGTCTTGGCGAGCGGGTCCACCGGGTCACTCACCGCGGCCCACAGCCCTTTGAATTTCTGCTCCCGGGCCAGTTGGGCGTAATGGGCGACGATCTTCGAATTGGTCTCAAACTGCGCCATCCGCACGTCCTTGACCCCAGACCCGACCGGAGGAATCCCCTTGGATGCGACGAATACAAACAGATCGCAGTCAAACAGCCGCTCCGGGGGGATCACCTCGACTTCGGGCATCGCGTCGTAGGCCCACGGCAGCGAAATCTGGTTCATCTCAAATTCCCAACGTGCGGTGGTCTTTTCCGAAAGGTCGCAGATGCCGATTGACGAGATCACATCCTGTCCGAGCAGTTTCAGGCCGGTCAAAAGGGTGCTGCCAACATCCCCAATAGCAAGGACGTTGACCCGCTTTTTCCGTTTATCCGGCGTGTAGGCGGCAAGCGTCTCCCATTGGGGGTGACGGTAGTTGACCGCGCGAAGCTTCCGCTCCCGGATCAGACGGCCGAGCAGCGGGTCTGGGTCTGCATCCGGCAGGCGGGAAGCGTCCAACCAGCGGATGTCCTCCGGCTGGACGAGCTGCCCCGGATGACCGACCGCGAACGAAGCGCGGCAGGACTTCGGGTCGGCTTCAAACAGATAAACTGCCTTGGAAACATCCGCAGACGGTTCTATTGTAGAAAAGGGAAGGTCCTGACGCGCGCTGCAAAGCAGCAGCCCGTCTTTTTGGTAATAAAACATGATTGACATACACTCCTTAAAAAATGTGCAAAATGGATTATAGGGGCTGTTTGAAAAATTGAAACGATCATCTTTTTCTCTATTTTCAAACAAACCAAAATCAAAACCAAAATCAAAACCAAAAGTTTTACTCGATTTTTTTCAAAAAATCGCGGGGTCGAGGGGCAGAGCCCTCGCCGCTTGCCGCAGCAAGCGGAAAACTTTATCCTGTGAAGCGCTTTTTTCGGGTGAATTGCCGCGAAGCGGCAAGAGGGGGCTTTTTGCAAGTGAAAAAGCCCCCTGCAAAGGATCGGGAAGCTGTCCCTAGGGGCTGTTTGAAAAATCGAAATGACTGTCTTTTCTCTATTTTCAAACAAGCCCTAGATCATCAGTTTGCGGGTACGCATCAGCATTTCGAGGTCGTTTTCGAGGTAGACCGATGCGGAAAGGTTGGGGTCATAGGCCATGCACGCGCCCTTATCGGGGCAGAGCGGCAGGATGACCGCTTCAGAAAGCCGGTTCAGGGTGAGGTTGCGCCCAAATTGCTCGCGGTATTCCGACTCGAGCACCGTCAGGATATCCCGCGCATTTTCGATGCAGCAGCGTGAAAACTCGAACGCCGCCAGATGGGAACAGTCGGAGACAAAGAAGGGGGTCGAGTAGGGAAGGATCCGGTTGACCGACGGGAGCAGCCCCGCGACCGGCATCGTCTCCCGCCGGACGGTGTCGCCGCCGATAAACGGATAGAGGGTGGATTCCACGAACCAGTATTTGAGGTTTGGCACATAGTAGATGCAATCGACTGGGCGGTTGCGCATCGCCATCAGGTCCCGCCCGCGGCCCGAGAGCACCCCGACCATCAGCATCCGGATGCGGATATCCTCCTTGATAAAGAGCGGGTCGAGCGCCTGCATCCGGTATCCCTCGTGCAGCAGGCTGTCCACCAGGATGACCGGGCGGTTGAAGGACTTGATTGTCCGGACCTGGCTCTCAATCGGGGAATAGTAGGGGAACGCCTCGATGCAGTTGTCGATAATGTCGGGGGTGTAAACCTTATCGGTATGGAGTGTTTTGGTGACCGTATTCGGCACCACCGTACCGCGCAGAATCTTGCCGAACGGCACACACATATTTTTTCCGAGCCTGCGGGGGAAGGTCTGGGTATTGGAAACCCCGTTGAGCGCGGTGATCTTGTCAACCATCCGGTGGTGGATCATGTCCGCCGAGAGCGAGAGCACCAGACTGCCCGGCTGAATTTGGGTGGTGGCGAGCTGGAGCCGGTAATGTGCGGCCTTAATCGCTTCCAACACCCGCTGGTTGGAACGGAACGGCTCCTTGATGGTGGTCTCGAGATTCTGGATCAACACGAGCGGTGCACGCATATCGACCACATAGAGCGGGCTGGGGGCCTTGTCCGAACATGGCGCTTTCACAAACCCCTGCCGCTCGAGCATCTCATGGATAAACGAGGGGGAACCGCTTCCATAGGAGGAAAAGACCGCATAGGTGCAATTCTCCGCAAGCGAGGTTGCGAGCGCCTCGGTGAGCAGGAGCTGGGGCAGGTCATAGGCGGTTTCGGTGATTTGGGTGTAGATACCGGTGAGCAGCAGGATTTTCCCCGAGGCGCGGCGGCGGACGTAATCCGCGTAATCATCGCGGTGCAGGGCAAAAAACAGGTCAGAGCTGGTGATGTGGCGCAGGCTGGCATACCCGATGATCCGCCGGCGCTGGCCCAGATGCCGCAGCAGGATCAAGGTGTCCCCATTGTCCGAGATGCTCTGGCAGATATGCTCAACCCCTACCCGGTCGGCGAGCACCGAACGTTCCAGCTCGGCCAGCAGCTCCGGCGGCGGATCATCCTCCCGCTCGAACAGGATTTCGTCGGCGTGGATGACCGGTTTATACTGCGGTTCGCGCAGATAGAGGCTGTTCTGGTAGATAAACTCCTGTACTGCCGGGTCGATCAGGTTGGAGATGTCGCGGTTGAGGTCGATATTTTCGCGGATGCGGGTCGAGCTGATGTCCTCCAGATGGGGCGGCAGGGTCAGCTCGACCACCTCGCCAGTGATGAGCGAAAGCGCCGCGCGGTCGTGCTCGCCCTCGTCCCCTTCCTCGCCGCTGATCCGCCGGAACACGATATGGTTCATCGAATGGATCGAATCCGCAGACGGGGACGCGCGGTAGGAGGAGGCATTGCGCACCACATCGCTGCCGACCACGATATAAAGCTCCTTGTTGGGGAACATCCCGCGCAGACGCCGCAGATCGGCGGGATTGGCGATGTTGACCGGCACATCGTCCGGGAAGAGCTGGACATGCAGTTCATCCGCAATCGACATGCTGACGATCTGCCGCCGGATCAGATGGGGCTGGGTCTTTTTGGACCAGGAAAATTCATCAATCGCAAGGTAAACCTCGAACCCGAGGTCCCGGATCGCCCGCACAATCCCCTTGTGGGAGAGGGTGAATGGGTCAAAGGTGCCGGGGAAGAAAGCAACCTTCTGCCGCTGCTCGAAGTTGAAGCAGCCGTAATCAATCCGGTGGAGCGCGATGAACCGGTAGATGTGTGAGAGTGCCGCGGCGCGGTAGAAGAACGCAAGGCCGCCGCCCGGATTTTCGGTGATTAAAAAGGCCAGCTTTTTATAGCAATGGGCAAAGAGACTGGTTTTCTCCTCGGGGGAAAGGTTGGATGTGCCGAAGATCGATTTGCCGATCACCAGCAGCGCCTCCTGCCGGACCGATTCGCGGTAGTTGGCAAGCCCGTCGAGCAGCAAGCCGAGCAGGTGCTGGCGGCGCGCCTCAAACGCGCTTTCGCTCTGGACAAACCGCTCCTGATAGACCGGATAGTGTTCGAGCAGCACGCCGAGCGTATTGAGCGAGACCGAGACAATCCAATCGTTCGAGCTGCCGAGCAGTTCCTCAAGACGGACAATCAGCTCGTCCAGCTCCTTGGGGTGCAGATAGAGGGCCAGTTCGCCCAGATAGTTGGGGATGTACTTCGAGAACTCGTATTCACCGACCTCCAGCCCTTTGGCAAGCTCAACCGCGATCTCGTTGCGCTGGTCGAGCGAGAGCAGCGGCATGACCCGGAGCAGTGCGGAACCGGCGTCGTGCCGGACGACCACCCACTCACTGACCTTAATCAGGTTGGAAAGGTGGGTTGCGATGTGCAGGATGTGCTCCCGCTGGCCATGGGTGAGCTGGTCGAGCAGTACCTCAATATTGATCGACTTGATGATCCATGGGGTAGCCGCCTTGAGGTTGTCTAGATAGATATCGCTGAACACGTCCTGGCTGTAGAGAGCCTCCTCCTGCATGGCGGTATCAAGGCCGAGGCTTTGCAGGGCCTTATACTGTAGGAAGAGCATCGGGATATTCTGTTGGCAATCCAGCCCGCTGACCATCTCTCCAAGCATCCCAATACAGGGGTGCTCCTGGCCGAGTACCGAGGCGAGCTGGGTGAGGAACCGCATCGCCGCAGCGGTCAGACGCAGTTCCACCCCGTTGCCGAGGAAGTAACCCGCAAATGCAATCAACCGCTCGATCAGTTCCGGGCTGCAAAGCGCGTGCGGCAGATAGAGCATCGTGTCGAGCAGCGCGAAGGCGGACCCTTCATCATACCGCTCGGGGTCGCTGTAATAGCGGATAAACTTGCCCAGAAAGACCGGCGCGTCGTCCTCCCGGCAGGTATCCAGCGTGGCCCCCACGATGATCTTGACCGTATAGCCAATCCGGCTCTTCTGCTGGGCGGTGATCTTGTGGTCAGGGAAGATGAGCATATCCAGATATTTTTCCCAGAGGCTGAACGGGGTCTGTTCGTTGGGATCGATAACCGCATCTTTGGGCAGCTCCTTGCGGTAGCCCATCCGGAACTGCGCAATGATAATCCCCATCAACCCCGCCGCTTGCCGCCGGATGTCCCCCTCTCGATGCATCAGCAGCTCATAGAGGAACGAGAGCGCCTGCGTTTTCTGGTGGGGGCTGAGGTAGGTGGAGTATTCCTCGAAGATGTCCAGATAGGCGCGCAGCCGTTCCCAGTTCTTCTCGCTGCGGGCCGCTTCAAGGATATTCCCAAACTGACGGTTGCTGCTTAGGTTGTGCATCAGGCCCAGGTTGTGCTCGACCGAGAGCAGCACCAGCTTGTCGATCGTCTCATCCGCATCCATCAGGGCGACGTTCTTCTGGGGCGGCGGCGAGAGCGGACGGTTGGTAAGGTCGAAGTCCACCCCCAGCTGGCGCAGGTAGTTTTCAAAATCGTGCAGCTTGTCATAGACAAACCGGTAGCGGCGGCGCTTGGCCTCATCCACGTTGTCCAGTTTGTCCAGGATCACCTGGAATGAGGCGTCTAGATCGTAGATCGTGGTGATCTCCCGGCCTTCGCTATCCCGGCTCTGTTTGACCCGGAAGTCCGCATAGATCAGCGCCAGGGATTCGGCCGACAGGTTTTCGATCTCGAGGTCCCAGGTCGAATGATTGGCGGCGATATGGCCGATTGTGGGGATATCGTGCGCAAGGAACCACCGGTCGGTGTAATAGTAGTGCAGATAGGGCACCCGCTCTCCCGGCTTGCAGCCAAATTTGCCGAGGTCGTGCCCGGCGGCAGCGCCCGAGACGAGCGCAAGGTCGACCGGGATGCCCGCCTCATGCAGCCCGTAGGCGACCGTCATCGCCACATGATGCACCCCAACCACGTGCTCCATCAGACAGAACGGGGTCACTTCGCGGGCGATCCGCAAAAGCTCATAGACATACTCCTCCCGGAAAATCTTGAGCAGGCGCCGGTAGTCCTGCGCGTGGTCGCATCCGGCTAGGTCCTCTTCGGGGACAAACTTGAAATCATACAGGCAGTCGAATGGGAGCGCCTGCTTCTCGTAGTCAAAAAGCACCTGCAAAAGCTGGAGCAGGAACCGGGCGCCGTCGTTGTGCTTTTTGGCGCGCGCGGCAAATCCCGCGTCCGGGAACATCAGGTTGCGGGCGAACAGGAAGGTAAACTCGAGCCATCCTTCCTCCGGCTCCGGGGAAAGCCGGTTGAGCAGATCCCCGACAAGGCTGGCCACCTTCCCGCAGTTCAAGCGCTCCTGAATCGGCAGAACCTGTCCCAGCAGGGCAGGCCAGTCGGCATCATGCATCAGGGCGGTCATCGACTTTTTGGTCGCCGAGAGCCGCTGCAAGAACTCGCGTCCACACATCGCCTGGGAAATGTCGAGCGCAGCCTGTCGGATCAATTTTTTGGACATAGGGTTTCCTCCATCTCCTGCCGGGACCATGGGCTCCCGGCAAACTTTTTATTGATCGTACAGTCATATTATGCACCCATTTACAAGCTTTGGCAAGGGATTTGCAGGGTAGATTTGCAGCTTTGCAGGATTTTTCCCATCCCCAATCCCCATCTCGATACATAAAAATTTTACGCGATTTTTTGAAAAAAATCGCGGTTTCCACTGTGAGCCGCAGCGGCGGCAGTTTTTGGGGTGAATTGCCGCCATATGGAAAGGCAATAAAAAAATATGTCCCTTTCGATCGAAAGGGACATATCAAACTGATTGGAGGCGCCACCCGGAATCGGACCGGGGAATGAGAGTTTTGCAGACTCCTGCCTTACCGCTTGGCTATGGCGCCGTCTCCATATACTTAGTATATGGAAAAAGGGACTTTGTGTGACACCAAAGATCCCTCTTTTTTGGAGCGGGTTACGAGGTTCGAACTCGCTACCTCCACCTTGGCAAGGTGGCGCTCTACCAAATGAGCTAAACCCGCATGTGGTGCCTTCGGTCGGAATCGAACCAACGACACGAGGATTTTCAGTCCTCTGCTCTACCAACTGAGCTACAAAGGCACACTCTGGCGACCCGGATGGGGCTCGAACCCACGACCTCTAGCGTGACAGGCTAGCGTTCTAACCAACTGAACTACCGGGCCATCTTATGGTGGGAACAACAGGGCTCGAACCTGTGACCCTCTGCTTGTAAGGCAGATGCTCTCCCAGCTGAGCTATGCTCCCATTACGATGCTGCGTTCTTCTGTTTTCTTGAAGAGTGCTTGCTTATTATACGCGATACAATCGGTTTTGTCAATAGTTTTTTGAAAATTTGTAAAATAAAATTTCAAAAAATTCCTTCCCTCCGAAAAGCTCCCTGCAAGAGATTCTGAACAGGCCCTTATAAGGGCGTTGCTTCACACCTGAATTCTTTTGCGAATAAACAAATAGACGCCGATTTGGAAGGCCGCAGTAACAATCCATGTGACAGGGTAGGAAATAAATAGCATTTCAGGCGTAGGATTTCGCGGAAAAATGGTATAGACCCACACAAATCTCAAGAGGCAGGAGCCCACCAATGAGCCAAGCATGGGCACCACAGAGCAGCCCAAACCACGCAGAGAACCGACCATGGTATCCATAATACCGCACAAAGCGTATAGCCGCCCGACATGGCCCATGCGGATCAACCCCGCTTGGATGACAGCTTCCTGCTCCGGGCCGGGCTGTACATAAATCGCAATCAGGTCATGGCCGAAATAGAACATCAGGTTCCCTAAAACCAATCCAGCAGTAATCGTGAAAATCTGACAGTAAACCGTTACTTTATCTACGCGTTCATATTCCCCTGCGCCATAATTTTGACTGGTAAAGGTCATTGCAGTCTGATGAAACGTATTTATAATGGCAAAAACAAAACCCTCGATATTTTGTGAGGCGGCAGCCCCGCTCATCATAGTAGAGCCAAAAGAATTCACGGTAGATTGAATGACCACGTTGGAGAGCTCAAATACCATCCCCTGAAATCCAGCAGGCAGTCCCACCTGCAAAATGCACCGGACAGTTTCCGGGTCTATCCGCAGCTGGCGGAAGTCTAAACGAGTTGCGCCCTGTTCCCGGGTCAAAAACCACAGTACCAATCCTGCGGAAATGTATTGAGAAATTGCGGTAGCAAAACCAACGCCGGCCACTCCCAGCCCCATGCCGATGACAAACAGCAGGTTCATTGCCACATTGGCAACGCCCGCGATAAATAATGCGTACAGCGGCCGCCGGGTATCCCCCTGGGCGGAGAGCACCGCGCCGCCAAAGTTATAGGTCATTGTGGCGGGCATCCCCAAAAAATAGATCCGCAGATATAGGGAGGCAAGCCCAACCACATCGTCCGGAGTATCCATCCACCGCAGCAGTTGCGGGGCAACGCATATCCCGAATACCGTCAGAACGGCCCCGCTGAATAGAGCAAGGCAGATGGAGGTATGCACTCCCCGCCGTATGGTATCCGGCTGTTTGGCCCCGATGGCTCTTGCCAGGGTTACGTTTGTACCAATCGACAGACCTACAAATATGGAGATCAACAGATTGATCAGCGCTGTATTGGAACCTACAGCCGCCAAAGCCTCCTTGCCTACGAATTTGCCGACCACAACGATGTCTGCGGCATTGAACAGCAGCTGTAGCAGCCTGGACGCGGCCAGGGGCAGGGCGAAGAGCAAAATCTTGCCCGGCAGGTTCCCGCTGCACATATCAATCATATGCTGTTCTTTTTTTATCATGGGGCTCATCTCTTTTCACAATTCTGGCAGAACATTCGCTCAGCCGCATAGCGGCTGAGCGCCATTTCAGATTTCATGCGCCCATAGCCCCTTACAAAAGCGCTCGAACAGGCTATGAAGGGATGGGTTCCAACCGATTAGCCATTGATTGCTTGCGTCAGATAGGCTAAACATTTTTTCATCGTTTCCTCCGGGTCGAAATCATACAGGCGGTTGTAAATCTCAAACGGGATTGCCCCGGTATAGCCAAACTCGTCCAGGGCGTTCAGGTAGTCCAGCAGCGGGAGGCTCCCTTCTCCGGGAATCAGATGCCCCAGCGGCGTCCCGTCCGCAAAATGCAGGTGGACCATATCTGCGCCAAGAAGCGCCAGGTCCTCCCGGATGTCCTCTTCCGCCATCGCGACTGCGCAGGTATCCAGCATACATTTTAGGTTTGGGCTGTTGATCTCGTCCAGCATCCGGCGGATCCGCGGACTATTGTACACCACATTGGTTGTGTTATAGCTGGCGGCCTCGATCACCATCGTCACACCATACCGTTCCGCTTTCTCCACGATGCGGGTCAAGGACTGTGCACTGCGTTTCCACGCATCTTCTTCCGGGTTGTCAAAATAGCCCCTCCCGCAGACAATCTGTGCATAGGGTGCTTGAAGCTGTGCTGCAAATTCAATCACCTTCATAAAAGTCTGGACGCTGCGTTCCCGGATCGCGTCATCCTCACATGCAATGTTGATCGGATAGACGCACTGCTCCTGTGTCAGACAGCACACCTTGATCTGCCGGGCGTCCAACTCCCGTTTCAGGTCCTTCACTTGCGCGTATGTGGCATCCTCAATACTCAGGTGAGGGCTTGCGGCATAAAATTCAATCAAATGCTGATCCAGCCTTGCCATGGAATCCAGGAAATAGGGGAGGCTATATTTGATATAGTGATAGTTTGAACTGGCAATCTGAGCGGTTTTCAATCTTTTCATGCGGTGCCTCCATAAATGATTTTTGATTCTATTCTTGATGATACGGGGCAATATGACGAAAGACAGAGCTTTGGCCGCCCTGTCTTCCGCCATATTTATAGAGATGGAATGGAGAAATCAATTCAGCAAATCCATTTGCGGAACAAGTCCATCGACTGCTTGTCGGCAAGTTCGGGCTTTTCAAAGTACCGGCGATCGGAGATTTCCATGGACAGGAAACCTGTATAGCCATAGGCGTCGATGGTTTCCACAAAATCCTGGAGGGGGATATTCCCATCCCCGAAAGCCAGGTGCCCGCCCGGGGTGCCGTCCACAATGTGGATGTGAACCAGGTCCTGCCCCAGCGTTTCAAAGTAGTCCCGTACATGCTCCCCAACCAGACAGACCTGACAGGTATCCAACATGGCTTTCAGGTTGGGGCTTGGAATCTGGTCCAGCACCATTTTCAAATCCGCTGCGGTGTTGACCAGGTTGGAGCTGATCGGGGAGAGATGCTCCAGCGCCAGGACAACCCCTTCTTTTTCCGCCTTTCTGGTCAGGAGCTCGATGGATTGAAGGGCATAGGGCATAGACTTTTCCTTACCGCGTTCCACATACCCCCAGCCCGGGGTAAGCAACATCCGGCCACATCCCAGCTCCGCAGCGATTTCGATTGCCCGGGAGAGGTATTGCAGGCTGCGCCAACGGATATGTTCCTCCTCTGCCGCAATGTTGATGGGGTATACCACCGTTTCCGGCGTGTAGCAGATCAGGTTCAGCCCCCGGCTCTCGATGGCCTTGCGGACATAGTGAACCCGTTCCGGTGAGGCGTCGTCCACATATAGATGGGGAGAGGCGCCCCAAAGTTCCACATTTTTGATGCCCAGCGCTACCTGCTGATCCAGGAAGTATTCCAAGCTGTGGTGCTGGTAGTGCAGGTTCATGCCGCTGAGCTGCTCCATGCGCAGGGTACCCATGCGCTCACCTCCCGGTTACTTCTGCTCCAACAGGGATTCATCAAAGACGCTGCGGGGATGCTTATGCCACCACCGGAAGATGATGCTGGCGACGATCAAGCCCGCCATGTAAATCAGGATAGGCGCCACACCAACGATCCAGTTGCCCTGCACACAGGCCACGGGGACATAGGCCAGAGCGAAAACCTCAATGATCGACTCAATGGGGGTGACGATTGCAGCGTCGTCCAGGGTGCAGCTCTTGTTCTCGGGATCGACGATGCGCAGTAGGGCCATACCGATGGCGGTAACGCCGGTGGAGTAGCCGTAGACATAGATTCCACGCTCAAACCACTCCTGTTTGAGCAGGCGGGGAGCAATCACAGCAAAGTGGATCACCACCCATACGATACCGAAGAGCATCAGCAGGGAGAACGGAACGATGTACTCCAACACCACGGGGATGTTGATGGTAGCCACGCCGAAGAAGACCAGGAAATCGGTGCAGCAGCTTCCCATGCGGCTGACAATCCGGTTGTCCACGTATTTATCAGCTTTGATTGCCTTCAGCACAAAGTGAAACACAATCGCGACCAGGAAGCCGATCGAGAAGCTGGGCAGGCCATAGCCGGTGAGGTCCTGGAGGTAATTGGTCAAAAGATAACCCAAGCCGGTGGGGATCAGGATCAGCATCAGATGCCAAGCCAGCGGGTCGATGGCCATCGGGGAGACGGTCTCCTCGCCCAGAGCGGGACGCCTGCCTTCCTCAATCAGGCCGGTGCGCATGTCGTCAGGCAGTTGGGTAAAGTCTTTGACAAACTTTGTATAGCCCTTGATGGTACCCAGCTTAATCAGGGCGATACCGCCAAAGATGCCGGTGAGGATACCGATGGTGGCGCTGGTCATGCCCAGGTCGTTGGCGGCTTCCCAGCCCAGTCCGCCCAGGGTGTTGCCCAAAGCAGCGGCTGTGCCGTGGCCGCCCTGGAAGCCGGCGGGGATCAGCATCCCAAAAGCGGGGTTCAGGTCAGGCTCAAAAATGCCCAGAATCAGCACAGAGAAAATGATCGGGAAGCTGTACTGGAAACACCAGCCGATGTTGCGCAGGCAGTAGTAGCTGCCAATCCGGTCGAAGTTTTCCTTGACGCCGCCCTTGGAGAAGTTGAAGCCGCGCAGGCCAAGGGAGACGAATACAGCGATAATGAGCATACCGGAGTAAGAACCGGCCTGGCCGGAGAACTGGATCAGTTTCAGGCCATTCTTGCCTGCAATCAGGGCCAGAAAACCGGCCAGCAGGCTGACAGGGATAAAGAGACTCTGTAGAATCTTGATCTTCTCACGCAGGAGCTTTGCAACAAAGAGGAAAATTGCCGCGATGGTAAAATCGATCAGCATCGAGTAGCAGGTAAACTCCATAGATGATACCTCACCTTCACAAATATTTTACAAAACCAAAAACCCTTCCAAGAATATGATTTCAAATTGAAATATAATATCTTATAACATTATGTTTGAGTTCTAAAAAAAGCCGGATATCACAGCAATCCTTTGGCTGTCCGCCGCACATATTCCAACTCTTCTGCCGTCATGTCCTGGTATTCGCTGTTTTCCCCTGTGGTGCCAGCGTCCTGAACATAGACCAGCTTGGTGTCCTTTTGGGTAATCGTATTGAACCAGGTGTCCTGAGGGACATTGTATACCTTTCCCGGCTCCATGGGGATCACTTGGATGTCAAAGCCCTTTTCGTCCCGGCTGGCTGCCAGCAGCAGGGCCTTTCCTTTCACCAGGATGAACTGCTCATCCGTCGCGTGGTGGATCTCTAAATATTGAATTTGGTCTACGTCGTTGTTGGGTTTCCAGTTTTTGATGCAAACGACCCATTTTTTGTTGTCGAATACGCACTGGATTCCCTCTGCTTCGTGGGAATAAATATCCGCGTACATCGTATCCATCTCCTTATTCTCTTGGAATCCGGCAGGGGATGGCCTGTGCTGCGGCGTTACAGCACGATCCCCTGGGTAATCTGAAGGGTGAACCGCTCACCGTTCATCACCTGTGTGCCCACATAAATCGGTTCGCCTGTCTGGATATATGCGGTGCTTTTCACCAGAATCAGGGGGGTATTCACCGGCACCTGGAGCAGCTCCGCTTCGGTTTGGGTTGCGTGGCACAGCCCGATCTCTTTGTCAGAGCGGGTGACAGTCACCTGGTAGGTTTCTTTTAAGAATTCAAACAGGGAGTTGTCATCAAATTCTTTTTCCATTAGAAAAGCATACTTCATCGGAAAATAGTTCCGCTCAATGATCACAGGCTCCCGGTCCGCAAACCGCAAACGGCTCAGATAAATCCCCTGGCTACCAGGGGCCTGCTCCAGGTTGCGGGCGATCTTCGCGTTGAGGAGGATCACCTTTTTTTCCAAGGTCCGTCCGCCAGGGGTCATCCCCTGATTGCGGCAGGACTCTGTAAAACTCGACAGCGTGCGGCTGTCGCGCATATATTTTACTTTGCGCACAAAGGTCCCCTTCCCTTGTTTCCGCTCCAATAGCCCTCGTTTGCACAGTTCCCCCACTGCGTTGCGCACTGTGATAATGCTAACGCCGAACTGTTTTGCCAATTCACTTTCGGAAGGTAACCGCTCCCCCGCTTCCAGCTCTCCAAATACAATCTGCCGTTCTAAAATATCGATCAGTTGCACATACAACGGGGTAGCAGTCTTTGCGTCCAGCATGGTTAAAACTCCTTTTTGCGCATATCTAAATAAATGGAAAAGAGAATCCATTTAATAAGATAACAAAAGCACAGGAAAAAAGCAAGCCGGACATGAAATTTCAGCCTTAATATTCGACCTTCCACATATAGCGGCGGTCATCCATCGAATGGCCCCGCAGCTCCGCCATCTGGGAAACATAGTAGCGCTCCACAGGGATCATCACCACAGGGTTGAAAAACTCCACCACACTGGGATCGATGCGGCCCTTGTTGATCTTGGCAAAGTCGATGGTGATGAAATTCTCGGCATAGGTGTTCAGGAACTTCAGGCAGCGCTCATCCAGCGTGCGGGTGCGGCCTTCGCTCATCAGCAGGATCATCGGCAGCTGCTTATCTGTGGTTTCAAACGGCCCATGGAAATACTCGCCGGTATGCAGGCAGACAGCATGTTTCCACTGCATCTCCATAAAGTGGCAGCAGCACATGGAATAGGCCACGCCATAGTTGGGGCCGGAAGCCAGAACATAGAAGATCGGCTCGTCCTTCACCTTTGCGGCCCACGCCTGCGCGGCAGGGAGCAGCTCTTTCTTGGCTTCATCAATGATCGCGTCGATCTCGCTATAGGCAGCCATCGCCTTGTCATAGTTGGCCCAGTTTTCGATCTGATGGAGCAGTTCAAAGCCGATGCGCAGGGAGTTGGATTGGTTGGAATCGCTGTAGACCTGGTTGTCGCCGTTGGAATAGGTCACCACATACTGTCCCACCTTGGCCATACCGGTCTCCATGGAACCGGTCATTGCGATGGAAATAGCGCCGGCGGCATTCGCGGTCTTTACGGCCTCAACCGTCTCAGGGGTTGCCTTCAGGGAGCACACGATGGCCACACAGCGCTCGTCCAGCTCCTTCGGGGTGGCATGGACAAACTCATTGCTGGTATAGGTGGATGCACCGAAGGTCTTGGCCTCGCTCTGAAGCAGGTACAAGCCGGGGAAAATCGCAGCTTTGGAGCCGCCGCAGGCCACAAAGTAGACCTGTTTCAGGCCGCCTTTCGCGTCCAGCTTCTGTTTGATTTCTGCGATGATTTCCTTTACTGTCTGATTCATGATAGGTTCCTCCCATTTGTTCAGTTGTTTTATTGGAAAAGGCTGCTTCAGCATCAGCCATTGACCACAGGTATGAATGCTTTCCCCTCTCCAAACGCGCCGTAGGTCAGGCAGGCTTTGGAGGAAAATTCCGCCGCATGTTTCAAGGCTTCCTGGATCGCAGCGGCCCGCACAGCGGAATCTTTTTCCGCCTGTTCCTTATGCTTCAGCCATTCGATCAAAAAAGCTGTTGCGAACGAATCCCCAGCGCCCAGGGTATCCACCGCTTCCACCAGGTGGGGAGGCTGGGTGTAAAAATCTGTGCCGTCATACAATGTGGCGCCCTCGCTTCCCCGGGTGGCAACCACGATGCCGGTGCCTTTTCCGTTGATCATACGGCAGATATCCGCCGCCGTCTCCTGTGTCGCGGCCCCGCCGCAGGAGAGAAAGGCATAGTCTATGTAGGGCGCAACCCGCTCCACACGCTCGGCATCCACCCACTGGCCGGAAAAGTCATAGGAAACCGAAACGCCTGCCTGTTTCAAGCGGGGAAGCTGGCTATCCATATAGCTGTTGTTGGAGGTGTGGCATACCGCAAACTGTTTCACATACTCCAAATCAACATCGCCCAGTTCAATCGGGTGGTCCTTCAGAACGCCGCCCTTGTTGCTGCCCAGGAAAACCCTGTCTCCGTTCACCAGCGTCACCCGGGCGCATCCGTTCTCCCCGTCATACTGGCGGCAGCGGCTTCGATCCACCTGGTATTTGTCCAAAGTAGCCATTACATGCTGCGCCACCTCGTCGGTTCCAAATACACCGATGTAGGCGGATTCGATCCCCAGCATTCTGGCGTAGATGGTAAAGTTCAGGGTTTGGCCGCCGGGATACATGGTTTGCTGATGTTCATACTTGTCACAGACATTGTCTCCAATGCCAATCACACGCACAACGAGCCCCTCCTTCTAATGTTTTTTGACCTCTTTATATTATAATATAATATTATATAATGAGTTAGTCAATATGAAAATGATAAGTTTTTATCTGTTCAATACTTTTTGTCAAAATCGACAAAAATGCGTCTTGAAATTTATAAATATGCTGAATTTGCTTTTGGGAATCGGGAATTTGTGAAAACCGGTTGACAGGCTCTTTTACGCATAGTATCATCATAATACATTATATAATGTTTTGTTCAAATATCCACTCTACATGAGAGATTTAGAAAGGAAAGATGACAATGTGGACAGATGACCTGTTCCGGGTGAAAAAACCAATCATTGCACTGCTGCATCTTCGGGCACTTCCGGGTGACCCCCTGTTTCCGGCAGGCGGTTCCATTGAGCAGACCGTATCCAAGGCCAACGAAGAGCTGGAAGCACTCCAAGCCGGTGGTGTGGACGGGATCCTGTTTGCCAACGAATTTAGCCTGCCCTACCAGCATATTGCCCCGCCGGTTACCTTAAGCGCGATGGCGTATGTGGTCGGCCGGCTGAAAGACCGGATCCGGGTTCCCTTTGGGGTCAATGTGGTGCTCAACCCGATGGCCTCTGTAGAGATGGCGGCTGCCCTGGACGCGAGCTTTGTCCGCAGCACCTTTACAGGCGCCTATATGGGGGAAAGCGGCCTCACCAATACCGATGTAGCGGCCTATGTCCGCCGGCGTACCGAGCTGGGCAGGCCGGACCTGAAAATGCTGTATAAGGTGAATCCGGAATCCGACACCTATCTCGCGCCCAGGGACATCCAAAAGATCACCAAGTCGATTCTGTTCCATTGCTTCCCCGATGGGCTGTGTGTCTCGGGGGCCAGCGCAGGCTCCGAAACGAGCGCAGACGCCATCCAGGAGGTCAAAGCTGTGGCTGAACAGACGCCCGTGTTCTGCAACACCGGCTGTACAGCCGCCAATGCAGCCGCTATGCTCTCCAAAGCGGACGGCGCTTGCGTGGGGACAGCGTTTAAAAAGGATGGGAAGTTCCAGAACTATGTGGAATATCAGCGGGTCAAAGAGTTCATGGATGTGGTAAAAGCGTTCCGGGCCACACTTTGATGGAGGGAGTACGGTGGAACAATATTTTATGGGGATCGATGTAGGCACCTTCGAGACAAAAGGGGTCCTGCTCGACCAGGACTGCCGCATCATCGCTGTACATACAGAGAAGCACACGATGGAAAATCCGCGCGAAGGCTATTTTGAACACGACGCGGAGGCCGTATGGTGGGGGGACTTCTGCAAAACATCCAAAGCACTCCTGTGCAAAGCGGGCGTCCGGGCGGAGCAGGTGTCCTGCATATGCCCTAGCACACTGGGGAGCGACTGTCTCCCAGTGGATGAGGACTGCCGCCCTCTACGCAAAGCGATCCTGTATGGAATCGACTCCCGCGCGCAGGGGGAAATCTCCTGGATGACAGCGCACTACGGCCCGGAACGGGTAAAGGAATTGTTTGGCCGGCCCATTGTCACCGGGGACGTAGCCGCTAAAATCCTATGGATCAAAAATCATGAGCCGGAGGTTTACCGGCGCACCTATAAATTTCTGACCGGGGCCTCCTATCTGACGGCCAAGCTGACCGGGGAATATGTGATCGACCAGTTCCTTGGGCAGGCATCCTTCCGGCCCCTGTATCGAACCGATTTGACCATCCGGGAAGAGGAGTGCGGCCTGTACTGCCGCCCCGATCAACTGGCCCAGCCTAGATTCGTCACGGATTTGGTGGGGACGGTCACCGCGCAGGCGGCAAAGGAGACCGGATTGGCGGAAGGGACCGGTGTGATCACCGGAACCGGAGACTCCACCGCTGAGGCGGTCAGCGCCGGCGTCCTCCACCCCGGCGACCTGATGCTCCAGTTTGGTTCCACCCTGTTTCTCTACTGCTGCACCGACCGGCTGATCCAGGACGACCGTGTCCGGGGGAACAATTTCACCGTTCCCGGGACGTTCAGCGTGGCTGCCGGCACAAATGCGGCCGGGACCTTGACCAGGTGGTACCGGGATGTAATGTTCCCAGACGCTATCCAGTCGGAGCAGAATGGGGGAGAAAACGCATTTCAGCGGATGTTGGACGGCCTGGATCAGGTCCCCGCCGGTTCCGATGGGTTGATTACCCTCCCCTATCTGGCCGGGGAACGCACCCCCATCAACGACCCCAACGCCAAGGGATTGATTTTCGGCCTAAAACTCAGCCACACCCGAGCGCACTTGTACAAGTCCGTCCTCGAGTCGGTGGGCTACGCCATCGCGCAGCATGTGGATATTTTGGAGGAACATGGCGTCAATCTGCGGAATATCACCGCCGTGGGGGGCGGTGTGAAAAACCCGGTTTGGATGCAGATCGTTTCGGATATTCTGGGCAAACCCATTCAAATCCCGGAAATCACCTTGGGTGCATCCTATGGTGACGCCCTGATGGCGGCCCTCGCGGCAGGACGTTTCCGCAGCTTTGAGGACCTGCATGGAGCAATCCGCATCAGCCACACGGTCCGGCCCAACCAGAAACTGCATCAAGCCTATCAGCCATTTAAAACCATGTACGCGGAATTATATCTTGCGAACCGGGACCTGATGCACCGTTTGGGGCCTATTTAAGGTCTAGGGGCAGTTTGAAAAATCGAAATCACCGTCTTTTTCTACAAGAAACGGCCTCTGCTGCGTCGGAAATATGCGCAGTACACAAAGTATTCCTGCATTCTTCTTGCAGCTGCTCGTCTCTCGCGAAAAATCCGCTCATTTCCCGATCTTCAAACAAACCCTAAACCAAATGTTTCGTCCACCTTTTTAAAGGTGGCGGGGTCGAGGGGCAGAGCCCCCGCTGCCGCGCGCACGCGGCGGAACACTTTGAAAGGAGGCGCGCCGATGAAAGCGGCCGCAGTTGGATTTACCTGTATTGATGTATATCAGGATGGGAGGCGCTATGCCACCGGAAACGGAGTGAATGTGCTGTTCCATCTGAAAAAAATGCGGAAAGATTTAGAGGGGGCGGTGGTCACCGCGGTTGGAAAGGATGATTATGGCCAGCTCATGCTGGATACCTGCCGTGACCATGGATTGGACACCAGCCATATCTCTGTTGTGGAGCATGGGCAGACAGCCTTTGTAGAGATGCGAATGAATGGGAAGGACCGGATACACCACCGCACCGAGCGGGGGGTCATCACGGATTACACCCTTTCCCCCTCCGACCTCGCCTTTGTACAGCAACAGGACCTGATCCACACAGACCTGTCTTGGCAGGTAACTGCCCATCTACCGGCAATGAGGGAAAAAGGGGCTAAAATTTACTTTGATTTTTCCAAGCGCTGGCAGCATCCGGACGTGGAAGAAATCTGCCGGAACATCCATTACGGCATCTTTTCCTTCGAGGAAAATACGCCGGAGGTGGCAGCTTTGCTGCAAAGAGGATGCGCCTTGGGTGCCGAAATCCTGATCGCTACCTTTGGAGATCAAGGAAGCATGGCCTGTGATGGGCAAAAGATGTACTATCAGGACATTGTCCCATGCAAGGAGCTGGAAAACACCTGCGGCGCTGGCGACTCCTTTGGCGCGGGCTTTTTGAACGGGCTGTTTTCCGGCCAGGATATCCAGACCTCTATGCGCATGGGGGCGGAATTAGCCGCTCAGGTAGTCGGCATCTTTAAACCATACTTTTAAGGGAGGAGAATCATCATGTCAGTTGTGATTCATGCGTATGACGACCACCCCCATGAACAGCAGCATCTTTCCTCAAGGAAAAAGATGGTGATCGATATTCACGCACATCCGGTCATTTACGGGGCCATCTGCCAGGACAAGGAAACGGTTGCTTTCCGCAAACAGAATTTCGGCCTCTATAAATCGAGCCCCACCCCGATGGAACAGATTTTTCGGGTTTTGGACCACGCCGGAGTGGATAAAACGGTGCTTTTAGCAGAGGACTACTCCAGCAGGATGGGCAAACCCCTTGTGTCCAATCAGGAGGTCCGATCGCTGGTAGACCTGGCGCCGGAACGGTTTATCGGCTTCGCCAGCGTAGACCCCCGGAATGAAAGCGCTGCGGACGAGTTGCGGTATGCCTTTCAGGAACTTGGCCTTTCCGGGCTAAAGCTCAATCCGTCTCATCTTCAAATGCGTCCGGACGATGAACGCCTGAAACCGCTGTACCAGCTGTGCCAGGAACTGGGTAAGCCCATCCTGTTTCACGCTGGTATGAGTTGGGAACCGGATTCCCCCTCCAAATACGCCCGCCCCATCTTGTTTGAAGATGTTGCCGTGGATTATCCGGACCTACGCTTCTGTCTGGCCCACCTGGGGTGGCCATGGATCGATGAAACCGTTATGCTGTTGCTGAAATACCGCCATGTATATGCGGATACGGCCACTGTCTATATGGGTTCGCCAAAGGATTACTACCGGCAGATCTTTATGGATCATATGGACCCAGGGTGGCTGCAAAATAACCTGTTCTCCAAAATCATGTATGGCTCCAACTACCCCAGATTCCGTCAGGAGCGGGTAAAGGCTGGATTGGAGGCGCTTCCGATCCGGGACGATGTAAAAAGGGCGGTTCTGGGCGAAAACGCCCAGGTATTTTTGGGATGGAAGGAAGATCGCTATGATTAAGCTAACCACACATGAAGTTTGCAGCACAGAAGAATTTCAGATGGTTATTATTACAGAGCAGGTAAAAAAGGCAGTAGAGGACAGCGGAATCCGGGACGGTGTGGTCTTCATTATTACCGCCCATACCACCACATCCATCATGATCAACGAGAGCCTCCCGTGTGTGGAGAAAGATATCGAACATACCCTCGAACGGTTGGTCCCTCATGATGGGGATTATGTCCACACCAGAATGCTGCACAGCTATGGAACCTGTAGCGGGAATGCACCCGGACACCTGAAATCCATGCTCTGTGGAAACCATATGGTCCTTCCTGTGCAAAATGGAAAGCTTGTTTGCGGGGCAGCGCAGGATATTTATTTTGTGGAGTTCGATGGGTTAAAAGTAAGAAAATACTTTATCGAAGTGATGGGAGAAAATTAAGGCTATCCCAAACGGAACCGCCAAGGCGCAATCGCTCCTTGGCGGTATTTTTCGTGCTGCTTATACAGCGATGCAACGAATCGGACAGGCAATCATGTAAGCACTCCCTGCCGGATGAACTTATTTTATGATTTCTATGGATTTTTCCAATCTATTGTCCATAAACAAGGAAAAAACCGGTTATATGTATAGAGAACAGTTGCTAAAGATATACAAAGTGCAAAATAAACTATAGAAATTGCAAAAAGTATTGTTGAGAGGAGAAGGCGGGATGAGACGGTTTTTTGTAGGAATCCTGGCGATTTTAATGCTAACCGGTTGCGAAACACAGAAAATAGTGGAACCAGCACCCAGATTAAATACTATTCGTATAATAGATGAAGAAATTTCCTCATCTTCGATAGGTTCAGCATCCGAGTCTATCGCACCCACGCAATCGGAAGGGAATCCCGCCGGAGAAATGCCGGTCAGTTCCAACCCGGAACCAACGCTTGCAACTTCAGTTTCTAATCTTGAGGAACCCGCCCAACCCACACGGGAAATCCCGGACGGGTTTCTGCCCGCCGATCCCTCGGGGGCACAGCTTTTTCTCTATCGGGTTTCGGATATGGCTGGTACGGTCGAAGAGCTGGTGCCGTTTTTAGACCGGGCTGCCGGGTTGGGGTTGGAGCAATCGGATGATATCGGGGAACCGCTGGACAACCCAGACAGCATGACCCTGACCTTGCCGGACGATAGCCGATATACCTATCAATTTTACACCGAAGGGATCGGGGTTCAGTATGCGGAACCGGGAAAGGACGCCGGAATGGAACAACGATACCGAGTGGAGCAGGAAGCATATGAGGAGCTGAAAAATGCCTACTGGTCGGACGCAGTTGTTCAGCCGGATGTCTGCCCCCGCTGGACGCTGCTAATGCGCGCTTCCAAGGCGGAGGAGATCCGCATCATCTGCACAGAGGGGGAAGAGTCCCGTCTGTTAAACGGAGAGGAGGCGTTTACTCAGACCTTTGAGGAGCTGCAACAGATGCGGGTAAATGCGGGCAGCTTTCAGAGAGCGACTCCGAAAACCCGCCTAAAAGATGCGGAAATCATCCAGATCCGTTTTGGCAACGGGATTCAGTATGAGATCCAACGTGGGAACAGGGAAGTCCTGATTGCTTCAAGTGATATGCCCTATGCTTGCCGCTATGCACTTTTTAGGAACAATCCCGCCACCGAAAAGCCGGTGATCTATCTTTATCCAGAGCAGCCAACCGCAGTTTCGGTCCGGCTGGATTATCAGGGCCAGCTCACCTATACCTATCCAGCCTATCGCGACGGTTGGCAGGTAACCGCATATCCGGACGGCCGGCTGGTCAATAAGGCGGATGGGTCGGAGCACTACTACCTGTTCTGGGAAGGAAACGGTCAGGCAGACTGGGACCTTTCGAGCGGCTTCTGCGTAGCGGGAGCGGAAACCGAGGCGTTTCTGAGGAAGGTCCTGCCGGAAGCCGGACTGCTCCCGCGGGAATACAACGATTTCATCACCTACTGGGTCCCCCGGATGCAAAAGAACCGCTACAATCTGATCCACTTTGCAGGGGAACAGTACGAAGCGCTTGCGCCGCTGAAAGTGACCCCCGCGCCGGATCGTATCTTGCGGGTACACATGGTTTATCAGCCACTGGATATGCCTGTGGAACTGCCGCCCCAGGCATTTGAACCGTTCGAACGGAGCGGTTTTACCGTGGTAGAATGGGGAGGAACAGAGGTATAGAATCTACCCGATCCCCTACAAGAGCCGATTCAAGATCAAAAGCTTTACGCAATTTTTCGAGAAAAATTGCGGGGTCGAGGGGCAGAGCCCCCGCCGTGGCGCGTACGCGAGGGAGGCGCTATGATAAAGATGAAACGGATTTTAGCAGGAATGGCAGCTGCTTTGATACTGGCAGGCTGCCAAGCCAACGGGAGTTCGGCAGAAGAATCGCCCGAATTAAATACTAAAAGTATAATCAGTGAAGAAATATCCGATTGTTCGGAGGATATAGCGGGGGAATCGGTCCCGATGCTGTCCGAAATGGTGGAAACAGAGGTGGAAAAAATCCTGCTGCGGAGGCGCCAATCCTCAAAGCGTCTGCTCACCCATCCAGACGAGGACTTTTCCGATGTGCTGACAGGGATACAGGCTTTACAGGTGGAACCGGACAGCATGCAGCAGGTACCCCCGCATACCAAACTGGAATCTCCAGCACAGGTGCGTGTCACCTTTCAGAATGGGCGCAGATATGACCTTTCGGTGAATGAAGAGCAGCTTCTGCTTTTTGAGAAAGGGGCCGCACACGCAACCCTTTACCGAGTGGCCCAGACCGGCTACAAAGCGTGGATCACCCGGTATATAGGGGATGAGATGTGTGGGGACGATTGGGCCGCTGGAAAACCGGTGATCTATCTTTATCCAGAGCAGCCAACCGCAGTTTCGGTCCGACTGGATTATCAGGGCCAGCTCACCTATACCTATCCAGCCTATCACAACGGTTGGCAGGTAACCGCATATCCGGACGGCCGGCTGATCAACAAGGTGGATGGGTCGGAGCACTATTACCTGTTCTGGGAAGGAAACAGTCAAGCAGACTGGGACCTTTCGAGCGGCTTCTGCGTAGCGGGAGCGGAAACCGAGGCATTTCTGAGGAAGGTTCTGCCAGAAGCCGGACTGCTCCCGCGGGAATACAACGATTTCATCACCTACTGGGTCCCTCGGATGCAGAAGAACCGCTACAATCTGATCCACTTTGCAGGGGAACAGTACGAAGCGCTTGCGCCGCTGAAAGTGACCCCCACGCCGGATCGTATCTTGCGGGTGCACATGGTTTATCAGCCGCTGGATACGCCTGTGGAACTGCCGCCCCAGACGTTTGAACCGTTTGAGCGGAGCGGTTTTACTGTAGTGGAGTGGGGCGGTTCATCCGCACAGTCGGATTGACCTATAGATACGCTAAACGGTTCCTGTTTCCCAGAAGCCCAAAACGGCCCCGGCAGACATTTGCTGCGGAGCCGTTTTTGAGGGGTAGCCGTGGTTATTTGCGGATGAACGATTTGCAGTCGGTGCACTGGTCCATCGACGGGTTGCTCTCATGGGTTCCGATCCGTACGCAGTTCAGGGAACAGTAGTCGGAGGTTGAGCAATGATTTTTACACTGGGATACGGTACACTCTATGCTGTGATTTGCTTTGCAGTTATCCATCTGAAATAACTCCTTTCATCATTCGCGTGTTGCAAAACGGGGACGCAAAGACCGTTTCTTTACGTCCTTTTTAGTCTGCTCGGTTTCATCGGTTTTATATCTGGAAATATCTTCTTATTATGGCTGCACATGTTTACAAATTCGCTAAAAAAACGTTGCAAACTATTGTAGAATCCCGTACAGCGCTGTGCTATACTTTCTCCAGAAAATTCAGAATCGAACGGAGAGGTTTTTATGAGGCATACCATCAGACCAATCGCTGTGCTGGTCTGCCTGTTCACATCGGTAACAGTGGCCGGCTGTAGGGCTGCAGAAGCCACATCTGTGAACAACGGCCAACAGATGCAAGAGACTGTCCGCCAGATCTCCAGCTCTGCTTCAGAGTCCCAGAGTGACCCTCTGGACGGCCGGCTTCCGCTCGAAAATACGCAGGACCGGTTGGCCGAGATTCGGAACTTCCGCAAGATCGGCGCACAGTTTCTGCTGGATGATGACCGGGCTTACAAGCTGGCAGCGGTTATCTACGCCTATCGGGACTACCGCAACACCCTGATTTTTAACAGCGATTTTTCTTCAATTTCCGAGCTGCCAGCCTCTTTGCTGGTCGAGATCGCCGCCTCTCAAAGCCCACATATAGACATCTATGGGGATGCTTTTGAGGATGCAGACCCCCAGCTTCAGCCGGTGAAGCGATTCTTTGAGGAACAGACCGGCTCAGGTCGGAGCATGAGCCTGCTTTCCTACGGCGAGGATGTGCGCAAAATGGCAAAGGCTCTGTTTGGGGAGTCCTTCGAACTGCCCGCTCAGGACGGCATCTCGATCCGGTATAACCAGCCGCTCGATCTGTATTATCTGGATGCGGAAGGGTCCGCCCTCGCCACAGATTATCCGGTGATTACCAGTATTGAATCTGGGCCGGATGGCGGGCTGACCGCCCAAGCGGTGATCCTGAGCTATTGGGATAGCTTTAACCAATGGTCGTTTCCAGATGGCTCGTGGGGAAGCAGGGAGAATGCCGATATCCAGACAGTGAAGGAGTATGTCACCTGCCATATCGACCGGCTGCCCGCACATGTCTATACGTTCACTCCACGCGCAGATGGGGAATGGGGCATCTCCGGCTTTTCCAAGGCGGCTTGAATCTTCGGCGGGCCCCTTACAACAGAACAAAAACCTGCACAAAAAAGCTTTGTGCAGGTTTTTCGTTTCATTGTGGATTCCCAGAGATGTTCCGCTGTGGCAGTCAGCCGAGCGGCTTGGCCCTGACCTTAGTCAGAGCCAAGAGATGCAAAGCGAATTCCTATGCATTTTCAATCATCTGGACCAACGCCTGTTTGGGCTGTACCCCCAATACGCGGCGGACTTCCTTGCCGTCTTTGAAGACAATCAAGGTCGGGATCGACATGATGCCGTATTGGTCGCGCAGCTCGGGCTGCTCGTCGATATCGACCTTTCCGACCACCGCTTTTCCCTCCATCTCGCTGCCAAGTTGCTCGATTACAGGGCCAAGCATCTGGCAGGGACCGCACCACTGCGCCCAGAAATCGACGAGCACGACCCCCTTGCTTTCAAGCACATGGGACCGGAAGGTATCATTTGTAAAATGTTGAACAGACATCTTAAGATTCCTCCTATTATTGATAGAATAAGTTACTGCCTTTATTATACACAAAAAAAGTATAGAATCAAGCCCTTTTTTTGCTTTTTGTGGTCTATGGTCTAAGAATCTGTTTTGTATCTTTGCAGGGGGGCTTTTTCATTTGCAAAAACGCTCCTCTTGCCGCCCCAAAAAAGGCGGCAATTCACCCGAAAAACTGCTGCCGCAAAGCCTGGCGCTCGGGCAGGACGCTCCCCACAAGAGAGACCGGAAAAAAATTTGCATCTTTTTCTCGAAATTGTCAGAAAAGGTATTGACTTTTAGAAAAATTGAAGTATAATATAACTTGTGACTGAAACATATTGCCCGATTGTGTAATGGTAGCACGACAGACTCTGACTCTGTTTGTCTGGGTTCGAATCCTAGTCGGGCAGCCATCATGTTTCAGTCACTTCTCTTCGAGGTGTGGCTCAGTTTGGTAGAGCGCTGCGTTCGGGACGCAGAGGCCGCAAGTTCAAGTCTTGTCACCTCGACCATCCTGAAAGACCTGTAGATTGGCTGGTAAAGCTGATTTGCGGGTCTTTTGCTTTTCCGGAAAAATCGTTAAGGGATGCCTGCGGCATCCGCTGCGGACCGGCGCTTGCGCCCTCCTTGATATTTGCGGCCTAAACCATAGGGGCCAAGCCGGATCGTTTTGAGGCGGCCCCTTGTTGTGGCGGCGATGAGAAAACGAAAAGGGTCATAGTTCTGTGAGATAGATCGCATCTGCAATCTTCCGGAAGATGGGGGCTGCCACTTCGCTGCCTTCGCCTCCTCCCTCGACCAATACCACAATCGCATACTTTGGCGCTTCGGCGGGGAAGTATCCGGCGAACCACGCATGGACAATCTCGCTGTCCTCCTCGCCCGGGGTCCTGTAAATACCGGTCTGGGCCGAACCAGTCTTGCCGCCCGCTGTGCTGTAGATCGGTTTGGCCAGCTTCCCGCTGCCGTTGACCACATTGTTGACCAGCGTTTTGCGCAGGATTTTGGAGGTGCGGTCGGAAAAGACCTGCACCGGCGCATAGTTGATCGTGTGCTCATAGAAGGTTTTCCCATCGTCTGTGAACCCCTCGACCAAGCGGGGGGTCACCGCGTACCCGCCGTTTGCCACTGATGAGATCATCTGCGCAATCTGGATGGGGGTGGCGGTCAGCTTGCCCTGCCCGAACGCCATGTTTGCAACTGCCGCGTCGTTGCGCAGTTCGGAGTCATCTGGTAGGGTGCCGCTCTGGGTTTTGATCTCGTCGGTAAACTCCGCCGCGCGGGTAAAGCCGATCTCGCGCGCCAGCGATACGATCCGTTTGCCCCCTGCCGCCAATCCCAGATGGATAAAATAGGGATTGCAAGAGACCTCGATCGCTTTATTGAGGTCGAGTTCACCGTGTCCGTTGCGCCAGTGGCAGTAGAAGATATGGCCATCCACATCCGAATAGCCCTCGCAGGTGTAGGGGATATACTGTCCATAGCCCGCTTCGAGCGCGGCGGCAGCAGTCACCAGTTTGAAGGTTGAACCGACATTATACTGACAGAATGCCCGGTTAACAAACGGACTGTTGGGGTCCTGAAGGCTGTCAGCAAGGTGGTTGGCGTCGTAGGCCGGCATCGAGGCCGACGCTTTGATGTTCCCGTTGGAGATGTCCATCACCACCGCAGCCCCCTTTTCCACCCCTTTCATCGCGTCCTGTACCGCCCGTTGGATGTTTGCGTCAATGGTCAGCGCTACCCCGCCCGCGTCCATGTAGTTGTCCTGGAGGATTTCAGGAGGGATTGACAGCATGGTCTGCCCGGTCGCATTGACGGTATAGCGCACCCGAAGGCTTCCGTCGTACTGGCGCAGCAGATCGTTATAGGAAAGCTCGATTCCGGCCGCGCCGTCGGTCTTTTCCGGGTTGAGATAGCCGACGATATGCGGCGCGAGCTGGTTCTGCGAATAGCGCTCCACCGCATCGAACATCTCAACCCCCTTGGAATAGATTTGGGTCTGTTCGAGCTGTACCAGATAGGGCCGGTTCAGCTCTTCGCTCAGTTCAAAGGTTTCCCCCCCGTTGCGGATTGCTTCGGTCAGCGCGGTGAACGCTTCGGGAGAGGGCTGCACCGCCGCAACCGTCCGACGGGCTGAGCCGACCAGAGGACGCAGGTTGCAGTCATAGATGATGCCGCGGGTACGGTCAACCTCGAGCAGATAGGCGCTCTGGTTCTGGGCAACCGATGCCAGCGCGCCGCCCGAGAGCGATAGATAATAGAGCCGGCAGAGGATGCCGGTAAACATCAGCACAATCGCAAGATAGATGCAGACCGTCCGTTTTCCCATAAAAAAATCCCCTTCCAGAATGAACAAATAGAAGCCCTCGGACAGGTTGTGAGGGTCCTCTGATAGTCTGGACAGAGGAAAGTGAATTTAGTCAAAAAAATGCCGGACGGGGAAATCCCCGCCCGGCGGCTGGAAAAATTCAGTTGGCTGTGCCGTCCGGATGGTTGGTCTCATCCGGGGCCGTTTCATTGTCGGAAGGAATGTTTTCGTCCGGAACAGTTTCACCATTCGGGGCGACGCTGTCTTCGCTGGGGACGGTTTCAGCGTTCGGAGTGGTGCCGTCTTCGCCGGGAGCGGCTTCAGCATCCGGGGCGGCGTTGTCCCCGCTGGGAGTGGTTTCAGCGCTCGGAGCAACGTCCTCCGGCTCAGCGGTATCCGCGCCCTGGCTGGTTTTTACCGAAGCGACAACCTCCTCGTCCCCGATGGTGAAGGTGCTGGCGGCGGTTCCAACCAGAACGATGTCCTCATTTTCATCTTCACCGTACATGTCGATCGTGAGGTTATACTCGCCTGGGTCGAGCTCTGCTTTCAGCACAATGTCGATGACTGTCAGATCATAAGTGCTGTTTACCGCCAGATCATAGGAGCCGTTCAGATTGAACCCATTGCCTGAAACGGTTACATCATCACCATAAGGGATCACAGAGAGTGCTTTTCCGAATGTCACGGTAAGCGTATACTTGCCGTTGCTACCGAGTTTGGGTACGATCGAAACGATCTCAAAGTCTTCACCCGGTGCTGGATCGGGGTCGGGAGAGGGCGAGGGGTCGGAACCGGTGATCTCGGTGGGAATCTCCCAGTAATAATAGTAGTTGGTGCGGTTGCCGGTCTCGTCCTCCGGGACACAGCAGAAGAAGAGTTTTTCGCTCCCTGCCTCGGGCACCTCAATCGTGAGCAGGTTCCCGGTTGCCTTGAGTGCGAAGGTTTCCCCGCCATTGATGATCTGGTTGGGGTCCTTGGGTGCAACCGTATCCCACGGCACTTCATTGCCATCCAGTACCTTCCAGTAGAGGGTGCCGGGCTTGTTCGAGCGGAACTGTACCTCCGCCGTGGTTGCGCCGGTGCGTTTCACCGTATATCCGGTAAGCTCCGGCTCGGTGAAGTCGAGGTAGACTTTGCCCGAAGCGGTCGTCCCATCCTCAAAGGAAACGGTGATCGTAAAGGTGTTTTTATCCTTGAGGATGGTGTTTTCCTTGATATAGACCATATAGGTCTGGTTGTCTTCGGTGGTCACACGCCCAACGGTGGAATCGCTCTGGGCAGGGCAGGTCACCGTAAAGTTGGAAACCGAAAGTGGGGAGGCTGTGGGCTTGTTCAGCTGGACTTCAAACCAGTTGTGCACCTTGCCAGGGCCCATCTCCGACAGGTCGGAAAATGCCCGGATATTCTCGATCGTATAGCTGCCTGTTGTATCGTCCGAGGACGCTGCGGGAATATCCACATATTTGAGCGGGGTGGTATTTCCCTCGGTATCCTCCGCCACGAAATAGACGACATAACCCACGCCCGATTCGAGCTGGCCGATCGTCGCCTCATTGGCCCCACGCTGCATCGAAATCCGCTCGCCCTGCTGCTTAATCTGCGCAGCCGTTGGTTCTTCGGAACCGGTCCAGAATGCGGAGCGGACACGGGCGTTGGCTTTTTTCTGCGCGAGATAGTAAAGGGTACCAGCGGTATCCGAAGCAAAGCTGAACTGTGCAGTTGCTCCGTCCACCCGCGTGGCCTCCACCGAATTGATCTCCGGGCCGAGCAGCGAGGTGGTAAACGTCTTGTTGATCGTGCTGCCGTCCGGGAGCTGGATGCTCAGGAAATAGGTGTTGTCGTTATAGCTCGCGGTGCGCAGATCGTAAACCCGATTATCCTGCGTGGAAACATCCAGAATGGTCATATCCTTGCCGCTTCCGTTGCAGAGGATCGCGAACGCACTCTTCTGGAGCGGACGGCTGGTCGCCCGGTTGAGGGTGACCTTGACCCGCATGTTGGAGGGCTCCACCCGTTCGATGCTGTAAGACTGGGTGCTGGAACCACCGCCCGAGCTGCCCGAGCCGGAGCTGCTGGAAGAATTGCTGGACGAGCTGTTGCCCGAGGGCCGGTCATCCGAATCGCGGTCCGAAGAGCTGCTGGATGAGGAGGAGATCACGCTGACCTTCCCGGCAGGAACGCCGTTCACCGCACCGCGGGAGACGGTAGATACCTTCCCGACCGATGCGCCTTGAGCAGCATTCACGCGTGCGCCCGCATCCGAGATGCGTAGGTTGGATGCCTGTCCGCGGATCTCCAGCCCAACCGGCGCGTTGACGTTCAGCAGAGAAACCTGGGACTGTTCCCCTAGGGAAATCTGCGCCTGTTTCGGGAGCTGTGCGGTGAGGATGAGCGAACTCATCTGGCCGGATACCGCAAGGGTGGTCTGGGTTTCGAGGGAAAACCGGCGGGTCTGGCCGGGCGCCTCCACCACCTGCACAGCGATTCCACCCATCTGGCTGCTTGTCAGGCGGATCTCACTGTTGACCAGCACGACCTCCCGGACCACCACACCGCCGCGCAAGAACAGGAGTTTCCCGTCGATGATCTGGATGCTGTAGGGCGCCTGTGCGGTCTGCCCGCTGGTTGGTGCTGCCGCCGCTGCCAGGCCTACCTGAAAGGCCAGCAAGACGGCTAACAGCACCGAAAAGAATTTTTTCATCTGTATCGTCCCCTTCTTTGTTGTTTTGTTGATAGATGCTTCTATCTGAAAGTCAAATTACCCGAAAACAGCCAGACAACTGTTCTCGGGTCTGCGGTGTGTTACACCGCAGAAAGCCGCTGTCAGCGGCCTAAAATTTGAATTTCAACACCATATAAAAGCGGGCGGAATCCACCGCATGAAAACAGGCGGCTACCTTCCCGGCGTTTCCCTTCTATCATAGCGTTTTCAGAGCCGCACGTCAATCCATTTTCCATTCTTTTTAACAGAATTCCCCTTTTTAAAAAGCTTGTAATTTCCATACGCTCATATGGATGCTCCTAATGCAGCCTGCCGACAGCCGAAAACGCCCCCACCATGCTTGAAAACGCGGCTGAATGCGTGTATACTTAATTCGAATTAATTATGAGAGCCAGCCGTTTTCGAGGGATGCGTTTGCTTCGCTGCCCCCTTTGCTCATGGAGGAGCCGGAGGGCGCGGGTACCCTCAATTCCGGAGGCGTCTGGTGCGGACAAGGAGGATTTGCCATGAGTTATTACAGTTGTTATTTTTTGAAGCAGATGTACTTAACATTTAAAGGACGCATTGATGACAGGTATTCTTCGATTGCACTGTGCTGTGAAACCGTTGAAGATGCTCCCACGATTCCATATGCGGAAACACCGGAAGAAACCCTGAAAAATATTATTGATAAATGGAGGCAGATTCGCGAGGAAAGTATCCGGTATGGAAACACCCCTCCCCCTGGTGGTGCCTCCTTCGCCTGTTCCAAATGTCCGCTCTATCGAAAGGATGAGTGGGAATCGGATGGCCTGATCCATGAGATTAGTTTGGCAATATATCCCTCGCCTTGCCAATGCCGCTGTATCTATTGTCATGTTTATGAGACTTATGATAATGTAACGCCAAATTCCAGAACCGCGGAAGCTTATGAGCGTTTGTTCGGGATTTTAGAAAGCATAAAAGAGAGTGGGATGCTTGCTCCGGATTTTGCGTGGCAGGTAACTTGTGGTGAAATCTCAATACATCCTTACAAAAAGCGGTTCCTAGAACTGGTGGAAGGGCGACCCACCCTCTTCTTCACCAATGGATTCAGGTATGATGAAGGGATCGCTCAGCACCTTCACGAGAACCCAAAGTCCGCCCTTTTCCTATCAATTGATGCGGGCCTGCCGGAAACGTGGCATAAGGTGAAGGGTGTTAATAATTTTAAAACGGTGCTGTCCAATCTCACAAAATATTACCATCAAAGCGCAAGGGACGGGCAGATCCGGCTGAAATATATTGTGCTTCCGGGGATTAACGATACATGGGAGGATTACGTCTCTTTAATAAACATTGCCAGGAGCCTGAAAGTACAGACCGTCGAGATTTCCAGAGACCATGTGATAAAATCTTCCATGAACCAAGGGGAAAGGACTACGCTGGTCAGCGCTGCGGCCTATCTGCTGGCATTATGCCAAAAAAACGGCATCACTGTTGCCCTTTATGATTTGAATTACACATTGGAAGAACAGGAACAAATGCAAAAACTTGCCGAGGAAATCTTACAGCGCGGACTGCCAGACTGAATAGATACCGATGGCGCGATAATCTTAGATAAACGGGAGGAATTTTTGTGGCTTATTACAGCTGCTCGATGATTGAGCCGATGTATCTGACCTTTAGTGGTCGTATTGATGAGGATGGAAGTGCAATTTCCCTGTGCTGCGAGACGGATGAGAATATTCCAAAGGTTCCATTTTCCGGGACACCGGAGGAAACCCTGCAAAGTGTTATTGATAAATGGAAAACCGTGTTGTCTGAAAGCAAACAGTATGGCAGTACCCCCCCCCCCCCCCGGCAGTGTCATTTCCTACTGTTCCAAATGCCCGCTTTATCGAAAAGCAGAGTGGAACCCGGATGGTTTGATCCACCAGATCAGTCTGGGAGTTTATCCCTCCCCCTGTCAATGCCATTGCATCTATTGTCATGTCTATGATACACACGACTATATAACGCCGAACTCCAGAACGGCCGAGGCTTATGAGCATTTATTTGAATTGTTAGAGTTGATTAAAAGGAGCAATCTGCTCGCCCCGGATTTTATGTGGCAGGTTACCTGCGGAGAAATTTCGATTCATCCATACAAAAAGCGGTTCCTTGACCTGGTCCAGGGATGGCCGGCGATGTTTTTTACCAACAGCTTCAAATATGATGAGGGGATCGCGCAGCACCTTCACGATCATCCGTATTCCCAGATTTTCCTTTCGATGGATGCCGGTACGCCGGAAACGTGGCATAAGGTAAAAGGGGTTGATAATTTTGAGCAAATCACCTCCAATCTTGTGAAATACTACAACGCGGCAACCAAAGCTGGGCAAATCCGGCTTAAATATATCGTGCTTCCGGGAATCAATGATAACTGGGAGGATTTCACGTCCTTTGTAAACATCGCAAAACTGTTAAAGGTTCAAAGTGTACAGATTTCCCGGGATTATGGCAACCGGGTTTCCATGAGTCCGGAAGAAAGAACCACGCTGGTCAGCGCCGCCGCCTACCTTCTGGCGCTGTGCCAGTGCAGCGGGGTTCCGGTTCTCCTGCTTGATATTGACTACACCATTGTAGAACGGGAACAGATGCAGAAGTTTGCGGATGAGATTTTGCAGCGCGGCCTGCTTCCGGGCTAAGAGCCGATTCAGAATCTTTTACAGGGGTGCTTTTTCTCTTGAAAAAAGCACCCTTTTGCCGCCCAATGCGCGGGCGATTCACCAAAAAAAGCTGCCGCGACCGCGGCAGCTTTTTTAGATTTTTGGGGGAGGGTCAGTCGCGGTCGTTGGTCAGTTTGGCCTTATCGAGTGCGAAGAAGATCAGCCCCATCAGCATCCCCACCACGCAGGCGAGCGCCATGCCCGTGATCTGGATATTCCCCACATTGATGGCAATCCCCGAAAGGCCGGTAACAAAAATCACCGAGGTCATGGCGAGGTTGCGGGATTTCCCGTAATCCACCCGCTGGTCCACCAGAATCCGCAGGCCGGAAGTGCCGATCATCCCATAGAGCAAAAACGAGATGCCGCCGATCACTGCGCCGGGGATGGTGTTGATGAGTGCGGCAATCGGCCCGATAAACGAGAGCAGGATCGAGCAGACCGCCGCGCCGCCGATCACCCAGACGCTGTAGACACCGGTCACCGCCATGACGCCGATGTTTTCGCCGTAGGTCGTGGTCGGGACCGAACCAAGGCATCCGGAAACCATGGTGGAGAAGTTGTCGCCAAAGATCGAGCGGTGCAGGCCGGGGTCTTTGATGAGGTTACGGTCAACAATCTGGCTGGTCACGACCTGATGGCCGATATGCTCCGAGAGGATAACCAGCAGGACCGGCAGCATTACCATGATCGCGCCTCCATCGAATACAGGCGCGTGGAAGTCGGGCAGCATAAAGACAGGCGCTTCGGCAACCGTCTGGGCGACCGACGAAAGGCTGACAAGCCCGGTCAGGAAGCAGGAGAGATAGCCGGCAATGATTGCGATCAGGATCGGGATCACCCCGAGGAACCCGCGGAAAAGCACCTGCCCGAACACCGCAAAGCCCAGTGTGACCAGAAAGACGGTCAGCGCGCGCGGGTCGATCTGCTCAACCCCGACCAGCCCCGCATTGGATGCCGCTGTCCCCGAAAGCTCGAGGCCGATCAGCGCGACCACCGGCCCCATCGCTGCCGGTGGGAGCACAATGTCGATCCAGTTGGTGCCGCATTTATAGATGATAAATGCGATGATGCATCCCGCGAACCCAACCGCTACATAGCCGCCCTGTGCGGCGCGAAACCCGTCCGGATGGTTTTGGATCAGGTAGAGGGTGGGGGCGATGAACGCGAACGAGGAACCGAGATAGGCAGGGGCACGCCCCTTGGTGATAGCAATAAACAGCAGGGTGCCAAGCCCGTTCATGAACAGCACGATTGAGGAGTTGATGCCGAACAGGATCGGCACCAGCACCGACGCACCAAACATGGCGAACATGTGCTGAAGGCTCAGGGGAAGGAACAGCCCGGCTGGTGGCCGCTCGTCAATCGCGATGATTCTTTTGCTCATACAGACGCTCCTCTTCTTTTCTTAAAATGGTGTCTTTTTTGCATTCTTTTTATTATAGCAGACCAGTCCGCGCATGGCTAGGGTCAAGAATCCACAAAGATTTTCATGGAAAAGCGGCAGGAAACAGGAAAATTACCCGGGTATATCAATGGTTGGCTTGCATTCACAAAGAATTTGTGATAAAGTTAAAAATAAATATGAACTTATGTGATCTTTATGGCTGTTTGAGGGGATAGCTGTTGCTGCTTTTCGGGCAGGTGTCCCCGCAAGAAAGCCAATGGAGGTAGATGGTTATGCGCGCAAGCGGCATCTTGATGCATATTTCCTCCCTGCCCTCCCCGTATGGGATTGGAACATTCGGACAGGCGGCTTTTGAGTTTGTCGATTTCCTCGAGCGGGCGGGGCAGCGGTACTGGCAGGTGCTCCCGCTCGGTCCCACCAGCTTTGGAGACAGCCCTTATCAGTCGTTTTCCACCTTTGCGGGGAACCCCTATTTCATCGACTTCGACCTGCTCGAAGCCGAAGGGCTGCTGGAAAAAGGTGAGTATCAGGGGATCGACTGGGGGGATGACCCCAGTCGGGTTGACTATGAGAAGCTCTACAACCATCGGTTTGAGGTTCTGCGCAAGGCATTCCGCCGGGGGATCGTGCGGGATGCGGACGAGGTCGCCGCGTTCCGGGAGAAACACGCGGCGTGGATCGAGGATTATGCGCTGTTTATGGCGGTAAAAACCAGCCTGAACGGCTGCTCATGGGACTGCTGGCCCGAGGAAATCCGGCTGCGCAAACCGGAAGCGGTCGAAAAATACCGCTCCGAGTTGTCGGAGGATATTCTGTTTTGGATCTATCTCCAATATCAGTTTTATAACCAGTGGTTCGCAATCAAACGGTACGCGAACCGGCACCGGGTGCAGATTATCGGGGATGTGCCGATCTATGTGGCGATGGATAGCGCCGATGTCTGGGCGAATCCCCGCCTTTACCAGCTGGATGAGGAGCTGCGCCCCACCTATGTGGCGGGGGTGCCGCCTGATTATTTTGCACCTCAGGGGCAGCTCTGGGGCAACCCGCTTTACGACTGGGAGGTCCATCAGAAAGAAGGGTACGCGTGGTGGATCGAACGGGTACGGGCGGCTACCACCTTTTTCGATATGGTGCGGATCGACCATTTCCGGGCATTTTCTGGCTACTACGCGATCCCGTTTGGGGACGAGGATGCCACCGGGGGGCACTGGGAAAAGGGGCCACGGCTTGCCCTGTTCGACGCGCTCAAGGACGCCCTGGGGGAATGCAGCATCATTGCGGAGGACCTTGGGGGATTGGATGCGGATGTCTACCAGCTGCTCGAGCAGAGCGGGTTCCCAGGGATGAAGGTGTTGCAGTTTGCGTTCGATTCCGATTGGGACAATGCCTACCTGCCACACAACCATAAGAAAAATTGTGTGGTGTATACCGGCACGCACGACAATGATACGCTCATGCACTGGTGGGAGACCGCGCTCTCCCCGCATGACCGCCGCCATGCGGCGGACTATCTCTGCCTGAACGAGCGGGAGGGCCTGAACTGGGGGTTGCTGCGCGCGGTCTGGTCGAGTGTGGCGGATCTGGCGATTGCGCCGGTGCAGGATTTCCTTGCGCTCGGCGGGGAGGCGCGGATGAATACCCCGTCAATCGGGACCGGTAACTGGCAGTTCCGGCTGGAAGAGGGGCGGCTGACTCCTGCCCTGGCGGAGAAGATCGAGCGGATGTCCGGCCTTTACCAGCGTTCCGCACGCTAAGAACCCATTCAAAATCGAAAGTTTTACGCAATTTTTCTCGAAAAATTGCGGGGCCGAGGGGCGGAGTCCCCGGGACCTGCTGTGTCAATTTGATCTTTCAAGAGGTGACTAATGGATGCTGTTTCGCCGTATCAGAGACCTGCGTGAGGATAAAGATTTGAACCAATCCGCGATTGCAGGGTATTTAGGAATCGACCAAAGCACCTATTCAGGCTATGAGCTGGGCAAGGTCAATGTACCGATCGAAGCATTGATGAAGCTGGCAGACTTTCATTCGGTCAGCCTGGATTATCTGACCGGTAGGACGAATATCAAAGAGGCGTACCCGAAAGAATGAACCGCTTTTTTCATATTGCCGGTATTGTCTGGTTTGCGACCTCTTTCTTGATCGAGTGGGCCGGATGGAACCATGTGCTGACCGCGCTTTTAGGGGCGGTTCTGGTCTCTGTTGTCATTTTAAGTGAAAAGCCGCCACTGTGGATGTATGCCGCAGCAGCGGCTTTTTGTGCCTGTGCCTGCTTCCGGGTGGTTTACGATCAGGCGCGGCTCGCCCCAATGCAGGTCTATGAGGGACACACCGTGGAGCTTTGCGCTCTGGTGACCGGCAGGGAGAGCTTCCGGAACAGCCGGCGCTGGACCTTGCGGGTGCTTGCAGACAGAAGCCCAAAGGCGATGGTGGGGGAACAAATTCGTGTGACCGGCTTCACACTACTTGATGTGGAACTCGGCGATGTGGTAAAATGTACGGTAGAGCTTGACTCTCTCGATGCCGATCGGTCAACACTGTATGCGTCGGGTATACGGTTCACCGGGCGGTTCCTGGACGAGGTCTCGGTCACCGGCAGGAACGATTGTGATCTGACAGTCCGGTTCGCCCGGCTCCGGGAGCGGTTGAGCAGTTCCCTGCACCGGATACTGCCCAACGGAGAAGGCAGCATGCTTTCCGGAATCCTGTTCGGCGTCCGGTCGGGAGTCCCTCCCGCGGTCCGGCAGCAGTATGCCCGGGCTGGGGCCGCACACCTGCTGTCGGTTTCCGGCCTGCACCTTTCGATCTTCAATGGGATACTCACCGTCCTGCTGCGCGGCCTGCCGGTTTCCCGGCGGCGGTGCAGCCTCGCACAGATGGCTGGGACGGTCGGCTTTATGGGGTTGACCGGCTTTTCCCCCTCTGTCAGCCGCGCGGGCCTGATTATGCTGGTCTGGCGGAGCGCATCTCTGCTCGGCCGGGACTCGGATGCCCTCAATTCGCTCGGATTCGCGCTGGTGGTCCTGCTGATCTGCAACCCGTATGCGGCCCACAGCTTGAGCCTACAGCTCTCCTATCTTTCGGTTATGGGAATCTGTGCCTTTTCCCAGCCGTTCGAGCGATGGATGGTCAGACGTCTGGGAATCCGACATGGCAAGCTGCCCGGGATGGTCAGCGTCACCCTTTGCGCGGGGGTGCTTACCCAGCCGCTTCTCTGCTGGGAGTTCGGGGAGATCCCGCTGGTTTCCCCAGTGGTGAACCTGATTTTGCTCCCGGTCTTTCCGTTGCTTCTGGGATGTGGGCTGGCCGCCGCGTTGTTGGGCTGCTTCCCTTCGCTCTCAATCGCGGCGCGGGTCTGCGGCCTGACGGCGGGGATATTGATGCGTCAGACCAACCAGGCAGTCGCATGGTGGGCGGCTCTGCCGTTCGCGTCAGTCTCGGTGCGGGAGCGGTATGTCATCCTCTGGATGGGCATTTCGGTTGCGATGCTGGCCCTGCTTTGGGCGTTCCGCGTCCCCAAGCCGAAGATACGGTATGCGCTGGTGCTGCTTGTGCTCTGCCTGCTGGTGGGGAAGGTCTCCAGCCAGGCGGTTTGGGGCGGAAGAATGCGGATTGCCGCTGCCGAAAACGGCACGACGCTTGCGTTTGCCTATGGCAGGCAGGGCGCGGTGATCGGTGCGCCGGTTTCCGACGAGGATGTACAGAATCTAACGGATTTTTTCAGGTTCTGCGGGGTAAAGCGGGTCGCTTTGCTGGTGGCTGAGTCGGAAGCTGCGCTGGACGAAAATGCGGTACAGATATTGGCGGAACAATTCCCGCTTGAGGCGGCGTTTTCGCTCGAGCGCTGTTACGGCTTTGAGGCGGAGCTGTTCGGACGTGTCTGGTTCTATGCGGACCGGCAGTCCGCACAGCATATCACCGTGGATATTGACGGGCTACGGCTGGTCAAAACGTTCGGACAGGAGCCGGCTGCGGCGCATCTTCTGGTCAATGGGCGCAACGAATGGGTCTTTGCGCCCGGCTACGAGACGCCGGTCGATGACCGGTATTTTTCCAGCAAGGTGATAAGCCTGCGCCTTGCGGCGGAACCCACAGCCCTTGAACAGGCTTGCTCAGACAGTAAACGGTTGTGAATACAGATTTTAAGATACCAACAGGTGGTGGAAGGATGAAATATACCCTCGAAAGCGATTTCAGCAAGCATGTCAAACGGGAGGAGCAGCACCGGGTTTATCTGCTCTACGGTTCCCAGCCCTATCTGATCGGGCTCTATGAAAAGCTGCTGGTGAAAAAGGCGCTTGACGGCACATTCGACAGTTTCAACCTCCATCGGTTTGAAACCGGCGAGCTGGATATGCAGGCATTTTACGACGCGGTGGAATCCCTCCCTTTTTTCTCGGGAGGGCGGTGTGTCACCCTCGATCTTGAACCGGATAAACTGGATTCCCGCACCTTTGATGAGCTTTGCATGGTGCTTTCCGACCCGCCTGCGACCACCTGTGTGGTGGTGACGGTCAAGCATCCGCCTACCAAAAAGGAGCGGATGACCAAGCTCGTAAAGGCGTGCGATAAGGCGGGCGGTGTGATCGAACTGGGTGCGCGCAGAAACAGCGACACCCTGCGGTTCTTGCGGGACCGCGCCCAGAAGAACGGGTGCGAGCTTTCGAGCGAGGTGGGCGGCTATCTCATTGAGCGGTGCACCGACGATATGATGACCCTTGCAACCGAGCTGGACAAGGTCTGCGCTTACGTGGGTAGCGGGGAGATCACCCGTGGGGATGTCGACGCGGTAGTCACCGCAGTGATCCAAGCGCGGGTTTATGACCTTTCCAAAGCCATCTCACGCGGTAGCTTTTCCCGCGCGATGGAGTTAGTGGATCAGCTCCTCTATCTGCGGGAGCCGGCAGCCAAGGTTCTGACCGTCCTGGCAGGCGGGTTTACCGACCTCTACCGGGGGTTTGCCGCGCGGCAGGCGGGTGTGCCCGCCGCACAGGCAGCGGTTGACCTCGGCTATGCCAAAAACCGCGCGTTTGTGGTGCGCAATGCGATGTCAGACAGCGGGGACTACTCCGCCCCACAGCTCGGGCAGATGCTCGACCTGCTCACCCGGGCCGACCTACGGCTCAAGAGCACCGGCGCGAACGACCGTGTAATCCTTGAACAGACGGTCACGCAGCTGTTCCTGATTACCGGGAGGCGCTGAGGCTTGCAGCGCGGCGGCGGTCAAAAAATCACAGGGGAGAGGGGAGGGAACCGGATGATACGTCTGAAACAGACGGTCATCGTCGAGGGACGGTATGACAAAGCAAAGCTCAGTTCGCTGGTTGACGCGAATATCCTGACAACCGATGGGTTCGATATTTTCCGGGACAAGCGCAAGCTCCACACCATCCGGATGCTGGCGGAAAAGGATGGGATCATCGTCCTGACCGATTCGGATGCGGCAGGCTTCCGGATCCGAGGCTATCTTTCGGGCGCAGTCCCCCCCGAGCGGGTCACGCATGTCTACATTCCCGACCTATTCGGCAAAGAAAGGCGGAAAGCCCAGCCTTCCGCAGAAGGGAAGCTGGGGGTGGAGGGGGTGCCTTCCGAGCTGCTGATCGAGGCATTCGCCAAAGCCGGTATCACCCCAGAGACGGTGGAGCAAAGCCAACCTGGGCAGCGAGGAGCCGGGCAGGGAATCACCCAGGCGGATTTGGTAGAATGGGGGATTTCAGGCGGGGAGAACAGTTTTGCGATCCGGCAGAAGCTGCTCAAAAAACTGTGCCTGCCCGCCCGGATGGGCACCAAGGCGCTGCTCAAGACGGTCAACACGCTCTATACCTATGAGGAATTTTTGAAGCTGGTGAAATCTCTCTAGCGCCGCCATGAAGCGGCAGACTGCGGGCGGAATACGAAGCCTCTTGCCGAGGCAAGCGCGGAAAGGGGGCGCATGATGCATCCTTACAACCTGACATTCCTATATCTGCTGCTGCCGGTTTCCGTGGTGGTCTGCCTGCTCCTGCCGCCGCGTATGCGGGCCTATGCGGTGGTTGCCCTTTCGGCGTTCTGTTATGCCTCTCTTGAGGGGGAGCGCATTTTGCTGATTGCCGCGGTGATCCTAGCCAACTATCTGGCGGCGCGGCTGCTGGTGCGATGTGAAGGGGCCCCACGCCTGCGCGCGCTGGCTGCGGCTGTTTCGGCGGGCGCGGACCTGGCCCTGTTCGTCCTTTATGGGGTTCTGGAACAGCTCTATGGCTTGCATGTCCCGCTGGGGTTGGGCGTGGTATGCCTGACCGGCGCGGGCTATCTGGCGGACTGCTACTATGGCTATGTCGCGGCTGAACGCAGCCTGGTGTCATTCGCGCTGGCGGTGGGATTTTTCCCTAGGCTCTATGCCGGGCCGCTCGTCTACTACGGAAGGCTGGCCCCGCAGCTCCACCGGATGCGGGTCTCGCTCGACCGGGTCGGGCGGGGCGGAAGGGTGTTTGTACAGGGGCTTGCAAAAAAAGTGATCCTCGGGGATGGGATTTACCAGATTTATGCCCGCCTGCATGAGGTACACTATTATAATGCGGCCATCCTGCATGTCTGGATGATGGTTATCTGCCTCTCACTGGCGACCTTCTTTCTGCTCTCCGGATTCTGCGATATGGCGCGGGGGCTGGGGATGCTCTTCGGGATCGACCTGCCGGAGAACTTCCGGGACCCGTTCCGGTCGATCAGCATCAACGACTTTTTTTCCCGGTTTAACATCACCGTCAACCGGTTTATGCGCAAATATGTGTATACGGCTTTCGGCACGCCGCAGGGCGGGACCCTTTCGGGGATCTTTAATATCCTGCTGCTGTCGATCCTGATCGGGCTGTGGTATGGTATCCGGCTGAATATGGTGGTCTGGGGGCTGTATTTTTCCGCGCTTGTCCTCTGCGAGAAATTCCTGCTCCGCCGGATTGCCGAGACGGTCCCGCCGGTTCTGCGCTGGATCGGCTGCACCATCGCGGTGCAGGTTTCGTTTGTCCTGTTTGCGGGCAACACCCTCAAGCAGTCGGTCGATTATCTGCGGGTGATGTTCGGCTTGAGCGGTGCGGACTTTTTGAGCAATGAGGTGCTCTATCTGCTCAATTCGAACTATCTGCTCCTGTTGGTCGCTATCTTTTGTGCGAGCGGCATGGGCCGTATCTTAGCAGGGTTCTGCCGCAGGGTTTCTCCACGGCTGTGGGAGCTGGTTTCCATGTTGCTGACCCTGCTCCTGTTGGCTGTGACCACCGCATTCATGCTTTGATTCTGCAAAGGAGGGACCTGGGTGAAGATGCGAAGCTATAGCGGGCTGGCGTTTTTGGCCGCCCTTTTTCTGGTACCGGCTCTGCTTTTGCAGGGTGGGGGCGGCGGTGCGCTGCTTCAGGCGGTTTCCGCCCAGGATCAACCGTTCCAACAGTTGGAATCAGCGTTGAAGGAGCGCTTGCCCGGCGCGGAATTTTTGCGCAGGTTCCAGATTTCCCTGAAATATGCGGGCGGCAGCAAGCAGCAGAACGGCGTTTTTATCTCAGAAGACATGCTGATGTTGGATGTGCAGCTCAAAAGCCAGGCGATCATCAATGCCAATATCACCAAAATGCTGGATTTTGTCGATCAATTCCAGCGCAACAGTTATGTCATGCTGATCCCGACAGCCTGCGCGGTGCAGCAGAGCAAGGTCCCTTATGATACGGTTGCGCCGCTCTACAACCAGAAGCAGCAGCTTTTGGACGATGTCTACCGCCGCGTCTCCGGATACCTCACCCCGATCGACGTATACCCAACCCTGCGCAACCATCAGGAGGAATACATCTACTACCGCACCGACAACACAACCACCGGGTTGGGCGGGTATTATATCTATGCGGTTGCCGCACAAAAACTCGGTTTGAAGCCGCGCGGCCTCCATGAGTTCAGTGTAGAACACCTTGACTACAACTATTACGGGGATCTTTATGCGCGTTCTCCCTATCGAGAAATCCCGCCCGACCGCATATCAGCGTATTCGATGTCCAAATACTGGCGGTATTATACCGTGACCCACTATGAAAATGATGGCAGTTCCCGACGGTATTACACCCTCTATCCCCAGTTTCGGGAGGCGCTCGGAGGCGACGTGAAACAAGTCATCCTCGGGGGGGTATCCCCGATCGTGACCATTGATGTGGGCAATGCCGCAGAGAGCACCCGTCAACTCCTGATTTTTGGGGACCGTTCGATGCAGAGCTATCTGCCGTTCCTGCTGATCCATTATCCCAAGGTCACGTTTGTGGACACCACATCTGTTTCCCCCTCCCTGCTTGAACAGGTGGATGTTTCACGATATAACCAGATTTTGTTTGCCTATATGGCGGACAGCTTTATTGGCAGCGATCAGCTTTCCATCCTGTCGTGGCTTCCGCAAAAACAGGAACCGGCTTGAATGTTTGCGAGGAAGGCCCGATCTTTGGAGACAGCCAGCCAAAAGGAGGAAGCGATAGGTTCTATTTACTGGGATTACTGCAAAAATACGCTTGACTTTTCATAGAGACTGTAGTATGATACCCAAGGGAGAGATGTCCGAGTGGTTTAAGGAGCTGGTCTTGAAAACCAGTGACTCGAAAGAGCCGTGGGTTCGAATCCCACTCTCTCCGCCACCGTTTCTCTTGCGGAACAAAATTTGATAGATTTTTTGGAGATGTACCCAAGTTGGTGAAGGGGCTCCCCTGCTAAGGGAGTAGGTCGGGAAACCGGCGCAAGGGTTCAAATCCCTTCATCTCCGCCAATCCCGCTTAGAATCAAACTCTAAGCGGGATTTTAAAATTGCCTGCAAAGCTTAATCTCACTTGTAAAATACTAATAAAAATTTACCTATTCCCACTTTATTCCCACTTGAAATGGACTGTTGAAACATAAATTTAATTTGTCTCATATGAAATATTCCATAGATTAATACTAGATGATAATAGTTATTACGGGGTATATCAACTCTCTAAACCATTCCATGAATTATAGTTTAAGGATGGAGTCTCCAGAGATGAAAATTCGACTTTTAACACAAAACGACTGCTCATTGATTTTAAAAATAGCACCTGATAATGAGACTACAGCCTCTATACTTTTTACTATAGCCAAGACCATAAAAGATGGTTTCGATGGCATTAGTTATATATACGGGGCATTCATAGATGATCTCATGGTTGGCTTTGTATATGGTTTAATTCTGCCTAATAAAACATTGTTACCGCAGTATCTATATGTTGACATTAACTATCGGGGACAAAAAATAGGAAAAAAACTTCTCAAAAAACTCGAAAAAGAATCTGGTGCTATTTGTTCGATGGCGTACTTCGAAAAAGGGTTACGTAAATACTATTCGGATCAAGGTTACATGATAGGAGATCTTCTTGTTGCTCTGAAATATCTTCCAGAGAATGCGGAGGGGAATTTTTATCATGAAAAATTATAGGGACAAAGAATTAAAAGGCTATGTTATAGCAACTATTTTAATTTATTTTATTGCAGTTAATGGAATTAACAGTATTATCGATAAAGAAAACCCTAATGTATTACAGCTGATTGCAAATTTGTTGAATATTTCCATTGTTTCCTCATCAATTTATGCTTTCGTTTTCGCCCTCGACTCGTTTTATGGAAGTGATTTAAAAAGAAGATTGGTGTTTTTGTTGACTAGTGAGCCAGGACAAACTATCTTTGATACTATAAAAAAAGTAAAAAATGATATGAGATTCTCAAACGCTGATGTGGAAAAATATTATGAAAATATTTATTCGCAAATGCCACAAGATAAAAGGGAAAGAAGTGCTTTTCAAAACCAACAGTGGTATCATATATATCACCAGCATAGGGATGTGGAAATGATTACGACTTCAGCAAAGGACTTTAGATTGTGCAGAGATATTTTTATATCATCAATTAATATACTGATAATTTATGTTTTATTATGCAAGACATCTAAAACCGTCGAGTTTAACGCATGCTATATTAAATTTTTAGTGCTTATGATTATAATATCAAATATTGCGACAAGAAATAAAGGTAAGAAATGGGTTTACAATGTGATCGCATATGATATTTCTGAAAAAATAGCTAAAGATAATAAAGGTGCTTAGATACGCAACTGTCGGAATTATGAAGTCAGGTAGATGGCTCTGTTTTCAGTGGAATTGAAGATTAGATAGCATTTATATAAACAGTAAAAAAGGTCTAAGAATAAAAAGCCTGTACCCCAATAGTACAGGCTTTTCTCTCATTTCAGTAATGCTTCAAGACCGCTATGTAATCTTTCATAGCGGTCTTTGAGGTCCTCATACATGACCTTGTAATCCGGCTGCTCCTGCGTCTCTCCGAGCAGCTTAGGCACTGCCAAGTCGCTCTGGGCACACCAGCTCCCCACTGCTCCGGCGATGCTCTGTCCATCTCCGATAAACCAGACCTTGGCCGGATTGATTGTGCTGTCGGACAGCCCTCCCGCCCTGGCGTACTCTGCCTTTGTGTTGATGATCCGGTTGCTGGCTGTCACCGATACACCGGGCGCGAGGGTGGGGTATTTGGTGTCGGTGTCCAGCTCAATATGCAGATGCGGGCCGCTGGTGTTGGCCCCGGTATTGCCATACTGAGCAATTACCTGCCCGCGCCGCACCTTGTCCCCTGCCTTAATCTTGACGCTTGCATGGTGGTAGGTGCGGGCGGTCAAGTCCCTCACTTTACCATCATTGCAGAGCACATCTCGGTAGACAAGCACTGTCACCATGCCTAGCCGGGACAATTTGCCAGTCAGCGTGGGGCCGTCCTGCCCGGCAACGATCACCTCACCATCTCCCAGAGCGAGTACATCATGGGTATTGGGATCGTAGCAGTCCACGCCATAATGGGGCCAGCCCCACTCTTTGAGATATTGCGGATGTTTATATCCCGCAGTGATACACATGTCCTTAAACGGCAGCGTCAACCTCTGGCTCATCTTAACACCTCACAGTCCTTGCCCTGCCCCATCTCTTGACTGCTGCCCGTCAGCCTGTCCAACTGCATCTTGGCATATCCCTCAATCGCGTCAAAGGTGGTCTGTACAATCTGTTCGATCAGACTGCGCGGCACAAACGGCCTCACTGCAAGTGGGATCAGCCCATAGAGCTGCCCGACCACCCACTCGAATTTCATCCCTCCTGCATTGGTTAGGTCGCTGTACAACTCTTCGGCCCGCCGGATCAGCGCGGCCACCCGTCCGCTGATCTTAGCATTGCCCCGATACCACAAGGCCAGGCCTCCAAGCATCAGTGCGCAGAGATAGATCACGATACGCATAAACTCCTGCACATTCATCTGTCGTTCTCTCCTTTCCTTCACAGTCCAATTCTGGTGCAGATAAAGCCGATCACAGCCCCGATCACAATGGTGACGATGTGCCCGACCGCCTTGCGCCAGTTCTCCCCGTCGCGCGCCTCCAGGCTTTCCAGCCGTTCGCCCTGCTGCTTCAGCTCGTTCGCCATGATCTCCATGTTCAGAGCCAGCTTTTCCACCGATGTAACCAGTGCGCCGATCTGCTCCACCTTCTCTTCCAGTGTGTCGATCCGATGGTTCTGCCGGTTGTCCTCGGCTGCCAAACGCTTATGCTCTGCCTCAAGCCTCCGGCAAAACTCATCGTGTTCGGCCCGCGAAATGACCGATGTGTCCACATTTACCACCTCTTTTCGAAAAGTCCTTTCACTTTATCCACCCGATTCCTAGAGATGTGCGGTTTTATTACACATCTCCAGGAACTTTTTTGCTCCAGCTGATTTACGCTATGATTCGCTCGTACTCATACTGCACTGTCCGTTGTGACAGCTCCGCATAGATGAGGGTTGTCTTGGTGTCCTCATGGCCCAAAAGCCGCTGGATCACTGTGATATCCATACCTCCTGCAAGCGCCATCGTCGCAAAGGTGTGGCGCAGCAGGTGCGGATGGACGTGCAGACCCATCCGGTCGCCGATCAGCCCGAGCGCTCGTTGGATTGCCCGCGGCTGCATGGCTGGGTACGGTGTCTTGACGCTTACAAACAAGGCATCCCCACCCTTGCGCCGGGAGATATGCTCCTCCAGCATCAGCTTGGCCCTGACACTGAAATAGACCTTGCGGCTCTTGTTGCCCTTGCCATGTACGATCACACTCCGATCCCGCCAGTTGACATCCTCCATCCGGATTCCGGACACCTCGCTCAAGCGGCATCCAGAAGACACAAGGAACTCTACCAGCGCCCGCTCTTTATAGGTTTTGCAGGCATCCCGCAGCCGTTCCAACTGCTCCTGGGACAATGCGTGCCGCGACCGGGCGCGATCCAGTCTGGGGGACTTGATCTTGAGCATAGGATTCCTACGAATGACGCCTTCAACTGTCAGCCAGCTGAAGAAGCTGCGCAGGGTGTTGATGTGGGTCAACAGACTTCCGTCCCGCAGTCCGCGTATCTCCGACAGATAGGAGATGTACTCCCGCAGATCGTCCACTGTGATCTTGGTCACCGCTCGGTCTACCTGTCCCGCAAAAACTCCCAATGTGTACCGGTAGTTTTCAATCGTCCTGGCCGATAATCCATCAATCCGCTTCGCCGCAAGGAACGCCGAAATTTGCTTTTTCAGGTCTCCCCAGTCAGATCCATCCCGACAGGATATTTGATAGGGCTGCACCAGTTTCTGCGCTTGCTCCGAGGATAGCCCGGCTTCTACGAGCGCGCCAACCAGTTCCTGTTTGGCGTCCATATGCGTCCACTCCCTGTATGCTGCTTCTCAAACATTGCCGCCCTTACGGGCGGCTTGTCCCTCATTCCTCCGCTGTGCCGCCAAAGCTGACCGGTACAAGCTCCAGCAGACCGCTTTCAATCAACACCTCCGCACAAGTCTGCTTCAATGCTGCCGGAACCTCCGAAAATGCTGTTTTCCCAAGGATTACCCTCTGTGCAAAGAACATAGCCATCATCAATAACATCCTTTCTGCCTTTCGGCTTAAAAATTTATGTAACCGCTGAAATGCGGCTATCATGCGTTATACACCTGCACAGCCATTTCAGCTATACAGTCCTCCAAGAAATCCTGGCGGCTGCTGGCCGCTGTGATCTGTGCCCGGAGCAGGCTGTTTTCTGCCTGCAACACTTCCAGAGGAGACGGAGAAGGCGATCCCATCTCCTCTGTCGGATTTTCCTGTTTCCATGCTTCAATCTCTTCGGCAGTCGCTGCCTCTTCCCATGCTTCGCCGTCCCAGCGAGGTTTCACCAGGTTAGACGGAGGGCTGACTTCCAACAGGTGTTCACCCTCCGCAAGCTCATAGCCCGATATGGTCTCTCTTATTTCGCCGCCCTCTCCCGGCTCCAGATAGACGAGGACAAACGTTTTATAGAGGTTGTCCGCATCGACGACGCAACTATACTTATAATCCAATTCAATCTTCCTTTCATAATTTTTTGATTTGTTTGGTTGACGAAATCAGTGGCTTTAGAAAAATAGGTGGCACCACATTTACCTATCTAAATCCGTTCCATAGTCAAATAAGGCGCCGTGGATACTCTATGACGGAGACACTTTTGACTTTGATAACCCTGGAAAAGGATATGGATTTTACCGTCTACTAGGTGGCACATCTGGTAAAAACCA
>JAETRV010000138.1 GCA_021770005.1 Anaerotruncus sp. | reverse complement strand
CCTGCGTTGAATAGGTCGCTCATGCGGCTGGCCTCCTTTCTGGTGCATGTGAAAAGCCGCCCAGAGGCGTGAGTGCTCTCCAGACGGCTTTCGCTATTTTATAGACTACCACATGGGTTTATCCCCTTTTATCCCTTTTTATCCCCTTTTGTCCCCCGGACGGTTGGAGAGGGCAAAAAAAGAGCCCGCCTGAGCGCGTGTGCGCCCCGTGGCGGGCCTTTCTATTCTTCGGCGGGTGTTTGTGCCTTGTCTATCCTTGCGAGGCTTTGCAGAGCCGATCCGTGGATTTTGAATGTCCTTTTCAGGTATCGCTTTTCGTGCTCGTCGTAGTCTGCCTCGTTTCCATATAGTGCGGCGCTGATCGCCCACCACTTTGCGCCGTCGAGGTACCGCATTTCTATGACGGTCTGCTCGTCGGGCTTTTCCATGAGGGCGATCATAGCCTCCAGTTCTTTGCGCTCCGCAGCCTCGGCCGCGATCATGTCCCGGATCTGCTGTTCGAGATCCAGCTTTTTGAGGACTTGCCGCTCGGTCTTGCTGGATCCGTCGCCGCCTCCGCTCGGCAGGCCGGAGAGGTTCGGAGTGGAAGCGGAGCCCATGGTGGACTCCAGATACTCCAGCCGCTCGATCAGGTTGTCGATCCGGCGCTGATAGGTCGCGTAGTGCTCCAGCTTTTTCTTTACCTCGTCTGTTTCCTTTGGCTTCTTGGTCTGGCTCATGGGTTCCACCTCCTTTTTGCTGTTATTCCGCGAACATTTCCTCGAATTGCTCACGGGCCAGCTCCTTGCCTTTCCTGAATAGCCGGATCCCGGTCGTTTTGCCGGTTGCCTTGATGTACCGGCGCACGATTACGTCCACGAAGCCGGGCTCCATTTCCATGATATACGACGCTTGCCCGACACTCTCGGCCGCGATCAGCGTCGTGCCTGATCCTCCGAACGTGTCGAGCACTCCCTCAGCCCACTGGGTATTGTCCAGCAGCTTCTCCAGTATTTCGACGGGTTTCTGCGTCGGGTGAAGCTCATTCCCGGAGCGCGTGGCTTCCAGCACGTTGCCGTAGCCCTTGTGGTTATCCCACTTCGGTTTTGTCCGGTGTGCGAACATGACGAGCTCGTGCTGCGTCCTCCAGCCCATACCCATGCCGGGGCTCTTTTTGTTCCAGACGATCATATTTTTGACGCCGAGCCCTGCGGTTTCCACAATATCGAACAG
>JAETRV010000062.1 GCA_021770005.1 Anaerotruncus sp. | reverse complement strand
AAGACCCGAGGAAGGCGCCTTGCGCCTGTCCGTTTGGTCAGGGGCCAAACGGACGCTGCCCCTAGGCGTTGTTGCTCTTGTTTTAGACGCAACAAAAAAGAAATAACCGCCACCCTAGCAAAGTTGCGCGGTTATTTCCGTTAACTTAAAGGGGCTGACCGTCTGCCGACAGCACCTTTTCTTGTTTCTATTATATCCCGCAATCCGGACATTGTCAAGCGCCCGTTTTTCATTTCCACCCAGCTTGCCGGGGGAGTTCTCACAAGAGGGGGGCACTGCCGCCCCTCTTGTGAGGCGCATCTTGCCCGAGCGTCGCGCGCGAGCGCGCTTCGGCGTCAGCCGAGCAGCGAGGGCGTTGTTTTGGTCGGGAACCCAAAACAACATGCGCCTAACAGCCTTGAGCATGAGCGCTTCGCCTGGGGGCGTGGGGGATACGTAAGGGGTTCTCCCCTTACGTGCACTTTTGGTCCCTTTTCGTGCATCCGAAAAGGGACTCGGCGTGCGGGGCCGAACTCCCCGCATCCCATACCGCCAATCGGCGGTATTCTTAATGAAAAAAGGGGAGAAAAACAGGAGGGGAAAAATCCCCTCCTGTTCTTGACTGGAAAGTCCCTCCATGGTAAAATAAGGACAGGCGCTGCAACAACGGCAGGCGGTTGGCCACACCACCCGGAAGGGGGTGAGGCAATGCCAATTACCATCACGTTACATATCTTCGGATATACCGTAACAATAAGGATAAAAGGCAGAAACCGCCACTCGGCCAAGTGACGGTTTCTCATGAAATTTTTCACTAAGTCGGGTCAACCGCTTGTCGCAGCGCCCTTCTGTTTCTATTATATCCCGCAATTCGGGCGTTGTCAAGCAATGAAAAAGAAGTGTGTCGCAAGCGGCATTCTTCTGAAAAAGGGGAGAAAAACAGGAGGGGATTTTTCCCCTCCTGTTTTCATTCCGAAAGGTTGGCCCACTCATCCATGCGCTCGGCGAGGGTGGCCCGCATCTGGTCGATGTTGGCGCAAAGCTCGGTGACCTTCTGGTAATCGCGGGAAACTTCGGGATCGGAAAGCCGGTCCTGCTCAAACTGGATTTGGGCTTCGAGGTCGCTGATCTCCTGCTCCACCTCAAACAGGCGTTTTTTGCGTGCGGCAGCTTCCGCGCGCTGTTTTTTCGTGCGGTGATATTCGGTGGCGGCTTTGCCGCTCTCCGCCCCGGCATCCGAGCTGGCGGGGGTGTCCGCGGCTTGGGCGGCTGCCTGTGCCGACTCGGCGGCCTTGCGCTGCGCGAGATATTCCTCGTACCCACCCTGGTAGGAGACAAACCCCTCGGGGTGCATCTCAACGATCCGGCTGGGCATCCGGCTCAGGAGGTAGCGGTCATGCGAGACGGTGAGGATGGTCCCCTCATACGCGATCAACGCGCGGTCGAGCGCCTCTTTGGTGGCGAGGTCGAGATGGTTGGTGGGCTCGTCGAGCAAAAGGACGTTCCCCTCTTCATACATCATGATGGCGAACTTGAGCCGGGCTTTTTCGCCGCCCGAGAGCATGTCCACCCGTTTATAGATCGTCTCCCCCGAGAAGAGCAGCCCGCCCAGCAGGTTGCGCAGCTCCTGCTCGCGGGATTGGGGGTACCGGTCCCAAAGCTCCTGGATGACGGTTTTATAACCGGAAAGCCCGACCTGCCCCTGTTCGAAATAGGACGCGCTGACATTCCGCCCCCACTGGATCCGCCCGGCTTCGGGGCGCAGCTCCCCAATCAGGGCTTTCAGGAAGGTGGACTTACCGACCCCGTTGGAGCCGACCAGCGCGACCTTTTCCCCGCGCAGTAGGTCGAAGCAAGCGCCGGCACAGAGCAGGCGCCCGGCTGGGTCGCCGCCCGCGCGCAGGGAAAGCCCCTCGACATGCAAGACATCCTTTACAGGGTCCCGCTCGAAGAGGAACGAGATCCGCGCGGGGTTGAGGGGTTTCGGGGGCTGCCGGACCGGCTCCATCCGTTCCAGCTCCTTTTCGCGGCTGCGGGCAAGTGCGGCGGTGGAGGCGCGCACCTTGTTGCGGGCAACGAAGTCGGAAAGCTTGGTCACCCGCTGCTGGTACATCTCATATTCTTTCAGCTGGCGCTCGTAGAGCAGCTCACGGGTGTGCATGTATTTGGTGTAGTTCCCTTTATAGGGGGTGACCCGCAGATGGGCGACCTCCCAGATGCGGTTGCAGAGCTGGTCAAGGAAGTAGCGGTCGTGCGAAACGACCACGATTGCGCCGCGGTAGGATTGCAGGTAGGTTTCCAGCCATTGCAGGGTTGCGAAGTCGAGGTGGTTGGTGGGCTCGTCCAGCATGAGCAGTTCGGGGTCTGAGAGGAGCAGCCGCGCGAGCGCGAGCCGGGTTTTCTCCCCGCCTGATAGGGTAGAACAAGGGGTAGCGGTATCCTTATCGGCAAACCCCATGCCATTGAGGATGGTGCGGATTTTGACGTCGATGTTGTACCCCTCGTTGACCTCGAAGTAGCTTTGTAGACGGGTGTATTCTTCCGAGAGAGCGCGGTAATCGGGGTCGGAATGGTCGGTATACTGCCCCATCTGGGCGGCAATCCGCTTGGACTGGGCCTGTGCGTCGAGCAGCGGGCGGAATACATTGCGCATCTCCTCCCAGATGGTGTTTTCCCCATCGAGGCCGCTGTCCTGCCGGAGGAACCCGAGAGAGAGCCCGGTGCGGGCGGCGCGTTCCCCCTGCTCGAGGGGGAGTGACCCCTCAAGTACATTTAAGAGGGTGGACTTGCCTGCGCCGTTGACCCCGACAAGGCCGATTCGGTCCCCCTCTTCGATCTTGAGGTTAACCCCCATAAAGATGATTTTTTCCGCAAACATCTTGGTTGCATTCTCTAAACTTAGTAGCATAAAGATCGTCCTTATTTAAAGTTTCGTCTATTTTTGCCCCGGCTTGGGGTTCTTCCTGTGCAGCGATGCAGCACGTTACCTTTTTAAGAAGTGTGCCGCAAGCGGCACGAGACGCCCGGTCCCGTCCGGGCGGACGGCTTGTTTTTTGCTTGTGCAAAAAGCAAGATAAAAAGCACACATAAGGGGGAACCCCCTTATGGATCCCCCGCGCCCCCAGGCGAAGCGCTCATGCTCAAGGCTGACTTGCACCCTATTTCGCCCCCAGGCAACCGAATTTACATAGATTGCAGGAAACGGGTTAAGCACTCGACTCGAAAGATCGAGCGGTGACGGGTGTTGTTTTGGTTTGGCATCAAACGTCCGCTATTGATTGGAGGGAAGAATGGATGGGAGCGTTAAAAGGTTCTTGCTTGCTCTTTGCCGTTTCGGAAGCCTGACCGAAACAGCAGGTCTTATATAGTACGTACATAACATACAGTACATACAGGGATTTTTTCTGACGGGAATTAGGGCCGGAAATTGGCTTTTGATGGGAGTTTATCATATTGTTAGGATTTTTGCAAGGTACCCAGTTCCGGTTTGCAAGATTGGCAGATTCGGTTAGTAGGGTACCCAGTTTTGGTTTGCATGGTGGGCAGAACCGGTTGGTGTTTGGATTTGTGCTGTTTCTTGGGGCGAAGGCAGCGGTTGTTTTGCCGGTTTTGTATCCGATGAAAACGAGAGAAATCCGGCGTAATCTTTTGAAATTCGGAGATTTCGGGAAATTTATCTTTTATGGTACCCAGTTTCGGTTAGTGGTTCCTTTGGTTCTGCGGAATGGGCTGTTGGGTTGCCTGGTTGCCCAATTTCCCGCAAAATATGCGTGTTTTCGGAAAGATTTCGAGAAAAATCGCAGTATTTTAAATTTCTATGAAAATCGAAGAAATCACGAGAAAACAAAAGGAATCAGCGGATAAACAGGAGATAGAAAATAGAATGGTACCCAGTTTTGGTTAGTTGTGCACTGGATTTGTGTACCGTCCGCGGAGGGCGGTTACGGGTGGGGATCGTATAGATTTTTTTTACGGACAGGGTAAGGTTATATACATCAGGTAAATCCCTTTTATGCGGCGGGCTATTTTTTGGAGATGGTGAATTTCGACAAAATAAGGAGCAATCAGAAGAGATTAAGAGAGAGAAGAGGATAAATGAAAATAAAATTTGGAAAGGTACCCAGTTTCGGTTAGTGGTACCGTCCAAAAGATTACAGAGCGTAAAAACTTGCAAAACCGACGGGAATGGATAAAAAACAGAATTGTTTGAAATCCGGAGAAAATCAAAGGAATCCGGTGTTAATTTAAAAAAACAGGGATTTGAAAATGAGAAAGGTACCCAGTTTCGGTTAGTAGGTACCGTCCAAATCGGAAAGGCGTTTTCCTTTACATCAGACCTCCAAAATCTTCTTGAGGATGTCGTTGACGAGTTTGCTGTCGGTGATCTTTTGGGCGACCGCGGCGCGGTGCAGCGCGTCGATGACCGCCTCATCCAGATAGAAGGTTTTGTTTTTGGCGCTGCGGCCTTCGTCCCGCACGATGAAGGCGGTGAGGTCGGGCAGCGGAGCGGCGGCTTTGCGGGTGGCGCGCGGTTTTGCGCCTCCCTCCCCTGCCGGGACTTCCGGGGCTGGGCTGGGGATTGGCGCTGCCGGTTCTGCCGGTATTGGCAGGTCGGCCGGGGGGGTTGTCCCGGATGCGGCCGGGATGGGTTCGGGTTGCTCGGTCTGGATCGGGGGCTGTGGTTCCGCTGGGGCGGGTTCTACCGGCGCAGTGGGGACGGCGGTGGCCGGTGCTGCCGGTACCGCTGGGCGGCTCCCCTCTTCCGCGGGTTTGGATGAACGCGCTTTCATCTCTTTGGCCTGCCGTTCGAGGACGCTTTTGGTAAATTTGTTTGCCATAACTTCTAATACCTCCGTGAATACATTCGCGAATAGATGAATAAATGTAAAAACGAATAGATGTGTTTATATGTGCAGCTGCGCAGCACGTTGCCTTTTTTATTAAGAGTGCCGCCTTATGGCGGCAGAGGGTGTCCGTTCCCGCACGGACGGGCGTCTTGTTTTTTGCTTGTGCAAAAAGCAAGATAAAAAGCACACATAAGAGGGGTTCCACCCCTCTTATGGAACTCCCCGGAAAACTGCCCGACCCGAGCTGGGCGGAAACGACGCGCATGTCAGCGCTCGCCTCGGCCTCTTTTTTTGGCCAGACAACCCCTGCTCACTCGACCCGGGCTAGAAGCAAAACGCCTCCACGTCGGTGCTCGACCATTTTTCCCTATTCTGCGCGGCTTTGGCGCTTGGGGGCGGAAGAGGGTGCAAGTCAGCCTTGAGCATGAGCGCTTCGTCTGGGGGCAGGGGGGATACGTAAGGGGTCCTCCCCTTACGTGCACTTTTGGTCCCTTTTCGTGCATCCGAAAAGGGACCCGCCGTGCGGGGGCGGACTCCCCGCATCCCCTGCCGCCGATAGGCGGCACCCTCTCCCCCGTTGTTTTGGTCGGGAATCCAAAACAACATGCGCCCTGGAATCCAAAAGAACATGCGCCCAATTCCATTATATAATGTGGCGCGCGAGCATTTCGTCGACAAGTGAAGCAATGGCGTCGCAACCTTTGGAACGCAGGTCATAGATCGAGATGGGCAGGGCGGCCAGTTCGCTTTCGGTGATCCGCACATTGCGCGGGATGATCGTCTCGAAGAGCAGTTCGCGTAGGTCGGCGGTATCGGGGGAAGTTTTGAGGTATTCGAGGAAGTCGGCAGAGATTTTGTTGCGGGCGTCGTAATCGTTGATGATGAAGCCGCGGATGTTGTCCTCCCGGCGCAGCCGCTTGCGGGCGTCCTCCCAAAGCGCGATGAAAAGCTGTGCGCCTTCGATGGCGTTCATCGAGACGTCGCTCACCAGCAGGATTGCGTCCGCGGCGAGGAATGCGTTCTGATTGACGATCGACATGCTGGGGTTGGTGTCGATCAGCAGATAGTCGTACTGCTCGAAAAAATCGCGGTGGTCGTTCAGATAGTTGGACAGAATCTGCTCCCGCCCGGCCACCGACGCGATCTTCAGTTCGGCCTTGTGCAGGAAGATCGACCCGGCGATCATGTCGAGATTGGGCAGGCGGTCGATTGGCGAGCGGTAGACCAGCGCTTCCGGGTCGGGCTGCTGCTCGTCGATATTGTAGATGTCATAGGTGGTGAGCAGGCCCTCGCGGGTGCGGTCGATGCCCATGTTGTTGGTGAGGTTGCCCTGTAGGTCGCCGTCGATCACTAGGACCTTGTAGTCGAGCTGGGAGAGAATCCCCCCAATATTGAAACAGAGCATGGTTTTTCCCACGCCGCCTTTGAGGGTGCCAAAGGTTAATATCTTCATGCATATACCTCCGAATAGGATCACAATCCTATTTTTTCATATCTTTTATTTTATATTATATCACATCATTGCAAATAGATGCAAGCATCTATTTGCAATTCGATTCAAAAATAGATTCACGAATCTATGCATAAATAGATGAATAAATAGATGTGTAAATCTATAAATAAATAGATTCTAAAATCTATTTGTATATCGATTAACGAATAGAATTTAAAATAGAATTACGAATAGGAAAACAAACAGACTTGCTTTTCTATTTGTTAATAGAAATAAAAATGCATAAGTATATCTATTCGTAAATACATTAGTGAATATAATAGAAAGTACATTTCTAAATATATGTTAAAATCTATTTTAAAATATCGTATCGAGTAGGTGTGCTAATATATGCTCAAGGATGACTTGCACCCTCTTCTGCCCCCAAGCCCCGAAGCCGCGCAGAATAGGGGAACAGACAAAGCAACCAGCCCGGAGGGGGAGTTCTCACAAGAGGGGGGCACTGCCGCCCCTCTTGTGGGGCGCATCTTGCCCGAGCGTCGCGCGTAAGCGCGCTTCGGCGTCAGCCGAGAAGCGACGGGCGTTGTTTTGGTCGGGATTCCAAAACAACATGCGCCCATAGCTCCGCAGGGAGGTTTGCGAAAAAGGAGGGAATCTGGTACAATAGGAAAAGCGAAGAGAGGGAGAATTGCAAGATGAGGACGCATGAATCACTGATACAGGAACTACGGGCGCTGCTGCCCGAATACATGGCACAGAAACGGATCGTGGTCGGGGGGCGGCGCAACCGCCTAATCCGGTGCATCAACCCCGACCACCGGGACTCCACCCCGAGCATGAGCTACCACCAAAAGACCCAGCGCCTGCACTGTTTTGGATGCGGGAAAAGCTACGACATTTTTGAGCTGATTGCGATGGATTACCCCGACTGCGACAGTTTCCCGAGGCAGGTCAAAAAGGCGTGTGAAATCTTCGGAATCCCGTTCCCGGAGGGGTTCGGACGCACCGAACCAGCGCCCGGAAAACCGGCGGCAGTAGGGCGGAGCAGTCCAGAAAAAAAAGCGCCCGCACCGCCCCCGCCAGCCGACTACACCGGCATGGTGGAAGAGTCGGTTGCGGCATATGGGACGGGCGGGCCCTACTTCGCGGCACGCGGAATCCCGGCGGAACTCTGCGCGCGTTACCGGCTGTTTGAGCGGGACGGGCGGGCGTATCTGCCGCTGTTTGAGGACGGGAAATGCACCTGCTACTGTGCCCGCGCGACCCGGGACGGGGTGCAGCCGCGGTACAAAAACAGCACCGGCGCAATGGGCCTGTTCGGGGCCGATTACCTCAAAGGGGAGGGGCAGGGCGGCGAGCTTTTTGTGACCGAAGCGGTGTTCGACGCGCTGTCGGTCGAGGCGTGCGGACGCCATGCGGTGGCGCTCTGCGGCGCGGGGAATGTGCGGCGGTTCCTGAACCTCTGCGCGGAAAACCCGTCCGCGGCCAACGGCTACCGGTTCATTGTGGCGGGCGACCGGGACGAGGCCGGCCAGCGGATGAACCGGGAACTGCGGGAGGGCCTGGAAGCTCTGGGGCTTTCCTGTGGAGAGCTGTTGCTGCCCGAGACGGTCAAAGACGTAAACGAGCTTTTGGTACGTGACCGCGCGGCGCTGGAAGAGCGGCTGATGCAGGCGGCGGATGCCGACCGGATGGCCTACGCGCACACGAGCGCGGCGGACGCGGTGTCCGAGCTGCTGGACGCGGCAATCCGGCTGGGGAGCCGGCAGGCGGAACCGACCGGGTTCCGGGCGCTTGACCAGCTGTTGGACGGGGGGTTCTATGCGGGGCTTTACGTGCTGGGGGCGATCTCGTCACTGGGGAAGACCTCCTACCTGTTGCAGATTGCCGAGCATATCGCCTCACACGGCACCGATGTGCTGTTTTTCTCGCTCGAGATGAGCCGTCTCGAGCTGGTGGCCAAGGGGATTTCCCGCACCAGCTGGCGGTTGGACCCCTCGGCCGCGCGGGAGGACGCGTTCACCGCGCGCCAGGTTTTGCGGATGCAGAACCAGCTTCCGGCCGGGCGTGCGGTGCTGCTCAACCGGTCGGTCGAGGCTTACCGCAAGGCCGCGGGCTGCCTGTTCATCCGGGAGGGGATCGCCGAGATCGGCGCACAGGAGGTGCGCGAGGAGGTGCGGCAGCATCTGCGGATGCGGGGGAAGAGGCCGGTGGTGATGGTCGATTACCTGCAAATCCTCAAGCCCGCCGACCCCCGCGCGAGCGACAAGCAGAACACCGACCGCGCGGTGGTCGAGCTGAAGCGGATCAGCCGGGACTTTGATCTCCCGGTCGTGGCAATCTCCTCGTTTAACCGCGAAAACTACCGCAGCGCTGTCTCAATGGAGGCGTTCAAGGAGAGCGGCGCGGTCGAGTATAGCTCGGACGTCCTCTTGGGGCTTCAGCTCGCCGGGGCAGGGGAGCCGGGGTTCGACGTCAATGCTGCCAAGTCCCGCAGCCCCCGCCAGGTCGAGCTGGTCCTCCTCAAAAACCGCAACGGCAGCCCGTATGGCCGCATTCCCTACGCCTACCACGCCGCCTATGGCTATTTTTCCGAACAGCGGGCCAGGGGTTAAAGTGCAGCGGTGCAGCACCTTACGGCAGCGTCCGTTTGGCCCCTGACCAAACGGACAGGCGCTCGCGCCTTCCTCAGGTCTTCTCGGGCTTTCAGCCCGAAGCGCGGCTATGCCGCGACGCCCCTTGCGGGCTGCATCTCGGCCTAAGAGCCGCCTGCGGCGGTTGGCCTCGAAACGCTCGCTGCGGCTCGCAGTCGCGGGCGAGGGGTCAGCGACCCCTCCCCGTGTGCCCCTCCCTTCGGAAGCAGGGCGGCTCTATCTGTTCTCGCCTTCCGAGCCGGGTGCTCTAACCGGTCGGAGCGCAAAGCTTGCTGGGGGAGTTCTCACAAGAGGGGGGCACTGCCGCCCCTCTTGTGGGGCGCATCCTGCCCGAGCGTCGCGCGCAAGCGCGCTTCGGCGCAGCCGAGAAGCGAAGGGCGTTGTTTTGGT
>JAETRV010000137.1 GCA_021770005.1 Anaerotruncus sp. | reverse complement strand
CCGAAGGTCAGGAGCTTTGTGCGGACAATGCCGTTGTTGCTTTTGGCGATCTGGTTTTCCAGCATTTCCACATACTCACACCGGACGCTGTTGTAATCGTCATCCTGCATGGGGATGTTCACGCTGTACCGGCTGCCCGGGCGGCTCCGGTGGTTGAGGAAGGAAAGCTGGAACGGAAGGCTGCTGTCAAAGTAGTTGAGGCAGGCGCTCCACCCGTCAAAGATGGCCGCCTGATCTTCGGACTGTGCGAGCTGGTAGTTGATATCCTCGTATTCAATGGTTTTGGTGTAATAGCGGTCCGCTACCCGGCACACCCCATCCCGGTACATTTCCCGGTAGGGGAGGGTCTGCTGGGCGGTGGTGGGAATGTTCTTTCCCTTTGTGAACAGACCGGTAAGGCCCTGCTTTTCAGGCTTTCTGCCTGCGGGCTTTCCGGCCCTTCTGCTGTTTCGCAATCGGCTGCGCCTCCTTTCTGGCGCTAAGCAGCGCATAGAAGTTTTCGGTTTTGTAAGGCCGCACACGGGGATAGAGGAACCGGGTGCGGATGATGTTTTTCAGCACTTTTTCCAACGGCAGGCCGTCCCGCTCATACATAGCCAGAAAGAAGAACGGGAGCATGAGGCCGATCATCAGGAACATGGCGGCGCTGTTCCCGATACTGTCACGGGAAAGCAGGTAGGCCGGGAGCCCCACCGCCGCTGCGCCGGAAAAACAAACAAGCTGGCGCTTCGTCAGATTGAAGGCCAGCTTTGTCTTGATTTTGGAAAGGTCTTTTGGTACTGGCACATAGGCCATTTGGGTACACCTCCTTCACTGCTTCGGGCCAGCATGGCCCGAGGTTATCTTGCGGCCTCTTTGGCCGGGGCTGTACTGCGGGCGGCTTCGGCGGCTTCTCGTCCGCTCTGCCTTGCCCGCCAGTATTCAGGGTTATACTGCCGGATGGACTGGTTGAGGTTTTCTTCAAACTGCTCTTTGTCCTTAATGCGGTCAGGGATGTTCCACAGCTTTTTATCCAGCAGCTCCCGGAGCACTACGCTTTCCTGCGCGTCCTCCTCATAGCAGATATAGCCCTTGTCCTTGAAGCCGCACTTTTTCGCTGCTGGGGAGAGGACGGCGGCTACCTCGTTTGCCACCATCGTTCCGCCGTGGCTGGCGGTAGATACCAGAAACACCCCCGGACAGAGGGTTTCACAGCTCTGCACCTCGCCCCACGG
>JAETRV010000012.1 GCA_021770005.1 Anaerotruncus sp. | reverse complement strand
CATAGCTCGCCTCAAATGTCACATTATGGTAGTTCATCTTTCCTCCTCACTGCGGGATCGGCGTATTCGCGGGCAGGTCGGGCGCTGGCTTTTGGCCAAGCGCGTCGAGCGCGGGCGCACTAATCCGGGGCGTCGGTTTTTTCACCAGCGCCGTTTCGATCACCGTATCAATCCGCTCGGCCGGGACAAACCGCAGATGCTCGCGTACCACCTCGTCGATCTCCGCGAGATCCGGCTCGTTCTCCTTGGGGATCACGACCGTTTTGATCCCGGCGCGGTAGGCGGCCATCGTCTTTTCCTTCAGCCCGCCGATCGCCAGCACCCGTCCGCGCAAAGTCACCTCGCCGGTCATTGCAACATCCCGATGCACCGGAATGTCCGAGAGCGCGGAAACCAGCGCAGTGGTGATGGTGACACCCGCCGAGGGGCCGTCTTTTGGGACCGCCCCTTCTGGGACGTGGATGTGGATATCCTTTGTTTTGTAGAAGTCGTGTTCAACCCCATAATTCTCCCAGTGGGCGCGGATGAAACTGACTGCGGCGCGCGCAGATTCCTTCATCACATCGCCGAGCGAACCGGTCAGCTCGATCTTGCCGCTCCCATCGAGCACCGCCACTTCAACCTGTAGCATCTCGCCCCCCACCGAGGTCCATGCCAACCCGTTGACCATGCCCACTTCATCATATGCCTGAATCTGCTCGGGGCGCATCTTGCGGGGGCCCAGGTAGTCGGTGATGTTTTCGTCGGTGATGACCACCTTTTTAGATTCACCTGCGACGATCTGTTTGGCCGACTTGCGCAGCAGAGAGGCGACCTCCCGTTCCAGGTTTCGGACCCCGGCCTCACGGGTGTAATTATCAATCAGAGCGTAGAGTGCATCGTCCGCAACCTTTGCTTTGGACGCGGTCAAGCCATGCCGCTTCATCTGCTTGGGCAGCAGATGGTGCTTGGCAATCTGGAATTTTTCCTCACGGGTATAGCTGGTCAGCTCAATGACCTCCATCCGGTCACGGAGCGGGCCGGGGATGGTGCTCAAAGTATTCGCGGTCGCGATAAAAAGCACGTCCGAAAGGTCGAACGGCACTTCGATATAATGGTCGCGGAACGCGTGGTTCTGCTCTGCGTCGAGTACCTCAAGCAGCGCCGCGGACGGGTCCCCCCGGTAGTCGTTGCCCAGCTTGTCGACCTCATCGAGCAGCATCAGCGGATTGGAACTGCCCGCCAGCTTCATCGCAGCCATAATCCGTCCGGGCATTGCACCAATGTAGGTCTTGCGGTGGCCGCGTACATCACTCTCATCCCGCACGCCGCCCAGCGAAATCCGCACGTATTTGCGCCCCATCGATTTTGCAATCGAACGGGCGATTGAGGTTTTGCCGACACCCGGAGGCCCTACCAGACAGATGATCTGCCCTTTGATGTCGGGCGCGAGCTTGCGCACCGAAAGCAGCTCCAAGATCCGCTCTTTGACCTTTTTCAGGCCATAGTGCTCCTTGTCAAGCAGCGCCTGTGCCTTTTTGATATCGATCTTATCGGTGGTACGCTTATTCCACGGCAGGTCCAGCACCGTGTCCAGATACCCCCGGATCACCCCTGCTTCGTTCGAGTTGCCCGGCAACCGCGCAAGGCGCTCGGCCTCTTTGGTCAGCTTTTCGGTCGTCTCCTCGTCCAGCTTGAGCTTCCCAATCCGGGAAAGGTAGTCGTCCACCTCGTCTTGCAGCTCGTCCTCTCCCAGCTCGCTCGAGATCGCTTTCATTTGCTCACGCAGATAGTATTCCCGCTGGTTTTTGTCCACCTGTCCTTTGACCTTTTCCTGGATATCCGCCTCAAGCGAAAGGATATCGTTCTCCTCTTCGAGGATGCGGGCCAGGATTTCCAGCCGCTTGAGCGGGTCGCTCTGGGAAAGGATGGTCTGTTTGTCCTCTACCTCCATCTGCATATTGCCGGCTATGTATTCGGCAAGATGCACCGGGTCCTCACTGACCAGCGCGTTGATCACCAGTTCTTTTGGCATCCGCGGGATCAGGAAACAATATTCTTCAAACAGGTCTTTTACGGTACGCATCAGCGCGTCGCAGAGGGCGGATTTCAGGTTTCGCCCGGTTTTTAGCGGGAACGGTAGGACTGTCCCTTCGAAGTAAGGCTCTTCGGTGAGCACCTCGGTGACCTTGGCGCGATAAACCCCTTCTACCAATACCCGCCAGGTGCCGCCCTGCGATTTGATAATCTGCCGCACTTCGGCAACCACGCCCACCTTATAGATGGAGTCTGCTTTTGGCTCATCGTCACGGATATTTTTCTGCGCGACTAGGAAAATCCTCCGATCGGTACCCATCACAGAATTGAGTGCGAGGATCGACTTCTCCCGCCCTACATCAAAATGCAATACCATCTGGGGATAGAGCACCAGCCCACGCAGTACCAGCATCGGCATCCTAACCGGCAGAGGTAGTTCAGACTTGATCCCCTCCGGATTTTCCACTGGTCTTATCTTTTCGTTCAATTCGCTCATCTCAGTCCCTCCATTCTACAAGGAGCTCTATAAAAAATCGGCATAACCCGCCATCGGAATAGGAACAGGCGTCCTCCCTCGGATGGTTCTGGCCATAGCAATGTATAATAGCTGTTAAAGCTATTATACCACAGCGGTATTCCTTCTGTAAACGATACCATGTCGGTAAATTCCTGTACAAAAACATCCGAAAAATGGCCCTTTAATCAAAAAGGAACAGCAGCTCGATCGGCGTTTCCAAGACGCGGGAGACCGAAATTGCAAGCTTGAGCGACGGGTTATATCTCCCCGACTCCAAGCGTATAATCGTCTCTCTCCGTACCCCGACCAATACGGCTAGCTGTTCCTGTGTTAATCCTTTGCGCTGCCGGTACTGTTTTAGGCAACATACAAATTCTCCCATTTTAACTGCCGCTCCTACAAAAAAGGACGCGGATTCCCTCTTCCGGCATGGTTCATTCCCCCAAAAAGACATAGCGTTTCTCTTTGTGAGATACAAATATATCACTATCCTGTCAACTTGTCAAGTATAGCAGAGAATCCGCGCTTTTTTGTCCGGCTTATCCATGTTCTGCTTTTCCATCCGATCTGAGACATTTCGATATTATTTTTTGTTTTTGCCATTGACAAAAAGGAAAATATATGATAACATACTGAATGTCAAAAGACGCGGCAGTGCTGGAATAGGCAGACAGGCACGTTTGAGGGGCGTGTGCGTGAGCGTGTGGGTTCAAGTCCCATCTGCCGCACCATTTTGAAACGAGAATGCATTCAAGTTATTGAAAGATAATTTGGATGCCTTTTTGTATCTAAGAACCCGTATTTACAACCGTTTGACGCCGTCTGAACGGGCCTTTTTCCGACCTGCTGCGTTGAAAAACCTTGCAATACACAAAGTATTGTCTGCGTTTTTTCGCCTTGCAGGGTGAAAAAATGCCTCGTCCATCCGACATCCTCCGATTATGAATACAGGTTCTAAATAAATTTTGAAGCCAGTTTGTTGCGCCAAAAATCATTTTAAAAACATGAATACGGGTTCTTTAGCAAGTTCTTAAAAAATGTAGAAAAATCTGTTGACATTTGAATAAAAATCCTGTATGATATAAAACGTTGTAAGGAAAGCATCTTCTGGCTGAGTGGTTCCGTTGGTTGACGGGTGGTGCAGGATTGCTTTTATCTTTCTAATCCGGCCCGGTAGTTCAGTTGGTTAGAACGCTAGCCTGTCACGCTAGAGGTCGTGGGTTCGAGCCCCATCCGGGTCGCCATTTTCTCTTAATTTTGTATTGCGGGTTTAGCTCATTTGGTAGAGCGCCACCTTGCCAAGGTGGAGGTAGCGAGTTCGAACCTCGTAACCCGCTCCAAAAAACTGGTATGTTGTATTGCATATCAGTTTTTTTGTTTTCTGTAACTATCCGCAGCCTGACTCAACAACGACAGGAGGCGCTAAAAACACAGGAGGCGATTTGGGGTGGCGAACAGATGGATTTTCTAACACAGATACAGACATATCTTCCCTGCTGCGAACAGGAAGCACTGGACCGAGAGCGATTTCTTGCGCTGGCAAACTGGTTCCCGGAAACGATTCTGACCCGGGACTGCGAGCTTGCGCATATCACCGGCTCCGGAATGATTCTGAACTCCGCTAAGGACCATACTCTGATGGTCTATCATAACATTTATAAAAGCTGGTCCTGGACAGGCGGCCATGCAGACGGCGAACCCGACCAGCTTTCTGTCGCATTGAGGGAAGCGGAAGAGGAGACCGGTGTGCGCGGAATACGTCCTCTGGACACCGGCATCGCATCGCTTGATCTTCTGGCAGTACCCGGACATTACAAACGCGGGCAATACATTTCATCGCATCTGCATCTCTCGCTTGCTTTTCTGCTGGAAGCGGACGACACCCTGCCGCTTACGATCAAGCCGGATGAAAACAGCGGGGTGCGGTGGATACCGATCGACCGCTTGCAGGAATTTTGCAGCGAACCGGTGATGCTCCCAGTCTATGAAAAACTGATCCGAAAGGCAAGGAAACTCTGATGGAACTTCAGGAGATCGTCCGCCCTTTGACCGAATGGTACCAGACCAACAAACGTGATCTTCCGTGGCGGCGGGAAGTCACCCCCTATCGGGTCTGGATTTCGGAGATCATGCTGCAACAGACCCGCGTTGAAGCCGTTAAGGGATATTTTGCGCGGTTTCTCGAAACGCTTCCAGATGTCCAGGCGCTGGCCGGCTGCCCCGAACAGCAGCTCTTGAAACTCTGGGAAGGGCTCGGCTACTATAACCGCGCCCGTAACCTGCAAAAAGCGGCGCAGAAGATCGTGACACAATACGGCGGTCAGCTTCCCGCCGACTATGACGCCCTTCTCTCGTTGCCAGGGATCGGCCCATATACTGCCGGAGCAATCGCCTCCATTTCTTATGGGATCGCGCAGCCAGCTGTGGATGGAAATGTATTGCGCGTAATCTCCCGGATTACCGCGAGCAATGCAGACATTGCCGATCCGGTAACCCGCCGCTCGATCGAAAGCGCGCTGCGCGAAGTGATGCCCAAGCAGGATCCGGGGACGTTTAACCAAAGCCTGATGGAGCTGGGGGCAACTGTCTGCGTCCCGAACGGGATGCCGGACTGTAGGAACTGCCCGGTATACGGATTATGCGAGGGCAGAAAACAGGGGACAGCGCTCGATCTGCCGGTCAAGACCGCGAAAAAGCCCCGCAGGATCGAACAGCGCACAATCTTGCTTCTGGTGCGAGACCAACATATCGCGATTCGGCGGCGGCCTTCCAAAGGTTTGCTGGCGGGTCTGTGGGAACTCCCATCCCTTTCCGGCGCAGTGGAACAGGAGGAGGCGGTCTCGGCCGTACGCGGCTGGGGGCTGGAACCGCTCCGGGTCCAGCCGCTTGGGGAAGCCAAACACATCTTCACACATGTTGAATGGCAGATGTGTGGATTGCGGATCACCGTCGAGGAGGCGGTCTCCAATGAAACACTGGTGTGGGTAGACCCGGGGCAGCTCCGGGAAGAATATCCCCTGCCCTCTGCTTTTCGCGCTTATCTGCCGCCCGCAGAAAGATAAGAACCTCTGCCACATATCTAAGAAAGGGGAAAATGATAGAGGGTGCCTTTTCCTGGGAAAAGGCACCCTCTTTTCTCTTAATCCGTATAGAGCGGGTACTTCTCGCAGATCGCGGTGACGCCTGCACGAATTTCGTCCGCTTTGGTCTCAAACTCAACCGCAGTCATATGGATGTATTTGGCGATTAGCGCCATCTCGTCCTCTTTCAGGCCGCGGGTGGTAACTGCCGGCGTCCCAACGCGGATACCGCTCGTGATGAACGGGCTTTGCGGGTCATTCGGAATCGCATTTTTGTTGGCGGTGATATACACCTCATCCAGCCGTTTCTCAAGCTCTTTGCCGGTGATGCCCATATCCCGCAGATCAACCAGCATGAGGTGGTTGTCGGTGCCGCCCGAGACAAGCCGGAATCCCTCTTTCAGCAGGCTGTCGGCCAGTGCGGCGGCATTTTTCACAATCTGCTGCTGGTACTCTTTGAACGAAGGCTGGAGCGCCTCTCCGAAGCTGATCGCCTTTGCCGCGATGATATGCATCAGCGGACCGCCCTGGGTGCCCGGGAAGATCGCTTTGTTGAACTGCTTGCCGAACTCCTCGTCACGGCAGAGGATTAATCCGCCGCGTGGACCGCGCAGGGTCTTATGGGTGGTGGTGGTCACCACGTCGGCGTACGGGATCGGACTCTGATGCAGCCCGGCCGCGACCAGACCCGCAATGTGCGCCATATCTACAAACAGATAAGCCCCGACCTCTTTGGCAATCTCGGCAAACCGGTCAAACTTGATCTCGCGCGGATAGGCGGACGCGCCCGCTACGATCAGTTTGGGTTTGCACTCCTTCGCGATCTCGAGCACCTTGTCATAGTCGATATAGCCGGTCTCCTCATCCACGCTGTACGGCACAAAATGATAGTATTTGCCTGACAGATTAACCGGCGAACCGTGGGTCAGATGCCCACCGTGCGCAAGATTCATGCCCATGACGGTATCCCCGGGCTGGATTAGCGCAAAATAGACCGCCATATTCGCCTGCGCGCCCGAATGCGGCTGGACGTTGGCATATCCGGCGCCGAAAATCTTCTTTGCACGCTCGATTGCGATATTTTCCACCACATCGACATATTCGCAGCCGCCATAATAGCGCTTGCCGGGATAGCCTTCTGCGTATTTGTTGGTCAGGACGGTGCCCATCGCCGCCATGACCGGCTCGCTCACAATGTTTTCAGACGCAATCAGTTCCAGGTTGCGGCGCTGGCGTCCGCACTCTTTCTCAATTGCACTGCCGACCTCCGGGTCGTATTTGCTGATGAAGTCCATCCATTCGTTCACCATAAGAAACTCCTCCTACTCGGTTTTCTGCGCGGGACATCTGCCCCGTCTCCACATTTATGAGATGGGTCTATCATACGACGGATTGCGCGCGCTGTCAATGCCGCGGCACAATTTTATCTGCGTTTTGGTGCGGCATGTACCGCATGTCCCAACGCATCCTCGACCGCTTCGGTCACCGCTTCATTGAAGGTAGGATGCGGGCGGATCACCGACGCAAGCTGTTCCATGGTCATGCCGCTCCGGATCGCGGTGCATAGTTCGCCGATCAAATCGGTTGCGCGGCAGCACATCATCTGCGCACCGAGCAGCCGGTTGGTCTGGCTATCGAATACCACTTTTATAAATCCGCGGTCGGCCATCTCAATGACCGTTTTCCCGTTTGCAGACATGATGAATTTTCCTGTCTTGACCGGGATGCCCGCAGCTTTTGCGTCCGCCTCGGTCATGCCAACCGAAGCAATCTCCGGGTTGGTGTAGATGCAGGAGGGGACCAACGAGAGATCCACCGGCGGCTGCTGACCCGCAAGGATGGCCGCCACATTCAACCCCTGTGCCGACGCCACATGTGCAAGCTGGATATTGCCCTTCACCACGTCGCCAATCGCATAAATCCCCTTGACACAGCTCTCAAACCGCTCGTCAACCGGGATTGCGCCCCGTTCGAGGTGCAGGTCAAGCCCCTGCGCGAACAGCCCCTCGGTGTTGGCGCGCCGCCCGATCGAAACCAGGATTCCCTCTGCTTGCGCGGCCTGCTCTTTTCCTTTCGTGGAGAAGATACAGGAAAGCCCGCCTTCTGCCTGCTCGATCCGCTCGACCCGCGCACCGGTGAAAATTTTCACTCCGCGCCGTTTGAGGAGCATCGAGAGGTTCTGGGAAATTTCTTTGTCCATCGTGGGGAGGATGCGGTCCATCGCTTCGACAATCATAACCTCACAGCCGAGCGCACCGTAGACCGTCGCAAACTCGACCCCAATCACCCCGCCGCCGATGATCAACAGCCGTTTGTAATCCCGTCCGCCGCCAGTCAGAAGCGCGTCACTCGTGACCACCCCGGGCAGTTCCAACCCCGGGATAGGAGGCCGCGCAGGCTCGGAGCCGGTTGCCACCAGGATATACTCGGTCTCAAGAATGGTATCCCCCACCCGGACGGTATGCGCGTCCTCGACGAGCGCTTTTCCCCGCACCAGCGTGATTTTATTCGCTTGAAACAGCCCCTCGATCCCGCTCACGAGTTGGGAAACCACCTCGTCCTTCCGGGCGTGGATCGCCGGGAAATCGTAGGAAACCCCTTCTGTACGGATTCCGAACCGCTCGCTTGCGCGGATCTGTTCGAGCAGTTCCGCCGAATGGAGCAGCGCTTTGGTGGGGATACACCCGCGGTTGAGACAGGTACCGCCTACCGCTCTGTCCTCCACCACCGCGACCCGCAGTCCGAGCTGGGCCGCGCGGATTGCCGCCACATAGCCGCCCGGCCCTGCGCCGATGACAACCAGTTGATATTGCTCTGCCATTTCCTGTTCCTCTCTTTCAGAACCTGTATTCATAATCGGGGGATGTCGGATGGACGAGGCATTTTTTCGCCCTGCAAGGCGAAAAAACGCAGACAATACTTTGTGTATTGTAAGGTTTTTCAACGCAACAGGTCGGAAAAAGGCCCGTTCAGACGGCGTCAAACGGTTGTGAATACGGGCTCTCAGTTTGCTCTGATCGAATTTTCCGTAGCCCTAACCCATACACTGCTCCGCAAGCAGCTTTTGCAGATCCTGCATGACCTGCTTTGCGGCGCTGTCTGTCTGCGGGAGCTGCCCGACCGCCTCCGCAAGCGGCGCCACGCCGTACCGGCATCCTTTGAGCAGGCCCGGCAATGCGGCAACCAATTCCTGATCCATCGCGTCGGAATAAACCTGCACATCGGCCACAGCCCCGCCGTTGACCTCGAATTGCAGGCAGACTTCTCCCCAGCCAAACCGCCCGGAGAACTCGTTGGTGAACGGGATTTTGCGCCCAAACCGCCAGTCCCACGAGCGGAAATGCTCCTCTTTTTTGGCAAGCGCCGCCTGGTCAAGCCGTTCCTCCGGGAACCGCTCCGGGGACAAGCCATAAACCTCCCCAAACGCCTCCGCGAGCGCCTGCCGCACCTGCCCAACTGTTACGCCTGGGCAGAAATCGGTGAGGTTGGCAACCCGGGCTTTCACCGAATCGACCCCTTTGGACTGCAATTTTGCCGCCGACACATTCAGATAGGCTGACAGGCTGGACTTATCCACGTCGATCAAGATGGTACCGTGGTGGTAGCAGTGTCCGTCCGCGCGGTAGAACGCATTGCCCGAAATCTTGCGGCCGTCCACTGTGACGTCGTTGCGTCCGGTCTTTTCGGCGTGGATACCCAGCCGGTTGACCGCCCCGACCAGCACCTGAAGCTGCCGGCTGACGTCATAATCTTCCTCACGCACCAAAAAGGTAAAGTTGAGGTTGCCAAGGTCGTGGTAGACCGCGCCGCCGCCCGAGAGACGGCGGACCAGATGCCCGCCGTCCGCCTCGAGCTGTCCAACGCGGCACTCTTTCCACGCGTTCTGGTTCCTGCCGATCACCACCGTCCGCTGGTTCTGCCAGAGGTAAAGGATGCACTCCCCCGGTTCCACCGCTTCGAGCAGGCAGGCTTCCCGCGCGAGGTTCGCGTAAGGCAGGGTATTTGCGGTTTCCTCCAAATAGATTCGTGTTACCATCCGTTCCCCCTGCTTTCTTTGGTGGCGTTACTCGGTAAACTGGTACCGCAGTTTTGGATTGCGTGCCGCGCCCAGCTCATCTGGACGGCGGATCGGCGTACGCACCGGCGCGTCATGCAGGCTTTGCGGGTCGGAGAGCGCTGTTTCGTAGATGCTACGGAACACTGCCGCTGCCCCGTCGAGCGTCTCTTTCGACTCGGTCTCGGTCGGCTCGACCATCAACGCCTCCTCCACGATCAACGGGAAGTACATCGTCGGCGGATGGATGCCGTGGTCAAGCAGCGATTTGGCGATGTCCATTGCGCTGACCCCGTTCTCCTTTTTGAGCTTGGAAAGCGACATGACAAATTCGTGCATACATGGCCCGTCATAAGCCATCTCGTAGAGGTCGGCCAGCTCGTGCATCAGATAGTTGGCGTTGAGCACCGCATTAGCGGATGCCTCCGGAATCCCCTCGGCGCCCAGCGTGAGGACATAAGCCAGCGCGCGCAGCACTACGAGGAAGTTGCCATAGAACGCCTTGACGCTGCCGATCGATTGTGCCGGATTTTCAAATTTGCAGGAATCCCCTTCCCGCACCTGATGGAACACCGGCAGGAACGGTTTGAGCAGCTCCTTGCATCCGACCGGGCCGGAGCCGGGACCGCCGCCGCCATGCGGGGTGGAAAAGGTCTTGTGCAGGTTGAGATGGATCACGTCAAAGCCCATGTCGCCCGGGCGCACGATCCCCATGACTGCGTTCAGGTTTGCGCCGTCGTAGTAGTTGAGGCCGCCCGCGTCGTGGATGATCCGGGTGATCTCAAGGATATTCTTGTCAAAGATGCCGACCGTATTCGGGTTGGTGAGCATCAAGCCCGCGGTGTCCTCACCGACCGCCGCGCGCAATTTTTCCAGGTCCACACAGCCCTCGCTGTTTGAAGGGATGCTGACCACTTCATAGCCGACCATCGCAGCACTAGCCGGGTTGGTGCCGTGTGCCGCGTCGGGCACAATGATCTTGGTACGCTTATGATCCCCACGCGATTCGTGGTACGCCTGAATCAGCATCAGGCCGGTGAACTCCCCGTGTGCGCCCGCCGCGGGCTGGAAGGTCATGCTGTCCATGCCGGTGATCTCGCAGAGCAGCTCTTCCGCCATACAGAGCGCCTTGAGGCACCCCTGCACCGTATGCGCCGGCTGGAGCGGATGGATCTTCGCAAAGCCCGGCAGGTTGGCCATCTCATCGTTGATCTTGGGGTTATATTTCATCGTGCAGGAGCCGAGCGGATAAAACCCGTCGTTGACCCCGTGGGTACGCTTCATCAGTGCGGTGTAATGGCGGCTGATGTCCACCTCCGCGATCTGGGGCAGATGCAGCTTTTTGCCGCGCCGCAGCCCCTCGGGCAGTTCCGCCGCCGGGACATCCAATCCGGGCAGGATCGCACAACCGCGCCCCTCCCTGCTCTGTTCAAAAATCAGTTCCATGCTCCGCTCACCTCCCGGATAACTGATGCCAGTTTGTCGATCTGCGCTTTGGTGTTCATCTCGGTGGCACACCAGAGGATGCCGCCCTCTACCGGATAGCCGCCCAGAATGCCTTCCTCCTCCAGTCTGGAAAGCAGGACCTGTGGGTCACCCGGACAACCGGTGACAAATTCGTGGAAGAACGGGCCGTTATAAACCAATTCAAACCCCTTGATCTTTCCAAGTTCAGCCGCCGTATAATGCGCCTTGGCGTAGCACAGCTCCGCGACCTGCTGCATCCCCTGCGCGCCCATCGCGGTCATGTAGACCGACGCGGTCAGTGCGCAGAGCGCCTGATTCGAGCAGACGTTGGAGGATGCCTTTTCCCGGCGGATATGCTGTTCGCGCGCCTGCAAGGTCAGCACAAACGCGCGGTTTCCCTCCGAGTCGGTCGTCTCCCCGACGATCCGCCCAGGCAGTTTGCGCATCATGGCACTGGTGCAGGCCATAAACCCGAGGTATGGCCCGCCGAACGAGAGCGGCATCCCTAGTGGCTGCCCCTCGCCGACCGCAATATCCGCGCCCGACTCGGCTGGGGTTTTGACCATTGCGCAGGCAATCGGGTTGACCCCCATGATATATTTTGCGCCCGCGCCATGCACCAGCTCCCCAAACGTGTCCGCATCCTCGAGCTGTCCGAAATAGTTCGGCTGCTGTAGGTAGAAGCAGGCGGTTTTTGCATCCAGCATCGAAGCCAGCGCGTCCTTGTCGGTCACACCGTCCTTCATCGGGACGATCCCCACCTCCACATGTGCTGCGTGACAGTAGGTCTGGATCGTGCGGATCACCATGGGATGCGCTGCCGCCGAAACCAGCACCCGGCTGCGCCTGCGGTCGCGGCACATGGCGGCCGCCTCTGCCGCTGCGGAAGCTCCGTCATAGACCGACGCATTGGAGACATCCATACCGGTCAGCTCACAGATCATCGTCTGGTATTCAAAAATCGACTGTAAAATCCCCTGGCTGATCTCCGCCTGATACGGGGTATAGGCGGTGATAAACTCCTCTTTGGAGGTCACGCTTTTGACGATCGAGGGAATATAGTGATTGTAAGCGCCCGCGCCCCGGAAGATCACCGGGAATACCCGGTTCTCTTCTGCAAGCGCGCTCATCATCCCGCTCACCTCGAGCTCGGATTTCCCCTGCGGGATGTTGAGTGTTTTCAGCTTCATCCCGGCCGGAACATTTGCAAACAACGCGTCAATGCTGTCTACACCGATTTTTTGCAGCATCTGCGCACGTTCCTGCCGGGTGGACGGAACATAACTTCCCATCTGGTTATTCCTCCTCGGCGCAGAACGCCTCATAAGCTGCCGCGTCGAGCAGTTCTTCCTTGTCGGAGATGCTGCCCACTTCAAACAGCCATGCCTCATAGGGGGACTGGTTAATCAGTTCGGGCTGGTCGAGCAGTTCCTCATTGATCGCGACGATCTCCCCGGAAACCGGGCAGTAGACGTCTGAAACCGCTTTCACCGACTCGACGTCAGCACAGGTTTTCCCCTTCTCGACCTCGTCCCCCACCTCGGGCAGGTTGACAAATACCAGCCCGCCCAGTGCGTTCTGGGCAAAATCGGTCAGGCCGACCTTTGCGGTATCCCCATCAAAAGAAATCCATTCGTGAGATTTGGAATAAAGCAGTTCTTTCGGTGTATTCATGATTCTTTCCTCCTGATTATAATTGATTAAAAAATAGAGCCCTGGTTATGCGCGCTTATAGAACGGCAGTTTGACGACCTCGGCGGCGATCCTGCGTCCGCGCACCTCGGCTTCCACCTGTGTGCCCGGCTCAGTATAGGCGATGTCGAGCAGCGCCATTGCGACCGGATGCCCCAGATACGGGCAGTGAGTGCCGGATGTGGTCTGTCCGACCTTCTTTCCATCCGCATAAACGTCCGCATGTTCGCGGATGATCCCACGCCCGGTCACCTTCAGGCCCACCCGTTTCCGGGTCAGCGCGCCCTTGGCCTCGATCCCCTTTTTGCCGATGAACGCCTCTTTCCCCATCTTGACCCCGAATCCCAAGCCGGTTTCAAGCGGGTTGATCGTTTCGTCCATCTCATGCCCGTAGAGCGGCATCCCCGCCTCAAGGCGCAAGGTATCTCGTGCGCCCAGGCCACAGGGGATCAATCCCTCCGGTTTCCCGGTTTCCAGCAGCAGGTTCCAGAGCTTCGGTGCGTTCTCATTCGAGAGATAAAGCTCGTACCCATGCTCGCCGGTATAGCCGGTCTGGGAGATCAGGCAGTCAAATCCGCCAACCTTACCCTGCCGGACAAAGCTGTAATATTTTGCCGGAATCTCCTCAGCTGAGGTAAGCTTCTCCAAAATTGCCTTGGCATTCGGCCCTTGCAGAGCAAGCTGCGCCACATGGTCCGAAATATCCTCAATCGTGCACTCCCCAAACAGGTGCTCCTGCATCCACGCCACGTCTTTGTGACGGTTGGAGGCATTCACAACGATCAAATAGCTTTCCGCGGTGATCCGGTAAACGATCAGATCATCCACCACGCCGCCATCCTCATAGCACATCACGCTGTAACGGACCTGCCCGTCATACATATTGGTAAAATCATTGGTCAGCAGATGGTTCAGATTGGCCAGCGCGTCTTTCCCTTTATAGATCACCTCACCCATATGGGAAACGTCGAACAGCCCCGCCTTGGTGCGGACTGCCATATGCTCCTCAATCACGCCGGTACCATACTGCACCGGCAGCAGGTAGCCTGCAAACGGCACGATCTTACCGCCGCAAGCGACATGGCAGTCGTAGAGTGGTGTTTTGAGTTCCAACTTGCATCCCTCTTTCCTTTCGATATTGGCTTCGTCATAAAAAAACGGAGACGTACTAGTTTCACCAACTGTACGCCCCCGTCATTCATACCTGAAAGATTCTCCCTGTAAACAGGGATTGCTTCTTCGGTGCTGGACGGCTTGCCCGCCCAGCTTTCCAGAGTTTCGTCCGAATCCGGTTCTTTTGCCTGAGAGTTTGTTGCGACTTCACCTTCGGCGCCGCATTGAAGCGGTCTCTCCCGGACCCATCTTCCGAAAAATATGCAGTTTTGATTACCGTTAGTATAACGGTTCCACCCGGTTTTGGCAACCCCCTTTCGGGAATTTCTGCAAAAAGACTAAATTTATTCTTTCTTTTCAGGCAATTTGAACAAATCGGAGCATTTATTTTCCGTTTTTCAGGCTTTGGATCGTCTCCCAGACCTCTTCCAAAACCGGAACGCCAGCTTCCAAGTTTTCTTTGCGGGTCACCAGTTCAAGCTCGCCCGGATAGAAGATTTTCCCGCCCGGAGTGGTGGGCTCGGCGGTTTTGATATCCTCTACCACCGTTTTGATAATGTTGTCGGTGAGCGCTGCGGTATTCATGTGGGCGGGATCAATCGCAATCATGACCTGCGAAAGCCCGACTTCTTCGGTATACTTGCGTCCAATGTCGGTGACCGTATTAGCCCCCGACAGGATTGCTGCCACCAGGTCAAGCGCAATCGAAAGCCCGCTTCCCTTCCAGTAACCAATTGTCAGTACCCGCTGGGTCTTTTCGATCTCAGCGGGATCGGTGGTGATGTTGCCTTCACTATCCCATCCGCCCGGGACCGGGAGCTGCTCCCCTTTCATCCGGGCCATTTCGATCTTGCCATAAGCAAACTGGCTCATCGCACAGTCGATCACCACATGTTTCCCCTCGCTCTGCGGGACCGAGATAATGAACGGGTTGTTCCCGATCTTCGCTTCTTTGCCACCCCACGCCGGGGTATTCGGCATCGTATTGGTCCAGCAGATACCCACACAGCCCTGGTCTGCGGCCTGCCATCCGTATGCGCCGCCCCGCATCCAGTGGTTGGTGTTGCCGATCGCCACAATGCCGATCCCGTATGCATGCGCCAGTTCACAGGCGCGGTCCATCGCGAGCCGGGCGTTGGCGTTTCCAAGCCCCATGTGCCCGTCCCAACGCTCAAAGCCGCCCACCTTTGCGATGCATTCGGGTTTGGCTTTCCCGTCTACCACGCCTTTGTCCAGATAGCTGATGACCCGCGGGAACCGGTTGACGCCGTGGCTATAAACGCCATCTACACTGGTATCGGTGAAATTCTGAGCTGCGGCTTCCGCAATAACCGGGTCTACTCCACGTCCAAGCAGGATTTCCTTAAATGTTGCCTTCAGTTCCTGTGCAGGGATACGCATTTTACAGCACTCCTTTTCAAACTCTCTGTCAAATTTTTATGAAAGCGCTTTTCTATAATCAGTATAGCAATTCTTGAGAAAAAGTCAATTAAATTCTTTCAATTCAATCCATATTTGTTTATATGCACAATTTTTATCTATAAATTTTTGTTTTTATAGCAAATAAAGCGGTGGTTTGTAGAAGCGTTTCTACAAACCACCGCTTTATTTTCAAAAATATAAAAAAGCGCTTTTATGAACTTTTACCAACTATCAACTCCGGCTGCACCACCATAGAGGCGTAATGTTCCTCTTTCTGGATCAATGTTTCCAACAGCTGCACACTCAGCCTCCCTACCAGTTCGGCCTTGTTATCCACCGTAGTCAGTTCCGGTTCACAGACCTGCGCATACTCGGAACGATTGAAACCGGTCACCGCCACCTCTTCCGGCACCCGAATTCCTGCACGTTTCAGGCCTTTGAGCACGCCGATTGCGGTCAAGTCCTCTCCGCAGACAATCGCGCTCACCTTGGCCTTGGAATCCAAAAGCTGTTCCACTGCCTGTACCCCGCCCTGCAAGCCAAACATTGTCTCCCGGATATGTGCCTTCCCATCCAGTCCTAGCCGCTTCATCGTTTCCAGAAATCCTGCCTGTTTGCGCTGGGCGCTGTCGGTATCCATGTCTTTTAGATAAAAAATCTCCCGGTGCCCTTTCTTGTAGAGATGTTCGACCGCCAGAGAAATCCCCAACTGATCATCCACCAGCACCGAGTAGCAGTTGGGCAGGTCGAGCTGACCGTTCGCCACCACGACCGGCGTATGTTTCAGCAGAGATGCAACCCGCTCATCCGGTCCGATCCGGTTAAAGATCGACCCTACTAGAACGACGCCATCCACCTGCTTGCCGGTCACAATGTCCAGGTATTGTACCGCTTCTTCCAAGTCGCCTCCGGTGTTGCAAAGCTGGACATTATACCCTCTCTTGCTGAATTCCCGCTCAATTGTATAGGCGATCCGCGCATACTGTGGTACCCGTACATCGACAGTCAGGACCGCCACCGTTTTCATGGATTTGGAAACCATCCCCCGCGCGATCCCGCTCGGGACATAATCATATCTTTTAAGGACCTCCTCCACTTTAAGGCGGGTCTCCTCGTTCACATTCTCTTTCTTGTTCAACACCCGTGAGACCGTCGAGATCGAAACCCCGGCCTCTTTGGCAATATCGTAAATGTTCACCCCTCTGGCGCACCTCCTGTTATGAAAAAATTTTGAAAGCCCTTTCAAAATTGTATCCACTTTTGGACGTGCTGTCAAGGGATTCTTCTTACTTTTCCCGTCAGCGCCAGCCGTCCTTCTTTGAAAAGTCCGGTTGACTTTTCAACGCAAATCCAGTATGATAGACGCAAAACCAACAAGAGGGGCGGTCGCCCCTCTCTTGTGAGAACTCCCCTAGCGAGCTAGACGGAGAAAAGGAATAGGCACAAGGCGTCCTATTTTTGAAAGAGGTGTTTCGATGTTTCGTGAACTGCGCAGAAGCAGGCAGGCTCTCTCTCTCCGCGATTGCTCCGAAATCCTGAAAAATGGAACGTCCGGGGTGCTGGCCCTATCCGGGGACGATGGCTATCCCTATGCCGTTCCGCTCAGCTATGTGTATGACGGTTCCAGCCTCTACTTTCACGGAGCGAAAAGCGGTCACAAACTGGATGCTATCCAGCGGGACTGCCGGGCTTCGTTTTGCGTCATTGACCAAGACCAGATCATACCAGAAGAATACACGACCTATTTCCGCAGCGTGATTGTCTTTGGACGGATACACATTGTGGAAGAGGAACCGGCAAAACATGCCGCGATTGAGAAGCTTGCAATCCGGTACACGCCAGATGGAAGCGAATCTGCGCGGCAAGCTGAGATCAACCGGGAATACCCCCAACTGTGTATCCTTGAACTCTGCATCGAACACATGACCGGTAAACAGGCAATCGAGTTGCTGCGCGGTCCAGATGGGAAAGAGAAAAAGGTGTGATCTATTGAAAGTCAAAAAAGCTGTAAAAAGCCGGCGGATACCCGATCCGCCGGCTTGTTTTCTGTTCATGTGGTTTCCCAAAGCAACAGATTCTCTTCAAATCTGGCGTTGACTTTCCCCTGATCCTTTAACCAGGAAAGATAAGAGCGAACCGTACTTCCCACCAAAACATACTGTTCAAAATTCATCGTAAGCCCGTATTCCTGGAAGATACGCTGTAAAATCCGTTCAGAGATCATCGGCTCCCGGCAGATGGTCTGGATATGCTCCGCCACCTCATAAACCTTCCTTCGGTTATACTGGACAAGCGCTCGGACGTTGGAAGATGCTTCCGCATGGGCAGGAACAAAAAAAGCCGCCTCCATCGCCTCTACCTGATCCAGTGTTTCCAGGTAGGCGCCCACATCATAGATGAACGAAATGGCGTATTTCTCCAGCGTCTCTATACTGCTGATGCAATCGGCAAGAAAGACGACATCATCCGGTGTGCGGAATCCAACCATATCAAAAAAATGCCCAGGCAGTGGGAGCACCTCGATCTCCTCCGGAAACCCATCCTCCGCAAAACCGCAGACCCTGCTCTCCTGTGCCAATAAAAATTTATGACGCAGATCTTTGCATGGATAGCCCCCATAGAGGAAAGACGGCTCCAAAAGCGGATACTGGGTAAAAGCGGCCTCGATCCCGCCCGCATAAATCTTGCAACCGGTCTGCCCCTGCAAATAATGGTTTCCGCCGATGTGATCCGCATTGGAATGGGTGTTCAGGATGCCCAGTAAACGCCATCCGTTTCTCTCCAAAATCTGCCGGACCTTCCGCCCTGCATCCTTATCGTTGCCACTGTCAATCAGATAAACACCGTTTTCCCTGGCAAAATAGACCCCGATTTTTGCCGGACAGTTGATATAATAGCATCTGTCGCTGACCTGTACCAACTCATACATCCTGCTCTGTCCTTTCCTTATTCCTGACTCAGGATTCTTCCTTCGGTCGAAAGCGTGACTACCTGACAGGGAATCCCCTTCCTGCTGGCCTGCAAAGCCTCCTGCACCGCGTATTCGATCCCGCCGCAGCAAGGGACCTCCATCCGCACCACTGTGACGCTCCTGATCTCATTTTGACGGAAGATTTCGGTGAGTTTTTCGGCATAGCTGCCTTCATCCAGCTTGGGACAGCCGATCAGCACAATCCGTCCACGCAGAAACCGGTTGTGAAAATCCCCACAGGCGTATGCTGTACAGTCTGCGGCAATCAAAAGATCAGCATCCTCAAAGTAAGGCGCGTGGAGCGGCGCCAGCTTGATCTGAACCGGCCACTGACGGAGTTGGCTGGGAACTTCAGACAGCCCAGCGGCAGTTTCGGACGTCTCCCGCGTGATCGTATGGGCCTGCTCTCCCGGACATCCCCGGGATGCAGATGCCTCTTCTTGTCTGGCTTTGACTGCGGCTTCACCATAGGCAGCAGCTTCCCGCTCCTCAAACGAAATCGCATCGGTGGGACAGACCGGAAGGCAGTTGCCCAGCCCGTCACAATAATCATCACGGATCAGTTTCGCCTTTCCCGCTATCATCTGGATCGCTCCCTCATGGCAGGCTGCGGCACAGGCTCCGCATCCATTGCAGCGCGTTTCGTCAATTCGGATGATTTTTCGGATCATAGAATGCTTTCTCCTCTTTATCAAAAATCTATACTTCTGCTCTTTTTTCTTGTGACTGCTTCCCCTATAGCATTTCGCTGTGCTTCATGCTATAATATTCTTATCGAAAATGGTCTACATGGGATTGCGATATCAGCGTGTTTCCCAGAAACATGCCTTTATCCGCGTCCCGCCGTTTAGAATGACAGGAGGGGCATTTTATGGAAAACAAGATCATTACAATCGGTCGGCAGTCCGGAAGCGGTGGACGGGAGATTGGGCAGCTTCTGTCGGAAGCCTTGAGCATCCCGTTTTATGACCGCGATTTGATCGAGCTTGCAGTAGAAAAAAGCGGCATCGATCTTGCAACCTTGGAAAAACACGATGAAAAGCCGGTTAACCGGTGGTTCTACTCGATCCCCAGCCAGCCCAACCGGCTTACCGGCTACGGTATGCCGATCGCAGATACCCTGTTCGTGGCGCAGTCGGAAATCATCCGGGAGATGGCGCAGAAGGGGTCCTGCATCATCATTGGGCGGTGCGCGGATCATGTTCTGCGGGAGCATCCCGGCCTGATTTCACTCTTTATCCACGCACCATTGGAGGAGCGGATCAAGCGGATTATGCGCAGGCACAGTCTGGACGACCGGCAGGCAAAGGAATTTATCCGGCGCACCGACAAGGAACGCGCAAGCTACTACAACTACTACACCGAGAAAAAATGGAGTGGAATGGAATCCTATCATTTCTGCATCGACAGCAGCATCTTTGGGGTCAGCGGCACTGTGGAAAAGCTCCTCCGTCTGGCTACCTGAAAAGGGAACTGCCTGCATCCCGCCTGTCAGGCCTTCACCTCCGCCTGCTCGCCTTGTCTGGATTGCAGCATCCTCAAAGCCTGTGCAAACGATTCAATGTCCTGAAACTGGCGGTAGACCGAAGCAAACCGGATGTAGGCCACTTCATCAATCGTGCGAAGCTGTTCCATCGCCAACTCCCCGATCCTGCTGGAAGCGACCTCCTTCTCCAAAGAATTTTGCAGCGCCATCTCGATTTTGCGCACAGCCTCTTCCAGCACCGAAAGCGGCACCGGACGTTTTTCGCAGGCGCGCAGCATACCCGCCAAAAGTTTATTGCCATCAAACGGCTCCCGCGACTGATCCCTTTTGATGACGACCAGCGGCGCACTTTCCACAACTTCATAAGTTGTGAATCTGCGCTCGCATTTCAGGCACTCTCTGCGGCGGCGGATGCGCTCCGATTCATCAATCGGCCGGGAATCAATCACCTTGCTCTCTGTATATCCACAAAATGGACATCTCATCTATGCACACCTCCCTGTATGGTTGATCTTCTCAGCTTTTGGTTCTTTATGGTATCATAACATTTTTTGCAACCGATTTCAAGAATTGCGCCGCTGATTGCTGATTTTCTATTCCCCCTGCCACATTGCTGCATCTGGGCAATCCATCCCTATTTTATGGAGGTCTGACCATGAAAATCGTCGAAGCTGAAGAAAGGAGCCCGCTTCTAATCTCACAATTATTGGCAGTGTGGGAAAGCGCGGTAAAGGTAACCCATCTATTCCTGTCGGACAGCGAAATAGAAACCATAAAAGGCTATGTTCCACAGGCGTTGGAAAGCATTCCCCATCTGATTGTTATGGAGGACGAAAATACATCTCCTGTTGCATTTATGGGAATCGAAAAACAAAAGCTCGAAATGCTGTTCATCTCCTCTGCGGAAAGGGGGAAGGGGTTGGGGAAACAGCTGATTCACTATGGGATGGAACACTTCTCCATCAATGGGCTGGCAGTGAATGAACAAAACCCACTCGCCAAAGGTTTTTATGAACACATGGGCTTTCAGGTTTCTAAAAGGACCGAGCATGACGAGCAAGGCAACCCTTATCCCCTTTTATACATGAGGCTCTGCGCTTCTTCGCCTACTGGGGAGTAGAACAGCAGAGCATCATGCTCCATCAATTCCATCAACGTCAAGGAGCGGGTAAAAAGCGACTGCTTTTTACCCGCTCCTTTTTGCGCCATATCAACGCAGAACCTATTCGATGAAACAAACCGCTGTGAGATTACGCCTTCCCTGCGCAGCCAAGCACATCCTTGATCTTGTGCGCGACCATCCCTTTGACCGCAGCACGAGCCGGAGTCAGGTACTGGCGCGGATCAAAATGGCTGGGATTCTCCGCCATATACTTGCGGATAGCGGCTGTCATTGCGACACGAACATCCGAATCAATGTTAATCTTACAAACCGCCATCGTGGCCGCCTGCCGGAGCATCTCCTCGGGGATGCCGATCGCGTCGGGCATCGCGCCGCCATACTGGTTGATTACCTTGACTAGGTCCTGCGGAACCGAGGACGCGCCATGCAGGACAATCGGGAAACCGGGCAGCCGGCGGCTGACCTCTTCGAGGATATCAAACCGGAGCTGGGGCTTCTGACCGGGTTTGAACTTATAGGCGCCGTGGCTGGTGCCGATTGCAATGGCAAGGGAATCCACACCGGTCTTGGTGACGAACTCCTCAACCTCTGCCGGATTGGTAAACTGTGCGTCATCCGCAGTGACGTTGACATCATCCTCAATGCCCGCCAGCTTTCCAAGCTCCGCCTCAACCACTACGCCACGCTCGTGGGCATACTCGACCACCTTTCTGGTTTCAGCGATATTGTCCGCGAAGCTGCGCGCAGAGCCATCGATCATCACCGAAGTGAAACCGCCATCGATGCAGGATTTGCAGATCTCAAAATCCGCGCCGTGGTCGAGATGCAGCGCAACCGGAATATCGGTATCCTGCACCGCTGCTTCCACCAGTTTCACCAGATAGACATGCTTGGCATATTTGCGCGCGCCCGCCGAGACCTGAAGGATCACCGGCGCTTTCAATTCAGAGGCCGCTTCTGTGATTCCCTGCACGATCTCCATGTTGTTGACGTTAAATGCGCCAATCGCATACCCGCCATCATAGGCCTTTTTGAACATTTCCTTTGTTGTAACCAGTGGCATTGCAAACAACTCCCCTTTTTTCATTTTGGGCTTCCTGACAGATTTCCTTGCTTCCTGAACTGCAAGTGTCCGCGCACCTGCAATCGCAAAACCGCAAGGCTGTCTTACGATTATACACATTATACCATCTTTTTGGATGGATTTCAATAAGCGCCTTGCAAGGATAACCCCTTTCTGCGCTTTTCGGGACAGGGATCAATCGTCGTAGTCGATGTCGAGGTCCAGAATATTGCCATTGGACGCATTGATCTCAAACTCATATTCGATCGGCCCATTGCGCAGCTCAATCTCATAGACTGCGATGCCGTCATCGTAATCCAGCTCGCATTTGCGCACCGACGCACCCGGCGCATTGGCTAATGCGATCTCCTGCGCCTGCTTTGCGCTAATGAGGCTGGAACCCCTTACCGGAGTGCTCTTGGACGAGCTGTCGGCAACCTGCACCCGGTTCTGCTCTGCCGGCTGGGTGGCAGCTGCCGGCGTCTCAATAAATTTGATCTCTCGCTTGAGAACAACCCCGGTCTGCGGGTGGACCTCATAAGTACCATAGAGCGCATCGGTTTTAAAGGATACGTCATACTCTTTCAGCCAGTCATCATCATCCAGCACCGAAGAGAGGATTTCCGCGTCTTTGATTTCACTGGTTACCGATTTTTTGGCATCTTCCGCGGTGATCGATGCTGCCTGGCTACCCCATGCGCCCGAAAGCTCGCTTTCAAACTCCACCAGCTTACCAGTCCACCGGCTCACCTCGATCTCATAGGTTTCCTTCCGGCTCTCGCTATAAAATTTAAAGTCATAGGTAGTGTGGTCCAGCTCGGTGCGCAACAACATGCTGTCCGATGGGATATAGCCTTTGGCCGTTTCTTTGGCCTGTTCTTCGGTAAAATCCGCCGCAAATGCGCCGACAGAACACACACTGCCGAGAACCATCGCACTCATGAATGCGGCTGCCAACTGTTTGACTTTCATTTGCCATTCCTCCTGTATCCTGCTTTGAATTGCGTTTGCCCCTGGGAAGTTATACCATGTGGCTATGATAGATAGCATGAAGCGCAACGAAATGCTATCATGGGCCATGAGAACGGCAGCGGGCGACTGCCCGCGAATCGTTCTGGTCATAGCCCTCAATATAATAGCTACGTTGTAGCTATTATATCACATTAGGTTTTGAAAATATGAAAAAAATATGAAAATTTGAAGAAATCAGCCGCTTGGCTTCGGCATCCATGCAAAGCCTCTTTCCAAAAGGATGTGATGCGGATTCCAGAAACAGGATGTGGAAGTGAAAATATTTTTCTGGACATTTTCACAATAGACAACCGGTTTCAAGCGTGATATAATAGAACAAATATACATAATTTAGGGATATGTGCTTGCTTTTTATCTTTATTGAAAATACATATAGAAAGTGTAATTGGTAAAATGTTCAAGAAAAAATCTGTCTCGATCGCCAATAAAATGGTCGTACCCGTCATATTGATTCTGTTCATCCAGTCTGCACTCTTTATACTCGTGATGCTTTATGGCGGACTGCTGGATCAGTTGCACCTCAACGCAGCAGAAATTCTGGATCAGCGGGTGACCAATCGAAAAAATGATCTGGAAACGGAGATATTAACCCGCTGGACCAATATCAATGATCCTGCACGCGCTTTGGAGAACACATTCAACCTCTTTCTGGACTCCAGCGATCTCGATCTTCAGGAGGTCATGCGGGACGAAAAGCTCACCACCGAACTTTTGGAACAGTTTTCCCCAAACTTGATCTACCTGATCCGCCGCCAGACAGTTTCCGGCGCCTTTTTGGTGCTCAACCGTGCGCCAGATGTTACGGAAGCCTCGGATTTTTTCCGTCCGGGGCTTTATCTGCGTAACTTGAACCCCTTGCGGGAGGAAGCGGACAACTCCGATCTGCTCATTGAGCGCGGCCCCTCTACAATCATGCACCGGACGGGAATCCCGGTCAGCCGGAGCTGGTATCCCTCCTTCCGGTTTGGCAATTCCTCCACGATCTCAAACGACAACTATTTCAATCGGCCTTACTATGCTGCGCTTCATTACCCTGAGCTTTCCAGCCAGGAACTCGCCTATTGGAGCCAGCCGTTCCGTCTCAGCGGCGGAGACCTCGACGTCATCACCTACTCAATGCCGCTGCGAACCGAGGACAACCAGGTGTTTGGCATCCTCGGGATCGAGCTCTCCTGCAACTATCTGCGCAGCCTGCTCCCCTACACCGAGCTGAGCCCAGGCGAGAAAGGCGCCTATCTGCTCGCCATGAACCACGAGGAAAGCACTGATTTTATCCATCTGCTCTCAAATGGGCCAGCCGCTCCGATGGTCCTGGATGGAAATAAATTTTATCTTTCATTGGATACTTCCAGCAGCCCTGACCTATTCTATCGGGTAATAAGCCCGCATGACAACTCCGAGTTTTCCAGCTGCATCCATTATTTGAACCTGTACCCCGAAACTTCCCCTTTCCAGGACGAACGATGGGCGCTGATTGGCGTCGTGGATTCCCAGGACCTCTTCAATTTTTCGGATCTAATTACCCGGACGATCATTACCGATGTGTTTATCACGCTTCTGATCGGGGTGGTCGCTGTCATCCTGATGGGGCGGATCGTGACCCGCCCCATCACCCAGCTGATCCACGAGGTTCGCAGCAGTAACCCCCATCTACCGCTCCGGTTTGAACGTATCCGGATCAGCGAAATTGATGAGCTCGCTACCTCGGTTGAGTCGCTCAGCAGGGAGGTGGCTGAGTCCGCTTCCCGAATGTCTTCGATCATCGAGATGACCAGCTCCAATATTGGTGCTTTTGAGCGGCGGATCTCGGAGGGCGTTGTCTATTATACCAGCCATCTGTTTGATATTTTTGGCATCTCAACAGGAAATGGGACCAGCGGCTATATGGAGTTTGCCAAATTCACCCAACTGATGCACTCTCTTCCGCTCATTGTAGAGGAGAACTCCTCCGATCGAGAGGTGGTTGTCCGGCGCAAGGATGAGGATGGGGAACTCCACTGGATTCGGATCAAGCAGGGCCAATCCCCTGGGCGGGTGTTTGGTATCGCGGAGGATATTACACATGATGTCCTCGCCAAACAAAAGCTGGAGTATGAGCGCGACCACGACCTTATGACCGGCCTGCTCAATCGCCGGGCGTTTTATTCCTGCCTCAGCGCACTGTTTGAGCGTCCACATCTGTTGAAAGCCGGCGTAATGGTCATGTGTGACCTCGATAACCTGAAATATATCAACGATACCTATGGCCACGATTATGGCGACCAGTATATCCGCGCGATGGCGGACGCATTGATGCAGTACGCTCCCTCACCACGCGTCCTCGCCCGCCTTTCGGGGGATGAGTTCTATTTCTTCTCCTATGGCGCTGAGAATCGGGAAACGCTCTACCAACAGATTCATAAGATGAAACAGGAAATCGATAACGTCCTAATCCCCCTGCCGGACAATCCCAATTTCCGTCTCCGTTCTTCTACCGGGATTGCCTGGTTCCCGGATGATAGCCAGACCTACGATCAGCTGATGCACTACGCAGACTTTGCGATGTACAGCGCAAAGCATACCAGCAAGGGCGAACTGAAAGAATTCAATATGCGTGATTATGCGCAAGAATCTTATCTGATCTACAACAATGAGGAACTGAATCGCCTGCTTGATGAGAACCTGCTTGCCTATGATTTCCAGCCGATTGTTGACGCTTCCAGCGGGGAAATCTTCGGCTATGAAGCGCTGATGCGTTCCCTGCTCCCAACGCTTCAGAATACGGAGGAGATCCTTTCCCTTGCGCGTGCTCAGTCCAAGCTGCATCTGATCGAGCGCCGCACATGGCAGAACGCGCTCAAGGGATTTTCCGAGCTGCCCGATCGGGCCGAAAACTGCCATCTTTTTGTCAATTCGCTTTCCAATCAGATTCTCTCCCCCGAAATCGTGCGCGAACTTGAGGATCTATATCCTGAACTGCTATCTAGAATCGTGGTCGAATTGACCGAAAAAGAACCGCAGAATGATCGATATATGCGGGATAAGCTTCAGATTGCCCATAAATGGGGCGCCAAGATCGCGTTGGATGGGTTCGGTGCTGGTTACAGCAACGACGACATGCTTTTACAGATCGAACCGGACTACATTAAGATCAATATGAAGCTGATCCGTGATATCGATACCGACACCAAGCATCATCAACTTTTAGAAAGCACCCTTTCTTACACCAAAGAGCGCGGGATTCGTTCGATCGCAGAAGGGATTGAAACCCGTACCGAGATGGAAACCCTGATTCAATCCGGGGTGGATTATCTTCAGGGTTTCTACATCGGCCGGCCGGAGTCCGGCTCTTCCGAGATCAATCCGCGTATCTGTGATGAGATCCGCGCCGCAAATCCTCCTCTTTTGAAGCCGTAAAATCATCGTAGCTTCCTTTCATATTCAAAATTTCACCTCATTTTCTTAGAACCTGTCTAATATCTAAGCTTTACTCAATTTTTCTCGAAAAATTGCGGTTTCCACTGCGAGCCGCAGCGAAGCGTTTCGAGCGCAACCCGCCAAAGGCGGACACTTAGCGCGAGATAAGGCAGAGCCTTTGGTCGCTCGCCGCAGCGGGCGAAATACGTTATCCTGTGAAGCGTCGCTCCGGCCTAAGCGCCTCCGCTTCGCGTCGGTTGGCCTCTGCACGCCGCTGCGGCGGCAGTTTTTCGGGTGAATTGCCGCCCTTTGGGCGGCAAGAGGGGGCTTTTTACAAGAGAAAAAGCCCCCTTCGAAAGATACGAAACAAATTCTTAGATACATAAACCGGATGGAGAGGATAAAAATTCCTGTCCATCCGGTTGTTTCTATCTTTAAAGTGATTCTTTTGGTGGTATCCTAATCCCGAGGTGATCTTTATGGAAAAAAAGAAAAAAAATCCAAAGCCGGACTTTCCTGACATCAGCGACTCGCTCCGTTTAAATCCCGAAAAACGTGTCTGCCCCTCTTTTGATGATGTGACGATTGCAAAATTTACAGTTGGCTCTCCCGAAAAGATGGGGATGCGGGTGTTGGACAACTTTTGTGAAGAGCATATTATGTGAATACCGTCCGGAAAGCTGCCCTTTTCGGGCGGCTTTTCCCTCCTTTTCAAAAAAATTGCCTCGCTTGCCGTATGCCTGGATCGGTCTTCGCCCATACTATAACAGGCCATGCAGGTCGGTTCACCTGCATCCAAACCCTTGCATCCAAACCCTACAAGTGGCAACCTTTATTCTATCCAAAGAGGTGAGAATCCATGACAACACAACAGCCTGACGGCCTCCAAGCCCTTTTGGCCCACAATACCAAAGCCAACCATTATTTTTACTCGCTGCCCACCTATCTCCGTGACCTCGTCTGCCGCAGCCATGACACCATCCGCACCGAAAACGAGCTGCACCAATATGCGGATAATATCCAGCGTGGGCTGCACGAATAGGATAGATTTCCCCGGTATCAGGGGTCTTTCCCGAACCAATACTAAATCTGCACCCAAAATGCCGCAAAAACAGCATTGGGACACAGTCCAAAATGAGGTGATTGAGATGTCTGATAAGCGGGCCTATGCGAAAAACCTGAATGCCCTTTTAAGCACAAGCGAATCTGCCAAGACCTATTTTATGGCACTCCCAGACTATGTTCAAGGGATGATCCAACAGCGCACCTGTGACGTCCACAGCATGGACGAGTTGAGACGGTTTGCGGAAAATATGCTGGGCAACCAGTAAACCGCGTTCCGCCCTCTGCTAGGCTGCCTCTAAAGATTGAAAAGCCTCCTGTCATCTGCTATGATAGATTTGGAGAAACAGAACTCCTGTAGGGTTTTGGTTTTCCCCAGATGAAAAGCAGAAAGGGGGCTTTTTCATGTCCATCCCGAAGTGGAGGATTCTGGGCGTCATCTTTGCCCCAACATCCCAAAATTCGGGAGCAGGAGCATCCGGACAACCGCTTCTCAAAACTGCTCCCGCCTACGCTGGCGGCGCAGATTGGAGCGTCTTTGTCCCGCTTCCCACTCCGCGCGCTCTTCTTCTGTCTCAAGGATTAGCCCTGGGACAGCGGTTGGACGTTCGTTTTCGTCAAGCGCGACCATGACAAAATACGCCTGATTGACCAGATTTTTTGTACCGTCAATCTGTTCGACAAACGTGTCTACCCGCACCTCCATCGAGGTGTTCCCCACATAGGTGACCTGCCCGATCAATACCACCAGGTCCTCAATGTGCGCTGCGGCCTTGAAATGCAGGTTGTCCACCGAGACGGTCGTAATCGTCCTGTTGGCGTGGCGGCGCGCGCAGACCGCCGCTACTACGTCAATCCACTGCATGAGCTGCCCGCCGAACAGCCGCCCATAACCGTTGATATGGGCAGGCATGACAATCTGTATCTGCTCGGTGCGGGATTCCGACACGCGTTTTTCCATTCTTTGCATGGAATTTCCCCTTTCATCTTTCCGGATTTTCAATATCGAAAAAACCGGTAAATCGATCTGGATCAAAGGTCCGGCGTCCGCATGGTCATAGGGATGCCGGGTCAAGGAGGTGCTCTATGATGAAACCCAAAGGTGTGGTCCGAGCGTTCCAGCCCAAAGACCTCGACCGCGTTATAGAAATCTGGTTGGCGGCAAACACCAGCGCTCACGCATTTATACCGTCGAAGGTCTGGATGGACAATCTGCCGGATTTGCGAAATGCGCTCACACAGGCAGCTGTTTTTGTCTATGAAAGCGAAGGGAAACTTTGTGGGTTTATCGGCTTGCAGGGCAGCTATATTGCAGGGCTTTTTGTGGACCCCACCATGCAGGGGCATGGGATCGGGAGCCTGCTGCTGGGCGACTGTCAAAGCCGTTACGACCGGCTTTCGCTTGACGTCTTTGCCGAAAACCCGCGCGCAAAACGGTTTTACGAGCGGCATGGTTTTTCTGCGGGAGAGCCAAAGCCAAGTGGATTCCCGCCTCATCTCGAACACCGGATGGAGTGGGAAAAAACAACATAAGACAGGATCGGAAAAGTCCACGACAGAAAGCGCAGAAGCGCCGCAGCACTTCTGCGCTTTCTGTTTAGAAATCAAAAATTTCCTTCGTTCCCGCCGAAGTGGCGTGTATAGGTCAACCGACAGGAACCGGAGTGATGGTGGGCCAAATTTTAAACCTAGGGCCTTGTCTTGACCTCCGCCGCAAGGATCTCTTCCTTACGCGCCAGCAGATCATCACTGAATAGGGCGGCCTCCATCTTGTCCGCTCCAATCCGGTCCATCGCCGCACCGAGCCGCTCTTTCTGGTAGGCATTCTCCTTGAACCAGAGCATTGTTTTTTCCAGCAGGGGGAAGATCTCCTCCTGTGTCACCAAACGGGAAAGCGGCGTCCCCATCCGGGTATGTTTGCCCCATGTTCCGCCGACAAAAATTTGGTACTCCACCGGGCCATTCTCCGCGATCGCCTTAAACGGGCATTTCCCGGTGCAGACACCGCAGGTCTTGCAGATTTTTTCGTCAATCTCCATCTTTTCCCCGACCAGCTTCGCGGCCTTGACCGGGCAGTGTTTTTCGATCTGGCAGACCTTGCAGCCGCGGCATTTGTCTTTGTCATATTGTGGGACGCGGTGCCCCTCTACCCCGAAGTCATTCAGGCTCGGTTTCATGCAGCTGTTAGGGCATCCTCCAACAGCAATTTTGAATTTATGCGGCAGCTTGACGTCCTTCCAGCCGAGATAATAGCGATCATGAATCTCTTTGGCCATTGCCTGTGTGTCAAAATTGCCGTAGATGCAGGTCGTTCCCTTGCAGGCTGTCACCGGACGGATTTTCGCCCCAGTTCCGCCAAACGAAAGGCCCGCCTGTGCCGCAAATTCCCGCGCCGGCTCGATCTGGTCAAACGGGATACCGACTAGCTCCGCAGTCAGCCGGCTGGTCATCACCACCTTGCCGCTGCCAAAACGCCGCGCACATTCGGCAATCGCAGTCAGCTCATCCGCAGTGAATACTCCGGCCGCCGGGACGATCCGTCCGGAAAAATTTTCGGTCCCCCTGTTCAGCAGGAAGCCCATTCCCTTGACCCGCGTGATCTCCTGTCCTGTCAGTTTTGCCATTATGAATCCCCACTTTCTGGTTGCTATGATGTTTGAGGAAAATCCAAACGTTCGGATTTCCTTCCTATGAGACCGGTTTACTGCTTTAAATAGTATATCACAATTTATACCATAAATACAATCCAACCGGACAGAAGAATCCCTCATTTATGCAAAATCTTTTCCGGATCAGAGCCTGATTTTCTGGAAAAATCCGCGAATCAGGTCGCAGGAATGGTTCATCTTTTGCAGCTCTTCATCGGTCAGGGAAACCGCGAGAACATGCTGAACCCCTTCCCGGTTGATGATGCAGGGGACCCCTACATAGACGTCCTTCTGCCCATATTTGGTTTTCAGCAGATTGGAAGCTGTGAGAATGCTGTTCTCATCCCCGAAAATGGCGCGTACGATCCGCACCATTGCCATGCCAATCCCGTAGTAGGTGGACTGTTTCGCGGCAATAATCTTCTGTGCGGCGTTTTTAACCTCCTCCGCAATCCGCTCGAGGTCCGCCATCCGGTAATGTTCCGGCTCCTCCTGGCAAAACTGAAGGACCGGTTTGGTTGCAATCAGCGCCTGTGACCATGGGACAAATTCGCTGTCCCCATGCTCCCCCATGACATAGGCGTGGATGTTGCGCGGATCAACCGAAAAGTAACCGCCGAGCAGATATCTGAGCCGGGCGGTATCGAGTGTAGTCCCGGTGCCGATTACCCGGTGTGGGTCAAAACCGGACAGCTTCAGGGCCACATGGGTCATGATGTCCACTGGGTTGGTCGCAATCAGGAAAATGCCCTTAAACCCGGAATCCACCACCGGCTTCACGATCGACTGAAAGACCACCGTATTCCGTTGGAGCAGATCGGTGCGGGACTCCCCCGGCTTCTGCGCCACCCCTGCACTGATTGCTACGATATCTGCGTCTTTACAGTCGGAATAGTCCCCCGCCCAGATTTTCATATGGGAACCGGAAAATGCGAGGCCGTGGTTCAGGTCCATTGCCTCCCCTTCCGCGCGCTGGCGGTCGATGTCCACCAAAACCAGCTCATTGCAGATATTCTGATTCATCAGCGCGTATGCAAAACTCATCCCCACCAGGCCGGTCCCGATCAGAACCACCTTCCGCTTGTCTGCTACCTTCATATTGATACCTCCCTCACTGCATTTGATAGCCGGCATTAGTGTTTCGCGCCGCCCTCCGCCTTATGCAGAGGACAGCGCGATTCTTTGTTTGAAATCTATAAAATCTTCTCGCCGCTTTTCAGATGCGCCATTCAACCGCATCCTCTAAACATTTCCGGGGTCTGGCTGCGGGCGATTCCGCCGCATATCCAACCGCCATCGCCGCGACCAGCTCCCCTTGGGTGTTCAACCACCCCATCAGTTCTTCCTGTGCAAAATAAGTGTCACAAATCCACAGGCTTCCCAGCCCCAAATCGAAAGCTGTGAGCGACATATTCTCGAGAGCGGCGCCGATTGACTGCGCGTTGCACAGCTCATAGACCCGCTCTTCCGCCACCAAGGGATTCCGTACCCCGAGCCCCAGCGGATTCGTTACAAAGATCACCACCGGCGCCTGCTGCATGATCCGCAGCGTATGCCTTGCGGCCTCAAGATGCTGTGCGCTTTGAGGAAGGAGCGGCTGCTGTTTCTCCCGATTCAGCCCACGCTCCATCGCTGCAAGCGCCTGTGCTTTTGCATCCCCTTCTGTCACAATGAATCGCCATGGCTGACGGTTTTTGGAAGAAGGGGCAAGCAACCCTGCCCTCAGGATTTCCTCTATCAGATGCCGCTCCACCGGAGTATCCCTGTATTTCCGGATGCTCCTCCTACCGGTTATTGCTGACAGCACAGTGCCCTTTCCCCCTTATTTTTTCTCGAACTCCCGGTTGAGCAGGATTACAACGCCCGAGAGCGCGAGCAGACCAAGCAGGTTGGGGATGACCATGAGTCCATTGAACAGGTCAGACAGCTCCCAGACCAGATTGACCTTGAGCGCAGAACCCACGATGACAAAGACAACCACCAGCGCAGCGTAGAGCTTCACCGCTTTTGGGCCAAAGAGGTAGCGGACATTCTGCTCGCCAAAGAAATACCAGCCAACAATGGTGGAAAATGCAAAGAAGAGCATGCTGAACGCGATAAAGATATTTCCGATGCTCCCATAAAACTGGGTGAACGCCGACTGCGCCAGCTCGACGCCGATCAGGCCGTTGTCATATACCCCGGTGATGATGACCGTGAGGGCGGTCATCGTCAGGACGATAAACGTATCGATGAATACGCCCATCATTGCCGCCAGACCTTGCTCACAGGGATGGTCTACCTTTGCCATTGCATGCGCATGTGGGGTCGAACCCATACCCGCTTCATTCGAGAACAGCCCGCGTGCAACGCCATAGCTGACCGCTTTTTTTACAGTGATGCCGACCAGTCCGCCTGCTGCCGCAGTCGGATTGAATGCGCCGACAAAGATCAACTTGAAGGCATGGCCAAGATTCCCGATATTCCCAAAGATAATGATGAGTGAGGTGACAATATAGAAGATCGCCATGATCGGGACCACCTTTTCGGTGACCGAAGCAATCCGCTTGACCCCGCCAAGGAAGATGAATGCCGCTGCAATCGCGACCACAGCGCCAACCGCCAGCTTATTCCAGCCGAAAGCGGTTTCAAACGCGGCGCTGATCGAGTTGGATTGCACCATATTGCCCATGAAACCGAGCGCAAGGATGATGAATACCGAGAATGCCGCTGCAAGCACCTTGCCGAAAGTCCCTTTGAAAGCAGCTTTGATGTAATAAACCGGGCCTCCGGTGACATGCCCGTCTATGTAAGTCTTATACTTCTGGGCCAGGGTCGCCTCTCCGTAGATCGTTGCCATTCCGAAAAAGGCCGAAAGCCACATCCAGAAGATTGCGCCCGGACCTCCTGAAACGATCGCACTCGCCGCACCCGCAATATTTCCGGTGCCGACCTGCGCCGCGACCGCTGTCGCCAGCGACTGGAACGAACTCATCCCTTCCTTGTCAGCCTTTGTGCCAAACAGCTTGATATTGCCAAACACCGCTTTGAATGCGGCAGGGAATCTGCGGATCTGCACAAAGTTCAGACGGATGGTGAAATAGATTCCGGTGCCGCAGAGCAGAAGCGGAAGAATGATGTCCCATAAGTAGCCTTTTACCCCTGTAACGAGTTCCAGAACCATAGTAGTGCCTCCTCCTTTTCTCGTAGCAAATTGGTTGGACAGACAAATTCGCCACTTTGACATTTTAATCTGTCAAATTTTTAACTTCATCATCATAACACAAAATGAACGGATGCACAATGCGTCCATTCATTTTCTTCCAAATTATCCACAAATTTTTCCCATGGACAAGTAATCTTTGTGCGATTTTTAAGGAATTCCAGAGATAGAGGCCGTTTGAACTCTCAATCACTATGTTCCAAATATCCCAAAAGATTTCCTTGCATTCCATTTCTACATCTCAAAATGCCCCGCCGGACAGGATGTCCGGCGGGGCATTTTTCTTTATTCAAACCGTTGGATCAACTGGTAGACGCGCGGGTCAAAATAATCGGGTGGGGTGTAGAGATCGGTGCCCTGTCCATTTTTGCCGTAGAGCGCCCCAGCAATCGCTAACCGCTCGACGTCCACCTCAGGAATCTCGCGGGCGTGTATCTGCTCCCGCAGACCGGCTTCCCGTACGGCACGTCTTTCCTCGATCCCGGCGGTCAACTCCGCACAGCCTTCCAGCAACACCGCCTGTTCCCATTCGGTGAGCTGGCCGAAACTCTGGCTGCTCACAAACAGCCACAGTGGTTCCATCCTGTGGTAACTGTTGATCAGCCGGATCCGCTCGGGCAGATGTTGGAGGCGCGCCACCTGATCGAGCGTCGCCTCAACCGCGATGATTGGCGCCGACTCGGACTTCCCGTCTTCCGTAGGCAGCTCCACCATCTCCCCCAGCTGTGAGAGGAGCGACGCACTGGTATCGGGCAGAATCCGCATCCCCAACGCCTGAAAAACTGCGGATTCATCCGCACTAGCCGTGGACACCGCCGCAGTCACCCCGCGAAAGTCGGACGCTGTGCGCAGCTCCTGCCCGCCTGTGACCAGATGGCTGCCCCCATTGTAAAACGCAACCATCGGGAAGATTTCCTTTTCCGCAAGTCGCTGTTCTAGAATCTGGCGGACCTCCTCCGAATTCAACGCATTGGTCATGTGATGCCCGTTATCGAACAAGAAAGGAAGCGAAAACATGGCAAACATCCGGTCAGCGCGGGCAATCTGCTCATTATCCAGCAGGACTATGTCTGCTTCCCCTCTGCTGACCGTCGTATCGTCCGGATTGTCGAGCTGCACATCAATCGTCAACGCGCCCTCGCTCATCCGCTCAACCGTGTCGGCAAATTCGTTGATACAGACCAGGACATTCTGGTTCAGGTTGCGGTGGGCCTGCAAGACCAGTGTCCGGGTCTGCGCAGGGGTGGAAAGCAGAGTCGGGCTGTGCATCCGCTGCCCGCATCCGCAGAGCGACACCGCTAACCCAACGGCTGCGGCGGCTAGCCTACGGCTAATCATCCCGCGGCGGCATCCGCTTGACCCTCTTAGGCGGCTGCTTGGGCGGTTCCGGCTCGGGCTCGGGTTCCGGCTGATAGGCCATCGCATCTACCACCGGCTCCTCCGGCTCGGAAGATTCGCTCGGCTCTTCCGGTATCTCCTGTGGATCCGGCTCCGCCGGAGCGGGTGCCGGCAGCGGGTAGAGCGCCTGATGGCGCAGCCCATCGATGCAGCGGATATGATAGGGCGTAAAGACCGCGAAGCTGTTGTTTGCAAAGACCAGTTCATTGATGCCGTTCTGCTTGATGAAATCGACCAGCGGGAACTCGAAATATCGCTGGTCCACCACGTAGACCTCCTCATAGTGGTTGATGAGGAACGGTGCAAACGCGTTGCCGAACGACTCCTTGACCACAAGAATCTTCCGCCCGTTTTTGATATTGGTGGTCGCCTTAATCAGCGGGAAATCCCCATGCAGGAATACCGAATAGCAGTTCGGGCTGACCGCGTACTCTCCCCAGAGGGAGTGTTCCTTCGCGGTGTAGGGGTCTCCGCGGTCGTAGCGTACCGCTTCATATTCCTGTGGGAAGATATAGTAGTCCACATAGTCCGGGGTTTGCAGCAGGGTGCTGTCCTGTGTCTGGGCATACATTGTGCCGATAAAATTATCCAGACGGCGGGTCTCGCAGTCCTCCAACCGGATCGGCTCCAGCCCTGCCTGCTCGCAGAAAGCGGTATAGGCGTAATAGGCCCCCAGGCCGGTCCAATGGTGGTCGGTGCGGAAATAGAGGTATTTGTCCCGGTTCTCCACCAGCTTGGACCAAGCATCCACCTTCTTGATCGACGCATCCTCTTTGCTGTAGATATGATCGATCGCGTCCTTCTGAGAGGCAGACATGTCCGCATATTTCTTGGGGATGTAGAATTCGCTCGCTGTCGGGATGATCATATTGTAAATCTGCACTGTGGGAAGCTCTCGGTGATAGGTGTTGAGCACCTCCGCATACCATTCCCCGTTGGAATAGCTAGTCCCGAAGAGCGACATTGCCATTCCCTTATAGACAAAGATACCGTTGCTGACGGTTGTAGGTTCCCCATCGTCCTCGGGCGGCTCCAGCGTGGGCGCCTGAGAGGAAGAGGATTCGGAATCGCTGTCCTCCGAGGAACTGCCGTTTGGAGAAACTGCGGGAAGGTTGCTCCCGGACGGGGGCTGCGTCGGATTTTTGTTTTCGGGCAGGGACGCATCCGCCGGGATGTCCTGTACCTCTCCCCCAGGCGGCTGCACGATCCGGACATCATCCATCCGGATGCCGCGGCTCTCATCCACTACCGCCGACAGGGTCACCAGCCATTCACGAAGCGGGAAGGTATCCGCGAAATAGGTCTCAATGTCGCGGGTCAACGAACCTTTGAACAGGCTGGCCGCTGAAAATTCCGGCATTTTTGCCAGATCTCGTTTCTCGATCTGTGAAAAGACCGGCTTTTCCAATGCAAAGGAGCCGATGCAGAACGCTGCCAACATTCCGCAGAGCACCATGGCATTCAAGGCGGAAATCCGGTTCAGGCTTTTTCCCGGAACCTTGAGATGCACCAGCTCGTAATAGCGCTCGATCTCCTCCTCTGCCGTTGGCCGGGCAGGCTTTTTGGAAGCCTTCTTCCTTCCCGGGCTCCCCGTCTTCCCGGTATTGCCGCCGTTCGGGGCATACCGGAACTGTTTTGCTTTGTTCTTTTTTCTCATTGTCTTCCCCCGTCAGAATCTATAATACAAAAATGGATTGTAACTCTGCCCGACCAGCTGGGCGGTACAGATCACAAGCAGCGCAAAGTTGATGAACGTCTGACCGCAGAGCAGCACCCGCATATTGCCGACCGGGAGCCGCTCGGATACAAACCGTTTGAGCATCTTGACAATCGGCATGCAGAAAAACACTGCCAACGCCACCCAGAAGATATTATTCAAAACGCTGAGATGGACATGGCTGTCCCACAAGCGGCGCCCCTCTAAACCGAACATGATCGAAAGGTAGCGCCCCAGCCGCGCGGTATCGGTGAAATAAAAGATCACCCAACCAGTGACCGCCACAACCAGCAGGTAGAAGTGCCCGATGCACTTCGGCAGTTTCTCAAGCCACTTTCCAAGGAATAACCGCTCACACAGGATGAACAGGCCGTAATAGACGCCCCACAGGATGAAATTCCAACTTGCCCCATGCCAAAGCCCGGTCAAAAACCAGGTAATCAGCAGGTTGCGGATCGGGTGGCTCCGGTTTCCTCCGAGCGGGATGTACACGTAATCGCGAAAAAAGCTCGAGAGTGAGATATGCCATCTGCGCCAGAACTCGGTCACTGATCTGGAAATATAAGGATAGTTAAAATTTTCCTTATAGTGGAATCCGAACATCCGGCCAAGCCCAATCGCCATATCCGAATAGCCAGAAAAATCGTAATAAATTTGCAAGGTATAGAGCAGCGCGCCAAACCATGCCCCACCCACTGTAAGCTGGGAAAAATCGCCGTCAAAAAAGTTGCCCGAGAGCTTGCCCGCAACGTTCGCGATCAACACCTTTTTGGCCAAACCAAAGACAAATCGGGTCATCCCCTCCGAAAAGGTCACAAGGGTGACCGTACGGCTGCGGATCTCGCGGGCGACATCCGCATACCGGATGACCGGCCCCGCAACCAATTGGTGGTACATCGAAAGATAGAGCAGGTAATACGCCGGATTTTTCTGCGGCTCCACCTCCCCACGGTAGACATCCACCACATAGGAGATCGTCTGGAAGGTGTAGAAGGAGATACCGATCGGCAGCGCAAATGCCGGAGGGGTAAACGAGGTATGCAGGAGTGCGTTGAGGTTTTCCACAAGGAACCCGCTATACTTGAAGGTGCAAAGCAAGCCGAGGTTGATGACCAGCGAGGAACAGAGCGCAACGCGCGCGACCCATCCGCCGCGGAACCGTCCGATCAACCGTCCATGCATATAATCGAACATCGCCGAAGTCAGCAGAAGCAATACCCAGACCGGTTCTCCCCACGCATAAAAAAGGAACGAAAAGCAGATCATCACCGCATTGCGGTAAGCGATCTGTTTCGAGAGAAAATAAAACAGCAGATTAAGCGGAAGGAACAGGTAGATAAACAACAGATTGGCAAAAACCATGCGCAAACTCCTTAATGTAAAAAACACGCCAAAGCGCTCTACACTCTATTATAATGCGTATGGAACAAAACTACAAGTCTTGATCGCAAAACTTTCCAATCTGACCATCCGCATCGCACCAACCAGACCTTATTATACACACTTCTCCTTGAATAATAAAGCACTTTTCTGTAATTTCTCCCCCGAATTTTTGCCTTTTTTTCATCCACCCTCGTCCTCTTCCAAGTCTACCCATGAAATGCCCAACCACCCCGCCCTATGGACATCAAGCAGAACAAAATAGAACACGCACCTTTTTTACGATGCGTGTTCCAAGAGCAGGACAGATTGTTATTTTCTACCGGTCCCTTTGCAGTTCCAGCACTTTCCTTTATTGCTTCGGCAGCTTGAACACTCCTGCAATTTCCCGCCCAGATAGGGATTCTCCATCAGGCCGTCCCCATAGCAGGTGGGGCAGGCCCCGATCCCACTACAGACATTGCAGGCGCTAGGCGCATCCGCGATATCTGACGGCTGAAAGACATCCTCAAACTCTGAAGGCATCTGGTTATGTGCCTGCAAATATGCTTTTGCCCGCGCCCGATCCATCGCGTCGATCTCCGCATCCGAATAGCCCATTTCATTTAGGAGCGCTCGCCTTTGTTGATTCCATTCCGCCCTTTTCGTCTTGTAGTCTGGGTCAATATAATTTCCAATAAAACATTCGGGGCATTTTTGGAAACCAGCCCCCACACACTCCCGGCATGGGGAGAATGCTGCAAATGATGTAATATACGGAATTAATTCGTAACCGCTCCCATTGCAAGCTTCGCATTTTACATCCAGCTTGCCATCTCCACCGCAAAACGGGCAGGAAATCATCATCTGCGGGGATTGGTCCATCACCTGTAGATACTCTTCATAGACCTGCTCGAACGGTCGTTTTGTTTTAGAACGCAACAAGTCCGATAAATCCGCCTTCACCATGACATTGTGCTCTGCATAGCCGCAGCCTAAAGCAGAAAAAGCGGTGAGGATCGCCATAAAAGCGCAAACAATCCGATATTTTGCACGCATTTCTACCCCTCCATTTTGTTTTATTTCTATTCTAACAATATTTTCCTCATAATTCCACCGCTAAAATTTACAAAATACAGGAAATTTTTTATCTACTTCTACAAAAATACGTTCTGCCATTCCCGAAACAAGGAGGTTTAGGGAAACCGGAACACATTTCAACAAAACTCAAAGGACTGGCGCAGCCCAGAAAGCATCCGCATTGGTGGTGACAATTTCCGGGCGTGACCATGGATATTGGACCTGATAGTTCAACGGTACAAGCAGCCGGTCGCGGTTCCCCTCTGCGCCATCTCCTTCAAAACAGGCGTTGGTACGGCTGGAAAACCGGAACATGTTTTTGGTCATATAAGCCCGGTAGTATTCCATTGAAAACGGCGCGCGGTTGTGACCGGCAGTTTCGTTGGCGACCAACATCTGCCCATTGACCAGTGCATCCCGCACCTGTGGAATGCTCAGATAATTCCCGTTCCCGTCCCGAAGCATCAGCCGGTAGGTAGGATCAATCATCACCCACTGCCCCAGGTCGCTCGACCATGCATGTACCACCACATGGCAATCCTCACAGGGGTCGGTATAGGGCAGGCACATCACCGCGCGGGCGGGAATGCCATACGCGCGCAGAACCGCCGAAAACATCGCAGCCTGCCCGCGGCATTCGATCCCTTCCCTCTGATCGGTATAATGCAGGATCGAAACCACATCGGTTTGTTCGGGCATCCCCGAGGCGCCATCATGCGGGAACCGGTCGCAGAATACCTCAAGCAACGCCTGCATCAGCGCAACATCACTGCTGTACCCTTTGACTGCGGTGTTGGCAAAATCAGCCGCATTCAGAAGCGCGGCGGTTTTCTCCTTCTCATACAGCTCATAAGCAAACGGGATGGTATCGCTGCCCGTACCGAAAGCCGGATACTTTGTCAGGCGTTCAGCCCAGACTGCGGTTGGCTCCCCCTCGAATAGATACTGCTCCTGGTGATCCTTGATGTCAGGCGTGCCGGACATCCTGTACAGCTCGAAATCATAGACCTTGTCATACTGTGCCACAGTGCCAACCAGTTTGGTGTCATTCTCCGCCAGCGAGAGGGTAACGGTCGCTTTCCATGCCCCTTCATTAAAGGTGAAAGAGGTTCCTTCCTTCGAGACCTTCCAAGAACTGGGCAACAGATAGGCAGCATCGTACGACTGGATTGTGATGAACAGTTTGGGCGTCTGGGCATCGTCCACAATGTTCAGCTCGATCGGGTCCAGGTAGTAGGAGGAAGCGGTCAGCTTGGTTGGCAGGGAACCCGCCCATCTGCCGTTCAGCCTGCGGAAAACCGTCCCCGAGCTTCCGGATGGAGTCCAGCCCCCAGCAGCCGGCTCCGGCTCGGCTGGAGCGGCTTCGGTCCCGGCTGCCGCTGCCATGGAGACTGCCGCCGGTTCTGTGACCTGCATCGGCGCCACCTGAGAGGCCTTCACCAGAGTTTCCCGCTGGATCCTTCCTTGCGCCGAAGCCCCAACATTCGCCAAGGCTGAAAAGGGGGAGGCGGCCGCCTGCATCCCCATCCCCGCCAGACACAACGCTGCCAACATCGCAGCGGCCCGTTTATGTAAATGATTCATTGTGGAGTTCTCCTTTCCAGATAAATGGTATTTTCCATGCCGGAAACTACCGGCTTATTTATATAGTGTAACAAACTCCACATATTACTGCAAGCGGAATCTGTTTCCTGCAAAATGACAAAGGATTTGGAAATGGAGAAACGGGACTGCCGACGGCTTTCTGGCACCGTCAACAGCCCCGTTCCATCCATGTATGTGCTAAATGTTTCCCTGATTTTTAAATAGAGATCGCGTCGGCAATCCGATAGAGCTCTTCATCGAATTTGCGCTTCATATTCAAGGCTTCCAAAATGTCCAGATCGACGATCTCGCCGCCGCGGCTGACAACCACCCGGTTCCCGACCCCCTGCTCGAGGAGCTCCACCGCGCGGTAACCCATCTGGCTCGCCATGACACGTTCACGTGCTGTCGGCACACCGCCGCGCTGTACATGTCCAAGGACTGTCGCGCGGGATTCTACACCGGTGCGCTCTTCAATCGTACGCGCCAGCTGGTGCACATCCCCACCGATGCTGTCCTTAACCCCTTCTGCGACGATGATGATAAAATGCTTCTTACCGGTATTCAAAGTCCGCTGCATCTTCTCGACAATCCCGTCAATCGTGAACGGCATTTCAGGGACAAGGATCGCCAGCGCACCACAGGCAATGCCCGCATGCAGGGCAATATCACCGCAATGGCGGCCCATGACCTCGACGATCGAGCAGCGGTCATGCGATTGGGAGGTGTCACGCAGCTTATCGACCATATCTACAACCGTATTGATCGCGGTTGCAAAGCCGATGGTTTCGTCGCTCGACGCGATATCATTATCGATGGTGCCTGGCAGCGCGATACAAGGCACCCCTTTCAGGGACAGGTCGCGCGCACCGCGGAACGATCCGTCACCACCGATGACCACCAGGCCGCTGATCCCAATCTCCTCGCAGACCTGCCGGCCGCGCTCAACGCCCGCGTCATCCCGGAACTCGGGGCAGCGCGCAGTATAGAGCACCGTACCACCGCGATGCAGAACATCGCAGACGCTGCGCAGATTCATCTCGACCATATCCCGGGCCAACAGGCCGCTATACCCTCTGCGGATACCGATGACCCGCATTTTTTTATAAAGCGCGCTTCTAACGACCGCACGAACCGCCGCATTCATACCCGGGGCATCTCCGCCGCTGGTCAGGACACCGATCGTTTTCTGTCTGTTATCCATTTTGTTACGACCTCCATCTCAGATGATTGAAAGGTTTGTTAAACTTATATCATTATATTCGCCATTATACCCGATTCACCCGCATTCTTCAAGACAGCGGATGAAAATTTATCGCATTTTACGAAACCACCTATAAAACCAGCAAAAAGCTGTTCACTTTGTCCTGAATCCGGGGCCAGCCGGGCGGCAGTGCCCTCTCTTGTGAGAACGCCCCCGGCGAGCTGAGCAGAGAAAACACCGGTTGTGAATACGGCTTCTTAGAGCCTGTTCAGAATCTTTTGGAGGGGGCTTTTTCACTTGCAAAAAGCCCCCTCTTGCCGCCCACAGGCGACAATTCACCCCCTAAATGCGCTTCACAGGATAAGATATTCCGCCGCGTGCGCGCGGCGGCGGGGGCTCCGCCCCTCAACCCCGCAATTTTTCGAGAAAAATTGAGTAAAGCTTTTGGTTTTAAACAGGCTCTTAGAGATTCAACAGGCGCTCAAGGTTTATAAACCACATTTTTTTCGCCAAGCAGTTTTTTCAGTTCCCGCTCGAGCACCGCATGGTATTGCACCCAAAGCCCCTTGGTTGCAATATGATAGGTGCCGCTCTCCTCAAAATAAAACACAACTTTGATCCCGTCCTCCTTGTCGGGCGCAAAGATCGAAAGCAGGTTTTTCACCTTGTCGTAGACCGGCCCCCTACTGCTCTGCATCCGCAGGTAGACTGCGGCATTTTTGCCCGGCGCCGGGACCTTGGGCGCAGCGGTCTGGCGCTCGTTCAGAGTCCCTTTCTTCATCGCCGCTTCGAACTCTGCCGGCGACCACACCACATCAGCGACCAATTTCGCCTCCTCTTCCTCCCGCATCGAAACCTTTGCACGCAGGACCACCACCGCCCCCTCTTTCAGTTGGGCGGAACAGCTGCTAAGCACTTTGGGGAACACCAGCATCTCGACGCTCCCGCTCGTATCCTCGAGCTGGACAAACGCCATCATCTCGCCGCTTCTGGTGGATTTCAGCCGCTTTCCGTTCACAATCGCTGCCACAAAAACACTGCTGCCATCGTGGATACCGCTCCCGCGCTCCTCCGCTGCGGTCACATCCGCAATCAGGGTGCAATGGTATCTGCTGACCATCTCCTGGAACCGCGCCATTGGATGTCCGCTGATGTAAAGCCCGGTGGTCTCCTTCTCCATCGCCAACAGGCGGGTCGGGTCATATTCCTCCACCTCCGGCAGCGCATAGTGGCTCTGCACCGAAAGGCTTGGATCATCAAACAGGGTGATCTGCCCTGCAACATTGTTCTTGTTCGCGGCGTCGATGTCGTCGATCAGTGGCTCATAGCCCTCGAGCATCTGTCGCCGGTTCCCGCACACGCAGTCAAGTGCGCCCGACTTAATCAGGCTTTCGAGCGCGCGTTTGTTCATGTCCTTGCCATACATCCGCTCGCAGAAATTGGTGAAATCGGTAAACTTCCCATTCTGCCGCTCGGCGATCAACTCCCGGATCATCCCGCGCCCAATATTTTTGACCGCGAGCAGGCCGAACCGGATCGAGTCCCCCGCTACGGTGAACCCCTCGCCCGAGCTGTTCACATCCGGAGGCAGCACCTTGATCCCAATGCGGGAACACTCGTTGATATATTCGATCACCTTGTCGGTATTTTCCAACACGCTGGTCAGCAGCGCAGCCATGAATTCCTTGGGATAATGCGCCTTGAGGTAGGCGGTCTGGTTGGCGACAAACGCATACGCCGCCGCATGGGATTTGTTGAATGCGTAGGAGGCGAACGAGGCCATCTCGTCAAAAATCTGGTTGCCGACCGCGCGCGGCACCCCGTTCTGCTCCGCGCCGCTGACAAATACCTCCCGCTCTTTCTCCATCACATCGTGCTTTTTCTTGGACATAGCGCGGCGAACAAGGTCGGCGCGCCCATAGGAGTAACCGCCAAGCGAGCGGCAGATCTGCATAACCTGCTCCTGATAGACGATGCAGCCATAGGTGACCTCAAGGATCGGCTTCAGCAGAGGGTGCTTATAGGTGACCAGACTTGGGTTGTGGCGGTTGCGGATGTAGATTGGGATCGAATCCATCGGCCCGGGACGGTAGAGCGAGATGACCGCAATCATGTCCTCAAGCGAGGTTGGGCGGAGCTGGGCAATCACTGCGCGCATCCCCGCCGATTCGAACTGGAACACCCCAACGCACTGCCCCTTTGTGAGCATGGCATAGGTTTCGGGATCGTCGAGCGGGATGCTGTCGATATCGAAAGAAGGCTCGGTGCGCTGGATTTCCTCCTGTGCATAGCGGATCACCGTCAGAGTACGCAGGCCGAGGAAATCCATCTTGAGCAGGCCCAGCTCTTCCAGGGTGGTCATGGTAAACTGAGTGACTGGCATCGTCTCCTCGCTCTTGTAGAGCGGGACATAGCTGTCGACCGGATCCCGGGTGATGACCACCCCAGCCGCATGGGTGGATGCATGGCGGGGCATCCCCTCGATCTTGCGGGCCATATCTAGAAGCTGCCGGACCTTCGGGTCGTTGTCATACTGAAATTTCAGCTCTTTGGAGACCGAAAGCGCCTTGTCAAGGGTCATTTTCAGCTCGAACGGCACCAGCTTGGCAATCCCGTCAACCTGCTGGTAAGGCATACCGAGCGCCCGCCCGACGTCCCGAATCCCGCCGCGCGCCGCCAATGTCCCGAAGGTGATGATCTGCGCTACATGGTCGGAGCCGTACTTGCGCACCACATAGTCGATGACCTCCTGACGCCGCTCATAACAGAAATCGATATCGAAATCGGGCATACTGATCCGCTCGGGGTTGAGGAACCGCTCAAACAGCAGGTTGTAACGGATTGGGTCGATGTTGGTGATCCCGATACAGTAGGCGGCGAGGCTCCCCGCGCCCGAGCCACGCCCTGGCCCCACCGGTATCCCGACGCTTTTGGCATAATGGATGAAATCGTATACAATCAGGTAGTAATCGACATATCCCATCTTTTTGACGACGCCAAGCTCGTATTCCAGCCGTTCCACGACTTCGGGGGCAGGCGTTTCCCCATAATGCCGGTGCAGGCCCTCGTAGCAGAGTCGGGTAAAATAGGCGGTGTTGTCCTCCCCGTCCGGCGCGACAAAAAGCGGCAGTTTGGTGTGCCCGAACTCAAATTCGACATTGCACATCTCCGCAATTTTGAGGGTATTATCGAGCGCACCGGGGTAGTTGCCGAACAGGGACGCCATCTCCTCGCGGCTCTTGATATAGAACTCCTCAGTCTCAAACTCGAGGCTCCCCGGCTCATCCACCGTCGTATTGGTCTGGATGCAGATGAGCACATTCTGCATCTTGGAATCCTCTTTTTCGATATAATGCGCGTCATTGGTGGCAACCAGCTCGACCCCAACCTCTTTCGAGAGCTGAAGCAGGCCGGGCAGAATCTGCCGCTGAAGCGGAATGCCATGATCCTGAAGCTCGAGGTAGTAATTTTCCGGGCCGAACAGGTCCCGGAAATAAAGCGCAGTCTCCTTCGCGCGTTCATAGTCCCCTGCCGCGAGTGCACGCGGAACCTCCCCCGCCAAACACGCCGATAGACAGACCAGCCCCTCATGGTACTGTTCGAGCAGTTCGCGGTCAATCCGGGGCTTGGAGTAGAACCCCTCGACAAACCCTGCCGACACCATCTTGATCAGGTTCTGATAGCCGGTATTGTTCTTGCAAAGCAGGACCAGATGGTAAGGGGCATTGTCCACCTTATGCTGCCGGTCGAACCGGGTGCGCGGCGCAACATACACCTCACATCCAATAATGGGTTTGATCCCGTTTTTCTTCGCGCACTTGTAGAAATCGACCACCCCATACATGACCCCATGGTCGGTGATTGCTACAGCGCTCTGTCCGAGCGATTTTGCGCGTTCGATCAGCCGCTCGATCCGGCAGGCCCCGTCCAGCAGGCTGTATTCTGTGTGTACATGCAGATGCGCAAAATCACCCATGCGGCAACAACCTCTCTTTCATGATTCTACTGTGCCCTACCACCGCAGCAGCCGGATCCTGCGGATCTGCGCCTGTGCCGCCCAACAGAAGAGGATCGGCAGCAGCAGGAAGAGCATCCGGCAGGCGGAAGCGCAGAGCAGGTAGCGTGAAAAATGGAACGCCTTGCTCAGATGGAATAGGCTGTAAACCACCCCTGCAACCGGCATCAATGCCATGGAGGCCACCGTAACAGCCTCGACCACCCGGCGGGGGCGCTGGGCATGTCCCGACTGGATCAGCACCCATCCGGAAAAGAGCGAGACCAACACCACATAGACCGCCGTACCGAGTTCAAACCGCGCAAACGTCTTGAAAAATGACTCAGCAGTTTGCAGGCCCATGATCTCGATATAGATGCCCTGCATATCGCGCAGCTCCTGCGCGAGGCTCGCCCGCACATAAAGCATACCCGCGAACCCGCACAGGATAGAAATAGACGCAACAATCGGGTAAAACCGGGAGACCCGGCGGTAAAAAGGCAGATTCCCTGCCAACAGCAGCGCAACCGCGCAGAAGATTCCCACAGTCATCCGGTTCCCTCCTCTGTTTGCTCCGGCGTTTTGTTTGAAACGAGCTTGTCTGGGACCGTTTAGAGGTCCCGGGTGACGACCGCCGTACCGGACACATTCACCATCAGCATCCCATTGTTGGAGCCAAGCACCTCATAATCTACGTCGATTCCGATTACCGCGTCTGCGCCCAACGCGGCCGCACGCTGTTTCATCTCCTGCATCGCGGATTCCCGCGCGCGCATCATCTCCTCTTCGTAGGTATTCGAGCGCCCGCCAAAGAAGTTGGAAAGGCCGGCGACAAAATCTTTGACAAAATCGACACCTGCGATGACCTCTCCGAACACGATGCCCTTATATTCAACAATCTGTTTCCCTTCGATGTTGTTGGTAGTGGTCACGATCATGAATGGACCCTCCTTCATTTTTATATCAATATTTTTTCACTGCCGCCGCAGAAGATATGAAACCGGTTTTTTACGCCCTCTGGCCGGGTCTGTTCTCATCCGGTCTGCGGGCCTTTTGCGCGCAGGTTCCCGGCAAACTCGGAAATCCGCTTGAGCCGGTGGTTGACCCCCGAACGGGAGATCGGCGGTGAAAGCTGCTCCCCGAGCTGCCGGAGGGAGAGGTCCGCTCCCGAAAGCCGCAGACGCGCCAGCTCCTGAAGCTCCTCGGGCAGCATCCCGATCCCGCCGCTCCGCTCGATCAACCGGATATCCTCGATCTGCTCCACCGCTGTATTGACCGTCCTTGTGATATTGGCGGTCTCGCAATTAGTGGCTCGGTTGATCTTGTTGCGCAAGTCCTTGACAATTTTGATCTCCATCAGCTCGAGCGCGGATTTCGGCGCCCCAATCAAGGTAAGGAGGTCCTCAATCTGCTCGCTCTCCTTATAATAGAGCAGATAATCATTGCGCCGGACTGTTATTTTCGGTGCAGCAGCCTGTCCAGCAAGAAGCTGCTCAAGCAGGGTGCAAAGCTCCTTCTCCTGGGTCGTAAATTCCAGATGATAGCTTTTTTCCGGGTCGGAAATCCCGCCGCAAGCGAGAAATGCCCCGCTCAAAAATGCCGATATTTCCTCGGGGGAATCCGGGACCGGCCAAACATCCGCCTCGGCGTCCCGCCCGAATGCTGAGAGCACTGCGGCCCGGTCGGCATCGCTATCAACCGTCACCGCGAAGATGCTTCTGCGGTCCCCGCGCCTGATCTCCTGCATCGTGATGCTCCCGTTGATTCCCACCAGATCGGTGATACTATCCGCATAGAGCCGCGCAACCTTCCGATGCTCGGTGTGGATCGAGATACCGTCCCTATCGAACCGCCCGCCGAACGACAGCAGGCCGCAGGCCATCGCCCTCTGACGGCGCTGGCGAAACGGCCTGTTTCCACATATTTCACTTTTGATCCGATACGCAAAAGACATGTCCCTACTCCTTGCGTTTGTCGATATCGCGGTGGTTGATGATATACCGTACCTCTTCCTCCCGCATATGCTCCCCCAGAAGCTGCGCAAACACCACCGAGCGGTGTTTCCCGCCAGTACATCCCACTGCAATCGTGAGCTGGGTTTTCCCTTCATCCCGGTAGAGCGGCAACAGATAATCCACAAGGTCGAATAGTTTGGGAATCAGGTTTTGCGCCTGCTCCCATTTCAGAACGTACTCCCGGACTGGCTCTTCCAGACCGGTCCGGTGTTTCAGCTCGGGGATATAGAAGGGGTTGGGCAGGCACCGCACATCAAACACCAGGTCGGCCTCCTTGGGCAGCCCATACTTGAACCCGAAGGACATACAGTTGACCAGCATCGCCTGATTTTTGTCGTCGAGGAAGATGTCAACCACCTTTTCCCGGAGCTGGTTGACCGAGAGATGGGTGGTGTCGATCACATAATCGGCGCTGCTGTGGATTCTCTGAAGCAGTGCGCGTTCCGCCGACACTGCCTGTTCAATCGAAACCCGCTCCCCATCCATCAGAGGGTGGCGGCGGCGGGTTTCCTTGTACCGCTGGATCAGCACCGCGTCCTCACAATCCAGGAACAGGATACGCGCCGAACGGCTGTCGTCGAGAAACTCGGAAACGCCCTCAAAAATATCGCCAAACACCTCCCGGCTGCGGGCATCCATCACAATCGCAACCTTGTCCGTCTGGTTTTCCGCCTGCATACACAGATCGGTAAACGATCCGAGCATCCGCGGCGGCAGATTATCAACGCAGTAGTAGCCGATATCCTCCATTGCAGCCACTGCGCGGGATTTTCCCGCGCCCGACATACCGGTAATAATGACAAATTCCATAAGACATCCCCCTCCAGCCGTTCCTACATTGGGCGCCAGGCTGCCGCCCCGCACCATGATTTCAACCGGTCCCCTCCGAGAAGTTGTTCATCCTCTTTTGCAGGGGGCTTTTTCTCTTTCCATCAAAGCAGGTTCTAAGGGCCGTTTGAAAAATCGAAATCACCGTCTTTTTCTCTATTTTCAAACAAGCCCTAAAACCCCAGCTGTTTCACTTCACATTCCAGGGAAAAACCAGTCTTTTCCTGCACCTCATGCCGCACAATCCCGATCAGTTCCAGCAGGTCCGCACAGGTCGCATGATCATAGTTAATCAAGAAACCAGCATGCTTTTCGCTGACCATCGCGCCGCCAACCCGCCGGCCCTTCAGCCCACACTGATCGATCAGTGCAGAGGCATACGCGCCCTCTGGACGCTTGAAGGTACTGCCCGCGCTCGGATACTCAAGCGGCTGTTTTGCCCGGCGGCGGTCCATATAGTCCTCCATCCGGGCGTGGATTTCCTCCGGGTCTCCCTTTCTCAGACGGAACACCCCTTCGACAACCAGCAGCTCGGGATGACCGGTGAACCAGCTCCGGCGGTAGCCAAGCGCGAGGGCCTCCCGCTCATGCGGGATCCCCTGTGCATCCAGATAGACCACCCTTTGCAGGACATCCGCCATCTCACCGCCATACGCGCCCGCATTCATGCAGACCGCCCCGCCCACGCTCCCGGGGATGCCATAGGCAAATTCCAGGCCCGAGAGGCCGTTGCGCCACGCAAAGACACAGAGCGCGGTCAGGCTGGCCCCGGCGGGACAGACGATCACCTCCGGGTCATCAGGGGAAATGCGCGGATGTGCCAGCCGCTCGTCAAGCGAGAGCACCGCACCGCGTATCCCCGCATCCGAGACCAGCAGATTGGAGCCTTTTCCGATATAGGCCAGCGGGACGCCGAGTTCCGCCGCCTTGGCGATCACCCGCCCGGCGGCTGCACTATCCCCAGGACGCAGGAACAGCCCGGCCGGCCCGCCGATTTTCAAGGTTGTATGTGCCGCCATCGGCTCATTCTCAAATGCCGGACAGCCGATTGTATCACAGAACGCCCGAAGCGCAGAAAGATTCCCCATGCAGTCCCCCGTCAAATATGCTGAAATTGTTTGCCCAACAGCGCTGCGCCGATGATCCCGGCGTCGTTGCCCAGTTTGGCTTGCAGGATCGCCGCGCAGTTGTTCGGATCGTGGTTAAACGTCTGCGGATAGGCGCGTTCCCGAATCGGCGCAAAGAACGGCTCCCCTTCCTTGCAGATACCACCGCCGATGACAAGCGCTTCCGGCTGGATCAGGCTGATGATACCCGAAATCGCGTTGGCGATATTATCGATATACTGATCGACCACCGCGGCGCCCGCTTTGTCCCCCATCCGCATTGCATCAAACGCGGTGCGCCCATTGACCGGGTCAAGGCTTCCGCCGGTGATCTCCCACATTTTAGAGGTCAGGTCGAGCTGCATCATCTCCCTGGTGATCCGGATGAGTGCGGTCGCCGAGCAGTAGGACTCGATGCATCCCCGGCGCCCACAGGTGCAGGGCACTCCGTCCTTGACCAGCCCGACATGCCCCAGCTCGCCGCCTTTGTAGTTGAAGCCGGAGAAAATCCTTCCATCGATCACGATACCGCCGCCCACACCGGTCCCAAGCGTGACCATCACCATCGAGCGCAGGCCCTTTGCCGCACCCGCCATCAGCTCGCCGTAGGCTGCCGCATTCGCGTCGTTCTCGATGTGGATCGGCTTGTCGATCCGCTCGGAGAGGATCTTCCTGAGCGGCACATCATGGAACCCCAGATTGTTGGCCAAACCAATCATACCTGTTTCGGGATTGGCGGTGCCGGGGGACCCCACTCCCACCCATTCTACCTCATCGAGGGTGATCCCCGCATCCGCAACCGCCTGATGCGCAGTTGCGATCATGTCGTCCGCAATCTCCTCCGCCGGGTGGAATACTTTGGTTTTGGCGTGGCCGCGCCCGATAATCTGGTAGTTTTCGTCCACGACACCGGTCGCAATGTTGGTGCCTCCGAGGTCAATTCCAATGTAGTATTTCATCCTCTGTACCTCATCTTTCCGATTCTGTTTCTATCAGCCTTCTGCCGGATTTCTCCCGCGCAACCGCGAGAAACCGGTCATAATCGGTATTCAAAACCAGTTCTTCCGGGAAGTCAATCTCCCGAAGCATCTCAAGCGCTGGACCCACCTGCCCGATTTCGGTAAAAAAATGCGCATCCGAACTGCAAACGATCCGCACGCCCTGCCGTTTACAGGCCAGCGCGACCTCCCGGCAGCGCTCCCGGGAACCCGGGCGGGCAGAAAACGAGTGGGCGTTGATCTCAACAATCTTGCCGTTTTGGGCGAATGCCCGCATCACCGTCTCCATGTCGAACGGGTAACGCGCATCCCCGCAGTGGCCGATCACATCCACAAGTGGGTTCTCCGCGATTGCCAGCCAACCGCGGGTATGATCCTCCTCGGTGGATGGCTGGATGCAGACAGTGTGGTAGGACGCAATCACCCAGTCGAGCCGTTCCAGCGCGCGTGTAGAAAGGTCGAGCTTCCCGTCATAATCCATAATATTCGCCTCCGCGCCCCTGAGTACCACCACCCCGTCCAGCCGCTCGGGGACCACCTTGGGCAGGTTCCGGAAAAACCATTCATGGGGACCGTCCGCCATCGCCGGGGCGTGCTCGGTGATGCAGAGAAACGGCATCCCGATTTTGGCGGCATAGCGCACATTTTCATACAGGGTGCTGAACGCATGGTCACACGCGCAGGTGTGGCAGTGGGTCTCCGCAACAATCTCCACGGAAACAGCCTCCTTCCCTAGAACGAGCTCCAGTCGGAGCCGCCGTCCGGCTCGACCATGCCGAGCTTTTCAAGCAGCTCTTGCGCGGCATTGTAGCCCATCCGCTTCTGCCGGTTGTTCATTGCGGCCACCTCAATGATGATCGCGATGTTCCGCCCCGGTTTGACCGGGATGGTCAGCGACGGGATTTTGATCCCGAGCACGTCGGTGTATTCGTCGTTCATGCCCATGCGGTCGTAAACCTTATTGGCGTCCCACTGTTCAAGCTGGACGAGCATATTGATCTTCTCGGTCATCTTGACCGCCCCGATCCCAAACAGCCGGCGCGCGTTAATGATCCCGACCCCGCGCAGTTCCATGAAATGGCGGATATTCTCGGGGGAGGAGCCCACGATCGATTTGCTGGAAACCCGCCGCAGCTCGACCGCGTCGTCAGCAATCAGCCGGTGCCCGCGCTTGACCAGTTCGATTGCCGCTTCACTCTTGCCGACACCACTCTCGCCCATCAGCAGGATTCCCTCGCCGTATACCTCAACCAGCACCCCATGGCGGGTGACACGCGGCGCAAGCTCGACGTTCAATTCCGCAATCAGAGCCGCAAGGAAAGAGGAAGTCCCCTCCGAGGTGCGCAGCAGAGCCACCCCATTTTTCTCTGCGGCATCCCGAATCCGGGGGGGAAAGTCCTGGTTGCGGGTGATGATGACTGCGGGCGGTTTGTTGGCGAAAAAGTTGTCGATCCGCAGGGCGCGCTCCGCCTCATCGAACTGCCCGAGGAACGCCAGCTCGCTCTTGCCCATAATCTGCATCCGCTGGTTGTCAAAATACTCGAAAAAGCCGCTCAACGGCAGGCCCGGACGATCGATCTCAGGGGAAGAGATTGCGATGTCTCCGGCTTCCCTGGGGAGGTACAGCACCTCAAGATTAAAAATCTTGATGAGTTTTTGCAGTGGGACGATAAATTTTGTAGCCACCTATACACCATCCTCATTTTTATGTTTTCCATTGCCGCGCATTTGTTTCCTTTCCGGTCTGAAACAACAAGGCCGCAAACATGATCTATTTCCATATAGATTCTTCTGGGCATATTATAACGCAAAACCGCGCACCTTTCAATCAATATTTTGGAGACCACCCGATTATTTTTCCAATCTTCTGCCACCCCGTATCTGTTCCACCTCTAAAGCTTTACGCAACTTTTCTCGAAAAATTGCGGTTGCCACTGCGAGCCGCAGCGAAGCGTTTCGAGCGCAACCGCCACAGGCGGCTCTTCGCGCGTAGATTCGTGTTCCTCGTCCAGCACTAGCGACAAGCTGAATAGGGTGCTTTTTACAAGTGAAAAAGCACCCTACAAAGATTTCAAATAGATTTTTACAGCAGGTTAAAGAGGAAAATGGCAAGCCCCAGGATGACCAGTATCACCCCGGTCGCCCGGTTCAACGTCTTTGGCTCGGCCTTATTCGCAAAGATTGCCGCAACCCTGGCCCACAGGAAGGTAAAGAGGATGCACAATGCCATAACCAGCCAGTCGGGGGAACCTCCAATATGGAAATGGGAAACCGCACCGGTCAATGCAGTGAAGGTCATGATAAATACGCTGGTTCCTACTGCTGTTTTCAGCTCATAGCCCAAGACAGAAGTCAGGATCAGGAGCATCATCATGCCGCCGCCTGCTCCGACAAATCCACAGATAAACCCTACAAGCGTCCCGCAAGCCACCGACTGGATCACCCTTCTTCCGGGGGCAACCTGCTTCATTGTTTCCTTGGTGGTCATTACCGGCTTCACGATAAACTTGACACCGAGCAGGAATGTCATAAAAATTGAAAAGTTCCCCATTGCTGCGGGAGGAATCAAACTCGAAACATAGCTCCCTACCACAGTGAACGCCAAGACACTGCACATCATAATGAGCCCGTTTTTAATGTCCAAATTTTGATTTTTCTTGTAGGTATAGGCGGATACGGCGCTCGCCAATACATCGGACGAAAGTGCAATTCCAACCGCCATGTAGGGTTCCATATCCAGGAAGCTGATGAGCATTGGGCTGATGACGGCCGCAGCGCTCATTCCCGCGAAGCCTGTCCCGAGGCCCGCACCCATCCCTGCAAAAAAGGTCACCACAATTACAATGATCCATTCCATATTAGAGCTTTCCTTTCCTTATTTTTGTCGCGTTTTGCTCAATTTTATCCAATGTCTCAAGCAGGTTCTGATACTGCGCCTCATCGACCCCCTGAAGGAGCTGCTCCGCAAATCGGGTCTGGACCGCCCTTCCCTGCATTATAAATGCATCTGCTTTTTCGGTGCAAACCAGGACCGTTTTTCTGCGGTCTCCGGGAACCGGCTTCCGCTCCAGTAATCCCTCGTTCACCAATCGATCCACATTGATCGAAACAAGGTTGGCTTTGATCCCCCTGATTTCCACAATATCCCGTGCAGTATTCATATCCGGATTGTTCGCGAGAAACATGAGGATATCAAAAGCAGTCTGTGGGATCTGTAGCTGTGTGCAAATCCCCCTGCATTCCTGGCTGTAGGCTTGCAGAATTTTGTAGGGCAGCCCAAGCACTTTTACGAATTTCACAGGTTCACCTCCAAAAAAGTTCATAAATGAACTATTCATTTTAGAACTAAATGATAGCAGAAACCATGCACATTGTCAATGCTTTTGCTGCTGCAAACAGACTCCCAAACGAAATTTTCGAAAAACTGCCGGATTTCCCTCCGCAATACTTGACGAACCTTTCCGGTTCTGCTATAATTTACTGGTTCGTCACGGGGTAATGCACCGTGACGCCAACATCCTTGCTCTGTCCATTCGAGACAGGGCCTGAAGTCCAAAAGGAGGTGTTCAAATGGCACAGCTGAAAGCAAATTACGAGACTGTCATGGTATTCAGTGTGAAGAACGGCGAGGAATCGGTGAACGCTCTGGTTGAGAAATTCAACACCCTGATCTCCGACAACGCGACCATTAACAAGGTGGATACCTGGGGCCAGCGTACTCTGGCTTACCCGATCAATGACGAGACGGTCGGCCATTATGTGGTCGTCGAGTTTACCTCGTCCCCGGAGTTCCCCGCAGAGCTTGACCGTATCTACAAGATTACGGATGGCGTTCTCCGCAGCCTGATCGTTGCGAAAGAAGAAGCAACCCCGGCGGAGGAAGCTTAAAGACAAGGATGGTGTACGGCTATGTTAAATAGAACGATTCTGATGGGCCGGCTGGTTGCCGATCCCGAATTGAGGCAGACCCCCAACGGCATTTCGGTCTGCTCGTTCACCATCGCGGTCGACCGCAACTACTCCAAAGACCGGGAACGTCAGGCCGATTTTATCGACATCGTTGCATGGCGGCAGAGCGCGGAATTTGTTTCGCGGTATTTCTCCAAAGGCAAGATGATCATCGTGGAAGGGTCGATTCAGACCCGCCTCTACGAGGATAAAAACGGAAACAAGCGCAAAGCGGTCGAGGTAGTCGCGGACAATGTGCAGTTCGGCGAATCTAAAAATGCCAGTGGAGGTGGAGCACAGGACTATCGTGCCCCCGCCCCGACGCAGGCTCCCCCCCAACCCGCTGTTTCCTATTCGAGCGGTGATGTGGGCGATTTTTCCGAGATGCCCGCCGATTCGGACGATCTGCCGTTCTAATTAACAGCGTATTCTCCCCCGCGTTTTTCGCGGCACACTGAAGAAACCGTATAAGGAGGTTTGTGATTATGGCTTTCGAGAGAGAAAACAGAGGTCCCCGCTCCGGCGGCAGAAAAGGCAGAAAAAAAGTATGCTCGTTCTGCGTCGATAAGCTCGGCCCGATCGATTATAAGGATGTCCCGCGTCTGAGAAGATACCTCAGCGAACGTGCAAAGATCGTTCCCCGCCGTGTGACCGGCACCTGTGCGCGTCATCAGCGCCAGCTGACCATTGCGATCAAGCGCGCCCGTCATCTTGGCCTGCTGCCTTATGTCAGCGACTAATCTATCTAAAACTTTTCTATGGCTGCTGTTTTCAGAAACAGCAGCCATATTTTATTTTATAAATTGGCAAAATATAGCGTACAAGAGGCCATTTTTGTCCCCGCTTATCCCTTCTTGTGGGGAAATCTTCCTCCGCAGATTTTTTTGTTTTGTTTTTGTTCATACTGTTCACATTGGATTTGTTGATCGTTTGTGGATTTTATGGTAGTATTTTGAACATAGAATGTAAAATGAAAGAAGGACAATTATGAATTGGTTCAGAAGGATGATGTATGGCAGGTATGGCTCGGATCAGCTCAATGTTGCGATGCTGGTCGCGAGTATTGCACTTGTACTGGTCAGCAGGATTTTCCGGGTCCGACTCCTTTACTGGCTGTCGCTTGTTCTCTTGGTGCTCTGTTATCTGCGGATGTTTTCCCGCAACATCGCGCGGCGGCATGAGGAGAACCAGAGGTTCCTGCGCCACTGGTTCCCGCTGCGCGACCGTTGGTACCGGATGGCTGACAATCTCAAGGACATCCGTACCCACCGCCATTTTAAGTGCCGCAACTGCGGACAGAAGCTGCGTGTCCCGCGCGGACGCGGGAAGGTAAGCATCACCTGCCCCAGATGTGGAAATCAATTTTTGGGGAAAACCTGACGCAACCTTGCAATTTTACCAGAAACTATCTTGGCGTGCCGTTAAAAATATGGTAAAATTAACGCATGCCAGCCAACCCGTCGGTATGGCTGCTGCTGATAGGAGGTGTGGGTTTGCGGCGCTTTTTCACCTATAACGCGAAACATCCCAGCGATTTCATCCAATCTACAATGTTTGTCTTTGCTCTCTTGCTGATCGGATACGGCTTTTTATTCGATTCGCCTTGGCAGATCGCGATGGGGCTCTATAAGATCGTCACTACGCAAGCGGTGCTGATCACCGATTCCATGCTGATTGGCGGGGTCGGCGCCGCATTTGTCAACGCAGGGCTGGTGACGCTTATCTCGGTGCTTCTATTGCGGCTGGCGAAAGTCCCGTTTTCCGGGATCAGCGTAGCCTGCCTCTTTTTGATGGCGGGTTTCTCCCTGTTCGGCAAAGACATCAGCAATATCTTCCCCATTATCATCGGAGGCTATCTCTATTCCTTCTATAAGCAGGAACCGTTCTCCCGCTATATCTACATATCTCTCTTTGGAACCGCGCTCGCCCCGGTCGTCACCGAAATTGCCTCGATCGGCCAGAACGGTACCCCCCTCTTTCGCTATCTCGTCGGCTGCTTGATCGGCCTGTTAATTGGGTTTGTCCTTCCCCCGCTTGCCGCCTATACCCTGCGGGTGCATCAGGGGTATAATCTCTATAATGTCGGTTTTACTGCCGGATTGATCGGAATGGTGCTCGCTTCCCTCTTCAAATCTTTCGGGCACGAGTTTGACTCCCGGATGGTCTGGAGCACTGGATATAACCTGCCGTTTTCCATCTTTCTGTTTCTACTCTTTGGAGTCATGATTTTCACCGGTTTTTACCTCAATGGGAAATGCTTTACGGGTTTTTCGCGCATCCACCGGCATACCGGTCGCTCGGTTGCAGATTTCATCCTGCTCAACGGTTACCCGGTTGTACTGATTAACATGGGGGTAGTGGGCAGCTTTGCAACCGCTTATGTGCTCCTGGTCGGCGGGGACCTCAACGGCCCGACGATCGGCGGCATCCTGACCATCTGCGGTTTTGGCGCGTTTGGTAAGCATATGCGCAACATCGTCCCGGTGATGGCTGGGGTGGTTATCAGCTCCTATTTTATGGTCTGGCAGCTGGATTCCCCCAGCGTACTGCTGGCGGCGCTCTTTTCAACCGGGCTCGCCCCGATCTCCGGTCAATATGGGTGGAAATGGGGGATTGTCGCGGGGATTTTACATGCATCGGTCGTGCTCAATACCAATATCCTACACGGTGGGTTGAACCTCTACAACAATGGGTTTGCCGCAGGACTGGTCTGCATGGTGCTGCTTCCGCTGATCGAGGCGTTCCGCAAAGAGGATGCCGATTAACTGTTTTGGGGGCAGCGGAATGCTGCTTCAAGATAGAGAAAATAGAGGAATGTAGACTGATTTTTACCGAAAGGAAGTGGTGGAGATGAATGCGACCATCAAAAAAATGACCCGAATTATGGATGAACTGACCTATTTTTTCTTTAGTGTCGGCTCCCAGGGAATACAGATTGAACTGCGGCGGCTGGAGGACGGATGTGAGCTGCATTTTTCCAGTGGATACAGCCCCGAAGAGCGTATCCGTGTCAATGATCTCGAGCGTTTTTTACAGGTGGAGGAGTCCCAACGTGACCAAAGCTTGGAGGAATTCTTCTGGCAGCTCGCAGGCTCCAACCGCAACGGAGACGGGCAGGATTCCGAGCTGCATCTCATCGGGCAGATGATCGACCGCGCTTCGGTGCAGATCAACGATGAACGGGTCGATCTCGTGCTCTTCAAACACCGCGATTAATCCGTCTGATACTTGCAGGAAAAAATGCGTTTTCTCGCTTTCTTTTTTTCCACAGGATAAAAAACTGCATTAGGTTGTGTTTTTTGCAGGAAAATTTGCGGAAAAGCGGGAGGATTCTAGCAATTTATGCGAAACTGGTGTATACTGGATTAGAAATTCACCGCCTGTGAGCGGATTGAAAAAGTGGAAGACCAAAATAAATAACGGAGGCGTTTATGATGGCAAGAGAAGTAGTACTGGTCGGCGCTGTGCGCACAGCGCTCGGCAGAATGGGCGGCTCGCTGACAAATGTTCCGGCGGCAGAGATGGGCTCGATCGTGATTAAGGAAGCGCTCAACCGCGCCGGGGTCAAACCGGAAGCGGTCGATGAGGTGCTGATGGGCTGCGTGCTCCAAGGCGCTCTCGGGCAGAACGTTGCACGCCAGGCCGCAGTGAAAGCGGGCGTCCCGGTGGATGTCCCGGCGCTGACCGTCAACAATGTCTGCGGTTCCGGCCTCAAGTGCGTCAACATGGCGGCTGCAATGATCCTCGCTGGCGAGGCGGACATCATCGTTGCGGGCGGTATGGAGAATATGTCGGCAGCCCCGTTCGCACTGCCGCAGGCGCGTTACGGCTACCGCATGAACAACGGCACACTGGTTGACACGATGATTAAAGACGCACTCTGGGATGCGTTCAACGATTATCACATGGGCATCACTGCGGAAAATGTCGCTGAAAAATACGGCATCACCCGCGAGATGCAGGATGAGTTTGCCGCGCAGAGCCAGCAGAAATGCGAAGCCGCCCGCAAAGCCGGCAAATTTGACGAGGAGATCGTCCCTGTGCCGGTCAAGGTGAAAAAAGAGACTGTCATGTTTGACAAAGATGAGTTCCCGCGCGATGGTGTAACCGTCGAGGGGCTTGCGAAGCTCAAGGGCGCATTCAAGAAGGATGGCACTGTCACCGCTGCAAACGCTTCCGGCATCAACGATGGCGCGGCGGCAATCGTTGTCATGAGCGCTGAAAAAGCGGCTGAACTCGGCGTCAAGCCGATGGCGAAATGGATCGGCGGCGCTTCCGCTGGTGTTGATCCAGCATACATGGGCATCGGCCCCGCTGCTTCCACCAAAAAGCTGTTCGCCAAAACCGGTCTGACGATTGATGATATGGATCTGATCGAGGCAAACGAAGCCTTTGCGGCACAGTCCCTGGCCGTTGGCATGGACTTGAAATGGGATCCCGCCAAGGTCAACGTCAATGGCGGCGCCATCTCGATCGGGCATCCGGTCGGCGCGTCCGGCTGCCGTATCCTGGTCACCCTGCTCTATGAACTGAAACGCCGTGAGGCTGGCAAGGGCCTTGCGACCCTCTGTGTCGGCGGCGGTATGGGTGTATCGGCGGTTGTGGAAAACATCAAATAAGCAGTTTGGCTCACAGGCCGCCGGAAACGGCGGCCTATCTCCCATTGTTTTTAGATCGTTTTGTATGTGTGTGGCGGTTTTTAAACCATGTATGTGTGAGAAGTATTTAGGAGGATTTGTGTGGATTTTGTAAAGTACGAGCAAAAAGGGTTTGTTGGGATTATGACGATCAACCGTCCCAAGGCGATGAATGCGCTCAATGCGCAGGTGCTGGATGAGATGGCCGAAGTGATCGACAACATCTCGATTGATGAAACCCGCTGCCTGATTATCACCGGTGGCGGGGAAAAAGCGTTTGTCGCCGGAGCTGACATCGCAATGATGCGCGAGATGACCCATGAAGAGGGCAAGGAGTGGAGCCGCAAGGGAAACAGTGTATTCCGGTCGCTCACGACCCTGCCGATCCCGGTCATCGCCGCGGTCAACGGCTATGCATTAGGCGGCGGCTGTGAGCTGGCCTCCGCATGTGATATCCGGATCGCTTCCCATAATGCCGTCTTTTCCCAGCCGGAGGTTTCCCTCGGTATTACCGCCGGATTCGGTGGCACTCAGCGGCTGGCCCGTATCGTCGGGTTTGGCTGGGCTAAGGAGATGCTCTATACCGCCGGGCGGATCGACGCCAATACCGCGCTCCAAATCGGGCTGGTGAACCACGTCTATCCGCAGGAAAGCCTGATGGAAGAGGCGGTCAAACTGGCGGAGCGGATTGCCGCCAATGCCCCCATCGCGGTCCGCGCAACCAAAATGGCGGTCAACCGCGGGCAGGACGTGGGCAACCAGTGGTCTCTGGAGGTCGAGTCCGACCAGTTCAGCACCTGCTTCGAGAGTGAGGACCAGCATAATGCCATGCTTGCATTCCTTGAAAAACGCAAACCGGGCGCATTCTTGAACCGTTAATTGTGAATTTTGAAAAATCAGGAGGTATCCGAAGATGAAAGTTGGAGTAATCGGCGCGGGGACGATGGGTTCCGGTATCGCGCAGGCATTCGCAGTCACCGATGGATATGAGGTCGTCCTCTGCGACATCTCAGAAGAATTCGCTGCCGGCGGCAAACAGAAAATTGAGAAAAACCTCGCCAAACTGGTTTCAAAGGGCAAGATGGAGCAGTCGAAGATGGACGATATCCTCGGCCGCATTACAACCGGGCTGAACGATAAGGTCGCCGATTGTGACCTCGTTGTAGAAGCGGCGCTCGAGCGGATGGACCTGAAAAAAGAGCTGTTCTCCAAATTGCAGGGAATCTGCAAACCCGAGACAATCTTCGCGTCCAATACCTCTTCCCTCTCGCTGACCGAGATGTCCAAAGGGCTGGACCGTCCGGTGGTCGGGATGCATTTCTTCAACCCCGCTCCGGTCATGAAGCTGGTGGAGGTAATCGCCGGCCTTCAGACCACCCCTGAGACAATGGAGAAAATCTTCGCAATCGCGAAAGAGATCGGTAAAGTACCGGTCGAGGTCAAAGAGGCGGCAGGCTTTGTGGTCAATCGTATTCTGATCCCGATGATCAACGAGGGGATCGGCATCTATGCGGACGGCGTCGCTTCGGTGGAGGATATCGACACCGCTATGAAGCTTGGCGCCAACCATCCAATGGGGCCGCTCGAGCTGGGCGATCTGGTCGGTCTGGATGTCTGCCTCGCAATCATGGAGGTTCTCTACGCAGAATTCGGCGATCCAAAATACCGTCCGCATCCGCTGCTCCGTAAGATGGTCCGCGGCGGCATGCTCGGCAGGAAAACAGGCAAAGGCTTCTACGATTACACCAACCGGTAAATGTCTGCGCGCTTCGCCTTTTGAAAGTGGGATGCAGGACATCCATCGGTTCCGGGTCGCTGCTGGCGGTTTTCCCCAGCGGGTACCGCGGCTTGAAAGGGATTGCTTGGACCCCTTTCCCCGTTTCGGTTGTAATCTGGAAGTAAATTATAGCAGGAGGAACGTATATGGACTTTGTATTGAGCAAAGAGCAGGAAATGGCGCGGCAGCTGTTCCGTGATTTCGCGGAAAAAGAGGTAAAACCGCTGGCGCAGGAAGTGGACGAAGAGGAGCGGTTCCCGAGCGAGACGGTGGAAAAGATGGCGAAATACGGCTTTCTTGGCATCCCGTTCCCCAAGGAGCAGGGCGGCCAGGGTTGTGACTCGCTGACCTACGCAATCTGCGTGGAAGAGCTGTCGAAGGTATGCGGAACGACAGGCGTTATCGTGTCGGCGCACACCTCGCTCTGTGCGGAGCCGATCCGCAAGTTCGGCACCCCGGAGCAGATCGAAAAATACCTGGTACCGCTGGCACAGGGCAA
>JAETRV010000061.1 GCA_021770005.1 Anaerotruncus sp. | reverse complement strand
ATCTGCCGCGTCAAAAATGCGCGGAATACATCAAGTATTCCTGTGCTTTTTTCCTTGCAGCTGCTCATTTTTTGCGAAAAATCCGTCCATTTCTCTATTTTCAAACAAGCCCTAGAAATACTGCGGGTAGCTCTCCCGGATGGCGGCAGCATCAAACTTATAGCGGCTGAGGTGAATCTGCGTCAGATGCCGCGCCTGCTGTGGGTCGTTGCTGCGGATTGCGTTCAGAATTTGTGCATGGTCCTCCACGATCTTGAGGTCCTTGTTGCTTTCCAGCGCCATCCTGCGCACACGGTCAAAATGGATCGAGATGTTCTGGATCAACGAGTAAACCTGCTTTTTCTGCGCGATCTCGAACAGGATCGAATGGAACTGGTTATCCATCTCCATCAGCGACTCTGCGGAACCGTGTTCCAGATAAAAATTTTGGAGTTTCACGTTCTCTTCCAGGCGGCGCAAGCCATCCGAACCGGCCAGCTCGCAGTCCAGCTCTACCACAGCGCATTCCAGCACATGGCGCATGAACCGGGATTCCTCCACCAGATCGTAGTCGATGCGCGAAACCACGCTTCCTTTCTGGGGGATGATCTCGACAATTTTGACCTTCGCCAACTCGATCAAGGCTTCCCGTACTGGGGTGCGGGAGAGCCCCATCTCGGCTGCAAGCTCATTTTCGCTCACCAGGCTCCCGGGAGCCAGATCGAGAGAGATAATGTTTTCCTTGATGGTACGCAGCGCATAATCCCGCCCGGTTTCTCTGGGCTGACGCTCTAACAAATGCATTGTGGTCACCTCCTGCACTTCAAGCATACAGGATTCAGAACGCCGCGTCAAGAACTAGTATGCTAGTTTCCCAAATATTTTTTCAGAGTGGCCCGCACAGCGCCCGGGCCAGCCATCAGTTCCCGGAGCATGGTTTCGATCTTTCCGCCCAAGCCGGCTGCATTCAGGTCGGTCGCGAACAGGGCGGTATTGGAGAGGATTGCAGGGAGCTTGCCGTCCAGGCTATCCGGATTGCCCACGGTTACGCCCGAAAGCTGCTGCTGGAGGGTCTCCAGCATGGGGTCACTGCTGCACTCCATCGGGTTGCCCTTGTCGTCCACCGCCAGTAGGTACCGGAGCCAGCCCGCGATTGCCAGCGGGATATAGGTCAGGTCTGCCGGGTCCAGGTCGGGGCGGGCGAGATAGCTCTTGATCGTCTCGCCGAACCGGATGGCGATCTTCTGGCTGGTATCGGTGGCGATCCGCTGCGGCATATCCGGGATGAACGGATTGGGCAGCCGCTGGTCAATCACCTCGTGGATGAAGTCCATCGGACTGAGAATCTTCGGGTCCACCACAACGGGGATCCCCTCATCGTAGCCGATCCGCTCAACCAGGGCTTTCAGCTCGGGGTCCTTCATCTCGGCAGCGATTGAGTCGTAGCCAAGCAGGCAACCGTAGACCGCAAGCGCGGTGTGCAGCGGGTTGAGGCAGGTGGTGACCTTCATCTTTTCGGTGTTGTTGACCGTATCCCGGTCGGTCATATAGACCCCCGCTTTTTCGAGCGGCGGACGCCCGTTGGGGAACCGGTCCTCAATCACCAGATACTGGGGCTGCTCGGCGTTGACAAACGGGGCAATGAAGGTGTTCTTGCTGGTGACGATAGGGGCCATGTTTTCGATCCCTGCCGCGGCGAGGGATTCCTCCACCACCTTAGCGGGACGGGGGGTGATCTTGTCGATCATCGACCACGGGAACGAGACCTTGGTTTCATCCTGCACCCAGGCAACAAACTCCTGGGAGACAAACCCGTTTTCCAACCATTTTTCCACGACGGTCATGATGCTGGAACGCAGTTTTTCACCGTTGTGAGAGCAGTTGTCCATGCTGACCACCGCGACCGGCGCGGCGCAAGCGTTGAACCGCTCGAGCAGCAGAGAAGCGACCATGCTCATGGCGTGGGAGCAGTTGGAGGGGCCGTTTTTGAAGTCGGCTTCCACGAATGGGAAGAAGTCACCCTGGATGTTTTTCAGGGCATAGCCCTTTTCGGTGATGGTGAAGCTGACCATCTGAAGGGAGGGGTTGCGGAAGATGCGTTTGAGCGCGTCCATATCCTCCGGGAAAGCGTTCCCAGCGCGCAGCCCCTGCGCGATCGAGGCGACCACCTCTTTTTTCATCGAACCGTCCGGCAGCAGGCTGACCATCAGGGTCATGTGGTCGAACGGGGTGTAAATCTTCTCGATGATGTCATAGTCAAAGGTGTCGGCGGCCACGATGCCGCCTTTTACCAGCCCCTGTTCCAGCAAGGACTGTTGCAGCAGGGCGATAAATCCGCGGAAGATGTTGCCCGCGCCAAAGTGGACCCAGGTGGGTTCGGCAGCGGTTGCGGCGCACATCTTTTCCCAGTCAAAGCCGGGCAGCGCCACACCGGCGGCCTCCCATGCGGCGCGGTCTTTCAGACCTTCATAGCAGAGTTTCATAATCCGGTTTCCCCCTTATTTGGACAGTTTGCCAATGGCTTCCCAGAGGCCGTTGATATAGGTGGCCCCCAGCGCGCGGTCGTACAGGCCATATCCGGGACGGCCCACCTCGCCCCAGATCATACGGCCATGGTCGGGACGGATATAGGTGTCAGGGCAGGTGTCATAGATCGCCTTCATGATCTCGAACAGGTCCAGATCACCGGTGGACGAGAGGTGCGCGGCCTCACGGAACTTGTGGGTACCGAGGTATTTCACGTTGCGGACATGCAGGCAGCCGATGCGTCCCATCTCGCCGAAATGGCGGATGACGGCAGGGATGTCGTTGTCCGGGTTGGAGCCGAGCGAACCGGTGCAGAGGCAGAGGGCGTTGCTCGGGGAATCGTGCAGTTTGACGATCTTGTCAAAGTCGGACTGGCTGTGCGCGATGCGGGGCAGCCCGAAGATCGGCCATGCGGGATCGTCCGGGTGACAGGCCATCACCACGCCGCATTCCTCACAGGTCGGGATGATGCCGTCGAGGAAATATTTGTAGTTGGCGCGCAGATCGTCAGGCGTGATTGATTTGTACCGCTCAAGGGTGGTTTCCAGTTCGGCCAGCCGGGCAGGCTCCCAGCCGGGCAGGGTGAACCCGTTACAGTTCTCGATCGTGTTGCGCACGAGGTCGGCCGGGCCCATATCCCCCAGCTCCGCCTCGTCGAAATAGAGGCTGTTCGAGCCGTCCTCGGGAATCTCGCGGGCAAGGTCGGTGCGCAGCCAGTCGAACACCGGCATGAAGTTGTAGACGATCACCTTCACGCCGTACTTGGCGAGGTTGCGGATGGTGATGCAGTAGTTTTCGATATACTGGTCGCGGGTGGGCAGGCCCATCTTGATGTCCTCGTGCACATTGACCGATTCGATCACTTCGCATTCAAGACCGGCGGCGTGGACCTCGTCCATATAGGTTTTGATCTCCTCTTCGGTCCAGACCTCACCGGCTGCCTTGTAATCGAGCACCCCCATCAGGCCGCTCATGCCGGGAATCTGTTTGATCTGGCTCAGGGTGATGTTGTCGCTGTTGGAGCCATACCAGCGGAATGTCATTTTCATATCAATCACTCGCCTTTCCGCCCCTGCCGCGGCCTAGGAAGCCGCGGCAGGAGCAACGCATTTTTCAGAACACAGGGGAAACCATCAAGGGGTTACGCTGCCCCATAGACCAGGTTGGGCAGGAAGAGAACAGCCTGCGGGAAGAATACCATGAACAGGACCACCCCGATGACCGCGACATAGAACGGCCAGCCGTAGCGGACGGTATCCTCGATTGGGCATTCCATGATATCCGAAACCGCATAGAGAGCGGTGCCGACCGGGGGAGTCATGACGCCGAAGGTGACAACGGTCATCATAATCATACCGAATACGATCTCGTTGACGCCGACGCTGCGCATAACCGGCAGCAGGATGGGGGTCAGGATCAGGGCAATGACGGTTGTCTCCATGAACATGCCGCAGATCAGCAGGAAGAGGATGACCAGGATCAGCAGCAGGGTGGGGTTATCGGTGATGCCCAGCAGGGTGTTGGCAATCGTAACGGTGATGTCATCATAAACGACGCCGTAGCCGAACACGCCCGAGAACGCCAGGATGATGGTGATAACGGTGACATCCTTAACGCTGTCCTTCAGCGTCTGGATCAGCTTGCTCCAGTTCATCTCGCGATGGATCACTACGCCGACGAACAGTGCATAGGCGCAGGCAAACGCGCCCGACTCGGTGGGGCTCATGATGCCGAAACGGATGAGCAGGATCAGCAGGATGGGGAACATCATCGCCCAGATGCTCGAGATGAAAGCGGAGAGGATCTCCTTGGGCGGAGCGGGCTTGTCATGCTCGGGCTTGTAGCCAAACTTGCGGGCGCTCCATGTGGTGGCGAGCATCAGCAGCACACACATCAGGATGCCCGGCACCCAGCCCGCCATAAACAATCGCCCGATCGACACCTCGCCGACCGTACCGTAGATGATAAGCCCCATACTGGGCGGGATGGTTGCCACGATCAGGCCGGAGAGGCCGTTGATTGCGGCGGACCAGCCGCGGGCATAGCCGAGACGGAGCATCTCCGGGCCGAGGACGCGGCATTCCATCGAAGCGTCCGCCACAGCGGAACCCGAAACGCCGCCCATCAGGGTGGAGAGCAGGCAGGAAACCTGGCCGATATTTCCGTACATATGGCCGGTACAGGCGTTGGCAAACCGCATCAGGCGGCTGGTGATGCCGCAGCTGTTCATCAGGTTGCCTGCGAGGATGAACAGGGGGATTGCGAGCATGGTGAAACTCTGGGAGGTGGAGATGGATTTCTGAACGAGAACGGTCATGGGGAGGTCACGGATCAGGAAAAACGAGAATCCGGACAGGCCGATCGAGAAGGCCACAGGCATACCGAGCAGCAGGAACACCAGGAAAATACCGATTGCAATAAACATTATGCCACATCCTTTCCCGCATCATACTTGATCTCTTGATCCGCAGGTGTTTTAATCCGCTCAACCAGACGGATGGTGGTGGAGATAATCATCAGCAGCGCGCCGACCGGCACCGCCATCGTGACCCAGCTGTAGCTGATATGCAGGGCGGTGATCTGGCGGCTCCAGCCGGTGACGGTCATCGAATAGCCGTTGACGACCAGCACACAGAGGAAGCCGAGGATAATCACTTTAAACACGATGTCCATCCCCTTGCGCACAACAGCGGGGAACCGTTTGACCAACAGGTCGATACCGATCAGACCAGCGCCGCGGATCGCGATGTCGCTGCCGAGGAAGATCATCCATGCGAATGCCACCAGCGCGACATCCTGCGCCCAGTTGAGCGGCATTTTGATATACCGCATCAGGGCAGAGACAAAGACCAGTACCGTCAGGCCGGCGAGCAGCAGCAGAGCAACCAGCTCTTCAAATTTGCAAAATGCCGCATAAATTTTTTTCATGATTTCACATCCTAAACTCTAAGTCCATCAGGTAAAAGTTCGAAAAAGAGGGGGCATCGACCAAGCAAAACTGTCTGCATCGATGCCCCCGACATCAGGCGTTAGGTGTTGATTCGTTCAGGACAGGCGGCTGATTAGAGGCCGGCCTCTTGGTACATCTGCTCACGCAGGTCGGTCCAGCCGAGTTTCTCATAAGCGCTCTTGGCAGCCTCTTTGAAGGCGTCGAGATCCACTTCAACGATCGTCATGCCGTTGTCAACCAGCTGTTTCTCGAGGTCGGCCTGTGCTGCGATAACTTCCTGGGCGCTGTCATATGCGCAGGAGAAGAAGTCGTCCTTGAGGATCTGCTGATACTCGGCAGGCAGGGTGCTGAACCACGCTTCGCCGCAGATGACGATGTTGAACAGGTTGATGTGCTCGGTCTTGCTCACATAGTTGCAGACCTCGAAGATCTTGCTCGAAACCGCGGAGGTGTACTGGACCTCGCATGCGTCGATCGCTTTGGTCTGGATGCTGTTGTAAACCTCGGACCATGCGATGTTGTACGGGGTAGCGCCCAGCGCTTCGATCGAACGGGAGTAGGGGTCTGCACCCGGGGTACGGACAACGACGCCGTTCAGGTCAGCAGGGGTTTTGTACTCCTTCGGGCCCATGAACGAGCGGGCGCCGTCATAGTAGTTGTAGCAGAGGGAGCGGATTCCGGCTTTTACCAGCTCCTCATCCCAGCCCTTGAAGGTAGCGGTTTCCATAACCTTGCAGCCATCCTCATAGTTGTCCACAAAATAAGCCATGTTCAGGATGCCGATGTCGTTGACATAGCTCGAAAGACGGCCGGCGTCGGTGAGCACCGCGATGCCCATGCCCTGAAGCGCCTGGTCAATCATGTCCTCCTCTGCGCCCAGCTGGCTCGAAGGATAGATGGTAACCTTGACTTTGCCGTTGGTATCCTCGGCAACCTTGTCCGCAGCGGCTTTCAGGCCGGCGTAGATCATCGAGGTGTCGGTCTGGGTGGTGGAGAGCTTCAGCTCATACACCTTGCCGTCGTCAGCAGCGGGAGCGCTGCTGTTGGAGCCGCTGGGAGCGCTGTTGGAGCCACCGCATGCGGCGAGAGAGCACGCCATAGTTGCCGCGAGGAGTCCGGAAAGCAGTTTTTTCATTGTGAGTCCTCCTAAAATAAATGTTTTTCAGATTTTCGGCCGGTGTATCGGCCAGCCGTTTTCTTAACAATACTTTAACACATCTTTTACAATTTGTCTACTAGTATACTAGTAAAATTTAAACTTTTTCTTTTGTGCAAATCACCAAAAATATGCGTTTGGAAATTGACAGAGAAGGGGAGGCATACTATAATCGAAATGCTTCATAAGGATTTTTTTGAAGTCTGCGGCGTTTTGGCCGCAGAGAGCCGCCAATGCCGGCTCTGTTTTACATGGCACAGCAGCAGATACGCTGAAAAAACAGAAAATGACAGGACGCGCCGCGGCTTGCGCGTCAGAAGGGACAGGGTTATATGTGGTTAGGCGTTGACTATTACCCCGAACAGTGGGATCCCAGTTTGCTGGAAACGGATCTGGACAGGATTGTGGAGTTGGGCTGCAACATCATCCGGATCGCTGAATTTTCCTGGCATCTGATGGAGAAAAGCGAGGGCAGCTATGATTTCCGCTTTTTTGACTGGGTGATCGAAAAGGCGAAGGAACGGGGTCTGAAAATCCTGATGGGAACCCCGACTGCCACCATCCCCGCATGGCTGGCAAAAAAGCATCCGGAGATTCTTTCCGAATCTGAAGGGGGGAAGAAACGGAGTTTCGGCGGACGCCGTCTCTATTGTTTTAACAGTCCGGCTATGTATGCTTATTCCGAAAAGATCATCCGCGCGCTGGTGGAGCATTACAAGGAGGAAGACCAGATTGTGGCGTGGCAGATCGACAATGAGATTGGGCACGAGGGCAGCGACATCTGCTATTGTGCCCAGTGCCATCGCGCGTTCCAGCGCTATCTGGAGGAAAAATTCCAGGGCAGTATCGACGCACTCAATGAGACCTATGGGACCACCTTCTGGTCGCAGGAATACAACAGCTTCGATGAAATCCCACTGCCTGCCGGGACGATTGCCGCCCACAACCCGGCCCTGCGTCTGGACTGGGAGCGGTTCCGCAGCAGAAGCATCACCGCTTTTTTCGATTTTCAGGTGAAGCTCATCAAAGAGATTGTGCCGGATGCCCTTGTGACCCATGACATCCCTGGCGGTGGACTGAACAAGCATGTGGATTACTCCCGCGCAGCCGAAAACCTCGATTTCGCTTCTTATAACAATTACCCGGTGTGGGGCGGTCAGAAAACGCCGCTTGCCCCACATGAAATCGCATTTTCGCTTGATTATATCCGTGGGTTAAAGCAGCAGAACTTCTGGATCACCGAAGCGATCATGGGGGCGCAGGGGCACGACGTAACCGGATTTCTGCCCCGCCCCAATCAGGCGAAGATGTGGTCCTGGCAGGGGATCGCACACGGGTGCGAATCGATGCTCTACTTTCGCTACCGCGGCGCGACCAAGGGCGCGGAGCAGTTCTGCTACGGGATTCTGGATGCCGACAATGTGAAAGGCCGGAAATTCTATGAGGTGCAGAGCCTGTTTGCGGAGGCCCGGCAGTACCAGAAAGCGTTTGCGTCCCCGATCAAAAGCGAAGTTGCCATCGTCTATGACTATGATTCACTGGCGGCATTCCGTATCCAGCGCCAAAGCCTGCTGCTCGACTGCCAATCCGAGATGCAGAAACTCTATAAGCCGTTTTATGACCGGAACATCCCGGTGGATGTCCTTCCGGAAACCGCGGACCTTTCCGGATACCGGGTAGTGATCCTGCCGCAGATGATCGTAGCCAAGCCGGCGTTTCAGGCCCGGATCGAAGCCTTTGTCCGGCAGGGCGGCACATTGGTCCTGACCTACCGGAATGCGGTGAAGGATGCAGATAATAACCTGTTTTTTGGTAAAACGGTCCCGGTCGGTTATACCGAATTGGCCGGGGTGTCGGTGGTGGAGACCGAGAGCCTCCAGGAGCTGGACGCTTTCCCAATCGTGGGAGAGGGTGCGTTTACAGGGGAGCAGGGCCGAGGGGGCATCTTCCGCGATATGCTGGCTGTCGGGGATGCCGAAATCCTTTACCGCTATGGGGACACGTTCTATACCGAGTATGCAGCGGTGACCCGCAGACAACAGAAAGATGGAGCCGTTTACTATCTGGGCTGCGGTTTGGATGAATCCACCACCGCAAAGATTATGGACAGGATCATTGCGGACAACCGGATCGAAACGGTGGAATCGGACGAGGGCGTGGAGGTTGTCGTTCGGGGCGGCGCGGAACAGCGGGTCCGTATGTACATCAACCACAACGCCCACGAGGCAAAGGCTGGCTCGGTTACACTCGCCCCGTTTGGGTGCAGGGTGGAAGAAATTTGAAAGCCTTATGGGCTTTATATGCGGGGAATGCAGATTGGACTATCAGATTCGCGTCAAGTTAAAACAGGGGCAGATTTTTTTTGGCCCTGGGGTGGCTCGCCTGCTGCGCGGGATTGAGCGCACCGGTTCCCTGCATGCCGCAGCGGCTGAGATGGGGATGTCCTACAGCAAAGCGTGGCGGATCCTGCACACCGCTGAGCAGGAACTGGGATTCCCGCTGGTTGACCGACGAACCGGAGGGATCGGGGGCGGCGCTTCCCGAATGACCGCCCGCGGGCAGGCGTTCTTGGAGCGGTATGAACGGTTTGAACGGGAGTTGAACGCTTCAGCGGAACATCTTTTTGCGGACTGTTTTGGTGACCTTAACTGAGAACCCGTATTCACAACCGTTTGACGCCGTCTGAACGGGCCTTTTTCCGACCTGCTGCGTTGAAAAACCTTGCAATACACAAAGTATTGTCTGCGTTTTTTCGCCTTGCAGG
>JAETRV010000011.1 GCA_021770005.1 Anaerotruncus sp. | reverse complement strand
CTGCAAGGCGAAAAAACGCAGACAATACTTTGTGTATTGCAAGGTTTTTCAACGCAGCAGGTCGGAAAAAGGCCCGTTCAGACGGCGTCAAACGGTTGTGAATACGGGTTCTTATATGCAGGGGGCTTTTTCACTTGCAAAAAGCCCCCTCTTGCCGCTTCGCGGTAATTCACCCCAAAAATGCGCTTCTCAGGATAAAGCGTTCCGCGCTCTGTGGAGCGCGTCGGGGGCTCTGCCCCTCGACCCCGCCACCTTTGAAAAGGTGGACGAAACTTTTAATTTTGGGTAAGGGCTTGTTTGAAAACAGAGAAAAAGGCGGCAGCTTCGATTTTTCAAGCAGCCCCTAGGTTTTAAGAAAGGGATTTACGAATGAAAATGTGGGCAGGACGGTTTTCCAAAGAGGTGGACGACCGGGTAAACGACTTCAATTCCTCCATCCGGTTTGACGCGCGGATGTTTGAACAGGATATCACCGGCTCAATGGCACATGCGCAGATGCTTGGCGCACAGGGGATTATCTCCAAAGCTGACGCGGACCAGATTTGTGACGGGCTGGCGGGCATCCTCGATGACCTGAAATCGGGCGCGCTCGTCTTTGACCCGAATGCGGAAGACATCCATATGTTTGTGGAACAGGTGCTGACCGAGCGGATCGGGGACACCGGCAAACGGCTGCATACCGCGCGCTCCCGCAACGACCAGGTCGCGCTCGACATCCGGCTCTATCTGCGCGACGAGATGAAGGCAGTCTCCTCGCTGCTGCTCGGTCTGGTCGCTGAGCTGGCGGACAAAGCCGGGGAGCACCTCGAGACGGTCATGCCCGGGTACACCCATCTGCAACGCGCCCAGCCGGTCACGTTTGCACACCACCTGATGGCCTATGCGAATATGTTTATGCGCGACCTTTCGCGCATCCGGGATGCCTCCGCCCGGATGAACTTCCTGCCGCTCGGCAGCGGCGCGCTGGCAGGGACCACCTACCCGATCGACCGGCAGATGACCGCGCGGAAACTCGGCTTTTCGGGTGTGACCGCCAATTCGCTCGACGGGGTTTCCGACCGGGATTTCTGCATCGAGCTTTGCAGCGCGCTGGCCACGGTGATGATGCACCTCTCCCGGTTCTCGGAGGAGATCGTCGCGTGGTGCTCGTGGGAGTTCAAGTTTGTCGAGCTGGACGACGCGTTCGCCACCGGTTCGAGCATCATGCCGCAGAAGAAAAACCCCGACGTTGCCGAGCTGGTGCGCGGCAAGACCGGGCGGGTTTACGGCGACCTGATGGCGCTGCTCACCGTCATGAAAGGGCTGCCGCTCGCCTACAACAAGGATATGCAGGAGGATAAAGAGGCAATTTTTGACGCGGTGGATACCGTCAAGCTCTGCCTTTCGACCTTCACGCCGATGCTGCATACTATGACCGTCCTTAAGGAGAACATGCGCAACGCGGCGGCGCGCGGGTTCATCAATGCGACCGACTGCGCCGATTACCTGACCAAAAAAGGGGTCCCGTTCCGGGATGCGTATAAATGCACTGGCGGGCTGGTTGCCGCATGCATCGCCAAGGGGTTGACGCTCGAGACCCTCCCGCTCGAAGCCTACCAGAATGCCAACCCGCTCTTCGAGGAGGACGTCTATCAGGCAATCAGCCTGGAAGCCTGTGTCAACGGGCGTACGAGCGAAGGGGGACCGTCCCCCAAAGCGGTACAAAGACAGATCGACCAGGTCCGGGCATTCCTCGACGGGGCATCCCAGGAAAAATAGGATTAGGAGGGGTCACAGATGGGAAAGATTCAGGTTGGCGTGATCGGCGCAACCGGCTATGCTGGACTGGAACTGGTGCGGCTGCTGCTCGCGCATCCGGAGGTGGAGGTTGCGGCGGTATCGTCGGTCAGCTTTGAGGGACAGCCGATCAGCGAGATTTATCCCCAGCTCACCGGGATTTTTGACCGGGTTCTGACCAATGACCGCGTGGTTGTGGAGACCTGTGACGTGGTGTTTGGCTCGATGCCTGCGGGGCTTTCGGAGCCCATCGCGCGCGCAGCGTATGACAAGGGTACCCTGTTTATCGACATGGGCGCGGACTTCCGGTTGAAAAACGAGGAGGACTACCAGCAGTGGTATGGCAAAGCATACACAGACAAAGCCCTGCATCAAGCGGCGGTCTACTCGATCCCTGAACTGCACCGTGACCGTCTAAAAAATGCCCGGCTGATCGGCAATCCGGGCTGTTATGTCACCTCGGTCTGCCTCGGGCTTGCGCCGCTCTTCCGGGCGGATGTGGTCGATCCGGATACGCTGGTGATCGACTCCAAATCCGGCGCGACCGGCGCGGGCCGCGGCCTTGCCCTCAACACCCACTACACCGAATGCAACGAGGCGTTTGCACCCTACAAGGTCGCTTCCCACCGCCATACCCCCGAAATCGAGCAGGTGCTCGGCGAACTTGCCGGCCGGCCGGTGCAGGTCACCTTTGTGCCGCATCTGCTGGCGGTCAACCGGGGGATCGTTTCAACGATGTATATGAAGCTTTCCAACGGGTTCGGGGAACCGGAGGTCCGGAAACTGTTCGACGATTTCTACCGGGGGGAACCGTTTGTCAAGCTGCTCCCGCAGGGCGCGGTTGCCAACCTCAAAAATGTGAAGTATTCCAACTACTGCCACATCTCCCTGCACACCGACCTGCGCACCAACCGTCTGATCGTGGTTTCCACTCTCGACAATATGGTCAAGGGGGCTGCCGGGCAGGCAATCCAGAATATGAACCTCGCGCTTGGGCTGGAAGAAACCGCCGGCCTGCGGATGGTCCCGCCCGCCTTTTAATAAAGTGGTAGTCTAAAATCAAAAGCCTTACGCAATTTTTCTCGAAAAATTGCGGAGCCGAGGGATTAAAAAGTTTCGCCCGCCTTTTCAAAGGCGGCAGGGTCGAGGGGCAGCGCCCCCGCCGCTTGCCACAACAAGCGGAATACTTTGCCCTGTGAAATGGATTCCTATTTTTGTCCGGACATGTGCCGGACAAAAATACCTTGAAGCGCCAAACCGCTTATAAGCGGTTTGGCAAGAGGAAGGGTGGTACTGGCGGGGAAACACGAAAGCGAGCCGAATACGTGAGGCGAAGAGATTCGTGGTTCCCTGTCCAGCAGCTTGCCGATTGAATCGGCAAGCTGAAGAGGGGGCTTTTTGCAAGAGAAAAAGCCCCCTGTCCCCTGTGCAGAAGATACTGAACGGTTTCCAATGTAAAGGAGTGAAACAGCGATGTCATTTAAATTTGTTGAGGGCGGCGTCTGTGCCGCCAAAGGGTTCAAGGCCAGCGGCATCTGGTGTGGGATCCGCGCCAACCGCACCAAGCGCGACCTCGCATTGATCGTCAGTGAGGCGCCCTGTGCCGCCGCTGCCATCTATACCCAAAACAAGGTCAAAGGCGCGCCGATCCTGGTCACCCAGGAGCACCTGCAAAATGGGATTGCACAGGCGGTCCTCTGCAACTCGGGCAATGCGAACACCTGCAACGCGGACGGCGAGTTTATCGCACATGCGATGTGTGAGAGCGCCGCCAACGCGTTGAAGCTTTCAGAGGACGACCTGATTATCGCCTCGACCGGCGTGATCGGGCGCCCGCTCCCGCTCGACCCGATCACCAAAGCGATGCCCTCGCTTGTTTCGGCGCTGCGCGCGGACGGCGGTACCGAAGCCGCCGAAGCGATCATGACCACCGACACCCTGCGCAAAGAGGTGGCGGTCAGCTTTGATCTCGACGGGACCGTCTGCACAGTCGGCGGGATTGCCAAGGGCAGCGGGATGATCCATCCCAATATGGCAACGATGCTCTGTTTTGTCACAAGCGACACCGCAATCAGCCCTGAGATGCTCCGCAAGGCGTGCAAGGTGGTCGCAGACGAGACGTTCAACATGATCTCGGTGGACGGCGATACCTCCACCAACGACATGATGTCGGTCATGGCAAACGGTTTGGCGGGGAACGACCAGATTCAGGCTGAGAACGCCGGATATTTCAAGTTCGTGCAGGCGCTGACCATGGTCTGCCGCCAGCTTGCAAAGCTGATTGCCGCAGACGGCGAGGGCGCCACCAAACTGCTTGAATGCACCGTATCGGGCGCGCCCGACAAGGAGACCGCCAAAAAGGTGGCAAAATCGGTGGTCTGTTCCAACCTGCTGAAAGCGGCGATGTTCGGCGCGGACGCCAACTGGGGCCGGGTGCTCTGCGCAATCGGCTACACCGATGCGGAATTTGATATCAGCCGGATTGCGGTCGAGTTCTCCTCCAAGGCCGGGACGGTACAGGTCTGCGAGGGGGGCGCGGGGATTGCGTTCAGCGAGGAGACCGCCAAACAGGTGCTCTCGGAATCGGAAATCCATATTGAAATTGATATGGACCAGGGGGTTGGGCAAGCGACTGCATGGGGCTGCGACCTGACCTATGACTATGTGAAGATCAACGGGGATTATCGGACTTAATCTGCACGTTTGGGGGATTGGATATGAACATCAGCAATGCGGACAAGGCGGCGGTGCTCGCGGAGGCGCTGCCCTACCTGCAAAAATATGACAACAAGGTTGTCGTGGTGAAATATGGCGGCAATGCGATGATCAACGACGCGCTCAAAGAGGCGGTGATGAGTGACATTGTGCTGCTCTCGCTTGTCGGGATCAAGATCGTGCTGGTACACGGCGGCGGGCCGGAAATCTCCGCCACCCTCAAAGCGCTCGGCAAGGAGAGCCGGTTTGTCAACGGGCTGCGGTATACCGACCAGGAAACCCTCGACGTGGTGCAGATGGTCCTTTGCGGCAGGGTCAACAAGGAGCTGGTGCGGCTGCTTCAGTGTAAGGGCGGCCGGGCGGTCGGACTTTGCGGGATCGACGGGCAGATGATCCATGCGGAGAAGGTACAGTCGGGCGAGGACCTAGGGCTGGTCGGGGAGATTTCAGAGGTGAACCCTGCCCCGATTCTGGACGCGCTTGAGGCAGGTTACATCCCGGTCATTGCGACGCTGGGGGTGGGGGCCGATGGGACGGTCTATAACATCAATGCCGATGCTGCCGCCGCCCGGATCGCCGCTGAGCTGCACGCCGAAAACCTGATTTCGCTCACCGATATCCGGGGGCTGCTGCGAGACCGGGACGACGACACCACCCTGATTTCAGAGGTGCGGTGCAGCGATGTGCCCGCGTTGGTCCGGCAGGGGATCATCTCGGGCGGCATGATCCCCAAGGTGGAATGCTGTGTCGAGGCGGTGCGCCGGGGGGTCAACCACTCATTCATCATCGACGGCAGAATCCCCCATTCGATCCTGATCGAGATGATGACCAACGAGGGGATCGGCACCATGTTCCTCGGCTAGGGGTTCGCAGGGGCAAGGGAAAAGTCTCCTTCGGAATCGAGGAAGCGCACAGCTTTGCAAAAGAGAAGTACAGCCGGTGCAAACGGACATAGAAAGCGGGGAAACAAAAATGGGATTCAAGGAGCTGGACCAAACGTATATTGCGCACAGCTACGCGCGGTTTGACCTGGAAGCGGTCAGCGGCAAGGGGGCGGTCTGCACCGACGTGGAAGGCAAAACCTATATCGATTTTTCGACCGGGATCGGCGTGGATTCGCTCGGGTTTTGCGATGAAGGCTGGGTGAAGGCAGTTTGCGAGCAGGCCGGGAAATTGCAGCATATCTCCAACCTCTACTACTCCGAACCGATGGCAAAGCTCGCCGAGACCCTCTGTGCGCGCACCTTTGCGAAAAAGGTCTTTTTCGCAAATTCGGGTGCGGAGGCGAATGAAGGGATTATCAAGGCCGCGCGCAAATACAGCTATGACAAATACGGTAAGGGCCGCCATACGATCATCGCGCTGGAAAACGGGTTCCACGGGCGTACGGTGACCACCCTCTCGGCGACCGGACAGGACGTTTTCCATCAATATTACAACCCGTTCACCGAGGGGTTCCGGTTCGTGCAGGCGGGCGATATGGAAGCGCTCCGGGCCGCTGCGGATGGTACGGTCTGCGGCATCCTGCTCGAGCTGGTACAGGGTGAAGGCGGGGTGGTGCCGCTGTCACAGGAGTTTGTCAGCGCGGCGGCAGCGCTTTGTGCGGAACAGGACATCCTGCTGATGATCGACGAGGTGCAGACCGGCGTTGGCCGCACTGGGAAACTGCTCTGCTCCGAACACTACGGGATTACCCCCGACCTCGCCTCCCTTGCCAAGGGATTGGGCGGCGGGTTGCCGATCGGTGCGGTCCTGCTCGGGGAAAAGTGCGAATCGGTGTTCGGATACGGTGACCATGGGACCACCTTCGGCGGCAATCCGGTGGTCTGTGCAGGCGCGAACGAGGTACTGCGCCGGTTGGATGGAACGCTGCTCAACGAGGTTGCTGAAAAAGGGGCATACCTCACCAGAAGGGTGCTTGAGATGCCGCATGTGGTGAGCGTCGAGGGCAAAGGGATGATGCTGGGGATCACCCTCGACGGTCTGGAGAGCAGGCCAACCGCTGCGGAATGCCTGCGGCGTGGGTTGATTATCCTGACCGCCAAGGCCAAACTGCGGATGCTCCCGCCGCTGACCATCTCGTATGAGGAGATCGACCGGGGGCTGGAAATTTTGAATGAGGTGTTGGGACAATGAAACATCTGTTGAAACTGTTGGACCTGAGCGGACAGGAGATCGTCGAGATTCTCAATCTTGCCGACCAGCTCAAATATGAACTGAAACATGGGATCATCCGCCCTTATCTGAAGAATCAGACGCTCGGTATGATCTTCCAGAAATCCTCCACCCGTACCCGAGTCTCGTTCCAGGTGGGGATGGGCCAGCTCGGCGGGAGCGCTCTGTTCCTCTCCTCGCGGGACCTGCAAATCGGGCGCGGCGAAGCGGTGGAGGATACCGCGCGGGTGCTCTCCCGTTACCTCGACGGCATTATGATCCGCACCTTTGCGCAGAAGGAGGTCGAGGACCTCGCCAAATACGGCAGTATCCCGATCATCAACGGGCTGACCGACTTCTGCCATCCCTGCCAGGTCCTCGCTGACCTGCTGACCGTCCGGGAGTACAAGGGCTCCCTGGAAGGGCTGAACCTCTGCTATATCGGCGACGGAAACAACATGGCCAACTCGTTGATCGTCGGCGGGCTGAAGATGGGGATGAACGTCTCGATAGCAACCCCGGAGGATTACCAGCCTGACGCACAGGTGCTCGCTTTTGCAAAGGATTACCCCGGGCGGTTCAAGCTGGTGACCAGCCCGAAGGAGGCCGCTGCGGGGGCGGATGTGGTGTTCACCGACGTTTGGGCATCGATGGGGCAGGAGGGCGAAGCCGAACTGCGCAAAAAGGCGTTCGAGGGGTATCAGGTCAACGATGCGCTGCTCAGAGAGTGCGCGCCGGATGTGATGGTGCAGCACTGCCTGCCCGCTCATCGGGGCGAGGAGATCACCGCCGAGGTGTTCGAGGCACATGCCAACGAGATTTTCGACGAGGCGGAAAACCGCCTGCACGCCCAAAAGGCGGTACTGGTCAAGACCATGGCAAAGGAATCCCGGGAGGAGACCCCGGCACAATAAACCGCGCGGTTCTGCTGCGCTCTGAAGCGGTCCGGATGGAAAGCATCCGGACCGTTTGGTTTGTCCTTCCCACCAGAACATTTTTCCCAACATGCATTGAACCCGGTGGACATTTGTGATAAAATCAGAGCGATCAACCGGATTTTACAACAAGGAGTCTGATGTAGATTGCATGCCAGAAAATATGAGCTACTGCTGGCGGCTGTGATCGCAGCTAGGGCTACGTCTTTTATCTTCAGTAAGATGATTCTGGAGGACCTCGGCCCGTTCAATCTTTTGGCTGCAAGGTTCCTGCTCGCCTTTTGTTTGCTGGCAGCGCTGTTCCGAAAGGAGATGGCAAAGGCCACCCGGAGAAGCCTCGCCGCAGGCGCGGCAATCGGCCTGCTGTTTTTCTTCACCATGTCCTTTGAGATGCTGGCCCTCAAGCAGGCGGATTCTTCCCTGGTTTCTTTGTTGGAAAACTGTGCGATCATCTTTGTGCCCATCCTGGAAATCATGCTTTTCAGGAAGTTCCCGAACCGTATCACTGCTGTCAGCATTGCGGTCGCGATGCTAGGGGTCGTCCTGCTGGCCATGCAGCAGGGCGAACTGGAAGGAGGGTTCGTATTTGGCCTTCTGGCCGGTCTCTCCTATGCGGCGTCGATTCCGGTAACAGACCGGCTGTCCCACGAAAGCGGCTCAACCTTATGCATCGGCATCATACAGGTTGGCGTCATGGGGGCCCTATCCCTGCTGATGACCCTGCTTTTAGAACAGCCCCAGCTGCCCCAAACCGGCGCGCAGTGGGGGATGCTGGCAATCCTAATCGTGGTCTGCACCGGATTTGGCTTCACCCTGCAACCGGTTGCACAAAGCCATGTGACCGCCGGACGGGCTGGCGTGCTCTGCGCAATCAGCCCCGCGATCGCAGCTTTGTTGGGGGTCGTGGTGCTTGATGAAAAGCTTGGCAGCTTGGGATTTGTGGGATTACTGCTGATTCTTAGCAGTATTATCCTGCCCTATCTGGATATTACCGGGAAATCCCGGCAGAAACAAAGGGGGTAAGCGGATGCGGGTACGCTGGTTGACGCTGCTGCTGGCGGCGGCAGTCGCGGTGACAGCGGCAGGATGCAAAGACAAGGGGAAAGAACAGGAGCCATCGGAGCCGGCTTCTTCCGCTGCGCCCGAACCGGTCGATCTCAATTTCCCGGTTTCGATCGGGGAAATTCGTATCCCCGAACGGCCGGAACGGATCGTTTCGCTCTCCCCCGCGCTGACCGAAATCCTCTGTGAGCTGGGGGCAGAGGACCGTCTTGCCGGAGTCAGCGATTTCTGCGACTATCCCCCAGCGGTCGAAGGGTTGGAACGGTGCGGTTCCGCTCCGCTTCCCAACTTCGAGGCGATCTCCGGCCTCTCGCCCGACGTTGTGTTCACCTCCGCGCCGCTCGCCCAGGCGGATACCGTCCGGCTGCAACAGATGGGCGCGGAGGTGGTGATACTTGGCAGGGCGGACAGCCTGGACACACTGGCGGAGGTTTACGAAACCGCGGCGACCGTCCTCGACGGGATGGAGGACGGCGCGGAAAACGGCCGGACGGTATTTGACGGCTTGCTTGCGGGTTACGATGCGCTGAAGGCGCGCGCGTCCGGCATTTCTGAGCCGTTGGGAGGGATTCTCCTGCGGGAACCGCCGCTCCTGATGGCGACCGGAGATACCTTCGAAGGGGAACTGCTCGAATCGATCGGCGTTGAAAACGATGCAGCAGAATTTACCGGCTGGGTCTATCCATCGGACAAAGCGGTAGACCTCTATCCCGACCTGATCTTTTATGACCAGTCGATCGATCCTTCGTATTTCCAGTCAACGCCGGTATACAGCACCACCGGCGCATTCCAGAACGGGCGGCTCTACCCGGTAGACATGACCGCATTCGAGCGGCAGAGCGGGCGGATGCTCGACGAGTTGACCCGCATGTTTGAATCCGCATATCCGGAAGAATAGGGGGAAAATGGATGATTACAGGTGCACAGGCGATGGTGGAGTCGCTGATACAGGAGGGCGTCTCTACCGTATTCGGCTATCCAGGGGCAGCAATCTGCCCATTTTATGATGCCCTCCGCAGTTCCGGAATTGGGCATATCCTCGTGCGGTCGGAGCAGAACGCGGGGCACGCCGCATCCGGCTATGCGCGGATCACCGGCCGGCCGGGGGTTTGCATCGCGACCTCGGGGCCGGGTGCAACCAACCTGTTCACCGCAATCGCGACCGCTTATATGGATTCGATCCCGCTGGTTGTGATTACCGGGCAGGTCGAAACCCGCCTGCTCGGCCGGGATGTCTTCCAGGAGGTCGATACAACCGGTGCGGCGGAACCGTTCACCAAGTACAGCTATCTGGTCCGGGAGGTGCAGGAGATTCCCCGTGTATTCAAAGAGGCGTTCCACATCGCCTCGACCGGACGCAAAGGCCCGGTTTTGATCGACATGCCGGTCGATGTCCAGCAGCAATCCCTTCAATTTGCATACCCTGCTTCGGTCGATATCCGCGGCTACAAACCCCGGTTCAAGGGGCATCCGGTGCAGGTCAAACGGGTGGCGCAGGCAATCTGCGCAGCAAAAAAACCGCTCCTCTGCGTAGGCGGCGGGGTGCATGCGGCGGACGCGGCGGAACGGGTGCGCCGGTTCTGCGAACAGTGCGGCTTGCCGGCGGTCTCGACCTTGATGGGGATCGGTGTTTTCCCGTCCGAGCATCCGCTCTATTTCGGGATGCTCGGACAGAGCGGGTTTCGCTCGGCCAACCGCGCGGTGGAGGAGAGCGACCTGCTGGTCATCATCGGCGCGCGGGTGGGGGACCGGGCGGTGAAAGCCCCGTCCGCGCTCGAACAGGCCACCGAAGTGGTGCACATCGACATTGACTCCGCCGAGATCGGCAAAAACCTCGGCGCGACGATTCCTCTGGTGGGGGACGCGGGCGCAGTCGTCGAGCAGCTCTGTGACCAGAAGCCTTCCGGGGCGTGGGAGGGATGGCTCTCCCATCTGCGGGAACTGCGGGAGCAGGAGCCGCGCCCGTACACCGAAAAACCGGGGGTAGTAGACCCGCGGCGCCTGGTGGAGACCCTGTCGGAGAAGATGGAGCCGGATGCGGTCTATGTTGCGGATGTGGGGCAGAACCAGCTCTGGTCCGCGCGGTATTATCGCGCGCGCGGCGGGCGTTTTTTGACCTCGGGCGGCATGGGAACGATGGGCTATGCGCTTCCGGCGGCGGTCGGGGCGAAACTCGCGGCCCCGGAACGGCAGGTGGTCGCGGTCTGCGGGGACGGCTCGTTCCAGATGTCGATGATGGAGCTGGGTACGGCGGTACAGCATGGGGTAGACGTCAAGCTGGTGGTGGTCCGCAACAACCGGCTGGGGTTGGTGCGGGAGATCCAGCAGAACCGGTACGGCGGGCGGGAGACTGCGGTTGATCTTTCGGGAAGCCCGTCGGCCTGCGGGATTGCGGCGGCGTATGGCATCCCGGCGTGGCAGGCGTCGGACAACGGCAGCCTGGGGCAGGCGGTCGAACAGCTGCTCCGGACAAAGGGCCCCGCCCTGCTCGAATGTCTGGTGGACCCAAAGGAGGCGACCGAATGAAACGGATTATCTCGGTACTGGTGGAAAATAAGGCGGGGGTGCTCTCCCGGACAGCGGGACTGTTTGCGCGCCGGGGGTTTAATATCGAGAGCCTCGCGGTCGGAGAAACCGAGGACCGGAGCGTCTCGCGGATGACGATTGTGGCCAAGGGGGACGAACGCACCCTAGAGCAGGTGGAAAAACAGCTCAACAAGCAGATCGACGTCATCAAGGTGCGGATGCTCCCGGCGGAGACCGCGACCCGCCGGGAACTGGTCCTTGTCAAGGTGAATGCCGACCAGCAGAACCGCGGCGGGATCATCGACATCGCTTCGATCCTGAACGCAAAGATCGTCGACCTTTCGCATGCGACGCTGACCGTCGAGCTTTGCGACCGCCCGGAGAAGGTCGACCTGCTCCTCGAGATGCTCACCCCTTACGGGATCGCCGAGGTTGCCCGGACAGGGATGGTCGCGCTGCAAAAAGGCTCGGAAGCCATCCGCACAATTTGAACGTTATTCTCAGGGCCCTGTTTAAGAGCTCTATTCATAACCGTTTGGCACCTTGACCATCCGGCATTCCCGATTATGAATACAGGTTCTAAAATCGAAAGCTTTACTCAATTTTTCTCGAAAAATTGCGGGGTCGAGGGGCGGAGCCCCCGCCGCCGCGCGCACGCGGCGGAACACTTTATCCCGAGAAGCGCTTTTTGGGGGTGAATTGCCGCAGAGCGGCAAGAGGGGGCTTTTTGCAAGTGAAAAAGCCCCTTACAAAAGATTTTGAACAGGCTCTCAGCGATACGATAAAAACAGGAGATTTTTTAACGAAATGAAAACAAAAAGATTTCTAAAAGTTCTGCTTGCCTGTCTCATGGCAGCGTTTCTTGCTTATTCCGGTGCCCTTCTGCTTGCGCTCCATAATAAAAGAGAGTGTGAAAAGATCCTCCAAGACTACAACGAACGGTATGATCAGGAGCTTTACATAAAAGTGAATGAGGGACATTTTCTCCAATGGCTTTCTCTCCCGCCCAAAGCGGTACATGATTTTGCTCAAACCATGTTGAGAAACCAAGATACGAGATTTCCGAATTATACGTTGCGGGAGGAAGATCTGAGAGACTGAACTCCAGGCAGACGCAGCAAGCACAATAAAAACAACGGTGAAACCCACAGATATTTGACCGTCTGTGGGTTTCACTTCATCTAGAAAAAATATTGAGCAGGTCACAGAAAAAAAATGCCGCCCCGATTGGGGCGGCAAATTCTTTTCTACAGAGTGGTGCTTATTTGGATTTTTTGTTTGCCGCAATCGCGCCGGCAGCCGCGAGGGAAGCGATCCCCGCCATGACAGCCGCGTTGATCATGTCACCAGCACCGGTGCCCGGGTTGTTCTTGTCGGTGTTGACGCTGTTGCCGTCCGAGACAATGTTCTCGTCGATCACAGTGCCATCCTTGATCGCCTTGTCGGTGACAAAGAAGGTGTCGAGCTTGTTGGTGCGGAACTCCAGGGTCTCATCCGCTGCATTGTAGGACGCGTTCAGCTGGTAGACGCGGCCGTTCGCATAGCGGTAGAGGTTGAGGTTCTCATAGTCGTCCACGATGTCCGAGACATCCAGCGCGACCTTACCGGTCGAGTTGAAGGACGGCTTGCCGCCGAACCGGAAGAACTTGAAGTCCTGATCCGGATATTTTGCCATGATCTCTTTGACACCAGCGTTGGTGAAGACCATGTTCTTGGTGGTCTCGTCGGTCACGTTGACGGTGAACTGCCAGCCGGCGCCCGCCAGGGTGACGTTCTTATAATCGTTGAGTTTTGCAATTTTGTTGAACTGCTCCTTGGTGATTACCGGGCGGTTGTTGTCGATCTCGACGATGTCGCCCTTGTCCAGATCGTTGATATAGTCGTCGTTGCTCTCGTCATAACCATAGGAGAATTTGACCTCCTGGCTGAACACCGAGATGTTGTTGGATTTGCGGACCAGCTTGACGTTGTATTTCACGTCGATCGGCTTGGTCGGGGTGGTGTCCTTGGTCTCAACGATCAGGTAGTAAACCCCTTTGATCTCCTCGATCTTGAAGGTCTTGACGCCCGAAGCGGTCACACGGGTGTAGTTGAACTTGTAGTCCTTGAGCAGGTCATCGTTGACCACAACTTTTTTGCCGCCGATCTCGACATATGCCGGGAAGCGGTACTCCTTGCCGGGCTCGAGCAGGTCTTCGCCCAGAACAGTGCCGTCCTCAGCCGAATGCAGGATCAGGGCAGAGGGGTCACCCACCGGGGTCTCGTCCTCAGAGCTGGAAGAATCGTCCGAAGAGGTATCCTCCGAAGAAACATCCGAAGAGCTGTTGTCGGAAGAAGTGTCCTCCGAAGAGACGTCCGAAGAGCTGTTGTCGGAAGAGGTGTCCGAAGAGACATCCGAAGAAGAAACATCCGAGGAGCTGGAGTTATCAACATCCTGAAGGTTCACATCCTCCGCAAGGGCGGTCACGCCGAGAGACATTGTCGCAGAAACTGCAAGCAGCATAGCAATCGCTTTTTTCATGGTTTAAGGTCCTCCTGAAAGAAAAAGTTTCGATCCGCAGCGCCCGTTGTCCGGGCCGCTTGGAACGTGTCTTAGTATACTAGCGTTCCAAGCATTTTTCAAGAGGATTTTGTTACCAGATTGTCATTTTTATTGTGATAAATTCATAATTTAATTTATTTTAATAAATCGAAAACTAGATAAAATGAATCATTTCTAAAGATATACAGCATTGTTTCCTAAACGCTTGGAGCGATGCTTCCAGCCGATAGCAAAAGGGCGGAGATTCCTCCTGTTTTCTGGATGCCGGCCTGTTTTTTCCCAGTTCAGATACCCCTACCCCCCCTCTGGAAAAAAAGAAACTGCCGGACAGCATGTCCGGCAGCCTTTTCGGATACCTATATCAATATAGAAGCTGGCGCAGCCTTTTTTTAAAAGCATAAAATGCTCAAAAGCCGAGATAGGTTTTGATAATTTCCAGATATTCGTCCGGATAAAAGCCAATTTCTCCCGCAAACCGGGTTAAGGCAATCAGTCCACCGTCCACTTCCGGGATCGAAGCGAGCATCTCGGCATTATCCACCTTCAGCCCACCGCCGTAAACGACATCCATCCCGCCGGATACCTCTTTAATATACCGCGCGACCATCTCGATGTAGGCGCGGTCAGGCGGTGTCTTGCCCGGCCCAATCGCCCAGACCGGCTCATATGCGATCACGGCGCCGCTCCGGTCGACCCCGTCCAGCCCGATCTCGATCTGGCTGCGGAGCACCTCCTGCCAACTCGGCTGCTCTTCACTGGTCTCCCCAATGCAATAGAGGACCTGCAACCCGCGTGCCGCAGCCGCTTTGACCTCCCGGTTGAGCAGGCGGTTGACCGCCGCCGGGTCGGTGACCCCGGCCTCCGCCAGTACCCCTGCCTTGTCGCGCCGTTCCTCGCAGTGGCCGATGATCGTGCTTTCGCAGCCGAGCGCTTTCACAATCCCGGCCGGGCGGTTGCTGGTAAACGCGCCAAAGTTGCCGCCCACAGCGGCATCCTCGCGGTAGACGCTCTGGCTCCCCAGCTTGACCGGGCTGTTTTCACACCGCGCCGCTGCCGCGTTGAGCAGATGTGCTTCCGGCAGGTACATCACAAACTCGACCTGGGCGGGGTCATACTTTTGGAGCTGTGCCTGCGTTTCCCGGACGATCTGCCCGCCCCACTCCTGCAAGGGTGCAAGGCTGTTGACCCCACCGTATGCCTTGGGCAGGTCGAACCGCTTCAGGTTCAAAAAGATATGCTTCATTTGACGTCCCCCTTTTTCTATTTTTTTCATTATACTCCTAAAGGTACGCAAAAGTCCAGAAAATCTTGGAAACCAAAGTCGGGCCAGAAAAAGCTGGAAAGCCCCCTGCTCAGGATTTATATTGCCGGCAGCGAATGCCGCTTTTTGTAGAAAAAGACGGTGATTTCGATTTTTCAAACAGCCCCTAAACCCGTCGCCTCATAATATTCATCACGATACTGTATTTTCCTGCCATCAAAGCCTTTTTGAATTGCCTTGACATATTCAAATGGGTTTTCCATTGGGAACAAACCCAATTCGCGCTGAAGCTGTTGTGCCGCTGCTTTCTGCTCCTCTGTCAAAGCCGCTTCTTCCTCTGCCATGTGTTCTTCAAATTTGCGCTGATCCATCCAAACGATTTGCTCCACTGGATTGGCGGTGCCACAGGCTAAAATGAGACGAATGAAATCCTCAAAATTTGCCGCCAACGGATATACATTCTGCTCCACACAGCTTTCTGGATTGCAGGCAAATACCATTTCTCCATATTCAGGTAAAAAGCAATACAAAATGCACCCTTCAAATCCGATCGGCTCCGCATTGGCTGGATAGCAAAAGTACGGGACTGTCATATCCCCATGCTCCAAGCAAAAAAGTCCCTTGTCTATGGGCAGTGCCAGATACCTTTCATAAGCAGTTCTCATTGATATGCCTCCACAACTCTCGATTTGTCGCTCTGATTATAACATGGTACAGGCTTCCTCTCAACTCATTTTCGCGGAATTGCCGGGGTTTCAACCGGCAACACACATCTTGGATAGGGGTGCCGGAGAATTCCCCTTGCGAACCGCATGGGAACGTGCTAGAATATAAAAAGTATCGCTGTATGATTATGCAGGAAAACTTTTGAGACAGGATGTGTTGTATATGATGGATATTCAAGTGACCTTGACCACCGCACCCAAGCAAAAGCCCGCACAGGACAAACTCAAGTTTGGCCATAACTTTACCGACCACATGTTCCTGATGAACTACGAGGCGGAAAAGGGTTGGCACAACCCGCGGATTGTCCCCTATGGCCCGATCCCGATGGATCCTTCCAGCTCCTGCTTCCACTACGCGCAGGAGATCTTTGAGGGGATGAAAGCATACCGCACCGCGGATGGGAAAATCCAGTTCTTCCGCCCGGAGGAGAACTTCAAACGCCTGAACAGTTCGTGCGAGCGGCTGGTAATCCCGAAGCTCGACGAAGCGCTTCTGCTCGAAGGGCTGAAAAAGCTGGTGGAGATCGATAAGGACTGGGTGCCCGATTCGCCCGCCTCGCTCTATATCCGTCCGTTTGTCATCGCGAACCAGGAGGTTCTCGGCGTGCATCCGTCGGTGAACTACCTCTATTGCGTCATCCTGTCCCCCTCGGGCGCTTACTACGCAAGCGGCCTCGCCCCGGTCAAAATTTATGTCGAAACCCAATATGTCCGCGCGTCCAAGGGCGGCATGGGCGCCTGCAAGACCGGCGGAAACTATGCGGCTTCGCTGATTGCACAGGAGGAGGCAGAGCGCCAGGGCTATTCCCAGGTCCTCTGGCTTGACGGTGTAGAGCGCAAATATGTAGAAGAGGTCGGCGCAATGAACGTCTTCTTCAAGATTGGCGACGAGATCGTCACCCCCGAACTGGACGGCTCGATCCTGCCCGGCATCACCCGTAAGTCGGTCATCCAGCTGCTGAAATCCTGGAACATGAATGTGACCGAGCGGAAACTGTCGGTTGAGGAGCTGGAAAACGCCGCGAAAAATGGCACGCTCAAAGAGGCGTTCGGCACCGGTACGGCTGCGGTCATCAGCCCGATCGGTGAGCTGAAGGTTGGGGATACGATCACCATTATCAATAACAACGAGATCGGTGAGCTGAGCCAGAAGCTCTACGACACCCTTACCGATATCCAGTGGGGCCGGGTCCCGGATCCGTTCGGATGGATCACCCCCTGCTGCTGACCCCGGAATCGAATAAGAGATAGACCATCGCCCTGCCGGTATGATAACCGGCAGGGCGATGTTATTTGGAACCACACCTCGCCGCAGCGGATGGTTCAATATTCAAATCGGTACCGCTCAAACGCGTTGATAATCTGGGTGTCCCGGTAGGAGGAACGCCGCTGGTAGCTGCGCCCATAGGTCATATGGGTGTGGCCATGCACGAAATAGCGGGGGTTGTACCGCTCAAGCAGGGCGTTGAACGCCCGGAACCCGGTATGCGGCAGGTCCTGCCCGTCCCCGAGCTGATAGGCGGGGGAATGGGTCAAAAGGATATCAAACCCGCCGTACCGCTGTAGCTGGAACCAGAGTTTGCGCACCCGCCAATCCATCTGACGCTGGGTATATTGGTGGGTCCCCGGCTTATACCGCATGGACCCGCCCAAGCCGAGGATGCGCACCCCCTTATGGACATAGAGCCGGTCCTCGACGCAGATGCAGTTGACCGGCGGTTCGGCAGCATAGCAATCGTCGTGGTTGCCGTGGACATAGAGGATCGGCGCGGGGGAGAACGTCCCGAGAAAAAGCAGGTATTTGGGGCTGAGATCGCCGCAGGAGAGGATCAGGTCCACCCCTTCGAGCTTGCCCGGCTCGTAGTAATCCCAGAGCGACCGGCTTTCCTGGTCGGCAATCGCGAGGATGTTCATCGCTGCCCTCCCGCTTCCTTTCCGTTTTTCTGACCGGCTGGGGGATTCTTCCCGATCACACCCTGAATCTGGACCAGATCGCGGGCCGATTGGGTGAGCGATGCGAGATCGGGGAACGAACCGACCACGTTGTCGGCCAGCCAGTCGATCCGGATGATCTCATCCGGGGCGAGACAGTTGTTCGGCTCTTTTTGTATCATGCCCGACTGGGAATAGAGTATCCCTGCAAACGGGTTGAAATCGCTGGTAGTGATCGTCCGGCGGAGCAGCTCGATCAGCCGCAAGGTACCGATCGGCAGGGTGCGCGAGTAGAACACGTCGATTACCCCGGCGGACATCCCCCACCAGTAGTTGATCGCGCGGGTGGAGTTTGGGGATGCCTCCGACTTCCACGACCCATCGAGTATGCTGCGGACGATCCGCTCATAAAAGGCCCCCCACTGCCAAACCGGGAGCGCGAGGCTGGTCAGCTTGTCGCCGTCCACATGGCATAGGCCAAACTGTCGGGAAGGGTTCGGGGAACGGATCATATCCTGATTGGAGATGATCGAAATCCCCTGTTCCCGGAATGCCTGCTGAACATCCCGCCCTTCGACAGTCGACCATTCCAGATAGACCTTGGCACGCGGGTTCACCATCTTTGCGCCAAGCGCAAACGCGTTGATGTTCGCCCCCATCCCGTAGATTGGATAGTCGGCAATATAACCGATCTTCCCGTTTTCGGTGAGCGCGCCGGCGATTGCCCCGGTGAGGAATTTTGCCTCGTACATCCGGCCATAGTAGGTGCGGATCGAAGGATGGGCAAAGGTGAGCGAGCAGTTGAGGAACCGGATTTCCGGATGCTCGACAGCCGCTTTTAAGGTTGCGCCGATCAGGCGCGGCGTGGTGGTAAAGATCACCTGGCTTCCGGCGTCGATCGCCTGGGCAATCCGTTCTTCAGCGCCGAGGTCGTTTGCGCGGTCAAAGCAGCAGGTCTCCACCTGTCCTGGGAAGGCATGTTCCAGATGGAGCCGCCCCATTTCATGGTTATAGGTCCAGCCGGAATCGTCGGTGCTCTTGGCATGGACAAACGCAATTTTGAGATGGGTCTGCCCGGTAGAGGGGAACAGTTTGTGCAGCAGGTTCTTTTGGGGCGTCTCGGCGGGCTGCATCGAGAGATCAACTGGCTCCTGGTTTTCCAGCACGAGGAATTCATCCCAGACCTTTGCAATGTTGGCTTTCAGCTCGTTCGGTGTGCTTTGCAGCAGGGCGGAATATCCATAAATTCCCAGATAGGTGAGCAGCGCATCCCCAGTGGTGATGGGGAGCAGATTGCCATTATGCGCCTCGTACGCCTTGGAGAAGCTGATATAAGCCGAGCGGAACTGCCGCTTTTCGGTTTCATCCCAGACATGCGCCGGATCCAGTTCCAGTGCCTCGAGCAGCTGTTGGAAACATCCCTCTCGGCTGAACCAGAGGTAATTGATGCCGGTATAGTGGTAGAACTCCAGGAACTCGTAATAGATTTTGCTCTCGACCGAATCGTTGGGCGCGGGCAGGATACGGGTCACAACCGCGGGGATCGACACCGCGTCGAAATATTTTAGCACGCTTACCCGTTTATGCCCCTCGAGCACGTAAAACCGGTTCATAAACTCGTATGCCTTGATCGGGTCACGGATGCCCTCTTCCAGATGGGCGTCACAGAGGGTGCTCCATTTGGAGGCGAACTCCGAGTCCTCCTCGAGCAGGGGCATGAAGTTGCGTGCAAAAGCGGTTTTGCGTCCGGCGGTTTTGGTGCCGAAAATCCGCTCGGTGGGCAGGTCCACCAGTCCCAAGCTGACCTCCCCTCGTGTCTGTGCGTTGACAAGGATATCATCCAGAACCTGTGGGTAAGGATAGACCCCGCGCGAAACACAGCTCCGGTATTCCTTTTGTCCCAGACGCAGGGCTTTTTTGTAGTCTTCCAATGCCATAAGCATTCCCTCCTCAGATCATACGGGGGCTCCGCCCCTCGACCCCGCCACCTTTGAAAAGGTGGACGAAACTTTTGCGTTAAAGTAGGTCTCTTTCATTCAAAATAAATTTAAAAAATGCTCCAGCGGATCGAAAAAGCAGGCGTATAAAAAACCATATCCTGCCGGGGAGGAGGGGTGCGCGGCGTTTTGGGTTCCAGACCAAACGTCCGCTGCCTCACTGCCCCTAAGAGCCTGTTCAGAATCTTTTGGAGGGGGGCTTTTTCACTTGCAAAAAGCCCCCTCTTGCCGCCCATAGGCGGCAATTCACCCCTTAAATGCGCTTCACAGGATAAAGTGTTCCGCGCTCTGCGGAGCGCGGCGGGGGCGCTGCCCCTCGACCCTGCGATTTTTTGAAAAAAATCGAGTAAAACTTTTGATTAAGGGAAAAGAAAGGAACTCCCCCCGGCAAGCTAGGTGGGAAAACGAATGAGAGCGCTAAATCTTGCCCGGGAAGGGCACACGGGAAGGGGGCAGCGCCCCCTTCCCGTGAGGCGCATTCTGCCCGAGCGTCGCGCGAAGCGCGCTCCGGCATCAGCCGGGAAGCGATGGGCGTTGTTTTGGTCGGGATTCCAAAACAACATGCGCCTTTGAGGAGGGCGCTTTGCGCCCGGAAGTTTGGTCTGGGGCCAAACTTCCAGCTGTCCCAACCCCGCAATTTTCGAGAAAAATTGAGTAAAGCTTTTGATTTTAAGCAGGCTCTAAATAGGCTCTTACAAAACAGCTTGATTTCAGTATAACCAGTATAATATAAGAGCGGCATGGGGGCAAGCAAAAAACAAAAAAAGGATGGGTAAAAAAGAAAAAGGACCGGCTGCCACAAAGGAACAGCCGATCCGGAAGGGGGGACAAGGTTAGTGCAGGACGTTGATAAAGATGGTCAGGATGCCGGAGTTGAAGAAGTCGATAAACAGGCTTCCGACCAGCGGGACGATAAAGAACGCCTTGGGTGCAGGGCCAAACTTTGAGGTGACCGACTGCATATTTGCCATTGCGTTCGGGGTTGCGCCCATACCGAACCCGCAGTTTGCGGCGGCGAGGACCGCAGCCTCATAATCGCGCCCCATCACGTTGAAGGTAACAAAGGTTGCATAAACTGCCATGAGGACAGTCTGTGCGAGCAGCATCACGACAAGCGGAAGCGCCAGCGCCGCCAGCTCCCAGAGCCGCAGGGACATTAACGCCATTGCAAGGAATACCGACAGCCCGACCGAGCCGCAAACCTCGATCTCACGCTCGGGAAGGTCGATCTTTTTCAGGTCGCAGACATTGCGGATCAACGCGCCGATCAACATTGCACCGATATAGGTCGGGAAGGTGAGGTTGACGCTCTTAAAGAAGTTGTAGACGATCGAGCCAACGCCCATTGCGATAAACAGGATTGCGATGGCGTTCATAAACCGGTCGGTATCCACCTCATGGACATCCGGGAGAACCTCTTCCAGAACGGTTTCTTCCCGATCCGAATACTGGTTGGCAACCGGTTTCAGCCCGCGTTTAACGATCAGCCGGTTTGCAATCGGGCCACCGATCAAGCTGCCGCCGATCAGGCCGAAGGTTGCGGAAGCGATTGCGACCGTGTTTGCGCCCAAAACCCCCAAATCGTTTTCAAACAGAGGCCCGAACGAGCCAGCGGTTCCGTGGCCGCCAACCATCGGGATCGAGCCGGTGCAGAGGCCAAGCAGCGGATCGAGGTTGAACACACCCGCCAGCAGGACTGCCAGCACATTCTGGAGCACGACCAGCACGATAGCGACCGCCAGGAAGATGAACACCTGAACGCCACCCTTTTTCAGCAGACGGAAACTCGCGGTAAACCCGATGCTACAGAAGAATACGGTCATGAAGACACTTTGCAAAGTGTCGGTCAAGTTGAGGACGAGCACCCCGCTCATCCTCAATCCGAGGTTGATGAGCGCGAAGATCAGCCCGCCGATGACCGGAGCAGGGATGCAGAATTTGCTGAAGAAAGAGACATTCTTTCTTATGTAGCATCCCAGGAAATAGAAAATGACGGCCAATGCTACGGTTTGATACATGTCAAGCGATAATTCCATACGTTCTCCTCCACACATCTTAGATTTTTTGGAACTGTTTCTATTTTATGAACAAGTTACATAGAATTTCAAAAAAAAACAAAAATTTTGTGTAAAAAGAGGAGAATTGTAAAAATCGACAAATTTCGATTTTTTAAATTGTTAAATATGTATCAGGGGTTTCGTATAATTAAGCCATAAAACGACAATTTGTATAAAATAATTCGATCAAATTCGACAATCAAAATCGCTGAATCCATAAAGAGTTCGATTTTGAACAGGATTTTAGAGACCCCTGGTTTCCGGCGCGGTGACCTCCCGGAAGATCTGCTCGACGATCCCGTCCAGGCTCTGCGTCTGGTCCAGACGGGTTTCAGGCAGGAACCCAATCCAGTCCTGCCCGTTCCACCAGGTCCGCATCTCCTGTTCGCCGAATTCCTCCCGTTGGGGCTTGGTCTGGTGCCGTCTGACCGTCTCCTCAAACGGCAGGTCGTAGTAGTAAGCGAAAACCTGGTTCCCAAAGAGCTGCACCGCGTCCTCGAACAGCGGACGGTACCAGTCTGCGCGCAGGATTCCCTCCAACACCACGACCTCGCAATGACGGCTCCCGTAAAGGAGCAGTTCCCGCAGCAGCGGCAATGCTTTGGTACTCGCGCTATCCTCGGCCCAAAGCATCTCCCGCCGGACCATGTCCTGTGAGAGCAGCATGGTGTTGCGGCCAAACCGCTGTTGCAGCGCCTTGGCCGCTGTCGTCTTCCCGCTCCCTGAATTTCCCCGGAGCAGAATCAATTTGGGCATCCGCATTCTCTCCATTTCTGTTTGATGGCCTCACTCTGGGAAGGTCACCTGTGCGAGGCAGACCTTCTGCTCTTCCGGGTCGGCCGGGTCGGGATAAGCGAACATCCCGACCATCGTTTCCGGGTTGTAACAGAGCAGGTCGGTGAACACCGTCTCGAGCACCGGACGCCCATCCCGATCGATCAGGCAGATTTCCCCATCCAGGCTGACGAACGCCACATCCCGGCCCGCGATAAATTCATCCGCCCGGTCAAACTTGGTGTCGATTACGAATTTTCCGGTCTTGTCGAGGTAGCCCCACTGTTCACGCGGGTTGCAGGCGAGCAGATAGGGTTCCCCTTCCGCGGCGGCGCCGTTCAGCGGCGAGAGGACCAGCTGGTGGTTATCGGTCAGCACAATCTTTCCATCGTGGACGATCCCATAGGAGGATGGCCGGTTCCCCTGCACCAGATAATAGCCGGTCGCAAGCCGGTCGCTCTGGTAGATCATATCGTCATAGCGCGGCGGGATGATCTCGTTGCCCGCGCGGTCGAGCAGCCCGAACTTGTTGTTCCGCTCAAATACCGCGTAATCCCCCTTACCGTACGCACCCACAAAATCATAGGCCAGCTCAATGCCCAATTCACTGTTGTCCAGATCGGTAATCATCCCCCAGCGGCCCTGTTTGCAGACGCTCGCGCAGTCCTCGTAGACGATCAGGTCCTCCCACTCGGGTTTGACCACCACCTCGCCATCATACCGGAGCACCCCCATCTTTCCGTTGAGGGTGAAGTCGGCATAGTCCCCCTGAAAATGTCCGATGTCATCATAAAGGGGTTCTACGATCTCGTTCCCCTCGCTGTCGCAGATGCCCCAGGCGCCAGTGGTATAAACGCCAAGCAGGGCTTTTTCCTCCTCACGGCTTTCGCGCAGAAGGGAGAGCTTTTCACAGGAAGTGTTGTTGACCGGTGTGTAATCGTCCATCCGGTAAAGACGGAGCATCCCGTCTTGTTGGAGCGCGAGGATGTTGTCCTCCGGGATGAGGTAGCAGGAATCCGAACGCTCCATCTCAAAGATGGTGTTCTCATCCTGGTCGAGCAGCAGGGTCAGGTCATGGTTGACCTCCGCTTCAAACAGGCCGTTCCCACGGGGCAAGACCGCCTGGTACGCGCATGGAATCACCATACTGCCGTCCCGGACGTCAATGATCCCCGCCTTTCCATCCCGGAAAATCTCGGCCATCCCGTCCTTTGAGCACCAGCGTGGGTCGTTGTAGTCCAGATCAAAGCCGGTCAGGATCGCGCCGTTGGCGTTGGCAACCGCTGATTTCCCGCCCTGTTTGAGGAGGAAAAAATCCCCCGTCCGAAACCCGCGCGGTTCCTCATGGGAATCTGTATCCCAATCGCCCGGCGTATATTGCACCGGGGTGAGCAGCTCCAACCCATAGCCTGCCTCTGACCACACATACTGCGCGGGCAGCTTGACCGCGTCGGAAGCGGCGGGCGGCATCCCCTCCGGGAGTGTCATCTCAACCGCCGGTTCCCTTTTCACAGAGGAGGTTGTGGAAGCAGAAGGTTGTACATCCGGGCTGGGCGAAGGTTCACCAGACGGTTCCTCCGGGACGTCGGATGCGTCCGGTGAGGAGGCGGGAGGAGCGGGTTCCGCCGAAGCGGAAATCGAATCCGAAGAGGCCGGATAGGGTTTCAACAGGGTGGGGGTGCACCCGGAAAACAGCAGAAGCGCTGCCAGAATCCACGCAGTTTTCATAAAAGATCACTCCTTCCAAGAGCAGGTTTTCGGTTTACAACCTTTTTCAGAAGCTGTCAAGAGATCTGTAAGTAGCCAATGAGCCGGTCGGGCGACTCCGAAGGTGGGGTATTATCGGGGTCCAGTTCACAGACACCGCCCCAGTCGGGGGACGGATCGCCTGTGAGAGGCCCGACCACAATCGACCCGCTGTGGTCGAGCGTCATCAGGAACGGCCGGTCCGAGGGCTGGGGGACGGGCGGGAAATTTGCGTTCGCCGGAAACTGTAAGAAAAGCCGGTCACGGGGAAAGCCCTGCGCATCCAGCGCGGAAAAAAGCGGTTCCCGCGCCTCCAAAACCCGCTGCGCCAGCTCCAACCCCTCATCAAGCGGGCGGCTGAAGCGGAATTCCTGTGGGCCGGCCCGCGCAGTGAGGCGGCCCAGCTTTGCCGGTTTGCCCTCTCCCGGAAGGCTGGCGATCCAAACTCGGTCCCGCTGGAGCAGCACCAGACTCAGTGTGTCCGAGCTGCCGCCAGAAAGGCTAAACCCAACCAGCGCGGTGCTGCTTCCCAGCCTGCGCTCGATCCCGACGCGGCTTTCCTCCGAAACAAGCTGTTCCGGCGTAGTGGCGGGCAGCGTGTACTGCCCACCGACCGGCCCCGCCGAAAGATAGTAGACGATCAGAAAGATCGGCAGCATCACCCCCATCCGCGCAAGGAAGCCCGCGCCGGTTTTCTCTTTGAGCAGTGCCCGAAAACGTTCCATCCCGGCTTCCCCTTCCTGTTTCATCGCTCCCTACTTCAATAAACCTATTTGGACGGAAAAAGGGGACACATGGGCTCAGATGGTCAGGGTTGAGAAAGTTTCGCCGATGCTCCCTTGGAGCAGCAGATCGGCTTTGGCGTCGAGCGGGGTGGACGAGCGGTTGACCACCGCGATCTTCCCGCGGCAGTAGTTGACCAGCCCGGCCGCTGGATAGACCGCCAGGGAAGTCCCGCCGATGATGAGCAGGTCACAGCCGGAAATCGCCTCGATCGATCGTTCGAGCGTCCGCCCGTCGAGGCTTTCCTCGTAGAGCACCACATCCGGCTTGATGATCCCGCCGCAGGTACAGCGCGGAATCCCCTTGGACGCAAGCATATAGGCCGCGTCATATGCTTTGCCGCAGTCCATGCAGTAGTTCCGGTGCACCGAACCATGCAGCTCATAAACGGTTTTGCTGCCCGCCGCCTGATGCAGCCCGTCGATGTTCTGGGTCACCACTGCGGTGAGTTTCCCCGCCTGCTCAAGCGCGGCGAGGGTCCGATGCGCCGCGTTTGGCTTTGCCTCAAGGCAGAGCATCTTCGCCCGATAAAATTCAAAAAATTCCTCGGTGTGGCGCATAAAGAACGTGTGGCTCAGGATGGTCTCGGGCGGATACTTCCACTGCTGGCTGTAAAGCCCGTCCACGCTCCGGAAATCCGGGATGCCGCTTTCGGTGGATACCCCTGCCCCGCCGAAAAAGACGATCCGTTTGCTTTCTGATACCAGTTCCTGCAATTTATTCTGCTGTCCCATCCGGATTCCCCTCCTGCTGTCCATATTTTTTCTGTTCCAGCTTTCTGCGGTTGCCCTGCCCGTCCACGACCCAGGTGTGGTCGAGCGTGGCTTTCAGGCTTCCGCACATCTCCGCCGCATACTGACGGCGCAGTTCCGCGCGTTCCGCCTGCTCTTCCTCGGTCAAAGCACGTTCTCGTGAGATACGGGTCAGCTCACTGATCCGTTCCAGCTGGCTTTTTTCCATCTTTTACACTCCCTTTCGTGATTATGATTATATCAAATCTGAAATCGGAAGTAAACTTTGTGAAAAAAATCGCAAATTTTCTCTTGATTTTATGGGGTGGACGTGATACAATAACCGCAGAAGAAAAACAGTGCATGGTTTTTCTTCCAACAGGCGGGAAATGCCTGTTTACAATCTGCTTACTTCTCTCTTCCACACATACAGAAAGAACCGGATCGCAGGTCGATCCGGTTCTTTCCATTTCTCTATTTTCAAACAAGCCCTAGGCGGAGCTCCTTTTTTCCCTGAGAACCCGTATTCACAACCGTTTGACGCCGTCTGAACGGGCCTTTTTCCGACCTGCTGCGTTGAAAAACCTTGCAATACACAAAGTATTGTCTGCATTTTTTCGCCTTGCAGGGCGAAAAAATGCCTCGTCCATCCGACATCCTCCGATTATGAATACAGGTTCTTAACCAAAAGCTTTACGCAATTTTTCTCGAAAAATTGCGGTTTCCAAAGGCAGAGCCTTTGGCCGCGCTTCGCAAAGCGCGGAACGCCTGCTAGGGGGCTTTTTGCAAGTGAAAAAGCCCCCTACAAAAGATTCTGAATAGACCTTTAGTTTTCGTAAGCGGTCATTTCGGGGGTCCAGTTCTGGATGACCTCGCCAAACGCCGCCCCCATCTTCCGCGCGCCGGGTAGGTCATGGTCGAGGTAGTTGCCGCATTCCACCTCCGAATTCCCAGGGATTTCACCCTCGTAGTCCGCTATAAAAGCGCAGACATCCTTGAGCAGCCCAATCACCTCGGCATGGGACATGGTATCCCGCACAAGGAAATAGAACCCGGTTCGGCAGCCCATCGGCCCGACATAGACCACGCTGTCGGTGTATTTGCTGTTGCGGGCATAGGTCGCAAACAGATGCTCAAACGTATGCTGGGCCGCGTTCTCAAGATAGGAACCGGCATTCGGAGTGCACATCCGCAGATCATATGTAACGACGTCCCCGTCCACCCGGGAGACATAGATGCCCTTTTTGAGTTTGGTGTGGTCAACGCAGAAGCTTGCAATTTTTTTCATGGTTCAATCCTCCAGAAAGTTTAAAATCATCCGATAGCTGGTGCAGAGGGATTCCAGCGAACGGGCGCAGTTTGCCGGGCTGGTAGAGGGCAGCGCCACTGCGGGAATCCCTGTCACCGGCTGGATGTGCCTTTTGTAAAGCGCGGCGGCTTTGGCGCCGGTGGTGCAGATTGCCCGGATCTGGGCGGTTTGCAGGATGGGGGAGAGGTCGTTGGGCACAGCGTTTTTGATCGACGCATCCGACGCCCCCTCAATCTCACAGGACGCGAGCACGTCCCAGAGCGCAACCCGCCGCTCGAGCAGGAACGCCCGCTTCTGTTCGTTGGTCTGCGGGACTGGGCTTTGGAAGAGTGCAGCCAGTACCTTCCAAAACCGGTTCTGCGGGTGCCCGTAGAAAAAGCCGTATTCCCGCGACTTGGGGGAGGGGAAGGTCCCGAGGATCAGCACCCGGGAGCGCGCGTCGTAAACCGGCGGGATCTCATGCACCACCCTGCATGGGTCAGCCATGCGCTTTCACAGCTTTGAGCAGGGCGGAGAGCGCGTGCGACGAGGCGAGATAGCGGATGAACTCCCGCGCGCCGTCCACATACCCGCGGGAGAGCCGCAGCTCCAGCACATCGTTATACCACGGGCTGCTCACCCCGACATAGACCAGGCCGACCGGTTTTTCTTGGGTGCCGCCGTCCGGGCCGGCAATCCCGGTCGTCGAGATGCCGATGTCCGCACCGGAAACCCGGCGCACCCCGTCCGCCATCTGCTTTGCGGTTTCCGCCGAAACTGCGCCTACTGTTTCGAGCGTCTCGTGCGAGACCCCGAGCAGCTTCTCCTTGACCTCGTTGGAATAGCTAACCACCCCACAGCCGAACACGGCGGAGCTGCCCGCCACATCGGTCAGCCGTTTGGCCACATAACCGCCGGTACAGCTCTCCGCAACTGCGGCTTTTAGGCCCTTTTCCGCCAGCAGATGGACGGCAGCCGTTTGCAGGTTGTCCACATCCACCCCATAGACGTATTCGGAAAACCGCTCCTTTAGCTGCGCAATCACCGGTTCCATACGCTGTTCCGCCTCCGCTTCGCTGTCGCCCGAGGCGGTCACCCGGAGCATAACCTCCCCCTCCTTGGCGTAGGGGGCGATTGTCGGGTTGGTCATCTCCTCCATCTCCTTGCGGAGCTCGGATTCGAGCTGGCTCTCGCCGATCCCGAAGAAATAGAGGCAATGGGAACGCAGGACATGCCCCGACCGTTTGACCAGATAGGGCATCACCTGGTTCTGGAACATCGGGGCCATCTCACGCGGCGGGCCGGGCATCATCACCGCGATCTTCCCGTCCTCCCCTTCGATAATCGCGCCGGGTGCGGTCCCGTTGCGGTTTTCCAGCACGATGCACCCCTCGGGCATCATCGCCTGCTTGAGGTTGTTCTCGGTCATCGGGCGGCGGAACTTCTCGAAAAAACGCAGCAGCGCCTGCCGGGACGGTTCGTGCATCTCCAGCTTTTTCCCGAAATACCCCGCGATCGTCTCCTTGGTCAGGTCGTCATAGGTGGGTCCAAGCCCGCCGGTCGTAATCACGATGTTGTTGCGGGAGAATGCCAGCTCGAGCGCCTCTTTCAGGCGTTCGGGGTTGTCCCCGACCACCGTATGATGGTAAAGGTTGATTCCCGCGTCGGCAAGGCCACGCGAGATCACCTGCGAATTGGTGTTGACAATATTTCCGAGCAGGATCTCGGTGCCGATACAGAGAATCTCCGCAGAATCATTCATCAATCATACCCCCAGTCAAACTGTTTGATTCCAGGATACTACGCTATAGTATACCACAGATTGAAAAAAATTGCGAAAAGAAAACAGGTTTTTTGAACTTTTCTCAAAAGGCGATTGTGTTCACCCCCTGTTTTGTGATAGGATGGTGAGAGGAAAAAGGGGGGATTCCGGTTGCTACAGGTCCTGTTCTGCGATGACGACCCGCAGATCCTCGCACAGTACGCCGCCCGGGTTGCGCGGCTCGCCCAAAAGCATCAGATTGAAGTCCGCACCGCCTGCTTTCCGAGCGCGGAGGCGCTGCTGTTTGCGCTGGAGGATTCCCCCGGGGACGCAGACATCCTCTATCTGGATGTCCAGATGGAGCGGATGTCCGGCATTGATGCGGCAAGGCGGCTGCGGGAAGCCGGCTGCCGGGCGCAGATCATCTTTTTGACCCAGATGCGGGAGGCGGTTTTTGAGAGCTTTGACGCCGCGCCGCTGCAATACCTGATTAAAGGCGGATTTACCGGCGAAAAATTTGAACGGGTATTCCTCAAAGCGGCCGGGCTGGCCCAGCAGAACACCGGCGAGCTGTTCCACTGCGAACGGGGCGCGGAACGCCGGACCATCCCGCTGCGGGAGATCATCTATTTTGAGGTCATCAAGCGGATTGTCACCGTCCATTATGACGGCGGGAGCTTCGCGTTCTATTCCAGTATGGACGAGCTGGAAACCCGTCTGCTCAAAAAAGGGTTTGTCCGCACCCACAGGGCGTTCCTGGTGAGCCTGGCGCGGATCCGGCGGATGGGGCAGGAATCGCTCCTGCTCACCAGTGGGGCGGAAATCCCGCTCGGGCGGACCCACGCAAAAAAAGTTAGGGAGGTGCTTTCCCGGTTCCTTTCGGGCGGCGGGCAGACCGTCTGAAAGCAGGGAGTCCGATGGAATACGAATCCATTTACGATAACCCGGTATTTTTCGAAGGATACCGCCAGATACGGGCGCGGAAAAACAACCATAACGACCTGCTCGAGCAGCCGGCCATGCGCGCGCTGCTGCCCGACCTCAACGGGAAAACTGTGCTCGATTTGGGCTGCGGGTACGGGCGCAACTGTGCGGATGCAGCCGCGCGTGGCGCTCGCCGGGTGGTTGGGATCGACCTTTCGGAGCGGATGCTTGAGGTTGCGCGGCGCGAAAATGCGGGGCCGAACATCGCCTATCAGCGGATGGACCTCGCCCGGGCTGGGGAACTAGGGGAGTCATTTGACCTTGTTTACAGCTCGCTCGCGTTCCACTATGTCCGGGATTTCCCGGACCTCGCGCGGACGTTGGCAGGGCTTGTCTGTCCGGGCGGCACACTGCTTTTTTCACAGGAGCACCCGATTGTCACTGCGCCGCGGAGCGACCGTCCCCGCTGGCTCCGGGACGCGGACGGGGAGCCGGAGGCATTTCTGCTTTCCGATTACAACCGCCCTGGGCGGCGGGAGTCCCATTGGATTGTCGATGGGGTGGTTGTCTGGCACCGAACGTTGGGGGAAATTGTGACCTCCCTTGCACAAAATGGGTTCCGGATCAATGCCCTGCGGGAATCCGCGCCCGATGATGCCGCGCTTGCGGCAGACCCCTCTCTCTGCCGGGAGCTGCACAAGCCGAACTTTCTCATCATCCGGGCGGACCGGATGATAGACGGCGGGGGGCAGGCATGAGCCGGACGTTAGGGGCAGGGATTTTTGCGGTTCTGGGTATGTTTGCATTCCATCTGCAATCGCTCGTTTATACCCGGCGGTTGCTCGCCCCTGGACGCCGGCCAAGCCAATGGCTCCCTCTGGCCTGCATAGTCAATACCGGGGTATTTGCAGTGCTCGCCTGGGCGCCAGTGCATATCTTCACCGTCTATCTGCTGATGGCGGCGCTCTATCTGGCAGAGAATGCCCTGCTCTTCCACGCCAAACTGCTGCATACCCTCTTTGTCGGGGTGTTGTTCCCGTTTGTCCTGCTGGGGGTGCGTGGGGTCATGATCCCGTTTTTTGCGCTCACCGTCGGGGGCAATCTCTACAGCGTGGTTGCCGACCCCTACTGGTATAGCTTTTCGCTCGCGGTTTCGCTGTTTCTCTGCTGTCCTCTGCTCTGGCTCCAACGGAGGATGTTTTCGGACGAACACCTGCGCCTTCTGCTCGATTGTAAGGAACAGGCAAGCCTCGCCTGCACCAGCCTCTGCCTGCTGTTCGCTTATCTCGTGCTCGAAAGCTATGTCTATTACTACGACTTCCCGCACATCTGGACGCTCGCATTCCATCTGCTCACCAGCGTGGTGGCGGTGGCCTGCTTTTATACGGTGCTCTGGTACGCAATCGATATCAGCACCTATATTGAATACGAGCTGAAAACCCGCCAGGTGGAAAAGCAGCTTCAACGGCAGGTCAGCCATTACCAGCAGTTCACCCGTTATATCCAGGAACTGCGGGCATTCAAGCACGATTATCAGCGGATGACCGATGCGGTGCGCTGGATGGTCGAGGCGGGGGAGCGGGAGACTGCGCTCGAGCTGCTTGGGCAGATGAACAGCGAAATGGAAAATTCCCTGCATTATACCCGATATGCCAATCATGTAGTTGTTGATGCAATCCTTCAGGAATGCGCCGGGAGATGCGCGGACAACAGCATCGCGTTTTCCGCCACCGTCAGCCTGCCCGAACGGGTTGGGCTGAGCGACCTGGAACTCTGCCGTATTTTTGGGAACCTGGTGGACAACGCGCTTGAGGCCTGCTCCGAAGTCCCGGAGGGCGGGGAGCGGTTTTTGTCGCTCACAAGCAGCGGCAACGGTGGATGGGCTACGATCGAGCTGCGCAACTCGTTTGCCGGGGAGGTTATGTTGGACGGGGAAGGGAACCCGGTCAGCCGTAAGGACGACCGGGTCCAACACGGGATCGGCTTGGTATCGGTGCGCCAAATCGTGGAACGCGGCGGCGGCTTCCTCCAACTCGAAATTGACCCACAGTCCCATGTCTTTGTGGCGCGGGTTCACCTCTGTGTCTCCTGAATACCGGTTCAAGATCGAAAGATTCACCAGAAAGAGAGTCATTATGGAACGCCTATATGAATGCATTCAGCCATTCGGGATCGACCAATGGGGCGCCTGCCGGTTTTCCGAGCTGCCGCCGCTTTTGGACGTACGCTCCAAAGCGTGGATTCCTCCAAACGCCAAATCGGTCCTGCTCTTCCTGTTCGGATATTACACCGAAGCATTTCCCAACCGCAACATCTCTCGGTACGCGGTGCCGGACGACTACCATAGCATTTTGCGTCCGCTCCTTGCAGAGATTGCAGCATCCTGCGCAAGGCGTTTTCCGGAAGAAGGGTTTCTTCCTTTTATCGACAGCTCCCCAATCGACGAGGTCGCCGCGGCCGCTCATGCCGGGCTGGGCGAAGTCGGGATGAATGGCTTGCTCCTGAACCCAGTTTATGGCAGCTACTGCTTTATTGGAGAGATCGTGACCACCCTGCCGCTGGAGATTCCGCCGCCGGAGCCGCTGTATCTCTGCACCCGATGCGGTGCATGCCGCGCCGCCTGTCCCACCGGGGCGCTTGCACAGGATCGATTTGTCCGGGAACGGTGCCGCTCGGAGATTACCCAGAAAAAAGGGGGACTGACCCTTTGGGAACAGGAGCAGATCCGAAAAGGCGGGTTTGTCTGGGGCTGTGACCGGTGTACAGAGGCTTGCCCGGTCAACCGGAATGCCGCAAAGAGCCGGGTGGCCGGATTCTACCGCAACCCTATTCCGGTAGTGGATGCGCAGAATGTAGCTTCCCTCTGCAAAACCAAGGCATATGGTTGGCGCGGCAAAAATATTTTGCTGCGTAACCTACATATCCTTTCCGGAGAGACAGAAGATGTGGTATAATAAGTAGCTATTATACCGGGATTCTGGCCAGAACGCTCCGCGGACGGTCGTTCTCTCCCATTTGGATGACGATCCTTTTTGGACCCGCCTGGTATCTTAAAATCACGGCCTTTTTACTTTCTAAAACTTCCAATCATATGATTCCCTGCTCGGAAAGGAGGGGTCCCATGTGTGCTCCCACAGAAAACCAGTTTTCCGCCTACCGGCGCTTTCGTATCCAAACGGCCTTGATTGAGCAACTGCGGATACAAAGTGGCATGCTGGCACTCGCAGTCATTATCAACATCCTGATCCTCTACCTCCTCCAGACCGCAGGGGTCTGGCTGTTGCGGGGATGGTTCCACCGGTTTCCACCGGTTCTGCTCTCTTCCGATGCGGTCAATGAGCTTTTTACCGTTTTCCTCTATCTGGCTGCCTTTCTCCTGCCTTACCTGATCTATGCCCATATGGTGGGGTTCCCCTATCGGGAAATTCCTCATACCCACCCCTATCCACCGGTGTTGCTCGCCTGCACAGGGGTCGCTTTGGGGGCGTCTCTGGTTGGCTCGATCTTGACCGCAGTGGTTACAGGGATTTTGGCATTATTGGGATTGTTTTCCCCTCCAATCCCGATCCATCTACCCACAGATTCCTTTGCCGTATTCCTTTTTGTGGTCAATACGGTGATATTGCCCGCCTTCCTGGAAGAATTCGTAAATCGTGGAATTATCTTAGGCTCACTCCGCAGATTTGGGGATCGGTTAGCGGTGCTGGTTTCGTCTGCGCTCTTTGCCCTGCTCCACCGCAATATGACCCAGATCCCGCACGCATTTCTGATGGGTCTGGTACTGGGCTTTTTTGTTGTAAAAACCCATTCCATTTGGACTGGTATCTTCATCCATCTAATCAACAACCTGCTCGTCCTGCTGTTCGCGGTCGGGAGCCTATCAATGAATGATTGGCAGTTTCTATTTCTGGGGGGCTTCCGTGTGCTTTTTTACGGCATCGCCGCTGTGATAGGGCTTGTCTATCTCCTGATGATACGTCGGGTGGATTTATCGCTGTATCGCTCCAACTGTCCGATAGGGGAAGGACGGCTGTTAATCAACCTGTTCTTCAATGTGCCAATGGTGATGCTGATGCTCCTATTTGCCTGGGTGATCTGGCTGAGTTTTTACCAATAAGTAGGAGGTTTGCTTTTGAAAGATCAAGATTATATGTGGCGCGCACTTGAACTTGCGCAGTTTGCTGCCAAGATCGGGGAAGTGCCGGTGGGCGCTGTCGTCGTCTGTGATAATCAGATTGTCGGTGAGGGGTATAACCGCCGCGAATCCTATAAAAACGCCCTCGCTCATGCCGAACTGGAGGCAATCGACATGGCCTGCCGAAAGCTGGGCGGCTGGCGGCTGCATCGATGTGATCTTTATGTCACGTTAGAACCCTGCCCAATGTGTGCAGGCGCGATCATCAACGCCCGTATCCGACGGGTAGTTTATGGCGCATCCGACCCCAAAGCAGGCTGTTTTGGATCAACCTGTGACTTCAACGCCTTCTCTTTCAACCATAAGCCCGAGATTGTTCCCGGAGTGCTTCAAAATGAATGTGCAGGCGCTTTATCCGCATTTTTCAAGGAGCTACGAAAACGCCCGAAAATCCCTGATGAGAAGGAATCGCCGGTTCGATTAGCGGGCAAGCCATTGATCCAGTAGGAAGAGGAGCCGTTCCTTTTATAGGAGAAAAGTTCCCTGCACAAGATTCTGAATAGGCGCTTAATCCGGATCTTTTTTCTTTTTCTTTTGTTGGGCTTAAAGACTGCTGCCCTGATAGGCGGTCTATATATAGTTGACATTTGTCTCCTACATGCAGTATAATAGGAAATGGATTCGCGGGCGTGGCGGAATTGGCAGACGTGCTAGATTTAGGCTCTAGTGGTGTAAACCGTGCAAGTTCAAGTCTTGTCGCCCGCACCAGAAAAAGAGGCGGGCGCCAAGGGCGCCTGCCTTTTTTATAAGACTTTTCTCAAGTTGCGTGCGATGTGCAATGAATCTGCAACTTTTCCTGCTATAAATAGAATAAGTTATAATTTTTTCAAAGTGTTTTAAGGAGTGCAAAAAACGTCTACGATTATTTATGATACAAGTACGCCGGAAGACAGACGCTTTAAAACGATCGGCGAGTTTAAAATGTGCCTGCGGCAGGGGGAGTGAAATTCAGTTCTTTTTGATCGACATGATTTTTTAGGATAAGCGCTAACAACGCCGACAAAACCCTTGCTAGAACGGTGCCCCACCAAATCATTACCTGTCCGCCGAACAAAGGCGGCAGAATGAGCATGAGGACTAACATAAACAAAGGCTCGATGAATGTTAAAACATAGGAAAAGGCACTTTTTTCTGTCGCATAAAAGCTCGCGGTTGTAATACGGAGGATTGCGACAAAGGGCACAGAAACCAAAAAGATCGGCATTATTTTTGCAATTTCCGTATTCACGGCGCTCGATGCGCCGAACAACATGCCCAAGCTCCCCTTTGTCAAATACAGGATGACACAAGCGACAAAAGACAGGAAGATTGCAAATCCATACGCTAAATTCCTTGTGCTTTTCAACCGGTCAAAATTCTTTTCACCATAATACCGGCTGAGTAACGGCTGACTTCCGTCGCCCACTCCTTGCAGGATCAGATAGATAATGCAAATCACATAGGCGATACAAGCATAGGTAGCGATTGCGGGTTCTCCCCCGTAAGAGACAGAAAAACGGTTTATAAGAATCAGGGATATATTAGGGGACATGGCGAGTCCAAAGGGCGCAATCCCAATTTTAATAATGGACGCGGACACGTTTCCCATTTTTGAAAAGGGAATGTTCAGCGTAAACTGCTTGTTGCGTATGAAATAGACGAGTGCAATCAGCATGGTAACACCCTGCCCAACCACGGTAGCCCATGCCGCGCCTGCAACGCCCTGCCCCAATACCCATACAAACAGATAGTCGAGGACGATGTTGGCAACAAAGCCCGCTATCATGGAAACCATCGCATAGAAGGAACCGCCATGGTTGCGAATAAAAGGCACCAATCCTGTGCCAATCACTTGCAAGGCCGCCCCTAAAGCAATCACTGCGATATATGCTTCCCCCAATGTAAGCAGTTCGCCGCTTGCGCCCAACAATCTTAATAGCATGCTGTTCGAAAAGAAAACAGAAACAGTCAAAAGGACGCTTGAAATTAGGAGCACCCACAAAGCGCCCGCTGTAAATTCTTTTGCTTGTTCTTCTTTTTTCTCCGCCCTGTAAATCGAATAGTAAATGGCGCCGCCCATTCCAATGCCCGTACCGAGCGCTTGGATCACTGCGACAATCGGATAAGCGATATTCACAGCGGAAAGCCCCAGATCCCCTATGCTGTTTCCTACAAAAAAGCCGTCTACAATCGTGTAAACTCCGGATAAGGCGAAAGACAGTACGGACGGGATCACATATTGAAAGAAGGTTCTCACATCACTGGTTTGGTTCATTGCTTTTTTTACCTCCTGCCTCGCTGAAAAGCGCTACAAATAAAGCCATTGTTTCGTTTAGCTGCTGCATACGCTCTACACCGATTTCCTCTATTACAAACAGTTCCACCTTCCGCAGCTCGGAAATAATGGTATCGGCGTATTCCTTTCCTGCCCTTGTAAACCGGATCACCTTGTTCCGTTTATCCTCCGGCATAGGGAACAGTTCTACAAAGCCTCTGCGCTCCAAATCTTTAAAGACCATGTTGATGGTCTGCTTGGGGATCAGCCACCTTTGGCTGATTTTTTTCTGGGTGCAATCGTCCCCGCCATCGTGGATGGCACATAATACCAGCAGGCTGTTGACTGACAGGCCGTGTGCTTTTGCCCATTCCTCATAGACATAGTTATACTCCTGCCATACAGCATAGTATTTGTTTAATTGTTCCATGAAAATGGTGTGGTTTCTCATAGTGGACCTCCCTGCACATATTAGTACAGTTATGTACTAATTAGATTATAGTCCATAGCTGTACTATTTGTCAAGATCAAAATTTGGAACATCCGCAATGATTTTTTATTAGCCGCTGCACCGCCTGAAAAATATCTTTGGAATACATTGCATAATACGGAATGATGCGCTATACTATATAATATAAGAAAACAGATACAGAGAAAGGGGAGAAACTATGGTACAAAGTCTGTTGCGGGCAATCGAGCTGTTGGAAGCGCTCAAGGTGCCGGAACGATGGTTTTCGCTTGCGGAACTCGCGGAACAGGTGCAGCTTCCGCCGAGCACAGTCCACCGCATCCTGCAAACCTTCTGCGAAAAGATGTATGTCGTACGGGATGACAAAACCCATCTTTACCGGCTTGGCCCGGCTTTGATCTCGCTGGGGATGGCGGCGGCCAACAATGTCAAGCTGCAAAGTGCGGCGCTGCCGGTCCTGCAAAAGCTCTCGCATTCGACCGGGGAGGATGCGTTTTTGGTGATCCCCGCGGGGTTCAAAGGGCTGGTGCTTGAAAAGGTGGAAGGGCCGAACAACCTGAAGGTGATCGAAAAGTTTGGCTACGAGGTGGACCTGCACTGCGGCGCCCTTCGGAAAACCCTGTTGGCCTATCAGTCACAGGCTTACCTCAAGGACTACATTGAACACGGGCTCAAGCGGCTGGCCAATCATACGATCGTTGATGCCGCTGAACTGCTGCTCGATCTCGCGAAGATCCGTGAAGAGGGGCTGGCGGTTTCCTACGGGGACTACATCGAGGACGCAATCGGGGTGGGTGCCCCGGTATTCGGTTCCGATGGGGAGATCATCGCTTCGATCGGGGTGATCTCGCCCAATGCGCGGGTCGAGAAGATCGGTTTGGAAACGCTCAAACAGACGGTGAAAGACTGCGCGGATGAGCTTTGTTATCGGATGGGATATGTGAATTTTTCGATGCGCCCCGGGGTGCCGGCAAGTTTTGCGAAATAACACGAAATATGTGAAAAAACAATGAATAAACGGTTGACACTCCCCCGCAACAGTGTTATTATGGGTATAGATTCCAAAATATAAAACAGATTCCACAATATAGAATGAAAGGAGGAGCAAGATGTTAGCAGGTCAGGCCCTTACAATGGGCGATACGCTTTTGGTGTCGTTGATCGGCATGTGCGTGGTAATGCTTGAGCTGGTACTGCTTGCGCTGATGATCATTGTCCTTGCCAAGGTGGTGAACCGCCTGACAGGGCAGGAAAAAGCAGTGCAGCCGGCCGCGCCCGCTGCCCCCGCGGTGGTGGATAACACGCAGGAAGAAGAAACGTTTGCGGTGTTGATGTCGGTCATCTGTGAGGACATGAAAGTGCCGCCAGAACAGCTCTGTTTCAAAGAGATCAAAGAAATTCAGTAGGAGGAATTGAGTCATGAAGTACATCGCAACCCTGAACGGCAAAAAATATGAGGTTGAAGTGGAGAAGGTCAAAAGCTACGTGCCCCTGCCTCGTTATGGTGCTCCTGCGTCTCCCGCTCCGGCCCCGGCCGCCGCACCTGCTCCTGCTCCGGCCCCTGTTGCCGCGGCTCCTGCACCTGCTCCGACCCCTGCGCCCGCACCCGCTCCGGCGCCCGCACCTGCCCCGGCTCCGGCCCCCGCGCCTGCACCCGCACCGGCCGCTGCACCTGCTGCCGGTGAGACCAGTGTTACCAGCCCGATGCCCGGCACCGTTCTCGACGTAAAATGCGCGGTGGGCGATTCGGTCAACGCAGGACAGGTCCTGATTATGCTCGAAGCAATGAAGATGGAAAACGAGATCGTCGCTCCGGTGGCCGGTACGATTAAACAGCTTCCGGTCAGCAAAGGAAGCGCGGTCGATACCGATGCGGTCCTGGTGGTGATTGGCTAAGGAGGATCCCCATGAATTTTTTTGAGATTATTGCCGAAACCTTGCGGCAGTCGGGATTCGCGGCGATGACCTGGCAGCAGGGCGTCATGATCCTGATCTCGTTCGCCCTGCTCTATTGCGCAATTGTCAAGCAGTTTGAGCCGCTTCTGCTGCTCCCGATCGCGTTTGGTATGCTGCTCGCGAACCTGCCGCTTGCAAATCTGATGTATGATGCCACTGCCGCAGGCGGTGCGTGGTATGAATCGGGCGTCCTGCGGATCATCTATATGGGCGTCAAAAGTAGCCTGTTCCCCTGCCTGATCTTTATGGGGGTCGGCGCAATGACCGACTTCGGCCCGCTGATGGCCAACCCGATCAGCCTGCTGCTCGGTGCGGCGGCTCAGCTGGGCATCTACATAGCGTTTATCATTGCGATGGCAACCGGGCTTTTCACCCCGCAGCAGGCCGCCTCGATCGGCATTATCGGCGGCGCGGACGGCCCGACCGCAATCTATCTTGCAAACCAGCTCGCCCCTGAGCTGGTCGCTCCAATCGCGGTGGCGGCCTACTCGTATATGGCGCTGATCCCGCTGATTCAGCCGCCGATCATGCGCCTGCTCACCACCGAAAAGGAGCGCACCACCAAGATGAGCCAGCTGCGCAAGGTGAGCAAGACCGAGAAGATTGTCTTCCCGATCATCGTCACCGTGTTCTGCGTGTTGCTGCTCCCGTCGGTTGCCCCGTTGATCGGTATGCTGATGCTCGGCAACCTGTTCCGTGAGTCGGGCGTGGTGGAGCGCCTGAGTGATACCGCCCAGAACGCCCTGTGCAACATCGTCACCATCATGCTGGGCACCACGGTCGGCGCGACCGCGGACGGCATGATCTTCCTGCGGGTGCAGACCCTCGCAATCGTCGCACTCGGTTTGACCGCATTCTGCTTCTCGACCGCAGGCGGCGTCCTGCTCGGCAAACTGCTCTACTATCTGACCGGCGGCAAGATCAATCCGCTGATCGGTTCGGCGGGCGTTTCGGCGGTCCCGATGGCTGCGCGCGTTGCGCAGGTCGAAGGCCGCAAGGCGAACCCCACCAACTTCCTGCTGATGCATGCGATGGGCCCCAACGTTGCGGGCGTTATCGGCTCGGCGGTTGCGGCGGGCTTCATGCTCATGATGTTCGGCGCGCGGTAATAGGATTATCCCTGCTTTTCCCCGGCGCACCGCCTGCTGCGTGACAGACGCGGACAGAGAATTGTGTGGAATAGAGAGGGCAGGCGGCCCGGGCGTATCTTGATCCGATCTGCCGGAGGACTCTGCACCGGCAGCACGTTACGATATAGTCAAAGCGCTTGAAAGTAGGGCTTTCAAGCGCGCGGGCTTGGACCCGCCAGCGCATGTGAAAAATGCGCCGTTGGCTATGGAATGCGAAACAGAGCCATTTTTCACGGCTCTCTGCGGCTGTGCAGCCGTAGACTTCAGATGAAGCGTTTCGATGATAGCTTTAGAATACTGAAAAAGGAGCGAATCAAAATGAGTGATCACGGCTATTCAATGCCCTGTTATTTCCAGAACATGCCTGTCGTAGGCGCACCGCTGAGAGCGGTCAACGCGGAAAACGAGGCGGAGCTCAAAAAGATCGAGGAGCACATTGCCAACCTGATTGCAGAGGTAGAGTCCTCGGGCCGTTCGGACGAATCCCTGAACGCTTCCGGCCAGATGACCGCGATGCAGCGTGTACAGGCGCTGGTGGATGAGGGTTCCTGGTGCCCGCTGAACAGCCTGTTCGATCCCGAGGAGAACGACAACAAATCCACCGCGATCATCAAGGGCCTCGGCCAGATCAACGGCAAATGGGCGGTCGTTGTCGCTTCGGACAACAAAAAGCTGGCCGGCGCATGGGTTGCGGGCCAGGCGGAAAACCTGCTGCGCGCTTCCGATACCGCGAAATGTCTGCATATCCCGCTGGTTTATCTGCTCAACTGCTCGGGCGTCAAGCTTGATGAGCAGGAGAAGGTTTACCCGAACCGCCGTCTGGGCGGCACCCCGTTCTACCGCAATGCGGAGCTGAACCAGCTTGGCGTACCGGTCATCGTCGGCATCTACGGCACCAACCCGGCGGGCGGCGGGTACCACAGCATCAGCCCGACCATCCTGATTGCGCATGAGAAGGCCAACATGGCGGTCGGCGGCTCCGGCATCGTGGGCGGCATGAACCCGAAGGGCTATATCGACCTGGAAGGCGCCAAGCAGATCGCAGAGGCGGCAAAAACCGCGAAGCAGGATTCCCCGGGAACCATCGAGGTCCACTACAGCGAGACCGGCTTCTTCCGCGAGGCGTACAGGGAGGAAGAGGGCGTCATCGAGGCGATCAAAAAATACATGGACGACCTGCCCTCCTATAACCCCGAATTCTTTATGGTTGACGAGCCGCAGCTCCCGCAGCTCAATCCGGACGATCTTTACAGCTTGATCCCGCTCAACCAGAAACGCCCCTACAACATCTATGACGTGGTTGGCCGTATCTTCGATGGTAGCCAGTTCATGGAGTACAAGAAGGGCTACGGCCCCGAGATCCTCACCGGTATCGCAAAGGTCAACGGCCTGCTGGTCGGTGTGGTCGCAAATACTCAGGGCCTGCTGATGAACTATCCGGAGTACAAACAGGGCGCGGTCGGCATCGGCGGCAAGCTCTACCGTCAGGGCCTCATCAAGATGAATGAATTTGTCACCTTCTGCGCGCGTGACCGTCTGCCGATCGTCTGGATTCAGGACACCACCGGTATCGATGTGGGCAACGATGCAGAGCGTGCGGAGCTGCTCGGCCTCGGTCAGTCGCTGATCTACTCGATTCAGAATTCCGGCCTGCCGCAGCTTGAAATCACCCTGCGCAAAGGAACCGCGGCTGCACACTATGTCATGGGCGGCCCGCAGGGCAACGACACCAACGCGTTCTCGCTGGGCACCGCGGGTACGGAAATTTACGTGATGAATGGCGAGACCGCCGCGACTGCGATGTACTCGAGACGTCTTGCGAAGGACGAAGCCGCAGGCAAAGACCTCCAGCCGACCATCGACAAGATGAACAAGCTGATTCAGGAGTACCATGTCAAATCCCGTCCGGACTTCTGCGCACAGAAGGGCTTTGTGGATGAGATCATCAAGATGCCTGAACTGCGCAAATATATCGCGGCATTCGCCGGAGCGGCCTACCAGAATCCGAAGTCGATCTGCCCGTTCCACCAGATGATCCTGCCGCGCGTCATCCGCGACTACGACAACCTGAACAAATAATCCCTGTCTGGCGGATAGCTGAACGCCAGCCTTACGATTGCAAAAGCCTCGTTTTTCCGGATGGAAAGGCGGGGCTTTTCGCTTGTAACAGAAAATCTGCATCCGCGTATACTGAACTAGAAAGACAAAACGGGGGTGAGCGGATGAAGCGCAAGGAGTTTTGCGACTGTAACCATTGGGCGTGGTGCTGTGCCGGATTCGGGTTGGGGATCGTGCTGGCGGTATTCGCCTCGCTCAAGCTGGTCCTAATCCTTGCCGGAATCCTGCTCATCACGCTGGGGGTACGGATCCTGCTGCTTTGAGCGCCCTCCTATCGAAAGCTTTACTCAATTTTTCCCGAAAAATTGCGGGGCCGAGGGGCAGCGCCCCCGCCGCGCGCACTGCAAGCCGCAGCGCAGCGTTTCGGAGCGTAACCGCCGTAGGCGGCTCTTAGCGCGGAGATGCGGCGGAAAGCTTTATCCTGTGAGGCGTATTTTTGGGGTGAATTGCCGCCCAAAGGACGGCAAGAGGGGGCTTTTTATAAGAAAAAAAGCCCCTTCGAAAAGAAAGCGGAGGGATACAGCGCAGGCCCGCCCTGCACGCCCCAGCCATCCGGCAGAGCATTTCAAATGTCTTGACAGAAAGGCGGTTTGTTTTGTGAAGATTGTTGTCATCAAAAGCCCGAAATTCCTTTCCCCAATCCTGCGGTTCTTCTTCAAGATCAAAAAGGAAGAGCCGGTCTAAACCCAGCTACATAACAAAAACCGGAGCGGCGCCGCTCCGGTTTTTGCTGCGGGGGCTCTGCCCCTCGACCCCACCACCTTTTCAAAGGTGGACGAAACTTTTGGTTGGTTTATGACATAATGTCCATGGCGAAGCCCTGCATGTCGGTGACTGCCTCCATATAGAGGTTCATCGCGTCGGTCATCGCCTGAACGGTTTCATCAGATCCCAAATCATCGCTCTTCGCTGCCTCGGAATATGCCGAAACCGCTTCGCTCATCTTTTTGCTCGCGTCCTTGGCAATCTTGGCCTTCTCCTCGATTTCGGCAGGCGGGGTCAGCGCGGCGATGTCAACAAACGCCTGGTCGATCTTCCCAAGAATCCCCACGACCTGATCTAGATAATCGTCCGAGTTCTGGTCGAGCGCCATGAATTCGTTCATCTCCGGGACAAGTTTCTCCATCACCGCGTTCAGGTCTTCCTGATAGTCCTCCAGCTTGGGCGCCTCGGTTTTTTCGGGCGCGCTGGAAGCGGGCTCGGAGGCGGAAGCAGGCGCATTGGAGCTAGACTCGGCCGCAGGCTTGGAATCGCTACAAGCCGCCATCGAGAGAACCAGCGCAGCCGCAGCCAGAACTGCGGCGCATTTTTGTTTCATCTGCATTTCATCATTTCTCCTTTCATCTTGGCTTACCGGATTGGAAAAGCACCCCTATTATACTCTGCAAAGTCAATTTGTCAACAGAGAATTTTTTCCGACCAAATCCGAAGAATATGAGGGGGCCTTTTCCCCATAAAGCCCCCTCGTTTTATGTCCAATCAACCGGTTATGTACAGGCAATTAGGCAATGTTGATCTTTTTCTCATAGACATTGAAGTTGAGCTCACCGGTAAACGGTTCTTTCTCAACGACAACGATCTCGTTGGTGTTGATGCGTTTTGCATAGACGTCAAAGTTCAGCTCGCCCTGGAACGGCTCTTTCTCGACAACCGGCTCTTCATTGGTGTTGATGCGTTTTGCGTAGACGTCAAAGTTCAGCTCGCCCTGGAACGGCTCTTTCTCAACGACCGGCTCCTTATTGGTATTGATCCGCTTTGCATAGACATCGAAGTTCAGCTCGCCCTGGAACGGCTCTTTCTCAACGACCGGCTCCTCGTTGGTGTTAATGCGTTTTGCGTAAACATCGAAGTTCAGCTCGCCCTGGAACGGCTCTTTCTCAACGACCGGCTCCTCATTGGTATTGATCCGCTTGGCGTAGACGTCGAAGTTCAGCTCGCCGGTGAACGGCTCTTTCTCCACAACAACGACCTCGTTGGTGTTGATCCGTTTCGCATAAACATCAAAGTTCAGATCGCCCTCAAATGGGGCTTTTTCCTCGACAGTCTCTTTGTTGGTGTTGATCCGCTTTGCGTAAACGTCAAAGTCGGCTGCGACCGCCGGCAGGCCCAAGGACAGCGCCATAGCGGCGGCAAATGCGGTTGCGGTCAGTTTTGTTGTCAGATGCATCAAAAATCTACTCCTCTCATATTATGCACATAAAATTTGTGCATATTTAGATAGCTTTAGTATACTACAGCCTAACTTTTTGTCAATGTTTTCCGAGTTGAAATCCAGTCCAATAAACAAAATTTGTGCATATAACAAGAATCAGATGAAGGCCTATTGCCTTTTTTGTCAATGTTGGATGCGGCGCAAAACAGCGGGTTTCGGATGATGGAACATCTCTTCCCGCATAATCGCGGACAGGTGGGCATATAGTGGTGGTAGCAAATAGAAGGAGAGGGTCAATATGATGGAGCTGAATCTGCAAAGGCAAACGGTGGTTGTCAACGAAGCGGTCTATAGCGGCGCTGTCGAACAGCCGCTCGAATGTGATGTCCTGCTGCCCGACTACTGCCCGGATATCCAGAAAATCCTGCGGTGTGAGGTTTCGCCCTCCCTGCTTTCGGCGCCTGTCAGCGGGGAAAAACTGACGGTGGACGGAATGGCGGTTGTCCACCTTTACTATTTGAGTGAGGACGGCTGCCTGCGGCACGCAGAATATAAAATCCCCTATACCAAAACAATCGAACTGCGCAGCGCGCCGTCCAGCCCATCGGTCAATGTCACCCAAAGCATTGACTATTTCAACTGCCGGGCGGTCAGCCCCCGCCGTTTGGATATGCGCGGCGCGGTCAGCATTCAGGCGCGGGTGAGCAGCCTCTGTGAGGAACAGATCGTCTGCGGCGCGGATGGGGCGGGGATGCAGTTTTGCAGCGACCGAGCTGAAAATACAGTACTTCTTCCCCAAGCGTCCCGACAGCTTTCGGTGCGGGAGGAGCTGGAGCTCGGCTATGGCAAGCCCGCGATCGGAAACATTATCCGGTATACCGCTTTCGCAGAGGTGAGTGACTACAAGGTCATCAGCGGCAAGGTGGTCACCAAAGGGGAGCTTTCGGTCCGGATCATCTACCAGTGCGAGGAGGATCCCAAACAGCTCGAACTGATGGAATATACCATCCCGGTCAGCCAGGTGGTGGATGTCGAAGGGGTGGACGAGGAGTGCATCTGCAGCCTCTGGTATGATGTCTGCGGGCTGGATGTCGCCCCCAAACGCAACAGCGACGGGGAAAACCGGGTATTCGCACTCGAGGCTGCGGTGAATGCGTCGGTCTGCGCCCACCGGCGGATCGAGCTGGACACCTGCTGCGACTGTTATTCCACTCTCTATGAGTGCAGGCAGACCCAGAAGCAGCTCCCATTCCTCAAGCTGCTCGACGTGGTTTCCGAAACCTGCATGTATAAAGAGTCGATCGACCTGCCAGGCGGTGTCCGGAGCATCATCGACCTATGGTGTGTCGCGGGCGCGGCAGCCGTCCGCATCGAGCCGGACTGCGCGGTTGTCTCCGGAAAACTCACCATCTGCATGTTCGCCTGCGATGAGGAAGGCTCGGCGGCCTATCATGAACAGGTCCGGGAGTTCACCCACAAGATCGCGGTCAACGGGTCGGCCGAGGCGGTGATATTCACCCCCACAGTGCGGGCGGATGCTGCGGCGTTCACCCTGTCCGGGCATGAGAAGATTGAGGTACGCTGTGGGATCAAAATATGCGGCAGCCTTTACAGCCAATATCGGAAAAATGTGCTCTGCGATGTGGCGGTAGACGAGAGCCGTCCGAAAGCGCGCCAGGAAAATCTGCTTTATCTCTATTATGCGGGGGAACAGGAGCAGATCTGGGAGATTGCCAAACGGTACAACACCTCGGTCGAAGCGATCCGGGAGGGCAACCAGCTCGAAAGCGGCGTCATTGGCGAAAAGACGATGCTGCTGATCCCAATGAAATAAAATGCCGGAAAGGGAGGACAACATGGAAACTCACAGCATTTATAAGGATATTGCCCAGCGCTGCGGCGGTGATATTTACATAGGGGTGGTCGGCCCGGTGCGTACCGGGAAATCTACCTTCATCAAACGGTTCATGGAAACGCTCGTCATCCCGAATATCGGCAGCGAGTTTGCAAGAGAGCGGGCGACCGACGAACTGCCTCAGTCAGCAGCGGGGCGCACCATCATGACCACCGAGCCTAAATTCATCCCGGAGGAAGCGGTAAAGATTTCGCTGGCGGACAGCGCGACCCTCAACGTCCGGATGATCGACTGTGTGGGTTATATCGTACCCAGTTCGCTCGGCTATATCGAAAATGACCAGCCGCGCATGGTCGTGACCCCTTGGTTTGAAAAGGAGATTCCCTTCAACCTTGCCGCCGAAATCGGCACCCAGAGGGTCATCAACGAGCATTCGACCATCGGGCTGGTGGTCACCACCGACGGAAGCATCAGCGAAATCCCACGGCAGGAGTACGAGGAGGCCGAGCTGCGGGTGATCTCCGAACTGCGGCAGATCAATAAGCCGTTTGTCGTTTTGCTCAACTGCACCGACCCGCGCGCACCGCAGACGGCCACCCTGCGGGCAGAACTGGAAACGCGGTATGAGGTGCCGGTCGTGGCGGTGAACTGCCTCGACTTGGAGGAAGCCGATATCCGCACCATTCTGACCGATGTGCTCTTCCAGTTCCCGGTGCAGGAGGTCGCGGTTTCGCTGCCGGGATGGATCACCTCCCTCGAGCCGGGCCACTGGCTGAAAACGTCGCTTTATGACAGTATCCGCGAGGCGGCGAACGGGGTGGAGCATATTGGACAACTCAAAGACCGGCTGCTCACCCTTGGGGAGTGCGAGCACATCAACCGGGTACGGATGGAAAATATCGACCTCGGAAGCGGCTGCGCACAGATCACGCTCGAGATGGAAAACGGGCTGTTCTACCGGATTCTTGGAGAGGCAACCGGGCTGGAAATCGCGGATGAATCGGCACTGATGCCTTGTATCGTCGAGCTGGCCGCTGTGAAACGGGAGTATGACAAGGTCAAGTCCGCGCTCGACGAGGTAGCCGCAACCGGTTATGGGATTGTGATGCCATCGCTCGAGGAGCTGACGCTCGAGGAGCCGGAGATCGTCAAGCAGGGGGGCCGGTATGGGGTGCGGCTGAAAGCAAGCGCGCCCAGCATCCATATGATGGCGGCGAATATCAACACCGAAGTCAGCCCGATTGTAGGATCGGAGAAACAGAGCGAGGAACTGGTGCATTACCTGCTGCATGAATTTGAGGAAAGTCCGCAAAAGATCTGGGAATCCAATATCTTCGGGACCAGCCTGCATGAGCTGGTTAACCAGGGGCTGCACAACAAGCTCTACCGGATGCCGGGGGATGCGCGGATGAAGCTCCAGGAAACGATCGAACGGATCATCAACGACGGATGCACCGGCCTGATCTGTATCATCCTCTGACCCCCATAAACAACAAAAAATAGAAGCTGCCCGCCTCCGGTCAGCTTCTGTTTTTTACATTTCAGTTCTTTCAAGCCTGTTGCTGCGGCAAGCAGCGCCCTCTCTTGTGAGAACTCCCCCGGCGAGCCAGAAGAAGCGTATCGGAGCACCAAAGCTTTGCCGGGGAGGGGGCGGCGACCCCTATCCTGTAAGGACGGCTCGCAGGGGCGTCGCGATGTCTGCCACGCTTCGGGCCGCAGGCCAGAGCCCCCCCAGGGAAGGCGCTTGCTTCGGTACCAAACGCCCGCTGTCCTGCCTCCGCAATTTTAAATAGGCTCTCAGAGATTCCTGAGCGGGGAATAGCCCCTAATGGAACATGTCCTTTTTCATCAATACAAGCGTTACAATCGCGCTGGCGATAAGTGCAATCACGATCGGGAACCACCAGACAGCAAGCGGGAGGCCGGTCACATTCATGCCGTAAAAGCTAAACACGATGTTCGGGATCGCCATAACGATCGTGATACAGGTGAGCACCTTCATCACGATATTCAGGTTATTTGAGATGACCGAGGCAAACGCATCCATGGTCCCGGACAGGATGTTGGAATAGATATTGCCCATCTCGATCGCCTGTTTGATCTCGATCAGAACATCCTCGAGCAGATCCTCGTCCTCTTCATACAGCTTGATGATCCGTCCGCGCAGAATCTTCTCGAGGGTGATCTCATCCGCTTTCAGCGAAGTGGAAAAATAAACCAGAGACTTTTCCAGCCCCAAAAGCTGGATCAACTCCTTGTTTTTCATCGACTGGTGGAGCCGCTGTTCGGTGGTGGAGGAGATTTTGTCGATCTGTTTGAGGTAGATCAGAAACCGCTGGGAAATCCGCAGCAGGGTCAGAAGCAGGAACCGTGTTTTCAGCGAGGTTTGCAGCCCCTTCACCCGTCCGGCTGCAAGGTCGAGGATGGTCATGTTCTCATGCAGGCAGACGGTAATCACATATTCCTGTGTAATGATAATCCCCATCGGGAGGGTGGTATAGAGGATCGTCTTGTTTTCGTCCGCCTGTTCCTCTGCTGAGGGATAGTCGACGATCACAAGGGTCTGCCCCTCCTCACTCTCAATACGGGAGCTTTCCTCTTCGTCGAGCGCGGCGCGTACAAAATCCGGCTCGACCCCAAGGTCGCCGGTCAGGAACGCGATTTCCCCCTCGGTCGGGCTGACTGCGGAAATCCAACAACCCGTTTCGGGCGCATCGATCCGCAGAACGCGGTTGTCTATTGTTTTGTAAAAATTCAGCATCGCAAACCCCTTTCTTCAAGGGGCATCTCCCTGGGCGGCAGTTCCCCTTGACATTCGGTTCTGTTCCTTTTTCAGCCTGCTACTGTGGCCGTTTCCTGGGTCAGGGTTCAAAACTGCGCACCTCCTATTATTACAATTTCTTCGCTGTGGTGTAATAAGCACAATTGGCTTTGCTGATTGTGCTTATTATACCACAGAAATCCTCGATTGCAAACGAATTTTGCTCAAAAACCAACAATCAGGCGGTTAACGCGCAATAACCGCCTGATTTCGCCGGTTTTGGGGGAATCCCGCTGTTTTCAGCCGTTTTGCCCAGATCAGCAGGTCCCGATTACCACTTCGTCCTCCCAATAGTAGATGTTGCATTTGTAGTAGGTGGAGGTCACAACGATGCTCGCCGAGCCGATCGAGATACTGGTCCCCGAGTGGAGCACATCACAGCGGATACGCCCTTTGTTTGAATTATGGATGATCTCGCAGACCTCCCCCAGCTCGCTGAGCTTCTGCCGCTCTTTCATTTGCAGCAGTGGCTTTTCCAAGCGGAGCTTCCCCATGATCCTGGTATGGTCCTCATCCAGGGATTTCTGCCGTTTGAGGAATTCAAGGTCCTTGAGTACCTCCCGCAGCCGTTTTTGGATATCTGCAACCTGCTGCTCCAGGTCCCGCTGCTTTTCGACAATCTGCGGGGTGCTCCCGATTACAAATTTGGTATACCGGTTGGAACCGTTGCCGATCAGCTTCGCATCCACATTGCGGATTACCGCGAGCTGGCCGCCGATAATGGTACCGCGCCCGGTGGTAACATGCAGGCTCCCGCCGCATGAGATATTCGACCAGAGGATCGAATTGGCGTAGATATCCCCGGCCGCAACAACCTCGCAGTTTTCGATAAAGTTGCTGCGGATTTCTCCTTGTGCTTCCAGCCGGCCGGTCAGGTTCCCGTTGATCCCTTTTCCCAGCGTAATGTTTTTCTTGGCATAAATCTGCGCGCTTTCGACCATCCCGCGCACCTCGACCGAGCCGGTTGAACGGATGACCAGCCCTTCGCAGATGTCCCCATAGATCAGGATATCCCCCGAATGTTCGAGGTTGCCCATCGAGTAATCGACATCTCCATTGATGACCAGCAGGGTTTTGACCAGGAAATGGTTGTTCTCAAAGGTGAGATAGCCGTCGATTGCCGAGACGAGCATCGAGCCGTCAGGAGAGACCTGCGTATTTGGAATCTTAGGCATCATGACCGGTTTGGCGGTTTTGCCGCGCACCGGCCCGCCCTGTACATTGATCCCCATCTGCATTTCCACCGGGGGGATTGCCCGGAAAAGCGGCGTCCCCTTTACCACGCGGGTGATCTGGTTGATGCTGTGGTAGACATTCTGCTCTTCGTCGGCTTCCTCCTCGAGTTTGACAGTCATCTCCCGACAGTTCTCAAGCCTGCCGTCGATCCCGTCAACCGGGGGCTGGCCCTTGGCGATTGGCAGCAGCTTAAAGTACATCCGCTTGGACACCGCTTGGAGGATCAGGTCGCGGTTGATCCCGAAATTGATCCCCATGCCTTCCAACCGCGCGTCAATCGCGTCCACCGTCATCTCCATCCCGCCGCTGAGCGGGGGGAACGCGAACATCCAGACGGTCATGACATCCTTGGACAGCCAGAAATACAACAGCGCGTTTTTATTAGACTCCCCTTCGTCCAGCTGCTTATGCGCCCGGCGCACCTGCGCTGCCTGCTGAAGCTCCGCCATCATCTGGTCCCGTTCATCCTCCCCCTCCTTTTTCGGAAGCTCCTCTGCTTTTTCGGCCTCCTCCGAGGACTCGGATGCTTCGGGGGCCTCCGGGTCCTGGGGTTGCTCCTGCGGCTCGATCTCGGAGAACGGGTCATATTTCTGACCTTTTACTTTATATGCGAGCACCCACTGCTGCCAGAGGTCCAGAATCGCATCCCCTGTGCTGTTTTCCAGCCATGCGGTCTGTTTCGCATCGCTGATGACCGAGGCCTGCTGCGCAAATGTGGGTTCGGGGGTGTCCTCCTCGTCCGGCCCTTCTTCACCGGAATCCTTTGCTCTGTCCCGTCCGTTCTTGGGCTTGCGTTTTTGGCTCTTCAGCCAAAGACGGTAGAGCAGGGTCTGGGTTTTATCTCCGTCGTTGGCGCTGGCTTGTTTGCGGTTTTCTTTCTCCGGCTCTTCCTGTCCTTCCAGTTCCGGTTCCAATGCGTCCAATACCTGCGTCTCTTGCTCCAGATCCATTCTCGCTGCACCTCCTATCCTCGTATATCCCTATTTTACTATATTTCAATCCAAATTACCATATCATGCATAAATTTTAGCGGGATCGCTCCCGGCTATTTTTTCTCATTTTTCCCCAAATGCGGCGTTGCTTTTTATTTGACAATTTCCCTCTCCTGTTATAATATTATCATATTGTACAGAATTTTTACAGGCTTTGACCTGCTATTTGATTTTTTTAGTAAAGGTTGTGGTCTTATGCCAAAAAATGCAGGGGTTTCCCGCTCGGTGGTAAGACGACTCCCCAGATACTACCGGTTTCTGGGCGAGCTTCTGAAAAAAGGCGTAACCCGGATCTCTTCCCGCGAGCTTGCACAGCTCATGCAGCTCACCGCGTCGCAGATCCGGCAGGATCTGAACTGCTTCGGCGGATTTGGGCAGCAGGGATATGGGTATAATGTAGCGGCGCTTCACAAGGAGATTGCAAACATCATGGGGCTGAATAAGCTCAACGGCACAATCCTGCTTGGTGCGGGGAACCTTGGGCGCACGATTGCAAAACATATGCATTTTGAATCCAACGGATTCCGGCTTGATGGAATTTTTGATGTCAACCCCCAGATCATTGGCCAGACGCTCAACGGGCTGGTGATCCAGGACGCAGCCGGGCTTTCCACTTTTTGCGAAGCCCACCACCCGCGCGCCGCGATCCTGTGTATTCCGAAGGAGGTCGCCTATGATAGCGCAAAGGAACTGATGGCGCTGGGGGTCAACTGTTTCTGGAACTTCTCCCACTACGATCTAACCCTCAATTTTGAGGGGGCAGTGGTGGAAAATGTCCATCTGGGGGATAGCCTGATGACCCTCTGCTACCAGATCAACGCGTACTATGCGGATGAAGAAGAGGGAGGGCAGCCTGAAAAAGCAAACTGACCGCCTTTTGCAAGCCAGGGCGGCGGCTTATGTCCGCTCTGGAAGCCCCGCGTGGGACAGACGGCACGCGATTGACGCAAACTGTTCTATTTGGAGCTGTTCTGCCCGCACATTGGAAGGGACACCCGCCTCTTTGAGCAGATGTTCTGCCTCGGCTTTGGGGATGCCGAGGCCCCCGGAAAGGCAGTTGAGCAGGGTCTTTCTGCGCATCGAGAACGCGGCCCTGACCACCCGGAAGAACGCTTCGGGAGGCGCGTCCACCGCCGGTTTAGGCAGCACATCCAGCCGGATCACCGCCGAATCCACATCGGGGGCCGGCAGGAACGAACCACGGGATACCTGAAACAGCAGCTTCGGTTCGCTGTAGTAGCGCACCGCGATGCTGACTGCACCGACCTCCCGGGTACCAGGCCGGGCGCAAAGCCGCTGGGCAGCCTCCTTCTGCACCATGACGGTGATCGATCGGATCGGGAGCCGCTGTTCAAGCAGGCGCATAATAACCGGGGAAGTGATGTAGTAGGGGAGATTGGCGCAGACCGCCACCTCCATCCCCATAAATTTTTCGGCAATCAGGGCAGGGAGATCGACCTGCATCACGTCGGCGTGGACAATTTCGATGTTGTCGTAACCGGCGAGGGTCTCGTCCAGCACCGGCAGCAACCGGTCATCAATCTCAATGCAGACCACCTTGTCGGCACGCTGGGCGAGTTCGGCGGTCAGCACCCCGATCCCCGCGCCAATCTCGAGCATCCCGACCCCGGGACCTGCCCCGCCCTGCTCGGCCATCCGCGGGCAGACTGCTGGGTTGACCAGGAAGTTCTGCCCCAGGGCTTTGGAAAAGGTGAAGCCGTGTCGGGAAAGCACGTCCCGGATCACGCCGATGTTGGAAAGATGCTCCATAAAACTCCTCTACTGCGGCATCAGCCGCGGCTTTTTGTAAAATTCACCAATATTGGCTGGTTCTATTATAATGCATCTGGGACAAAGCCGCAAGCCTTGTCCGGGTACTGGGGTCGGGAAAGTGTTTGACACCGGGCGCTGATGATTTCGATTTTTCAAACAGCCCCGAATCCGAATAGGAAGGAAGAGGTTTCATAATGACAAGACGTGATAAAGCAAACTATTATCTGGATATTGCCGAAACGGTTGCCGAGCGCGGCACCTGCCTGCGCCGTAATTTTGGAGCAATCATTGTAAAAAATGACCAGATTGTTTCGACCGGCTATGTCGGCGCGCCCCGTGGCCGCCAAAACTGCTCCGATCTTGGCTACTGTACCCGGGAAAAACTCAATATTCCGCGAGGGCAAAGGTACGAGCTTTGCAGGTCGGTACATGCCGAGATGAACGCGATTATCCACGCGTCCCGTGTGGATATGCTTGGCGCTACCCTCTATCTGGTCGGCAGGGAGGTCAGCGACGGCGGCTATGTACAAAATGCCAGCCCCTGCTCGATGTGCGCCCGCCTGATTATCAATGCGGGAATCTCCACGGTGGTGGTGCGGGATACGCGGGACACTTACCGGGTCTATGATGTCAATGAGGCATGGGTGGAACAGGATGAGTCACTCAACGGCCTGTCTAACTATTGAGATTGCCTAGGGGCTGTTTGAACAATCGAAACAGCCGTCTTTTTCTCTATTTTCAAACAAGCCCTAAAACAGCAAACGCTTTTTATGTTGACCCGGACTCTTTAAGAGGGTGCTTTTTCACTTGCAAAAAGCACCCTTTTGCCGCCCTTTGGGCGGCAATTCATCCGACTGCTGCCGCTGCGGCTTGCAGTGCGCGCGGCGGCGGGGACCCAGGGCGCGAGCGCCCGGAAGTTTGGTCTGGGGCTAAACTTTCAGCTGTCCCAACCCCGCGATTTTTTGACTGTCGCCGCACTGCGAGCCGCAGCGAGCGTTTCGAAGCGCAACCGCCGAAGGCGGCTCTTAGCGCGTAGATCGGCGTGCATAGGCCAACCGATGCGCAGCATCGGCTCTTGGGCCGGAGCAAAAAAATCGAGTAAAACTTTAGATTTTGAATAGGCTATTAGGTGGGAGCGAAAAGCCGGGTAAAACTTTGGATAGCCGGCGGATCCTCTTCTCTTTTTTGCACATCTTGGTTTGACATTTTGCATGGCAATGCTATAATAAGATTGTATATTCTGCCGTATGGCTGGTGGAGTTTTGGAGATGCTAAAATCGTTATTTTCCTTAAAGGAGGCAACGATTTTGAATCCATTCAAACAAAACACACCCGATCCGGACGAACAGCCGGCGCCCGGTACCCCACAGGGGCAGGACGAGGAAGGCGAGCTTTCCGAGCAGGCGGATCAGATTTTACAGATCGGCGGGGTCACCGCCAAAAAGGGCAAGCATACGATCCACTGCCTGACGATCATCGGGCAGATTGAGGGGCATTATATCCTGCCTGCCCAGAACAAGACCACCAAGTATGAGCATGTGATCCCGCAGCTGTTGGCGGTCGAGCAGGACCCCGAGATCGAGGGCCTGGTAATTATCCTGAACACAGTGGGCGGCGATGTGGAAGCCGGTCTTGCAATCGCGGAACTGCTCTCCGGGATGCGCAAACCTACCGTCTCGCTCGTGCTGGGCGGGGGCCATTCGATCGGCGTACCGCTTGCAGTGAGCGCCCGCAAAAGCTTTATTGTGCCGTCGGCAACCATGACGGTCCATCCGGTGCGGATGAACGGGCTGGTTCTCGGCGTGCCGCAGACCTTATCCTATTTCGACCGGATGCAGGAGCGGATTGTCAAGTTTGTCACCGATAATTCCAATATCACGCCCGAGCGGTTTCGCCAGCTGATGATGAATAAAGATGAGCTGGTGATGGATGTCGGCACTGTGCTGGATGGGCAGGCGGCTGTGGATGAGGGCCTGATTGACGCGCTTGGCGGGGTCGCGGATGTAATTGCCGCCCTCTATGGGATGATCGAGGAGGGAGTGGAATGATCCTGCATTCGATTATCCCGCCCGAGCAGATCTTCCCGGATGACGGCGAGTTGGAATACAGCTATCAAAAAGCGCATAACAGTTATATACAAAGAGTAAAATCTGCCGGAAAATTCACGGTTTTTCGGCTGATTTCGACCGATCCGCGGCTTTATCTCGATCCGCGCTATGCGCCGGGGGCGCAGATACCGCCGGAGAACTGACAGTAAGGAGCTTTTTCCATGACCATCTTTGAGGCATTCCTGCAAGGGCTGATTCAGGGGTTCACCGAATTTTTGCCGGTTTCCAGCTCTGGACACCTTTCGCTTTTTCAGTATTTCACTGGAAACAGCAGTGAAACCGGGTTTCTATTTTCGATCATCCTGCACGCGGGCACGTTGATTGCGGTCTGCATCGTCTTTTGGCGGACGATTTGGGAGCTGTTCTGTGAGGGGCTCTCCCTCCTGGTTGATCTCGTTACCCTGCGGTTTGACGCCCGCAGGATGTCGCCCTCCCGCAGGATGCTCCTGTTCCTGTTCCTCTCGCTGCTTCCGCTCTTCGGGATGGTGCTGCTCAAAGACCGGATTGCCGGGTTTTCCACCGACAATGACATCACGGTGGAAGGGTTCTGTTTTCTGGTTACCGGTTGCCTGCTGCTTCTCTCGTCCAGACACAGCCATGGGCGCAAAAATGGCAGGAATATGAATGCCAAGGATGCGCTCGCGGTCGGGCTGGTGCAGGTTGCGGCCACCATGCCCGGAATCTCCCGGTCCGGCTCGACCATCTCGGTCGGGATGGTCTGGGGATTGGAGCGCAGTTTTGCGGTCACCTATTCGTTTATCCTCGGTATCCCGGCGGTGCTCGGTGCGATCGTCCTTGAGGTAGGGGATGCGGTTCAGGAGGGGCTGACCCTTCCGCTGCCTGTCTTGCTTACTGGCTTGATTAGTTCGGCTGTCTTTGGCGTCCTCTCGATCAAGCTGGTGCAGTGGATTGTCCGGGACAGCAAATGGAAATATTTTGGCTATTACACACTTGTGCTCGGTATCGTTGTGCTGGTGGTCGGTACGGTCGACAATTTCACCGGTCACATGATCCAGAACCTGCTGGCCGGCGGGTAGGCCGGTGCGCTTGGCAGAGACTTTAAAGAGAGGTTGTTTCGCATCGAAAGCTTTACTCAATTTTTCTGCTCCGGCCCAAGAGCCGATGCTTTGCATCGGTTGGCCTCTGCACGCCGCAGCGGGCGGAACCCTTTATCCTGAGAAGCGTATTTTTGGGGTGAATTGCCGTCCTTCGGGCGGCAAGAGGGGACTTTTTACAAGAGAAAAAGTCCCCTGCGAAAGATGCGAAACAGGTTCTGAAACCGGCTCGAAATCCTTTTTGGGAGGGTCACTATGGCAACCAACCGCAAATCTACTTCACGTTCTTCCGGCTCGCGGGGCAGAAAACCGTCTACCCGCAAGCGTTCCTCCGCCCAGCAGCGCGCGCGGCGCCAGATGCAGGCGGTCGTCCTCTTTGCGTCGGGCATCTTCATCGCCGCGCTTACCCTGATTAAGGGGGCCAGCGTCTGGAACTGGCTGCATAATGCCCTGTTTGGGCTGTTTGGCGCGGGCGCGGTCTGCGTTGCCGCCGCATTGATTTACATAGCGATTCTGCTCACCTCGGACAAGCCGTTCCAGATGCAGGCGGTCTTTTGCGCCCTGCTGGTCGCGTTTTTCTGCGGCGCGCTCCAAATTTTCCTGATGGGCGTTCCGGAATCGGTCAAGGATAATCTGCTCGAAATGCTGGTGGAGTGCATCATTCAGGGGATGGCGGTCAAATCGGGCGGGTTGCTCGGCGCGATCATTGGCCTGCCGCTGTTGCTCTGCTTTGGGAAGATCGGCGCAGGCATCTCGATTGTCCTGCTGATCTTTGTCTTTTTGATGTTGGTCACCGGCGGAACACTGGTTGGGCTTGCACACAGCGCCTCCAAGCCGGTGCGCAAGATAGAGGAAACTTATGCCAGCCAGATGGAGATACAGGAGCAGCGCCGGGCCAAACGCGCGGCAAATGCGCCGCCCAAAGCCCAGCCTGCCCGCAGTAAGCGGATCGACATCCCGCTTGACGGGGAGTCCCGCCCGCCCGAACCAAAACCGGAGGAAGCAGCCCCGGCACAGGCGGCGGAGCCAGCCGCACAGCACCCACAGGGGATTCCAGCGGATCAGCCGCAAAAGCCCCGGTTTGAGATCGATATCCCGATCGACGACGATTTTGTACCGGAGGGGCATCACAGTTTTTCGCCCGACCTCTCGGACGAGCCGATGCAGTTTGTCTCCCCGCCTGAGCCGACTCTGGACGAGCTGGTCAGCAAGGCGACGACCGACTCAGGACGGTTCACCTTCAAGGCGGACTTTGAGGGGATCCCGATCCTGTCTGACGATCTGGACGAGCCTGCACTCTCGATGGGACATGCCCCCGCCATCCGTTCACCGTTCGATTCTTCAGAGGAGGAGCTTTCCCCGGCCACTGCGGAGGAGCCGTCCCCCTACGAGGGGCTGATCCTGCCCGACGACCCCGATCCGCTACCGGAAGAGCCGGTTTCGGAAGGTCCGGAATTGGATTATACGATCAACCAGGCGGGCGGTACGCCGCCTGTGCGGGAGGACCCGCACGATCTCGAAATCGAGGAGGAGCCGGTCCCGCCGGAGCCGGAGGAGATGCCCGATCCACCGGTCTACCGGATTCCGCCGCTGCACCTGCTGCGTGCGCCGCGCCAGCAGTCGGATAACGATATCACCGACGAGATGAAAGCCAACGCCCAGCGCCTGGTGGACACCCTCGCCAGCTTCGGGGTGCAGACCCGGATTGTCGATATCTCGCGCGGCCCGGCGGTCACCCGGTATGAGCTTCAGCCGTCCGCCGGGGTCAAGATCAGCAAGATCACCGGCCTGGCCGACGACATCGCGCTCAATCTCGCCGCGGCAGGGGTGCGGATCGAAGCCCCAATCCCCAACAAAGCGGCGGTCGGCATCGAGGTCCCGAACAAGGTGATCTCGGCGGTCACCATCCGGGAGATCATCGACTCGGATGCCTTCCGTGATTCGGAAAGCCATCTGTCCGCCGCGCTCGGCCGGGACATCGCCGGCAATATCGCGATTGCCGACATCGGGAAGATGCCCCATCTGTTGATCGCCGGTTCGACCGGTTCGGGAAAATCGGTCTGCATCAATTCGATCATCATCTCTTTGCTCTTTAAATCCACCCCTGAAGAGGTGCGGTTCCTGATGATCGACCCCAAGGTGGTCGAACTTGGCATCTATAACGGCATTCCACAGCTGCTCGTCCCGGTCGTCACCGACCCCAAGAAGGCGGCCGGAGCGCTTTCCTGGGCGGTCAGCGAGATGCTCAAGCGTTATAAACTGTTCGCTGACAACTCGGTGCGCGACCTCAAATCGTTCAACAACCTCGCGGCCAAAACCGAGGGGATGGAAACGCTCCCACAGATCGTGATTATCATCGACGAGCTGGCCGACCTGATGATGGCGGCGCCCAACGAGATCGAGGACAGTATCTGCCGCCTGGCGCAGATGGCGCGCGCGGCGGGGATGCATCTGGTCATTGCGACCCAGCGGCCCTCAGTGGATGTCATCACCGGTGTCATCAAGGCGAACATCCCCTCGCGGATTGCGTTTGCGGTTTCCTCGCAGATCGACTCCCGCACCATCCTCGATATGGGCGGCGCGGAAAAGCTGCTTGGGCGCGGGGACATGCTGTTCAACCCGGTTGGTTCCTCCAAACCGCTGCGGGTGCAGGGCTGCTTTGTCACCGACGAGGAGATCGAAGCGGTCATCGGCTTTATCAAGAACGACGCCTGTGCACTGTATGACGACGAGATCGTCCACCAGATCGACAGCCATGTGATAGCAGGGAAAGGCGGGAAGGGCGGCAGCAGTGCGTCTGCCGATACCAGCGGTTCTGAGGAAGGCGGGGAGGACGAGATGCTGATGCCCGCGATCGAATGTGTGGTCGAAGCGGGAATGGCATCCACTTCGCTGCTTCAGCGGCGGCTCAAGCTCGGCTATGCGCGCGCCGCGCGGATCGTTGATGAGATGGAGACCCGCGGGATCGTCGGGCCGTTTGAGGGAAGCAAGCCGCGTCAGGTGTTGATTACCCCCGAACGCTGGGCCGAGATGAAGCTCTCGCAGGATACCTAAAGGAAGCTCCCTTTTTTGAGAAAAAGCAGGAATGAGGTTCATTATGTTTTTACCCCTGACAGTTGAGGAGTTCCGCGCGCGCGGCTGGGAACAGGCGGATTTTATCTGCGTCACCGGCGACGCGTATGTCGACCATCCAAGTTTCGGGATTGCGATTGTCTCCCGGCTGCTGGAATCGCTCGGTTTCAAGGTCGCAATGATCGCTCAACCGGTCAAAGACGCGGACTTCCTCCGGTTTGGCACGCCCAGATATGGCTGGTGGGTCACCGGGGGGAATATCGATTCGATGGTCGCCCACTACACCGCGGCCAAACGCAAACGCAGTGACGATGCCTACACCCCCGGCGGGAAGGCGGGCAGACGTCCCGACCGCGCCACGGTCGTCTATTGCAACCGTATCCGCACCCTGTTTCCGGATGCACAGATTGTGATTGGCGGTCTTGAGGCTTCGATGCGCCGTTTTGCGCACTATGACTACTGGTCGGACACGGTCCTGCCGTCGATCCTGCTGGACAGCAAGGCGGACCTGCTCATCTTTGGGATGGGGGAACACCAGACCGCTCATATTGCGCGGGAACTGGCGCGGGGCGTTCCGGCGGGCAGCATCCGGTGCAGAGGGGTCTGCTATCTGACCAACCAGCTCGGGCTTCCCACAGATGCCGTTTCGGTGGCGTCCTATGCGAAGGTCCGGGAGAACAAGCTCTCCTACGCCAAAGCCACCTACACCGAGATCACCGAGCAGGACGCGGTGCGCGGACGTAAAATCATCCAGAAGCATGGGGAGGACCTCTACCTCGTTCAGACCGAACCGGCGCTCCCGCTCACCACCGAAGAATTGGATGCGGTATTTGCGCTGCCGTTCGAGCGGATGTACCACCCCAGCTATGAAGCAGAGGGCGGGGTCGCCGCGATTCAGGAGGTCGAGTTTTCGATCATGCACAACCGCGGCTGTTTTGGGAGCTGCAATTTCTGCTCGATCGCGTTCCATCAAGGCGGTACCGTCACCTGCCGGAGCGCCGAATCGGTCATCCGTGAGGCAGAAAGTTTTGTGCAGAATCCCCGGTTCAAGGGGATTATCAGCGATGTGGGCGGTCCCTCCGCCAACTTCCGGCACCCGTCCTGCAAAAAACAGCTCACCAAGGGGATGTGTCCCGACAAAAAGTGCCTTGCCCCCACGCCATGTCCGGCCTTGCAGGTTGACCACAGCGAGTACCTTGACCTACTTCGCCGTCTGCGGCAGATCAAGGGGGTGCGGCGGGTGTTTGTGCGGTCGGGCCTGCGGTATGACTACATGATGCTGGAAAAAGATGACCGGTTTATGCGGGAGCTCCTGACGCATCATGTCAGCGGGCAGCTCAAGGTTGCGCCCGAGCATTGCAGCCCCGGTGTGCTCGACTGCATGGGCAAACCGCATATCGGCGTTTATGAAAAGTTTGCCGAGCGGTTCTACCGGATCACCAAAGAGGTCGGCAAGGAGCAGTATCTCGTCCCCTATATGATCTCTTCCCATCCCGGCTCCACCCTGAAGGATGCGATCAATCTGGCGCTTTTCCTGAAAAAGCACCGGATGCGTCCCGAGCAGGTGCAGGACTTTTACCCCACCCCTGGCACGATCTCAACTTGTATGTTCTATACCGGCTTGAATCCGTATACCCTGAAAGAGGTCTATGTCCCAACCTCTCAGGAGGATAAATGGCTCCAGCGTTCGCTTTTGCAGTATTTCAAACCGGAAAACCGGAGGGCAGTTCTGACCGCATTGAAAAAGGCCGGGCGGGAAGACCTGATCGGCAATGGCCCAAACTGCTTAATCCCGCCTGATCGGAATCGTACTGCCCGCCCCGCTGTACAGGCGGCGGAATCCGGAGGGAAACGCCGGGAGAGGAAGCAGCCCAGGAACAACCAGTCCTCACCGCGCGGACGGCGCGGCAGAGGCAGATAGCGTAGAGAAAAAGCCCACCCGGAACCTTAGGTGGGCTTTTTGAATGTGGAGCGTTATTGCGCCTTGATCTTATCGAGCGGCAGCAGTTTGACGAGGATTGCGATGGCGATGGTGGTGGTAATCATTTCACCGACCATGACTGTGCCGTTGACACCCAATGAATAGATCCAGACCGGGGTCCCCTCCGGCGCATAGACACCCCAGATGAGGATGCCCGAGAGGAAACTGCAAAACAGACGCGCAAAGATTGCGACGATTGTCCCGACCGATGCGCCCAGAACCTTCCTTTCCCCAAACCGGCGGGCGACTGTCCCGGCGATCCCGAGCGCGCCGAATGCGAGCACATAGTCGAGCAGGATTACCAGCACAAAATTGCCGAACGTCTGCACCGGAGGCGGATAAAACCCTTCTACCATCTGCACCAATGAGTAGGCGAACGAGGTGAAGAACGCCCATTTCGGGTCGTACAGCAAGGAGATCAGGATGATCGGCGCCATGCTCGCCGGGGTGACCGATCCACCGTTTGGGAGGTGGATCATCTTGATCATCGAGAGGACGAGGGCGAGCGCAATCATCAGCGCGCAGTGGGTGAGCTTGCGGGTTTTTGTAGTCATAAAACCACTCCTTTTTGTTGATGCAACAAAAAACGCCACAGGCAATCCCTGCGGCGTAAACGGAGTTTCGCAACTGCTTCCTACGCTGGCATTACCCAGATCAGGTTCCAAGGGATCTGATCGGGACTACGATCAATCACAGCCGGATTCCTCCAGCACCCCTGCATGTGGCTTTTTTTATTTTCTGTATTATACATGGTTTCGACAGATTTGTAAAGCGGAAAATCGAAAAAAATCGAGCAGAACCTTAGGGGCTGTTTAAAATCGAAAGCTTTACTCAATTTTTCTCGAAAAATTGCAGGGTCGAGGGGCAGAGCCCCCGCCGCCGCGCGCACGCGGCGGAAAGCTTTATCCTGTGAAGCGTCGCTCCGGCCTAAGAGCCGACGCTTCGCGTCGGTTGGCCTCTGCACGCCGATCTCCGCGCTAAGAGCCGCCTGCGGCGGTTGCGCTCCGAAACGCTCGCTGCGGCTCGC
>JAETRV010000060.1 GCA_021770005.1 Anaerotruncus sp. | reverse complement strand
CTGATGATTATATTCCTGTTCTTTCTCCAAAGAGCTGTTTATTATATTTCTCCTGTTATTATTTTTATGTCCGGGATTTTGGTGTTCCAATTTATCGGATAACACTTTTTCGGACATGGGTGAGGGGGGCATCAACGGTTTTCCACCGTGTTCCGATATTTCAGACATGGCAGGGCCTGCTGCGGCCTTGGGTACGGATGGCTTAACTTCTCTGACGGATTCTGTGCAGATAGCTCCGGCCAACCGGTAGATGCAAATATCAAAGCGGCCGTTATCCTTGCGTTGCTCTACCGAAAGATACCCCCGCTCCACCAGCTGATTAAAGTGCCGGTAGTATGTACCCAGGGAGCCGATCTTCAGTTCACGCATAATGGTGGAACGGCGGGGAAAAGCGGTCGTGCCTGCTCCTGCAAAGGAGGCGAAGTAGGCGTAAATGGTTTTTGCCAAAATTGGAAGCCCGCGGTCACGCATGACCGCCTTGTAGATTTTTCCGTATCCCTTAGAGTCAATGCTGACCAGATTGCTCATATGCACCTTTCCTTTCCGTTGCGCCCCGGGATTCATGGGTCCCTTGACATGTGCGGCACAGCACGATATAATTTGTTTCAAAGTAATGACTTCCTGTTTTGAGCCCAATTTGGAGCGTTTTCCTGCTTGCTTTCAGATGATAAAAGCCACCGTTTTCGCGGTGGCTTTTGAATGGCTTTATTTATAAGAAAACGGGCCGCCTTTCAGCAGCGGCCCGTTAGAAGGTTCAATTTTTAAGTCGAACGCAAAGAAATTCCTTGAGAATCTGCAATATTTCTGCTAATAATTTGCTAATAGGACTTGCAGATACCATTAAATATTAGCAAATACCACCGAACACAACGAAACACTGCGAAATCGAAAAAGCCGCATAAAACCAGGGGTTTACAAGCATTGTAGAGGGCTATGCCACACCAGCAAAAAATGATGTTGCCCAGCTCCTAAGCGGTAGGTCGGGTGTTCGAATCACCTCGGGAACGCCAAAGGAACCGCCGAAAACATTCATTCCTGAATGTTTTCGGCGGTTCTTTTTTTCCATATTTAAACGCTGTGAAATCCAAAACAGCAACGCCCTCCTCGGGCCTATAGAGCCGGGGAGGGCGTTTACACCATCAAGAAAAGCCAGAAAGTTCCTTACGCGGGCAGCAGCCCCATGACAAAGATCACCAGAATCAGGACTGGTGCGACAAACTTAATCATCACCGTGAAAAAGCGCTCGATCCGGAACTGCACCCCATGCTGCTCGATCTCCTGTGTGATGTTCCCGATTCCCCAGATATGGCCGACAAAGATACAGGTGAACAGCGCGGCCAATGGCATCAGGATTTTATCGGTCAGGAAGCCCAACGCATCGAACAGGTTCATCCCTGCAATGACCAGACCCGGCAGCGGTCCCATTGAAAGCAGGGCAAAGATACCGATGATCCCCATCAGGCTCCCCAGGATGATAGCCGCATTCCGGCGCTTCCAGTGGAAGTGGTCGATAAAGTAAGCCACAACCACCTCAAATAGGGCGATTGCAGAGGTCGCTGCTGCGAAGAAAACCAATATAAAGAACATCAGCCCAAACAGGCGACCCATAAACATCGAATCAAATACCGCAGGCAGGGTCTCAAAGATGAGGCTGGGGCCGGCGGTCGGCTCGAAGCCGAACGAAAACACTGCGGGCAGAATTGCAATACCCGCAAGCACCGCAATCAGGGTATCCAGACCCACAATCAGATAGGTATTCTTGGGCATATTCGACTCCTTTTTCAGATAGCTGCCGTAGGTAATCGTGATGCCCAGCCCCAAGCTCAGGCTGAAAAATACCTGTCCCATCGCGAGTACGAGCACTTTGCTCAGCTCAGAAAAAGAACTGAAAATTTCAAACCGGGGCACAAACAGGAATTTCAACCCCTCTATCGCATTGGGCAGCAGCGCTGAACGTACTGCAACGATGATCAGCAGTGCAAACAAGCAGGGCATCATCCATTTACTGACCCGCTCAATCCCGGAAGCAACCCCGCCGATTACCACCAGCCCGCAGAAAGCCAGAAACAGGATATGCCAGACCGCAGCTTCTACCCCCTGCCCCACAAAATTTCCAAAATAGGTGGAAGTGCTTTCGCCAAAATCACCGCCCAGCAGGTAAACCGCGATGTATTTGAGCACCCAGCCGCCGACCACGCTGTAATAAGAAAGGATGATGAACGAACAGAGCACATCAATCGCCCCGACAAACGCCCATTTGGAGTTGAGCTTTTGGAACGCACCGATTGCGTTGAGCTGGGTGCTGCGCCCGATCCCCATCTCCGAGAGGGTGATCGGGACACCGAGAATCAGGGCAAACAGGATGTAAAAGACGATGAAGAAGCCGCCTCCGCTGTTTCCGGCAATGTATGGGAATTTCCAAAGGTTTCCCAGCCCGATTGCAGAGCCAGCCGCCGCCATGATGAACCCAATGGAGGAGGTGAAATGCCCTCTCCCTTTCGCTGATTTTTTTGACATAATCATACTCCTTTTTTCCGTTTCACAACCTGTATTCATAATCGAGGGATGCCAGACCGGCAAAGGGGTTTGCCGCATTTCCGGTATCACATAGCCAAAGGGAACCCTCCTGCTTCTCTTCAAGTCTGCGGATGCAAACCACTACAAGCTCACTTGCACGCCGCCTAAAAACAAGCACTTGTTCCGTATCCTGGCTATACGATTGTGAACACAGCCCCTAGTCCATACCACGTTCCGATTGATTGACACAAACAAAAAAACCTGTCCTTTGCCAAAAAGCAAAGGACAGGATCATCTTCCTGCGGTACCACCTTACATTGACGCGCACAGCACGCCCACTCTGCGGATGCTAACACATCCCGGAGCTGTAACGCGCTCCCCGCGTCGTACACTACTGAGCAGTCTCCAACCGTTCGCATACGCTCTCAAGGGCTACTTTGTCAGCTCCGCCTTCCGCCGGGCTCTCACCACCGCCGGCTCTCTGTGGGTGCGCAAACCGTTTTACTTCCCTGTCAACGATTTTGTGTGTTGATTGTGTCCGTTCTCATTAAACCATACTCCGCCGGATTTGTCAAGAAAAATCCGGAAAACGAGCGGCTTTGCACAAAAACTGTTGCTTTGTGCCGCTTGGTCTATGCATGGCCCTCTGCGGGCCTACCGCCAGCGGAGAAATCGGCGGCGCTTGCCGTTTTTATTTCCGATCCCCAGAGCGCGGGATTCCCAGCCCCTCGCGGTATTTGGTGACCGTTCGGCGGGAGATCGACATCCCCTCTTCGGAAAGCTGGTCGGCAATCTTCTGATCGCTGAGCGGCTTCTGGGGGTCTTCCTGCCCGATAATCTGCCGGATCCGCTCCTTGACCTCATGGGAGCTTGCCCCTTCTCCGCCATCCCCCTCGATGCCCTTGACGAAAAAGTATCGCAGCGGGTAAACCCCATGTGCACATTGCAGGTATTTGTCCCGTACCGCACGGCTGACCGTCGATTCATGCATCCCAACCATCTCGGCAATCTCACGCATCCGCAGGATGTTGAGATATTGCGGCCCATAGCGGAAAAACCGTTCCTGCCGTTTCACAATCGCCTTGGAAACTTCCAATAGGGTCTTGTTCCGGTTCTCGATGCATTTGATGACCCAGTTGATCTGGCTGACCTTGTTGTTGATATAAGCGGAGACCTCCGGGTCGTCGGTTTCCTTGGCCATCTGTAGATAACTGGGGCTGAGCCGGATTTCAGGGTATCCAAACTCGCAGAGCATGACATTATAGCGGTCGCCAAAATTGGTGACTACCACATCCGGCGTGATATAAGCGGGGGGCGTGTGGCGCCCATAGAGTGCGCCCGGTTTGGGGTTGAGTTTGCGGATGCGGCGCACCGCTTGCTCTGCCTCCTCCTCCGAGACGCCAAGCTGCCGGGCCAACCCAGGATAGTTCTTTTTCGCGATCTCCTGCAAAAACGTCTGCGCAATCTGCCGGGCCAGCCTATCCCCGGGGTCGAGCTGAAGCAACAGGCACTCGGTCAGGCCGCGCGCGCCGACTCCCGCCGGGTCCAGGCTCTGCACCAACGAAAGCCCTCTTTCAACCTGCTCTACCGGAAGGTTCCCTTCCTTGGCAATCTCCTCAAGGCCGGCGGTCAGATATCCATTTTCATCCACGAACCCAACCACGAAGCGGGCTGCCGCAGCCACCGCTGGCTCTGCGCGGGCCATCCCGATCTGGGTGAACAGGTGGTCGGCAAGGCTCCGATCGGTGGGGGCCGCGACCGTTTTTTCGATGGGGGAATCCGCTTCCTCCTCATCGTAATAGCCGACGTTCTCCTTTTCCCGCACCGTCTGACTCTCGAGCCATTCAAGCTTGCGCAGGGCAAGGTCTTTTTTCTTTTCGGGCGCGCGGGGCGGCTCCAGTTCGGCCACCGGGTTTTCTAGCATGACCTCCTTGAGATATTCGCTAAGCTGTGCGCTATCCATCTGCAAGATACGCACCGATTGTTCCATCTGCGGCGCAAGCACCTGATTCTGTGTGATTTTCAGGCCAAGCTCCATCTCGCCACCTCCCGCTCGTTTCCACCTCTACCGGCATAACCGCTGCAAATCTTCCTCATAAACCCTTTGCAAAGCGGTTTCCTAGCTGATTTGATTATAACAGAATTTGAGACGGAAAACAAGCGTGATCTGTCCATATTCGACACAATCCTACAGACATGGGCTCTGCTTGGTGAGGACCTGTTCCACATCCCTGGTAGGCTGGAAGGGATCGTTTTATAAAGGCCCTATCCACGGGGAAGGTACACAGCCTTCTCATCCAGGGCATCTGCCGCAATCCGAAAAGGCGCTGGTCCGGTTCAGGGATTATCCTTTTTCCGCGGTCTGCGCGGCGGGACCGCTCTGGGGACGTTTCCAGCCGATACGGGACAGATACTTCTGCCCATCAAGCATCCCGGTCTTGTAGAGCGCATTGAGCTTGAGCGGATCGCGCTCGAACCGCCCGATCTTTACCGGCTGTTCGGGTGCAATGACCTGTGCAACCCCCTTGCGCTCCAACTTACGCAGAAAGTCGAGCGTCTCATTATAAATTTCATGCCGCCGGTCGAGCGCTTCGATCATCTGAGGATCGTCCCGGAACACCCGGCGATAGGCAGTCCGCAGCTTCTCGGGCTGTTTCTGATAGGAACGGTCCCGTGTCAATATGACGACCAGCCGGTCACATCCGTCCTCCAACGCTTTTTTTACCGGGATCGGGTCAGAGGTGCCGCCGTCAAGATACCGCCGGCCGTCGATCTCCACAGCAGGTGAAAAAACCGGGATTGCCGAGGATGCCCGCAGGACAATGCTCGTACCGTTCATCGCCTCTTTGCCAAAATAGGCAGGCTTCCCAGTCTCCACATCGGTAACCCCCGCTATAAATTCGATTGGGGAGGCAAGGAATGCCGCATAATCAAAGGGGTCGAGCCGGTTGGGGATCTCCTCAAACAGGAAATCCATCCCGAACATCGAACCCGTCTTCATCAGGCTTTCCAGACCCAAATACCGCTTGTCGTCCAGATAGCCCAGATTGATCCGTTTACTGCGCCCGCGCTGCCCCGAAACATACGAGACTCCGCCGCACGCGCCCGCCGACACCCCGATCACATAGTCGGAATAGAATCCATTATCCATCAGGCAGTCGAGCACACCATTGGTGTAAATGCCGCGCATTCCGCCGCCCTCGAGCACCAGCCCGGTTTTCATCTATACATTCCCCCTGTTTTCAAACCCCTTCCCCCTTCTCAAGCCGCAGATAGATCATATCGGTACACTGCACGCCATCCTCGAAGATCGGCTCAGGGTAGTTATCTACAAAAAAATTTTTCAGCACATGGCTCCGCTGGAACCCACACTGCTCATAAAACCGCAAAATCCACGGGCTTGCATTCCCGGTGCCAACCCAGACAGTACCGGCCGGAACCCGCGCAACCGCTGCCCCGACCAGCGCGCGCCCAATCCCGGCTCTCTGAAATGCGGGCAGGACCGCAAGATTTTTCAGCTCCCAGCCGTCCTCCACCGGGACGGTGACCACCTGTCCCACAGTCTGCCCATCCATTCGGGCGATCAGCTGGAATCCTTGTGCCAGGTAACGGTTTACCATCCGTTCGTCCGGATCGGCGAGCAGGAGCAGTTCCCGGTGCGCCCAACGGTCACCCATCTCCTCATAAATATCGACCAAGCCTATCCCCCTGTCTGTCGTTTCGTTCTCCTTTGCCCCAGCCGTTAGCGTCCGTTTCAGAGCAAAAGCTTTCCTCGATTTTCCTCAAAAAATTGAGGGGGCGAGGGGCGGAGCTCCTCGCCGCGCTCCGCCTCAGGTGGTGATCGACAGCTTCCGGCGTACCGGAGGCGTTTCCGTCTGCGGCTGAGGAGGCATTACAGGTGCTTCTGCTGCAACCGCTTTGCCAGACTGGGCGGTTGACGTCTTCCCTTTCGTTTGCTCCGCCTTGGATTCGGGCTGCTCCGGCTGTTCCGTCTCCCGGAATGCGGCGGAAAGCTCCTCCGCGAGCGCATCTGATGCCTGCCGCGACTGCTCAAACGGGTCCTCCCGTTCCTGCTCGGGCTGCTCAACATCATTCGCCTTTGCCTTCTTTTTCGCCTTTGCCTCCCGGAGCTCCTCCTCCCGCGGCAGGTCCTGATACGCCTTGGTCTGGATAAACCGGTTGTGTTCGGTCTGAATCCCCATCACCCGCCGGAGAATCTTCTCAAGCTGCGCGACCTTCTCCCCCTTCGGCAGATTGGGGTTGTTCCGGATGGCTTTGGCCTGGCTGAGGAACTGGTTCATCTTATTGGTGTTCAGCCGCTCGACCTCCTCTTTGGTCTTACAGTTTTTCAGCGCATTCTTATAGGCTTCCCGCTCCCGCTTGATCTCCATGGCTTCCTCATAGAGCTTGGGGTTGTGGGCCTTGAGATATTCCAGCTCCTCCTTGGTCAGTTCCCCACCCGCTTTCAGTTTGCCGTCGATCGCCGCCAGGATATTGCTCTTTTTGGTGCTCTCCAACTGTTCCTGAAGCCGCTTCTCGAGCTGTGCCCGCTGTGGGTCTTCCTCATCCTCTTTCGGCCTTGTAGGATCGGCTTTCCGCTGCTGCCACTTGATCCCCAGTTTCATCAACTTGAGTGAATTATAGATCGACCCGCTGATCTGCATCATAAAAATCCCTCCTTCTTGTGTTCGTCTTTGCGATGCCTGCAAATTCAGGCTAATTTCCGCTGTATCCCGGTCTGAAGCCGCTTGGATAGCGGTGCGGCGCTTCGATTTTCTGTCAACCCAAAGCACACCCTTCTATCTTTATCCTCGGCAGAAATCCCCATAACTGAACCATCCGGCGCCATTTTTCCAACACATAAAGAAGGACACACACCAGGCAACGCTGGTGTGTGTTGGTGTTCACCTATGTTGCACCCCGTAGTGCATCAGATGATATACTGATGGACACGCTCGGGCAGATCCTCCTTGTCACAAGAGACGGTGAAGGTCATGGTTGCACCGTTCTCATTGAGCAGCTTGACCAGCTTGTCGATCATGACGCCGAAAGCCTCGTAGTCATGCCCGCCGACCTTGAAGGTCGCGTCAACGAACACCTCGGTGATGTCGTAGTTGCCCGCGAACAGGCCCGCGAAGAAGCCATAGAACGCGTCAAACCCCTTGATCGCATAGTGGTCGATGTCGATCAGACGCGCCTGATAGCTCAGGCCAAATTTAAGGGTGTCGCCCTTCTCCACACAGACAACATTGCCTTTAGAAGTTTTCAGCGCATCGTTGACCATCCCGATCAGTGCTTTGGTTTTGCCCGAGCCTTTATGCCCTACAATCAGCTTAATCATATGAAATCATTCCTCCATCTTTCTTTGGATGTAGTTTTTGGATACGGTTTCTACAATGGGTTTTCTCTGTCTGCTTCTATTTCATAGGGGGACTTTTTCTCTTGCAAAAAGCCCCCTCTCGGCTCTGACCGCAAGTCAGAGCCGATTCACCCCGAAAATGCGCTTCTCAGGCGGGCGCCCAGCGCCCAAGCAGGCGTTCCGCCGCACGCGGCGGCGGGGGCTCTGCCCCTCGACCCCGCCACCTTTGAAAAGGTGGACGAAACTTCTTGGTTGGCTGCGATTTTTCAGACAGCCCTAGTTGAGTTTTGCTTCGAGCGCTGCTTTCTGATCCTCATAGCCCGGTTTGCCGAGCAGGGCGAACATGTTCTTCTTGTAGCTTTCCACGCCTGGCTGGTCAAACGGGTTGACCCCCAGCAGATAGCCGCTGATTGCGCAGGCGCGCTCAAAGAAGTAGACCATATAACCAAACTCGTGCTCGTTGATCATCGGCACCTCAAGGATCATATTCGGGACGCCGCCCTGGGTATGCGCCAGGATGGTACCCTGCATCGCCTTCTGGTTGACAACCGACATATTCTGGTTGGAGAGGAAATTCAGCCCATCGAGGTTTTCGGGATCGTCCTTGACAAAGAAATCAAGCTGCGGTTTGCCGATCGAAACGACCGTCTCGAACATGGTGCGGCTGCCCTCCTGGATAAACTGCCCCATCGAGTGCAAGTCAGTCGAAAAGACCACCGACGCCGGGAACAGGCCCTTATTGTCCTTGCCCTCGCTCTCGCCGTAGAGCTGTTTAAACCACTCGTTCATCATCGCAAACGCCGGCTCATAGCTGACCAGCAGTTCGATTGACTTGCCCTTGCGGTAGAGGATGTTGCGCAACGCGGCATACTTATAGCAGTCGTTTTTCTCGAGATCGTCGACCGAAAGCGCTTCGAGCGCCTCCTGTGCGCCGCCCATCACCGCGTCAATGTCCACGCCCGCGACCGCCATCGGCAGCAAACCTACTGCGGTCAGCACCGAATACCGTCCACCGACATCGTCCGCGATGACAAACGTCTCGTATCCTTCGCGGTCGCTCAGCTCCTTGAGGGTGCCGCGCGCCTTATCGGTGGTGGCATAGATCCGGCCCTTTGCGCCCTCCTTGCCGTACTCTTTCTCAAGCATCTCCCGGAATACCCGGAACGCCAGAGCCGGTTCGGTGGTGGTGCCCGACTTGGAGATGATGTTCACCGAAACCCGCTTGCCCTCACACAGGCCGATGATCGTGTTGAGATAGTCGGCGCTGATGTTGTTGCCCGCGAAGTAGATTTCGGGGGTATCCTTCTTCATATTGTTGTAAAACGGGGATTTGAGCAGTTCGATCGCCGCACGTGCTCCCAGATAGGAGCCGCCGATCCCGATGACGATCAGCACATCGCTGTCTGCCTGGATCTTTTTGGCCGCCGCTTTGATCCGCGCGAATTCCTCTTTGTCATATGCTGTAGGGAGATCGGTCCAGCCGAGGAAATCATTCCCCAGCCCGGATTTTTCGGTCAGGAGCTTGTGGGCGGCATGTACCTGCGGCTCGATTGCCGCCAGCTCATGCTCGCTGACAAACCCTTTCAGATGGCGTGTATTGAGTCTCATTGCCATTGTGATCCTGTCCTTTCTGCGTTTGCGCATTGCTTGTGTAATTCGCACAACCTGACCCGCCCGAAGCGGAGTATTTCTTACACATATTGTACCCGATTTGGCCATCCATTGCAAGCCGGACAGGCTAAAAATTTACGGAATGTTTTCGGGACGCTTAGGGCTTGTTTGAAAAATAGTGAAGACTGGGCTAAATCAACAGAATAGAAATAGAAGCGAGGTAAACAAAAGCGAGAAAAGAAACATCCAACTTGTCATATCTGGTGGCAATTC
>JAETRV010000136.1 GCA_021770005.1 Anaerotruncus sp. | reverse complement strand
CAGTATATTCAACTCTGAGCTTTCGCCTGTTTCTTTTTCTCGCGGGAACGCCTTGAGTATTCCCTCTGCTTTTCCCGTTTCTTCCGCAACCGCTCCTGTTCTGCCAGTTCCTCCGGCGTAGGCTCCGGGATAGGCACGTCAAATTTGCCGATGAACTTCAAGTAAATGTCAACTTCCTGCACCCGTTCACCGCTGGACCTGTCCGGCGCATGGACAACGATCTTGTCCACAAACTCAAAAATCATCGGCGTGGTCAGCACCGAAAAATCGGTGTACCGCTTGACCAGCTCCAGGAATTGATCGGCCCGATCCGTGTCGGCGTTGAACGTATCCAACTCCGCCTGTTCCCGCACGATTGCCGCATCCAATTCCTCCTGCTCACGCTCATACCCGTCCGCCAGCAGCTTGAACCGCTTCTCCGTCAGACTGCCCGTGGCAAAGGATTCATAGAGTTTCTTTATCAGCCCGTCCAGTTCTGCGGACCGTTTGCGGTCCCGGTTCAGCTTGCGTTTCAACTCCTTCGCGGCGTTGTCCTGCCGAAGCTGAGAGGCGGCGCGAATCTTCTCGACAAAGCCCTTTTCATCGGAGATCGCATAGGCGCTGACTGTTCGGATGGTATCCAATATCAACGCCCGAACCGCTTTCGTGGATATATAGTGGCTGCAACACTTCTGCTCTGACTGTTTGGCGGTCAGCATATAAGTGGCGCAATTATAATTATCGCCAGCGTAAAGACCGCTTTCCGGGTCTGGCGTCCAGCCCTCTCTCAATGCCCTGCCGCCCCGTTTGTGGTTATACATCCTGGCCCCGCACTCGGCGCAGAACAACAGCCCCGTCAAAGGATTGGCCTCGCCCGTGGTGTCTGTCCGGCGAACCGTCTGCCGTGACCGCTGGGCAAGTTTCCACGTCTCCGCATCCACAATGGCCTCGTGGGTGTTCTCAAAAATCAGCCATTCCTCCGGGGGACGCTTTATCATCTTCTTGTCCTTATAGGAGGGCTTGTAAGAGCGGAAGTTGACCGTGTGGCCCATATACTCCGGCTTGGCGAGAATGTCCCGAATCGTGGCATCCGTCCAGTCATAGGGACGGGACATATCGGTTTTACTCTGGCACGTTCCCCGGCCCCGCTGGGCGAGATAGTAGGAGGGACGCTCCACCTTATCCTCCATCAGCGTTCTGGCAATCGAAAGAGGGCCTTTTCCCTCCGCGCTCAAATGGAAAATGCGGCGCACAACGTCTGCCGCTTCTTCATCCACCAGCCAGTGGTGCTTTTCG
>JAETRV010000059.1 GCA_021770005.1 Anaerotruncus sp. | reverse complement strand
ACATGTGCCGGACAAAAATTCTTCAAAGCGTAAAACCGCTCATAGAGCGGTTTTATAAGAGGAAGGGTGGTACTGGCGGGGAAACACGAGAGCGAGCCGAACGCCGTGAGGCGCGGGGAGTGCGGCCCGCAGGCCGCCTTTCGGAGCGCAACCGCCGAAGGCGGCTCTTAGCGCGGAGATTCGTGGTTCTCCGTCCAGCAGCTTGTCGATTTTATCGACAAGCTGAGACGCGCAAAGCGCGTCTTAGAACCTGTATTCATAATCGGGGGATGCTGGATGGCAAAGCATTTTTCCGGCCTGCAAGGCGAAAAAACGCTTTACAGAATGATGGATTCCCCTGTCATCTCGGCAGGCTGGGGCAGGCCGAGGATTTTCAACATTGTGGGGGCGAGGTCGGCCAGACGGCCTCCCTTGCGCAGTTCACAGTTCCCCTGCCCGACAACGACCAGCGGCACCGGGTTGGTGGTATGCGCGGTAAACGGCGAGCCGTCCCGCTCGTACATCTGGTCGGCATTGCCGTGGTCGGCGGTGATCAACGCCGAACCGCCCATCTTCAGGATCGCATCGACCGTCCGCCCGAGACAGGTATCCACCGCCTCGACCGCCTTCTGTGCCGCCTCGAACACGCCGGTGTGCCCGACCATGTCGCAGTTGGCATAGTTGAGGATGATCACGTCGTAGTTTCCGCTCTCGATCCGCTTGACCACCTCGTCGGTCACCAGGTAGGCGCTCATCTCAGGCTGGAGATCGTAGGTCGCAACCTTCGGGGACGGGATCAACGCGCGGTCCTCATTCTGATAGGGGGCCTCCACCCCTCCATTGAAGAAGAAGGTCACATGTGCATATTTTTCGGTCTCGGCGATCCGGAGCTGGGTCAGGCCGTTGTCCGCAATATACTCTCCAAACGTATTGGTCAGGCTCTCCGGCTTGAACGCAACCTGCACATTGGGCATCGTCGCGTCATACTGGGTCATGCAGACAAAGTAGGTGTCCCGGCGGCCGCCCTCCCGCTCGAAACCGGTGAAGTCGGGATCGACAAAGGTGCGGGTCAGCTCACGGGCGCGGTCGGGCCGGAAGTTGAAAAAGATGATCGAATCCCCGTCGTGGACCTCCGCCCCTTTCAGGCAGACGGTCGGCTCGACAAACTCGTCGGTCGTCTCGGAGCCGTAGGATTTTTCCATCGCATCGACCGCCGAAGCGTTAAAGTTCCCCCTGCCGTGGACGATTGCGTCATAGGCGCGCGAAACACGCTCCCAGCGGTTGTCGCGGTCCATCGCATAGTAACGGCCCATCACCGTTGCAATCTGCCCGATGCCCAGCCGGTTCATCTCGGTCTCGAGCTCCTCGACATAATCCCTGCCACTGGTCGGCGGCACGTCGCGCCCGTCCATGAAGCAGTGTACATAAACCTTATGCACCCCACACCGCTTGGCCATCTCGAGCAGGCCGTAGAGGTGACGGTTGTGGCTGTGCACCCCGCCGTCCGAGCAGAGCCCGAACAGGTGCAGCGCCGAACCGTTCTTGACGCAGTTGTCCATTGCGCCCTTGAGCGCGGGGTTCTCGAAAAAGTCGCCGTCCTCGATCGACTTAGTGATCCGGGTCAGCTCCTGGTAGACCACCCGGCCCGCGCCGATATTGGTATGGCCGACCTCCGAATTGCCCATCTGCCCGTCGGGCAGGCCGACATCCATCCCCGAAGCGCCAATCAAGGTGTGGGGATTCTCCTTGAAGAGCCTGTCAAGGTTGGGCTTGTGCGCCGCCGCAATCGCATTGCCATATTCCAGCGGGTTGTGTCCGAAACCGTCAAGGATAATCAATGCCAAAGGTTTTTTCATGGTTGCCTCCCTCTTCTGCACCGGTTATTTGGATGCCGCTTTTACAATCTCGGCAAAGTCCGCGGCCTTGAGCGACGCGCCGCCGATCAGCCCGCCGTCCACATCCGGCTGTGCCAGCAGCTCCGCCGCATTCTTCGCGTTCATCGAGCCGCCATACTGGATGGTCAGGCCGTCCGCAGCCGCACTGCCATAGAGCTTGGCAACGACCGAGCGGATATAGCAGCAGACCTCATTCGCCTGTTCGGCGGTCGCAGTCTTGCCGGTGCCAATCGCCCAGACCGGCTCATACGCAATGATGATCCGTTTCAGCTCGTCTGCCGAAACGCCGTGCAGCGCAACCTTGGTCTGCATCCCGACGATCTCCTCGGTGATGCCGTATTCCCGCTGCGCTTCCAGCTCGCCCACGCAGAGGATCACATGCAGGCCCGCGTCAAGCGCAGCACGCACCCGCTGGTTGACCGTCTGGTCGGTCTCGCCGAAATACTGGCGGCGCTCGCTGTGCCCGATGACCACATAATAGACCCCCATCTCGGCAAGCATCGGGGCCGAGACCTCGCCGGTAAACGCGCCCGATACCGCCCAGTGGCAGTTTTCGGCGCCGACCTTCACATTGGCCGCATCCGAAGCGGTCGCGGAGAGCGCGGTCTCGAGGTCGATAAACGGGACGCATACCGCGACCTCGCAGTCCGCATCCTTGACCAGCGGCCCCAGCTCTTTGATCAGCGCGGCAGCCTCCGAACGGGTCTTGTTCATCTTCCAGTTCCCAGCGATTACCGCTTTGCGCAGTGCTTTATTCATCGTCTGACACTCCTTTAAGTTTGATGGTTGTATCGCATCTCCACATAAAAGGGAAAGCCGCCCGTTTTGCCGGACAGCGTCTCCCCCTCCGCGCGGGCCCCGCCCACGAAAACGGGACCCCGCAGAGGCAGGCGTGCAAAAATTTATTTATCGTTCACGCAGGCAATACCCGGGAGCACCTTGCCCTCGAGGAACTCGAGCGACGCGCCGCCGCCGGTCGAGATGTGGGTCATCTTGGAGCCGAAGCCAAGGGTGTTGACCGCCGCCGCCGAATCGCCGCCGCCGATGATGGTGGTTGCTTCGGTTTCGGCGAGCGCCTGCGCCACCGCAATCGTCCCTTTCGCAAGCTGCGGGTTCTCAAACACGCCCATAGGCCCGTTCCAGACCACCGTCTTTGCCGACTTGACCGCCTCGGCAAACAGGGCGCGGGTTTTTTCGCCGATATCCAGCCCCATCTTGCCGTCGGGGATCTGGTCGGCCGCGACCGTCTCGATTGCGATTTCCGCGTCGATCGGGTTGGGGAACGCGTCCGCAATCACGCAGTCGACCGGCAGCAGAATCTTGACACCCTTCTCCTCCGCCTTCGCAAGCATCTCCTTGCAGTAACCGATCTTTTCGGCATCGAGCAGCGAGGTGCCGGTGCCGTACCCCTTCGCCGCGAGGAAGGTGTACGCCATGCCGCCGCCGATAATCAGGGTATCCGCCTTGTTGAGCAGGTTTTCGATGACATTGAGTTTATCCGCAACCTTTGCGCCGCCGAGGATGGTCACAAACGGGCGGACCGGGTTCTCGACCGCGTTGCCCAGATACTGGAGTTCTTTGCCCATCAGGTAGCCGACCGCCGCCTCTTTGACGAACGAAGCCACGCCGACGGTCGAGCAATGCGCACGATGGGCCGCGCCGAACGCGTCGTTGACAAATACCTGACCGTCGCACAGCTCTGCCAGCTCCTTGCTGAGCGCTTCGCCGTTCTTGGTCTCCTCGGCGCGGTAACGGGTGTTCTGGATCAGCATGACGTCGCCATCCTTCAGGGCTGCTGCCGCGGCCTTGGCGTTCTCGCCGACCACGTTGTCATCCGCCGCAAAGACCACCTCTTTGCCAAGCAGCTCGGAGAGACGTTTTGCCACCGGTGCGAGCGAAAGCTCGGGTTTCGGCTCGCCCTTGGGCTTGCCCATGTGGGAGCAGAGGATCACGCGCCCGCCGTCCGCCATCAGTTTCTTGATGGTCGGGAGCGCCGCTACGATCCGGTTCTCATCGGTGATGACACCGTTTTTCAGCGGGACGTTGAAATCGCACCGCACGAGCACCTTTTTCCCGGCAACCTGAATGTCGTCCACGGATTTTTTGTTGTATGAGGTCATTGTCTGCCATCCTTTCGCCGCAGCCCGGAACTGTGGGAACCCGTCCCGGACTGCCTTTGTTAATTTCACATCAATCTATCTGCTATTTTAATCCATACGCTGTTTTTTTGCAAGGGGTTTCCATGATTTCTGGGCGCCTCTTCCGGTATTTTTAGCATTTTGTACGGATTTTATCACGAGGCTTCCCACGACAAGCTGAAATCCGCCGGACGCTTGGCCGTCCGGCGGATTCCAGGGTGATTAAAGTGGGATTATGAGAAAGGAGGAAATTATCTCTGGACGCGGCCGGAGCCATCGCCGCCGGCCAGCTTCTTGACCTCATCCACCGAGACCTGGTTGAGGTCGCCCTCGATGGTGTGTTTGAGGCAGCTCGCCGCGACTGCAAATTCGATCGTATCCTGTGCGCTGTAGCCGTTCATACAGGCATAGATCAGGCCCGCGCCGAAGCTATCGCCGCCGCCCACGCGGTCGACAATGTGAATCAGGTAGTTCTTGGAGAAGAAGTAGTCGCCGTCGGTATAGAGCATAGCAGCCCAGTTGTTGTCATTGGCCGAGATCGAGCCGCGCAGGGTGATCGCAACCTTTTTGAACCCAAACCGGTCGGCCAGCTTTTTCGCGACATCTTTATAGCCCTCGTGGTTGACCTTTCCGGTGGTGACGTCGGTGTTATCCGCCTTGATGCCGAACACGTCCGAAGCATCCTCTTCGTTGGCGATGCAGACGTCCACATACTCCATCAGGCCCGCCATCACCTGCCCGGCTTTTTCCCGGGTCCAGAGGTTCTTGCGGTAGTTGAGGTCACAGGAAACGGTGATCCCCTTCGCCTTAGCGGCCTTGCAGGCTTCCAAGCAGATCTCCGCAACGTTGTCCCCCAGCGCCGGGGTGATCCCGGTGAAATGGAACCACTCAGCCCCTTCAAAGATCCGGTTCCAATCGAAATCAGCGGGTTCCGCCTTTGCGATTGCGGAGCCGGCGCGGTCATAGATGACCTTGGACGGGCGCTGGGACGCGCCTTTCTCGAGGAAATAGATGCCCACGCGGTCGCCGCCGCGGGTAATCATCGAGGTATCGACGCCATAGCGGCGCAGCTCGTTGATCGCCGACTGTCCAATCTCATGCTTGGGCAGCTTGGTGACAAACGCCGCGTCCATGCCATAGTTGGAGAGCGAAACGGCAACGTTCGCCTCCCCGCCGCCGTAGGTCGCGCCGAGGGTCGAAGCCTGTACAAATCTATAGTAGCCTTCGGGAGCAAGGCGAAGCATAATTTCTCCGAATGTGACAATTTTGCCCATGAATCTCTGTCTCCTTTTGATCTTGAAATTTTGAAACCGTAAGGTTTATTTTTTCTTCTGCACCAGATGGATGGCAAACCCTGCAATCTCGTCCTTGAGATAGATTGCCGCGGTTTTGCCTTTGGCATCCTTCTTTGCGGTGTCGGGATTGAACGCAAAGCCTTGGCGCTCCAGATAGGCGACCGCGCGGTCGACCGAATTGGCGGCAATCGCGATATGGCCGTTTTTGCCGAGGTACGGCGTTTTCATGACCTCCACATATTTATCCGCAAAGATCGAGCTGTTGCCCGGCTTGACCGCGAATCCAAACAGCGCCTCAAACATCTTCGCGGCCTTGAGCGCTTCCTCCTCGTTCTCCGCGTTGATGCCGATATGCGCCAGCTCGAAGCCGAGCATGTTGCGCACCGCTTCCTGACAGAGCGCGGTAATCTCATCAAACCGGCCCTCGTCGATCAGGTCCGCCTTGACCATCCAGGAGCCGCCGCAGCAGAGAATCTTATCAAACGCCAGATAGTTATTGAGGTTGGACGCATTGACACCGCCGGTCGGCATGAACTTCATATTCACATAGGGGGCCGCAATCGCTTTGATATAATTGATGCCGCCCGCCTGCTCCGCGGGGAAGAATTTGACCACGTCAAGCCCGAGCTGGATCGCCTGCTCCACATCCGAGGGGTTGGCGCATCCGGGCGTGACCGGGATGCCCTTTTCCACACAATAGGCAACCACTTTGGGGTTCAGCCCCGGGCTGACGATAAATTTCGCGCCCGCGTCGATCGCGCGGTCAACCTGCTCGGTGGTCAGGACGGTGCCCGCGCCGACCAGCACATCGGGGACCTCTTTCGCAATCCGGCGGATTGCCTCTTCGCCCTGTGCGGTGCGGAAGGTCACCTCGGCGCAGGGGAGGCCGCCTTGTTTCAGCGCCTTTGCCAGCGGGACCGCCTTCTCCACATCGTCAATTTTGATTACGGGTACAATGCCAATTTTGGAGAGCTGTTCCAGAACTGCATTCATCTGTTTCACCTCATACTGTTATTTGGATTCCGTTTCTGTTTCGCAATACGAAACTAAGTTCCATATTGCGGTCGTTATTCTTATTATACCCTTTTTTGCGCGGTTTGCAAGGGATTTTGATAAAATCATCAAAAATTTTTCCACAAAAATACTTGCATTTTTGGGCCTGCATGTGTAAAATAAAACCATGTTCCGTATTATGAAACCCACGAAAGGATATGCCTTATATGGAAAACCAACCTGCTGTGCAATCCCTCGAACGCGCATTCAGCCTGATCGAACTGCTTTCGCGCAATGCCGACGGAATGCCGCTCATGGAGCTGGCTTCTGTTTCCGGCCTGCACAAAAGCACTGTGCACCGTCTGCTCGCTTCGCTGTCCCAGCTCGGCTATGTGAAAAAGGATGAGTCGAACGGCCGCTACCGGCTCACCCTCAAGCTGTTCGAGCTGTCCGGCCGGGTGGTGGACAGCATTGACGTGCTGGGGCTTGCCAAGGCGCCGCTCGAACAGCTCCGCAACGCCACCCAGGAAGCGGTGCATCTGGTGATCCGGGAGGGGATCGAGATCGTGTATATCCACAAGGTCGAGAGCCGGAACGGGTCGATCCGGATGTTTTCCCGGCTGGGGATGCGCCGCCCGCTTTACTGTACCGCAGTCGGAAAAAGCATCCTCGCTACCATGCCGGATGACGAGGTGGTGCAGATTTGGAACCGAAGCGACATCCACGCCTATACCGAACACACCATTACCGAGCTGGGGCGGCTGTTCCAGGAACTGGCCCAGATCCGGCGGTGTGGATATGCGTTCGACAACGAGGAGAACGAACTGGGGGTGCGGTGCATCGGCGCGGCAGTGCGGGATTATACCGGGCGCGGGAAAGCCGCGATTTCGGTTTCCGCGCCGCTTGCGCGTATGAACGATGATCGGGTCCGCCTGCTCGTCCCGCAGCTGCTCGCCGCCGCGCAACAGATTTCGACCGACCTCGGCTTTTCTCGCTAACCCCTTCCCCCCGCGCTTTGAAATTTTCTTTTTTAGCTTTCCCTGTTTCTATCCTTTCAAACCCTGCAAATTCAGAACCCGGGCACATTTTCATGTACCCGGGTTCTTTTTTACGGTTTTACGGTTCGCCTCGTTCCCGCTCCGCAGTAAGCAGGTCGATAAATCCATCGACCAGCCGCCGCTCCTGCGGGGTACACCCTTCGAGTTTGCGCAGGATGTCCTGGGTCAGGTAGGCGCGGCTCCGGGTTTCGGTGCCGAGCAGCAGCGTATCAGGGGTCACGTCGAGCGCGTTGCACAGCTTGACCACCGTCTCCAAACTAGGGATCGAACGGCAGGTCTCGATATGCGAGATGAAATTGTTGGTCACATCCGCACGCTCTGCGAGTTTTTCCTGTGTAAGGCCGCGTTTTTTCCGGATCGCGGCGATCCGTTTGCCGAAAACAGCGTAATCGATCTGCACAAAAGATTCCTCCCAATCCAAGCATAATGCAAAAAAAGAGGGATAGACAGTGATTAAAACTAAAATCGTACTTGTATTTATAATTATTGTGCATTATAATAAGATCGTACTTTTCATCATAGTCAGGAGGCGATGGAATGCGGAAGCTGCTGGCTGCACTGCTCGGCTGCGCGATGCTGGTTGCGGCGGAAAAGCAACCGGCGGTGCGGCCCTATCAGGCAACGGACATGGTCGTCTGCTCTGCGGCCGCACAGGGCCAGGAGGGTGCGTTCTGCTCCCGCCTGATGAAAAGCCCAGACGGCAGGTTACGCTTCGAAAGAATACAAATAGAACAATAGAGCAGTCTTATAACAAAATGTTATAAGACTGCTCTGCGCTTTCCGGACGCCAGTCACCCGGAGACTTTGCCCATTGTTTTCAGCGGGTCGACCCACTGGTTGGTGGAGCGCATTGCGAAGTGCAGATGCGGGTCCAGGGAAATCTCAGCCGGAATCTCCCCGACCGTACCGATAACCTGTCCGACCTTCACCGCATCCCCCTCCTTGACCGAAACCTCTTTCGCCAGCCCGCAATAGACCGAGGTGATGTCATTCTCATGGAGCACCTCAATGGTCATGCCCATGAGGGGATCATCATGCACCGAGGTCACCTTTCCGTCGCAGACCGATTTTACTTCGGTCCCCTTTGCCGCCTTGATGTCGATGCCGTCATGGGTGCGCCACTCCTTGAGGGTGATATTCTTCACCAGTTCACCATTGCTGTACGGAGCGAAGATTTCGCCGGAGATCGGCAAGATGAAAGAGGAGGGTTGCGGCGTTGGCTGTGCGGCGACCGGTTCGGATTGCTTTTTTGGCGCGGAAGAAGCCGCGGACGAGGACGAAGGCGCAGTAGAGGAGGAAGACGAGGCGGACGGTTTGGTCACGCCGCTCTGCGCTTTTCCGGCTTCCTCCAAATCGGGGAAACCGTAGGTGGGCTCCGGCTGGCTGGAAGCGGACTGCTGTTCGATGATCCGGTTGTTGTTGTCATCAATCCGGTCGATCGTCCGGTCAACAGCTACCCATGCCGCAGTACCTGCCCCCATCACGCAGATGGCCAGCGCGACATAGAAACCTTTGCCCGCCATAAATTTGCTGAATTTGCTTTTGGGATTATAAGAGTCGTTCATTGTATGGTTACACCTCCGGTATTATTTTGAACGTCTGCAAAAGGATTATCCTCGAAGCGCTTGAAAAACAAGCTTGATTTTTTGAGATTCTGCTTCGGATGTTACCGTCAAGCCGCTTTTTGCGGGGTTGCGTTCTAAGATGAGTTTGACCCTGAGCGGGGGGTGTTATACCTGTCGCGAGAATTTTCCTCTTTCCTTTTTTTAGAGAATCCGAACGAAAGCTCCCGCAGCCCGATGACCAGCAGCAGAAGGGCAAACGCCTTGGAAAGCAGGCCGGTCCCGAGCAGCCTGCCGCACCAGACCCCGAGCAATACGCCGGGCAGCCCCGCCAGCACGCAGAGCCCAGCGGCTTTCCAGTCGATCAGATGGTTTCGGGCATGCAGCAGGATCGAAAGCAGGGCGATCGGCAGGAAGAACAGCAGGTTAATCCCCTGTGCGGTGAGCTGGTCGCAGCCGCCATAAATCCGCAGATAGAGCAGAAGCACCGCGCCCGCACCCATCCCAAGCGAACCGAGCAGGCCGCTGGCGAAGGACACGGCGGCAATCGAAAGCCAGCTCATTGCAGAAGCAGGCGCACAGCGGAGTAGAGCACCAATGCGCCGAAGATGCGGTGCAGCCAGACGGTTTTGACCCGCGGGAGCAGCCAGCCGCCAAAAACCGCCCCGGCAAGCCCCAACGGGATATAGGGGAGCGCCTGTGCAAGCCGGATGTTCCCCATGGAGAGGTAGAGCAGGCTGCTTGCAGCTGAAAGCGGAAGGATCACCGCAATCGAGGTTGCATGGGAACGTTCCGGGGGAAGGCCGTCCCGCTGGAGCATCGGCACGACAACCATGCCGCCGCCCGCGCCGAAAAGCCCGTTCAACAGGCCGGCCACACCGCCGGTTAGAAGGAATTTCATCGGTTTCATCTGAACACCTCTTTTTTCAAACAAGCCCTGAATCTAAAAAAACGCAGCGTGAACTTATTGTTTCACACTGCGTTTGAAATATTCTGTGATATGAAGCAGGCGTTAGGCGTCTGTTCAAACTCTTTTACAGGGGGCTTTGGGCGCATGTTGTTTTGGAATCCAGACCAAAACAACGCCCTCGCTGCCCGGGCTTTCAGCCCGGAGCGCGCAAAGCGCGACGCTCGGGCAGGATGCGCCCCACAA
>JAETRV010000058.1 GCA_021770005.1 Anaerotruncus sp. | reverse complement strand
GAGGCAAAGAAAACCTGCAAAGACCCTGTGGTGCTGATCGAGCAGCGGCTGGACTTCTCCCGGTATGTGGAGGAGGGCTTCGGCACCGGCGACTGCGTGATTATTGCAGATGGGACGCTGTATATCATTGACTACAAGCACGGCAAGGGCGTGGAGGTCTCCGCAGAGGGGAATCCGCAGATGATGCTGTATGCCCTGGGCGCGCTGGAGCTGTTCGACGGCATCTATGACATTGACGCCGTCCGCATGGCGATCTACCAGCCGCGCCGGGAGAACGTCAGCGTGTATGGGATGGCGAAAGAGGACCTTCTCCAGTGGGCGGAGGGTGAGCTTACCGAAAGGGCGAAGCTGGCCTATGCCGGGGAGGGCGAGTTCTGCGCCGGGGAACACTGCAAATTCTGCAAGGCGAAGGCGGTCTGCAGGAAACGGGCGGAATACAACCTGGAGCTTGCGAAGTATGACTTCGAGATGCCCGCCACGCTGGAGGATGACGAGATTGCGGCAATCCTCGTGAAAGCGGATGAGCTGGCGGCATGGGCGGCGGATGTGAAGGAGTTCGCTTTGCAGCAGGCGCTCTCTGGCGTGAAGTATGCCGGGTTCAAGGTGGTAGCCGGGAGGTCGAACCGGAAGTACACGGACGAGGATGCCGTTGCGGATACCGTAAAGAAGGCTGGCTTCGACCCGTATGAGCCGAAGCTCTTAGGCATCACGGCCATGGAGAAGCTGCTGGGCAAGAAGAAGTTTGCGGAGATTTTGAAGGGCCTTGTGGAGAAACCGCAGGGCAAGCCCGTCCTTGTGCTTGAGACGGATAAGCGCCCGGAAATGAACACGGCAGAGCAGGATTTCCGTGAGGAAGAGAAGTGAGGGAGATACCGCTGACAAAGGGGAAGGCGGCAATTGTGGATGATGCGGATTATGAAAGGCTGGGCATCCACCACTGGAGCTGCAGCAAAGCTGGCTATGCAATGCGGGGATTCCGGGAGAATGGGAAAATGGTGTATCTGAAAATGCACCACGCAATACTTGGAAAGCCGCCGCGGGGGTTTGTCGTTGACCATATTAACGGGAACAGGCTGGATAACAGGAGGGGCAACCTCCGGTTTGTCACGCACCAGCAGAATGCGTTCAATACACGCAAGCACCGGGTGGAAAACGGCACATCCCGGTTCAAGGGCGTTTCGTATATGAGGGATAAGCATAAATGGCGCAGCAGGATCATGATAGGTGGCAGGGAAAAACACATCGGCCTTTACGGTACAGAAGAGGAAGCCGCCCTCGCGTATAACGAGGCGGCAAAGCGTTATTTTGGCGAATATGCAAAACTGAATAAAATTTAGGAGGAAAATCATATGTCAAACACAGCCAACAATCCAACAAAAGTAATCACCGGGCCGAACACCCGGTGGAGCTACTGCAACGCATGGGAAGCGAAGGCAATCAACGGCGGCACGCCGAAGTTCTCCGTGTCGCTCATCATCCCGAAGTCGGATAAGAAGACCATTGCCAGGATCGAGGAAGCAATCAAGGCGGCGTACCGCGAGGGCGAGGCGAAGCTGAAGGGAAACGGCAGGAGCGTCCCTGCCCTTTCCGTTTTGAAGACCCCGCTGCGTGACGGGGACGTGGAGCGCCCGGATGATGAAGCTTATGCGGATTCGTATTTCGTCAATGCCAACAGCTCCACGGCTCCGGGAATCGTGGACGCGGACCGGCAGCCGATCCTGGACCATTCCGAGGTGTACAGCGGCGTATACGGCAGGGCGAGCATCAATTTCTATGCCTTCAATTCCAACGGGAATAAGGGTATCGCCTGCGGGCTGAACAATTTACAGAAAATCCGTGACGGGGAGCCGCTTGGCGGGCGTTCCCGTGCGGAGGATGACTTTGCGGATGAGGACGGGGACGAGGAGGATTTCCTCTCCTGACGGCATAGCGGGGATATACTGCCGGGTGGCGGGGAGGGGCGTCTGCCTTTTCCCTGCCGCCCTTAAGGCGGTGAAAGGAGCTGGTGGAATTGAAGTCTATCGAAATTGATATCGAGACATACAGCGATGTGGATTTGTACAAATGCGGTGTTTATAAATATTCCTCTTCGCCTAATTTTGAGATTTTATTATTCGGATACAGCGTGGATGGCGGGGATGTGAAGGTGGCTGACCTTGCCTGCGGGGAGGAAATCCCTGCGGAAATACGGGCAGCGCTTTCCGATGAGTCCGTCATTAAATGGGCATTCAACGCCATGTTCGAGAGGGTGTGTTTGTCAAATTACCTTGGGGAATGGCTCGAGCCAGAATCGTGGAAATGCTCCATGGTCTGGTCTGCCACCCTTGGCCTCCCGCTGTCTTTGGAGAATGTTGGCACAGTGCTTGGGCTGGAAAAGCAGAAATTGTCAGAAGGAAAAGACCTGATCCGTTATTTCTGCGTCCCCTGCAAGCCGACCAAGGCGAACGGCGGCCGGACGCGGAACCTGCCGGAGCATGACAGGGAAAAGTGGGAGCGGTTCAAGGCATACAACCTCCGCGACGTGGAGGCGGAGATGCAGATACAGCAGAGGCTTTCAAAGTTCCCCGTGCCGGATTTTGTGTGGGAGGAATACCGGCAGGACCAGGAAATCAATGACCGGGGCATTGGTGTGGACATGGAGATGGTCACACAGGCGATTGCCATGGACGGCCGCTCCAAGGCGGAGCTGTCAGCCGCCATGCAGGAACTGACGGAACTGGAGAACCCGAATTCCGTGCAGCAGATGAAACAGTGGCTTTCGGAGAATGGGGTGGAGACGGATTCCCTTGATAAAAAGGCGGTGGCGGAACTGTTAAAGACTGCGCCGGAGCCTTTGGGGGAGGCGCTTGCCCTGCGGCAGCAGCTTGCCAGGTCATCTGTTAAGAAATACCAGGCAATGGAGAATGCGGTGTGTGCGGACAGCCGTGCGCACGGAATGTTTCAATTCTACGGTGCTAACAGGACCGGCCGGTACAGCGGGCGCATTATACAGTTGCAGAACCTTCCGCAGAACCATATCCCGGATCTGGCACAGGCGCGGGAGCTGGTGAAAGCCGGGGATTTTGATGCCCTCTCCATGCTCTATGAGGATATCCCGGATACGCTCTCGCAGCTCATCCGCACGGCTTTCGTTCCGCAGGATGGGAGGAAGTTCATTGTGGCGGACTTTTCCGCCATCGAGGCGCGGGTGATCGCGTGGATCGCCGGGGAGCGGTGGCGGCTGAAGGTGTTCGAGGGCGGCGGTGACATTTATTGTGCATCGGCAAGCCAGATGTTCCATGTGCCGGTGGAAAAGCACGGCGTGAACGGGCATCTGCGGCAGAAAGGAAAAATAGCGGAATTGGCCCTTGGATACGGCGGATCAGTCGGGGCATTGAAGTCCATGGGCGCTTTGGAGATGGGGCTTGCGGAGGAGGAGCTGCAGCCGCTTGTTTCGGCGTGGCGGGATTCTAACCCCAATATCACCGAATTCTGGTGGGCGGTTGACCGAGCCGTGAAGGAGTGCGTCAAAAAGAGAATGCCAACGGAAACACACGGCATCCGCTTCAGCTATGAAAGCGGGATGCTGTTCATCACTTTGTTTTCCGGCCGGAGGCTTGCCTATGTGAAGCCGAGGATTGGGGAGAACCAATTCGGCGGGGAGTCCGTCACATACATGGGCGTGGGCGGCACGAAGAAATGGGAGCGGCTGGAAAGCTACGGTCCGAAGTTCGTGGAGAACATCGTGCAGGCGGTCAGCCGGGATATTCTGTGCTATGCCATGCGGACGCTTCGGAACTGCTCCATTGTGGCACACGTCCACGATGAAATCATCATTGAGGCGGACAGGAGGATGTCCCTTCCCGCCGTCTGCGAACAGATGGGCAGGACGCCGCCCTGGGCAAAAGGGCTTCTGCTCCGGGCAGATGGTTATGAATGTTCGTTTTACCAGAAGGATTAGGCAGGGGGTGCATGATGGAACGGCTGCGGATTGAATACGGGACGGGATACATGGAGCTTATTGTGGAGGCGTTCTTCCCCTGCAAGATGCCGGCGATGAGGAAGGCCGCAAGGCTCATCAATTCATACTGCACGGATGAGGCAAGGGCGGATCTGCTCTCGGAGCTGCGGGAACTGGCGGACGGTTACAAGGCTCTGTGCGATATGTACAGGCAGAAGATGGAGGAACTTTCGGTGGAGACGGCTGCGTACCGATACTGGAGGGCGCAGCTCAACAAAACAGATATCCTCCGCAGACGGATGGAAAACAATATCAAATTAATTTCAGGAGGCAGAGAGGGATGAGCAGGGCGGCAATGCAGGGGTGCAGGGTGCATGATGACTGTTTCGCAAACAGCGGCGGCGTCTGCACCTGCTTAAAAAACAATGATTTTGGCGGGAGGGACTGCCCGTTTTACAAGCCTGCGGACACGGTCCGTAAGGAAAACCGCAGGCAGGATGGAGGTGCGTTTCATGGGAATCAGTAAATACAACAGCGAGGGATACAGCGACCCGACCAGCCATGCGGCATTGTCGGGGATCAGGAGGGAAGAAAGGGCGGCGAAACGGGCATACCGGCCGCTTGTCTATATATGCTCCCCGTTTGCCGGGGACACGGAAAAGAACACGGAAAAGGCGAGGCGGTACAGCCGGTTTGCGGTGAAGAACGGCGCGATCCCGTTTGCGCCGCACCTGCTGTTCCCTCAGTTTCTGGATGACGGGAAGCCTGCGGAGCGGGCAATCGGTATGTTCATGGGTATGGTGCTTTTGGGGAAATGCGAGCAGCTATGGGTGTTCGGCAGCACCATATCCACGGGGATGGCGGCGGAGATTGAGAAAGCGGAGAAGCGGGATATGCCCATCCGCTATTTCACGGAAAACTGTGAGGAGGTGGGATTATCTTGAAGATGACATTTTACACGGCGAACTGCAGGGGGAACGCAAAGAACAGCCTTTACCCCAACAGGCGCGTCATTGACAATGAGGATGATTGCATGGAAGTTGTGGCGTTCGACCATGTGTGTGCGGAATTCAAGAACTGCCGTAGGAGCGGAGACAATTTCCTTTCCTGCGATGTGGACGTGATGGACTGCGACAATTCCCATTCCGACAATCTGGAGGACTGGATTCACCCGGAAAACCTGGAAGAAAAAATCGGGAAGGATGTGGCGTTTGTTGTGGTGCCGAGCCGGAATAACATGAAGCCGAAGGAGGGGAAGTCTGCAAGGCCGAGGTTCCATGTGTACTTCCCGCATGATCCAATCCATGACGGGGAGATGTGCGCCAGTCTGAAGAAGGCCATACAGCAGAAGTTCCCGTTCTTTGATGCCAAGGCGCTGGATTCCGCCCGTTTCATTTTCGGGCATCCGGCAGACTCCATCCTGTGGCACGAGGGCGAGATCACCATTGACTGCATCGTGAAGCCGCAGGGCGGCAGGGAGATACCGCAGGGGCAGAGGAACGCCACCATGTCCCATTTTGCGGGGCGCGTGGTGAAGCGGTACGGCGCGATGGAGCGGGCGCATGAGATTTTCATGGAGGAGGCGGCAAAGTGCAATCCACCCTTGGAAGAAGCGGAGCTTGCCATGATCTGGCAGAGCGCCTGCCGCTTTGCGGAGAAGGTGCAGGGGCAGGAAGGGTATGTGGCGCCGGATGCATACAATGACGAGTTCGGGCGGGAATCGCTGAAGCCGGGGGACTACTCGGACATCGGGCAGGCGAAGGTTCTTACGAGGGAATACGGCGTGGAGCTTCGGTACACGGCGGCCACGGACTACCTCCGTTTCTGCGGGCAGTATTGGGTAGAGTCCAAGCAGCAGGCAGTGGGCGCAGCGGAGGAGTTCCTCGACCTCCAGCTTGCGGATGCCAAGGATGAAATCACACGGGCGAAACAGGCGCTCATGGATACGGGCATTTCAGAGGACGCCATCACTTCCGGCGGCAAGTCGCTGGAGAAGAAAATAAGCGGCGGGCAGATGGACGCCTATCTTGCCTATATGTCCGCCCAGGCGTATAAGGCGTTCGTGATGAAGCGGCGGGACATGAAGTATGTGGTCTCCGCACTGCAGGCGGCGAAGCCGATGCTGGAGATCAGCGTGTCCGACCTGGATAAAGACGGGTTCCTCCTGAACACGCCGGACGGCACCTATTACCTCCCTGACGGTCTGGAGGGAAAGCGCGACCACAGCCCGGAGGACTATATCACGAAGATAACGGCGGCGGCTCCCGGTGACAAGGGGGAGAAGCTGTGGCTGGATTCTCTGGACACCATTTTCTGCAAAGACCAGGAATTGATTGACTATGTGCAGCAGATCGTGGGCATGGCGGCGGTGGGGCGCGTCTACATGGAATCGCTGGTCATTGCCTATGGGGAGGGGAGGAACGGCAAATCCACCTTCTGGAACACGATTGCCCGTGTGCTTGGCACCTATAGTGGGAATATGTCCGCAGATACCCTCACAGTCGGATGCAAGCGGAACGTGAAGCCGGAGCTTGCCGAGGCGAAGGGCAAACGGCTCATCATAGCCGCCGAGCTGGAGGAGGGGATGCGGCTGAACACCTCCGTGGTAAAGCAGATGTGTTCCACGGATGAGATTTTTGCGGAGAAAAAATATAAGGACCCTTTCAGCTTCACGCCGAGCCATACCCTCGTGCTGTACACCAACCACCTGCCGAGGGTGGGCGCAAATGACCCCGGAACGTGGCGGCGCTTAATCGTGATCCCCTTCCATGCCAGGATAGAGGGCGCAGGGGACGTGAAGAACTATGCCGATTTCCTCGTTTCGGAGGCGGCCCCGGCTGTCATGGCGTGGATCATTGAGGGTGCGGAAAAGGCAATCAGCCGGAATTTCCACATCCCGTCCCCTGCCTGCGTGGAGGAAGCCATTAAATCATACCGGGAGGATAACGACTGGCTTGGGCATTTTATGCACGAGTGCTGTGAGGCTGACAGGGGCAGCATGGCAAAGTCCGGGGAGATGTATAAGGAGTACCGCGCCTACTGCCAGCAGACGGGGGAGTACACCAGAAGCACGGCGGATTTTTACAATGCGCTGGAAACGGCGGGCTTCAAGAAACAGAAGAAAAAGGATGGTGCGTATATTATCGGGATACGGCTGAAAACCGCTGATTTCGTGGGCTGAGGGCAAAAAGGGTGACGGTCGTTGACGGTCGCAGTATAAACCCCCTTTAGGGCAGTTTTTTCAGCAAAAAAACACTTATAGAGGACTTTATGGTACGACTGTCAACGACCGTCACCCGAAAGCCCGGAATGCTTGAAAAATAAGGGATTGGAGGCATTTGCATGAGAGAGAAAACCATAGAGCAGAAATTCAGGGCGGCTGTTAAGGCCGCCGGGGGCTTGGCACTAAAGTTCGCATCGCCCGGTTTTGATGGGGTGCCTGACAGAATCGTACTTCTGCATGGCGGGAAAATCGGTTTTGTGGAGGTAAAGGCTCCGGGGGAAAAGCCCCGCCCCCTGCAGGAAGCAAGACACAGGCTTTTCCGGCGGCTTGGATTCAAGGTGTATGTGCTGGATGACGAATCGCAGATTGGAGGGATCATTGATGAGATACAGTCCACATGAATACCAGAGATACGCAGCGGAATATATCAAGGCGCACCCGGCAGCGGCGGTATTCCTCGCCTGCGGGCTTGGCAAGACGAGCATCACGCTGACGGCGGTCAACGAGCTGATGTTTGACAGCTTTGAGATTCACAGGGCGCTTGTTATAGCCCCAATCCGGGTGGCCTCCTTCAGTTGGCCGGCTGAGATTGAAAAATGGGACCACCTTGAGGGGCTTAAGTACAGCGTGGCGGTCGGCACGGCGGCGGAGAGGCTGGCGGCGTTAAAGAAACAGGCGGACATCTACCTCATCAACCGTGAGAACGTGCAGTGGCTGATTTCCGAAAGCGGCATCCCGTTTGATTTTGACATGGTGGTGATTGATGAGCTGTCCTCCTTCAAGAACCACCAGACGAAGCGGTTCAAGGCATTGATGAAAGTCCGGCCGAAGGTGAAGCGCATCGTGGGGCTGACCGGGACGCCGAGCAGCAACGGCCTCATGGACCTGTGGGCGGAGTTCCGGCTGATAGATATGGGGGAGCGGCTTGGCCGGTTCATCGGGCAGTACCGCACTTCCTACTTCCGGCCGGATAAGCAGAACGGGCAGGTGGTGTTCTCCTACAAGCCGCTGCCGGGTGCGGAGAAGCAGATTTACAGTAAAATCTCTGACATCACCATTTCCATGAAGTCCACCGACCACTTGCGGATGCCGGAACTGGTGGATTCCAGGTACACGGTGTACCTTTCCGAAACGGAGCGGGAGAAATACGAGGAGCTGAAAAAAGACCTTGTCCTGCAGCTTCCGGATGGCGAGGTCACAGCCGCCAACGCCGCGTCCCTTTCCGGGAAGCTGTCGCAGATGGCGGATGGGGCAATATACACCGATGCAGGGGAGAGTATCGCCATCCATGAGCGGAAGCTGGACGCATTGGAGGACATCATTGAGGCGGCATACGGCAGGCCGGTGCTTGTGGCCTACTGGTTCCGACACGACCTTGAGAGGATTTCGGGACGGCTCCAGAAGCTGAAAATCCCGTATGCGAGGCTTGACACGGACGGCAGCATCCGGAAATGGAACGCCGGGGAGATCCCGGTGGCGTTGATCCACCCGGCATCCGCAGGACACGGCCTGAACCTCCAGGGCGGCGGAAACACCCTTGTGTGGTTTGGGCTGACATGGAGTCTTGAGTTATATCAGCAGACGGTAGCGAGGCTATGGCGGCAGGGGCAGGAATCCGAAACCGTGGTGGTGCAGCACATCATCACCAAAGGAACTATAGACGAGCGGATCATGAAGGCGCTTTCCGAAAAAGACACCACGCAGGCCGCACTGATCGATGCAGTGAAGGCAGACTTGAAGATATAAGCGGAAATGCCGCCAGTCAAAAATGCAAATCTGGGCCAATCAATGAAAATCGATGACAATCTTTGAAAATCCGGGGGAAATAAAATATTTTTTGATTGGAGGCATGGCTTATGAGCATTATCTGGAAATACCTTGACAAGAGGTCGGCGGTTGTGGACGCATTGAAAGATTACGGCAGCATGAGGTTCATCATCGAGCATACGGATGATGAAATCAAGGCGGCATATGAAAAGATGGGCGGCATCAGCAGCCCCAAATCTGACGGGATGCCGCACACCTGCAATCCTCATGCTGTGGAGGACAGGATGATAAAGGGTATTGAAGAAATCGATGTGCTGAAGGAGAGGTACCGTCAGGCAATGGAATATATGGCGTGGTTCCTCCCAGCATGGGAGGAGCTTTCCGAAGATGAGCGGTATGTGCTGGAAACTTTTTATTCAGATTCGGAAAGCCAGACCAATGCCGTGTATGACATCTGCGACCGCTTCGGCATTGAGCGTTCCTCGGCGTACAACAAAAAGAACCGCGCCCTGGGCAGGCTGGTGACGCTGCTGTACGGGAAAGCGTGACGCGGCCGGTGTGAGTAATATCGTGGATGATTTTCCTTATTGGGCGTGGTATGCTGATAGCGTGAAAAAATGTCAAGAGGGCCTTCGCGGGAGCATCGGAATCCTGCGGGGGCTTTCTTTATGCCGTGAGGAGGTGAGGCAGATGCCAAGGAAACCGAAGAGGCCGTGTTCCTTCCCCGGCTGTCCAAAGCTGACGGAGGGACGGTTCTGTGAGGAGCATGAAAAGCATGAGAACCGCCGCTACGAGAAGTATGACCGTGACCCAGCTGTACGCCGTAGGTACGGGCGGGCGTGGAAACGAATCCGTGACCGCTATGCCGCAAAGCACCCGTTCTGTGAGGAGTGCAAGAAGAAAGGTCTGCTGCGGCCGGTGGAGGAGGTACACCACAGGCTGCCGCTGGCGGAGGGCGGGACGCACGACGAGGAGAACCTCGTGTCGCTGTGCCAGCCCTGCCATGCGAGGATTCATGCAGAGCGCGGCGACCGCTGGAATAAGCGTTAATGTACCGTGTGCGGGTTCCCTGTGAAGATTTCTGCCAGCCGGGAGGGGCGGGTGAAATCTCCACAAGGGACCCGCCGGGGAACGGGCGTGGGGTGTCACGCATAAAAAC
>JAETRV010000057.1 GCA_021770005.1 Anaerotruncus sp. | reverse complement strand
AAGACAGCCCGCAGGGGCGTCGCGCGAAGCGCGCTTCGGGCCGTAGCAGGCCCGAGCAGCCCCGAGGAGGGCGCGAGCGCCCAGAAGTTTGGTCTGGAACCAAACTTCCTGCTGTCTCACTGCCCCTCGACCCCGCAATTTTTCGAGAAAAATTGCGTAAAGCTTTCGATTTTGAACAGCCCCTAGACAGGCTCTTAGAGCCTCCGCTTCGCGTCGGTTGGCCTCTGCACGCCGCTGCGGCCTCTGTTCCCCTGCACAAAACAGGTCCATCAGAGCAGATTTTTGAGCACCCGGTCCACGCTGAAATAAAACGCGTCCTCCCCGGCAATCTCGACCAGCCCCGCCCGCTCGAAGTTCCGGCGCACTGTCGGCTGGATTGATGAGAAAAGCACCCGCTTGCCTGCCGCTGTCGCTTCGCGGTAGTAGTCGATCAGCATCTGGGTGGTGGTGATATCCGCCGAGGGAACCCCGCGCATCGAGAAGATAATCAGCTCTTTTTCCGCAAGCTCCGCGAGCTTCTGCTCGATTACATCCGCTGTCATAAAGAACATCGGGCCGGTAATGTAGACAACCGCCCAGTCATTCCCGCGCCCGTCCCCGCCATCAAGGCCAAGCCGGGTGAGGTCCACATTCTCCACTGTCACCTCGAGTGAGCAGCTCCGGGAGATGAACACAAGCAGCCCTGCCGCAATCCCGATTACAATCGCCATCGTGAGGTCGAGCAGCACAGTTGCAACCATTGTCACAAAAAATTGGAGCATCGCGCCCTTGAACCGGTGGGAAAAGATATACCGGATTGCGTGCCATTCGTTCATCCGCCAGGCGGTCACCATCAACACGCCGGCCAATGCGGAAAGCGGAATCCGAGACATGACCGGGCCGAGCGCAAACATCGCGAGCAGCAGCCCGACCGCGTGGAACACGCTGGTGAGCCGGGTTTTCGCCCCTGACTTGATGGCTACGCTGGTGCGGGCGATTGCGGCGGTTGCAGGGATACCGCCGAAAAACGGGACAAGGATATTGCCGATCCCCTGTGCAATCAGCTCTTGGTTGCTGTTGAGCCGCACGCCGGTCATCCGCCCGGCGGACGCACCGCAGAGCAGGCTCTCGATCATCCCCAGCAGGGCGATGCTCACCGCCGGGCCGAGCAGGCCGTTGATCCGCTCGAGCGTGACCGCCGAAAGGCTGAGACGGCTTTCCGGGAAAAGGGTCTTGGGGATCTCCCCGACAGCCGGGACATCAAGCCCGAGCGAAATCGCAAAGGCGGTGGCAAGGACAATGCCGATCAGCGAAGCCGGGACCACGCTGTTCCATTTTTTCGGGAACACCAGCATGAACACCACCACGAAAAGCCCGATCCCCACTGCGGTCCAGTTGGGGGAAAAACCGAGGGTGCGGTAGCTGAGCAGCTTCGCAATCGCAGAATCCCCCTGGGAGGTCACGCCAAAAAAGTTATCCACCTGCCCCAGCGCGATGATGACCGCAATCCCCGAAGTAAACCCGGTGATGACCGGCGCGGGGATAAAGGTCGTCAGGCGGCCCAGATGCAGGATGCCCGCGAGCAGCAGCAGGATGCCCGCCATCATGGTGGCGAGGAACACCCCCTGCATCTGGTAGTTCGCTACGACCGACATCAGGATCGCCGCCATTGCGCCGGTCGGCCCGGAAATCTGGTAGAATGCGCCGCCCAGCAGGCTGATGCAGACGCCCGCGACAATCGCGGTAATCAGCCCGGAGGCCGCGTCCGCACCGCTCGAGACGCCGAACGCCAGCGCAAGCGGCAGAGCCACTGCTGCCACCGTCAAGCCCGCAAGCAGGTCCTTGAGCAGCGCCGAAAGGTTGTACCCCTGGAATTCTTTTTTCAGGTCGTTCAGATAACGTGCAAACATGTTGTCGTTTCCCCTTCCATCTTTCCTCAAAAGTGGGCCCTAGTCGCCGGTTTCGTCTGCCGCAAGCAGAAAGGGGTGCTTATTTGCAAAAGCACCCCCGCCTGTGGCCTTTGAAAAGGCCAACGAAACTTTCGATCGAAAACGGGCCCTTAGAACCCGTATTCACAACCGTTTGACGCCGTCTGAACGGGCCTTTTTCCGACCTGCTGCGTTGAAAAACCTTACAATACACAAAGTATTGTCTGCGTTTTTTCGCCTTGCAGGGCGAAAAAATGCTTCGTCCATCCGACATCCCCCGATTATGAATACAGGTTCTTACAATATAGTATAACATGGTTTTGATTGGATGAAAAGCCGGAAACTTCTATGCCGGGCCACCTTTTCTCGATTATTTGGAGCGGCCGTCCGGGCGTTTGCCCTGTAAGACATTGTGCATATCCAGGATGGTCTGGGAAGCAAGGTCGAAGTCCCGGATCTCCTGATAGCCTTCGACCAGGTCGCTGTGCACCAGGTCCTGGGCATCCTCTTCGGGTTTGCGTTTGGGATAGACCGCGTGGAGCATGATTGGCGTCGCCACTGCTGTCACCACCACCATGAGGACTACAGGCACCAGGAAAATGGGGTTCATCATCCCGCTGGCAATCCCCTTGTTCGCCACGATCAGCGCCACCTCGCCGCGGGAGGCCATGCCTACGCCGATCCGGAGCGCTTCCTCTTTGGTATAGCCGCAGAGCTTCGCGCTCAGCCCGCAGCCGACGATCTTGCTCAGGATGGCCACCAGCACAATGACAACCGTCAGCAGCACAGTGGGGAGGGTCAGCGAATCGAGAGACACCTTCAGGCCCACACTCGCAAAAAAGACGGGAGAAAGGAACATGTAGGAAAGGGTCTCACATTTGGAATTGACATAGGTGGCGCGGGTGGTATTCGAGATCATCAGGCCGATGAAGAATGCGCCGATGATGTCCGCCACACCGAACACCGCTTCTGCAACATAGGCGTAAAAGAAGCAGAACGCCAGCGAGATGATTGCGAACCGCTTCCGGTTCCAGGAGGCCGAGTCCATCCATTTTTGGATCAGGGTATGGAGGAACTTGCCGAGCACTGCGGTTACGACAAAGAAGAGCACGACCTTGAGCATCACCAGCCCCAGCTTAACCGATTGGTCGGAAGCGCTGGTAATAAAGGTAAGCAGGATCAGGCCGAGGATATCGTCGATCAGCGCGGCCCCAAGGATTGCATTGCCCGACCGGGTGGAGAGTTTTCCCATCTCCTTGAGGGTCTCGACACTGATCGAAACCGAGGTCGCGGTGAGGACGGTGCCGACAAACATGTTTTCCCAGAACGCCCCATGCCCGCTATTAAAGACCGCGGCGGTGAAAAATCCACCCGCCAGCGGGACAAGGACGCCGCAAAGGGCGATCAAGAAGGAGGAGCCGCCCGAACGGGTCAGCTCTTTCATATCGGTCTGAAGGCCCGCGCCGAACATCAGCACGATGACCCCCAGCTCCGAAATCTGGGAGAGGAACTCGGTGGGGTAGATCAGGCCCAGGATGCTCGGCCCGAGGATCAGCCCGGCGATGAGCGCGCCCACAACCTGCGGCATGTCAACCCGCTTGGTCAGGATCGCAAAGGACTTTGTCGCCAATAAGATTATCGCGACATCAAAGATATAACGGTATGATTCCAAATCGAAAAACCTCCTAACTTCTCTATGGGGCTGCATAACATCCCTTAAATAGGCTGCTGTTTCCCGCATAGGCAGAGAAAAAGAGCGAAAATATATGCTTTTTCGCTCCCCGCTCCTGTTACCATAGAGTTATACCACTCGTTGGGCAGTTTGTCAACAAGTTCTTTTGCGTTTTTCCTGCGCTTTTTTGCAAAAACGGATTCAGCGATTTGACGGAAAACTGCCTTTTAATATGGATAGATTCGACAAATCCCAGCCTTTCGAAATAATTTAGAAAGATTTTTTCATACTAAATGTTAAATTCTCTTCAAACGGATTTCATATTTGCCCAGTATAATAAAGCCATACCAAACAGGAAGGGGCAATGCGGATGACCAACTGAGTGCAGACCTGCTTTTCACCACCAGAATCATATAAAATAAAACTGTTAGCCTGCCGGATGGGCGGAACACCGGTCCGGCGGGCGGGACAGACAAACGACAACGCCTGCACAGGCTTTCGATAGATACCATCTCCTCCTCTTCTTTTTACTCTTCCAAGGCCCCGGGCGGGATACGATGTATCCCGCCCGGGGTTTTTGGCCGCATTTGACAATTCCAGCCGGACACAATATACTAGAACCAATGGAACTTCACCATGCAAACAATAAGGAGATGCGAGTAGAATGAGCGAATGTACCCATAATTGTGAAACCTGTGGGCAGAGCTGCTCCGAGCGCCAAAACGCTCCGGAGGACTTCCGGGAGCCCCCCCACGCACAAAGCCGGATCGGGAAGGTAATCGGGGTGGTGAGCGGAAAGGGCGGCGTCGGAAAATCGATGGTCACCTCGATGCTTTCGGTGCTGCTGCGCCGCCGCGGCCACAAGGTTGGCATCCTGGATGCGGATGTCACCGGCCCTTCGATCCCGCAGGTGTTTGGCATCCATGAGAAAGCGATGGGCACCGAGGACGGTATCCTGCCGGTCCGGACCAAAACCGGTATCGACATGATTTCGGTCAACCTGCTGCTCGAAAATGAGAGCGACCCGGTCGTATGGCGCGGCCCGGTGATCGCCGGGGTGGTTAAGCAGTTCTGGACCGATGTGATCTGGCAGGATGTCGATTACCTGTTTGTGGACATGCCGCCCGGAACTGGGGATGTCCCGCTCACCGTCTTCCAGACGCTCCCGGTGGACGGGATTGTTGTAGTTGCCTCCCCACAGGAACTGGTTTCGATGATTGTGGAAAAAGCGGTCAAGATGGCGAATATGATGCGGATACCGATCCTTGGCTTGGTGGAGAATATGAGCTATGTTGCCTGCCCCGACTGCGGCAGAAGGATCGCGCTGTTCGGCGAAAGCCATATCGACGAGATCGCAGCTTCCTATCAGCTTCCGGTACTTGCCAAATTGCCGGTCGATCCGGCGCTCTCCCGGTCGGCCGACCAGGGTGTGATTGAGCTGTTTGAGGGGGATTGGATGGACAGCGCGGCTGACGTGATTGAAAAACTCTAAGAACCCATTGGCGGGTATGTTCCAAAGAAATTCCATATCCCCCTGCAAGCCATCCTTTTGTAGGAACAGGATGCAAAAGCAAGCTGTCAAGTTGGTGGCAGCTTGCTTTTATTTGGATACGCGACTCTATGCCAATCTGGAAAAACTGATTTTGAACCAACAGGCGTTTGCCGGATGGCGGCCTGATAGGTGTGAAACACAAAATCCGAACCCATTCCTGGGTTCGGATTTTGACTATCTGGTGGAGATGGCGGGAATTGAACCCGCGTCCGAAAACCAATCCCTACAAGCTTCTCCGGGTGCAGTCGGTCTTTTCAAATTCCCTCACCGGAACGCCGTCCGACAGGCTTTCCGGTTCGGTATCCCCTGATACAATCCCACCCTACGAGGCCGCTCGGGCGGGCCGTTCACCACTTATCGACGCCTGATCCGGGGCCGTGGTCCTCCCCGGTCAGACGGCAGCTTAATTAAGCTGCAAAAGCAAAATTATTGTTGTCGTTTAATTTTGAAAACGTCATACTTTTTAAGAGGTGCATGCTCCTCTACCCGCTGCCTGTACTTCACGATCCCCGTCGAAACCTTTACATCCCCATGAGGATACGGCGAAGCCGCATCGTTTACAACACTAGTATAGCAGAAATTATCCGCGTTGTCTATCCCGCAGCGCGCGTTCAATGTCGCGTTTGGCATCCCGCTTGGCCATATCGGCGCGCTTGTCGTGGAGCTGCTTGCCTTTGCACAGCCCAAGCTGAACCTTGACCCGTGACCCTTTAAAATAGATCGAAAGCGGGATCAGGGTATATCCCTGCTGGGCGGTCTGCCCCATCAGCTTCATAATCTGCCGCTTATGCATCAGCAGGCGGCGTTCCCGATAGGCATCCCGGTTGAAGATATTCCCATGCTCATATGGCGCAATGTGCATCTGTTTGATCCACAGTTCACCGTCTTTGATGTCGCACCAGCTATCCTTGAGGTTGCAGGAGCCCGCGCGAAGTGACTTCACCTCGGTGCCGAACAGCTCGATCCCTGCCTCAAAGCTCTCCTCCACAAAATATTCATGGCGGGCCTTGCGGTTGATGCTGATGGTTTTGGTAGGCAGTTTTTCCAAGTGGGACTCCCCCTCTCCAAGTTTATGCATACAGATGTGGCTTTATGCCGGATAACGGCGCTATCTGAAAACCCAGAACCGGCTGAGGAGAAAATTCAGCAGGATGGTGACACAGATGGTCGGCAGTTTGGCAATGATGGCGCCAAGTCCCGCCAGGTCGATCAAGAGCTTGAGCATCCCGATACTCACCGCAAGGGTCAACAGGTTGGCAACGATGAACTTGACCATCTGCACGCTGAAAAACCGGCTGGAGGTTTGAAAAGTCCAGCTCCGGTTCACCAGGTAGCTGTTCAGCATCCCCGCCATATAGCCGCAGACCTGCGCCAGATAGACGCTCACCCCAAGCCACGCCGCCAGCAGGGTATAGACCAGCGTATCGACCAGGGTGTTTGCCACGCCGGTGATCCCAAATTTGACCATCTTCCAGAGCTCCGCGCCGCGCGGTCCATCCAGAAAAGACATTCCTTAAAGTTCGCTCCTTCCCTCGAGCGCGCGATAGAGGGTCACCTCATCGGCATATTCCAGATTGCCGCCGACCGGGATGCCGTACGCCAGCCGGGTGACCTTGACCCCCATGGGCTTGAGCAGACGCGCAAGATACATCGCGGTTGCCTCCCCCTCGACCGTGGGGTTGGTTGCCATGACCACCTCTTTGACCTCGTCCGAACCCAGTCGTGAAACCAGCTCCTTGATATAGAGCTGATCCGGGCCGATCCCATCCATCGGGGAGATCAGCCCATGCAGCACGTGATAAAGCCCATTATATTCCCGGGTGCGTTCGAAGGCGATCACGTCCTGCGAATTTTCCACAACACAGATGATGCTGCGGTCGCGCGCGTCATCCGAACAGATCGGGCAAAGTTCGCTCTCGGTTAAGCTTTGACAGACTTTACACTTTTTAATCTTCTCATGCGCTTCGAGGATCGCATCGGCAAATTGTTTTGCCTTTTCCTTGGGCATGGCCAGCACATGGAATGCCAGACGCTGGGCGGATTTGCGCCCGATGCCCGGAAGCCGTTCAAACTGCTCGATCAGCTTGGTGAGCGGCACAACATGATAGGCCATTGCTCAAAAGACGCCCGGGATATTCAGGCTGCCGGTGATCTTATCCATCTCAGCGGCGGAATATTCCTCCACCGTACGGATCGCCTCGTTGACCGCTGCGACAATCAGGTCCTGTAACATCTCGATGTCCTCCGGGTCGACCACTTCGGGCTTGAGCAGGATGGATTTGATCTCCTTTTTGCCGCTGATCTCCACCTCGACCATCCCGCCGCCGGAAGTGGTCTTGAAGCTCATCTGCTCGATCTCTTCCTGTCTGGTTTTCATGTCCTCCTGCATCTTCTGCGCCTGACGGATCATCGCGTTCATGTTCTGCGGGCCGCCGCCCATCCCTTTTGGAAGTCTTGCTTTCATCCTTTTTTCCTCCTGTTTTGGAATCGTTCCCTATCTAAAGTTTTACTTGATTTTTTCCGCTGTGGGTACCCGTCAAAAAATCATAGCGAAAAGTTTCGCCAATCTTTTCAAAGGCTGTGGAGCCCCCGCCGCTATTCTTTCAGCTCGACTGGCACGCCCAGTTCGCTCGCTTTTTTGAGCAGCCCGTCGAGCGGGTCGCTCTCCTCTTCCTGTTTCTGCTCCGCAACCGCATATTTGCCGGGGGTATAGGGGCCGAGGTTGTATTTCTGCCCGGTCACCGCGAAGATCGCGTCCCGCAGGCTCTCCTTTGCCGCTACGCTGGTGCGCAGCAGGCTCCGGAACATCTCGCCGGTGCAATCGACCAGCATCATCTCCCCACGGGTGAATGCCCGAGAATCGACCATTGCGCCATAAAGCGCACCGTTGCGCTTTTGGAGCTGTTCGAGCACCTCGGCCCATCTTGGGAACGGCTCCACCTCGGGAAGCGTCTGCCCCTCTTTGGGGGCAGGGCCCGGCGCGGGGTCTGCGGAACGGGAGGCAGCGGCTGCACGTTTTGTCCGCGTAGGACGGGCAGGAGCAGCCTGCACCGGATCCGGCCGCTCGTCAGGGGCGGCGGCGCGGACAGCACCGTCTTTCCACGCCTGTTCGAGCCGTGTAACCCGCTCCTCCAATGCGGAGGCCGGATTGGCGCTGCATAGCCGGATCACCGCCATCTCGAATTCGGTCCGCTTGAATGCGGTGCGGGAGAGCCTGCCCATTGCATCCTGCAACAGGTCGATCCCCTCCATTACCCGGCCGAGCGGCACTTTCTTCGCCTGGGCCTGTAGGCGCTCGAGATCCTCCGGGGTAGCCTGTATCAGGTCCTCCGGCTCTTTCACTGTGCTGGCCACCATCAGGTTCCGGTAGTGGTTGACAAGCTGCTCACAGAGGCGGGAAAAATCCACCGAATTTTCGCTGAGGGCGTGCACCTGTGCGAGCGCTTCGGCAGGCTGCCCCGCGAGCGCCGCATCCGCGATTGAGAACAGGTAATCCTGTCCCGCGAGCCCGGCCGCCTCGGTCACCGTCCCCACACTGATCTCCCCGCTGTAGGAAGCGCAGAGGTCGAGCAGGGAAAGCGCGTCGCGCATCCCGCCGTCAGCAAGGCGGGCAATCAGCAGGGCCGCATCCTCTGAGAGGGAAAGCCCCTCCTGCCCGCAGATATAGAGCAGGCGGTCGGCGATCACGCGGGATTTGATCCGCTTGAAATCGAACCGCTGGCAGCGGGAGAGGATGGTCGGCAGGACCTTGTGGATTTCGGTGGTAGCCAGAATGAAAATGACATGTTCGGGCGGCTCCTCCAGGATTTTCAACAGCGCATTCACTGCGCCCGGAGAAAGCATGTGGCACTCATCAAGGATGTAAACCCGGTATTTTGCTACCGAGGGCATGAAGTAGGCTTCCTCGCGGAGCTGCCGGATGTTATCCACCCCGTTGTTGCTCGCCGCGTCGATCTCCGCCACGTCGAGGATCGAGCCGTCGTCGATCCCGCGGCAGACCTCACACTCATTGCAGGGGTTCCCATCCGCTGGGTGCAGGCAGTTGACCGCCTTGGCGATGATCTTGGAGCAGGAGGTTTTTCCGGTCCCACGGGAGCCGGTGAACAGGTAGGCGTGGGAGAACTTTCCGGACGCTACCTCGTTTTTCAGAGTCAGGGTGATGTGGTCCTGTCCGACCACCCCATCAAAATCCCGCGGACGCCATTTCCGGTATAGCGCCTGGTACATCCTCCCACCACCTTCTGGCAAACTTGCAAATAAAATGTGTGCCCACAGATGCGGACATGCAGATTACCTGCGGCGCACATCACAACCGCTTAATGCTGCTCGGTTCCCCGCCTGACATGGTTCACGGCGCTCTGTCGCACAGGACCCGCATGCCCGCATGTCTGGGCACACATCCCTTACGCTCTGAAGCGAATCTATTGTACCAAAAACCCGCTGTGATTTCAAGCCAAAATTGATGAATTTGCAGCAACAGCCGCAAATTCTTTTGCAGGGTGCTTTTTCATCTGCAAAAAGCACCCCCTTGCCGCGCGGCGGGGGCTCTGCCCCTCGACCTCGCGATTTTTTACTCCGGCCTAAGAGCCGGCGCTTCGCGTCGGTTGGCCTATGTACGTCGATCTACGCGCTAAGAGCCGCCTTCGTCGGTTGCGCTCCGAAACGCTCGCTACGGCTCGCAGTGCGGCGGCAGTGAAAAAATCGAGTAAAACTTTTGGAACCTGTATTCATAATCGGAGGATGTCGGATGGACGAGGCATTTTTCGCCCTGCAAGGCGAAAAAACGCAGACAATACTTTGTGTATTGCAAGGTTTTTCAGAAGCTGTACCATTAGCCGAAGTACGCAGATTGGCGAGCAAATTTTTTGACTGTCGAAGCCTCAAAAACGCCGGAATCCTTTATGGCTTTCAAGTTTTTGAGACAAAGACAGGCGGGAAATTTGCCGGCAAGATGTGTGCGGCGGCTA
>JAETRV010000010.1 GCA_021770005.1 Anaerotruncus sp. | reverse complement strand
GAACAGATTTTGGATTTTTCGGAACTGAGGGAGTTTGAGGAGCGGCCGTTTAAGCAGCTTTCGACGGGGATGCAGTCCAGACTTGCATTCTCGATTGCATCCCTGGTGCAGCCGGAGATTTTGATTCTGGATGAAGTGCTGAGCGTGGGGGACGGGGCGTTCCAGGAGAAGAGCGCAGCCAAGATGCGGGAGATCATTGACGGAGGAGCGGCGACGATTCTGGTGTCGCATTCTCTGGGACAGATCCGGGAGCTTTGCAACAAGGTGCTCTGGCTGAACCGTGGGAAGCAGGTTGCGTTTGGAGAGATGGAGACAATCTGTGACCAATATGAAGCGTTCTTAGCTGGGGAGTTCCAGATATAGTTTAACCATAAGGAGGAGAGAGGGATTATGCCGGACATTGAAAGGATTATTTATGTTCCAACTTTGGCATGTAATTGCAGATGTAAGCACTGCGGAGAGGAACAAAGGCTATACGAACCCGAATGCGACTGTGAACTCATAGAACAACGGCTTGTAGAAAGCAGATATTTTGAAAACATGATTTTGTCGATCACAGGAGGGGAGCCATTTTTGAAGAAAGGGTTTCCCGATATGCTTGCCCGCGTAAACACGAGGGTGGGGTATAGGTGTTATACGGATGTTACAACAAATGGAATTTGTACCGAACAGATAGAATCATTTTGTGAGCAGACACTGGAAGCGGGCGGACAGCCGGAACGGCTCTTTTTCGCCGTTTCGATTGACGGGCTGCCAGAGGTGCATAACCGGATCAGGAAAAATCCTATCGCATTTGAGAAAGCGATCGAGACGGTAAAGCTGCTGAAACGCAAAGGAATTCCTCTGCAAATCAACACAGTAATTCAACAGGAAAACTACGATAGCTTGGACAAGTTTGCGGCATATATAACCGAGATATGTGGAGAAACCCGAATCGCCTGGATTCCCGAAATTTCACAGCTCGCTGGAAAATCAGAATTTCCCTACAGCGAGGAACAGCGAAAAGAGGTTCTGCGGCGGGTTGAGGCGCAGGGGGATCCGATTGGAAAAGCCTATCTGGAAAAATACGGGGATATCCGCTTGAGGGGCTGCCATGCGGGGCAGAAAACCTTTGCGATAGCCCCATCCGGAAAGGTGTATGCTTGCATAACAGGTTTTTGTTATAAAGGGATCAAAAACCGGGAGAAGTTCTATATTGGAAATTTGAAAGAACAGACGCTGGATGAGATTTATGAAATCTGCCAGGATGAAAATGCCCCGTTCCGCGAAATGGTGAGAGCGTGCACAGGCTGCTGGGGTAGTTGTGAGGTTGGGCATGAGCTGACTTTTTGGGGCCGAAGGATCGAAGATTTCATGTAAAAACGAGGATGGAGGGCACATAGATGATAGACGAGAGCCAACTCAGGGCAGAAATTCGGGAATCGCTGAAATTCCAGAACCAGCCAGGGTGTATGGATACTGTATCGATGGTGGAGGAAATCCGTAGGGGAATGAGCGGTCAAGGGCTGCCGAGGACCGAGAATCCGGTTGAGGCGCCGGAATCGGAAAAGCTGACCACTGGATACCGTGTGTGCAAAAAGCTGAACCAGAAACTGCAAAAACTCCCCGGGTATCATACTTTCCTGTTCCCGATTGTCCGGAGGGTCAAGCGTCTGGTGGGGGATAGTCACAAATATAGGCATACTCTGACCTACACAGAATTGCTGGGAGGAGGGGTAGAGGAATTCCTGGACCGCGCATATCTTGTCCTGTTGGAGCGGCAGGCGGATGAACAGGGGAAACAGGCCTACCGCCAATTCCTCTATGAAAGCCGTGGAGACAGGGTTTTTGTTTTGGGAAAAATCCGCTATTCCCCGGAAGGAAAACTACATGAGGTCGCGGTGAAAAAGCTGCGGTCCCGGTATTTTTTCAGACGAGTGGTATGGAGTGTCCGGAGGATTCCAATCCTTGGGCTTGTATATTGGCTGAAAGACATTGCCACAGTCAGCAAAAAATTTGACCTGCTTTATGGGTCCTGTATGCAGTCGGAAAACAGACTATCCCAAAATGTTTGCAATGCTGTGGAATCACGGGAGATCATCTGGAGCGTGAACGGGAGACTGGAGGAATTGAGCTGCACAGTTGGCCGCTTGGAGCGGGATACTGGGACGGTTGTACGGGATCGTCTGGATGAAAATCGGGAAGCAATCTATCGGATGCAGGAAAGTCTGGTTACGGGGCAAAAGGGGATGGAAACCCTGCACCAGAACGTGGTGGCAATCGAAACCGGTTTGGAGCAGTGTGCAGCACAGGCCAGGAAGAACGCGCTAGAAGCGCGGGAGCGTTTGGAGCGTTTTGCTGAAAAATATCGGGATGAGGTGGGCGAAGTTTGCAGGATTGCAGAGCACAACGAGTCTGATATCTATAAAATACAGGAAACGCTTTACCAGATCGAAAAAATACAGGCAGAAAAGGAGAAAGCAGAGCAGGCCCACAGTGCGAAGCAGAAGGAATACGAAGCAATTTATGTGGAGTTTGAAAATAAATTCCGCGGGGAGCGCGGCGTCATCAAACAGCGGTTGACAGAATATCTGAAGATGGTTGAAAACTTGGATCAGAAAAATAATCACGATTACACCAATGTATTGGATATCGGCTGTGGGCGCGGAGAATGGTTGGAGCTTTTAAAAGAAAACAGGTTCATCGGTGCCGGGGTCGACCTCAACGCGCAGATGGTGCAGGAATGCAAGAAGAGAAATCTTTCGGCCTGCTGTGCGGATGCGATAACCTATCTAAAGGGGCTGGAGGATGCGAGCTATTATGTGATTACCGGTTTCCAGGTCGTCGAGCATCTCAGCCCGGAGACGGTTTTGGAGCTGCTTCAGGAGAGCCTGCGCGTCCTGAAACCAGGCGGGTTTGTCATTTTTGAAACCCCTAATCCGGAAAACCTGATTGTGGGGTCCTGCAACTTTTATCTGGACCCCAGCCATGTCCGGCCGATCCCGCCAGACCGGCTGCGATTTGTTGCGGAATCGGTAGGGTATGACCGGGTAGACCTGTTCCGTTTGAATCCCTACCCTGCGATTCCTGAGGGAAGCATCGGTCAGGACAATGAAGCTGTGCAGAAAATGGCCCAATTTTTCAATAATATGAGCGATTATTCGATTTTGGCATACAAAAAATAGTGTGGAGGCCGTCCGTATGAAAATACTTTTATGCAACGAAAGATTCCTGTTCCGGTTTGGGGTAGATCGGGTCTTGATGATCCTGGGAATGTATTTTAAAAAGATGGGCCATACGGTCATTATGATGGGAAACCGTTTGGATGAAAAGGCGGTCCAGGTGTGCACCGACCGGTTTATCAAGGTTCCGGAAGCGCCGGAGTATTTCAATTCCAATGAGTTTGTGCAGGGATGGTTGTCCCAAAATTGGGATGACCTGTTCCCATCCCGGCGGGATACTCCGGATATCGCTTTCGTTGCAGGATGGCCATTTTATGAGTCACTCTCGATTTTGAAAGAAAGATGCGGTGTTTGTGTCTTTCATGATTATGGGGCAGTTCCTCTTGACAAGATGGAGGGTGGTACCCTCCTTACACAACAAAAGTTGAGAAAATTGAGAGCGGATAATCTGTCAAAAGCGGATAAAATCATCGCAATTAGCCAATTCTTAGAAGAAAGCCAAAGTAAACCGGATGCTCAAAATTTGATTTCCACCAGCTATGTCCATCTTGGTACCGACCATATGAAACTGGGCCTATGGTCAAAACAGGACCTAAAATTAGAAGAGAGCAAAACCGTGGAAGAGGTGCAGCAGCTTAAAAAGGAAGGCTGTAACCTCATTTTTCTATTGGGTCGTTTTGAATTTGACAACTATAAAAATTCAGAACAGAGCTTTGAACTTCTTCGTGAAATCAAAAGAAAATTTAGCAATGTCAAGATGCTGATGTTGGCTCAGCAGGAGGATGTGCCGGTTCCTGCTGACCTTCAAGGAACTATAAAATTTCTGGGATTTGTGAGTGATGATGATCTTCAGACATTGATGGAACTATGTGATGTTGGAGTATCTATGTCGCTATGGGAAGGGTTTAATCTTCCTCTGTCCGAGATGCAGTTGTTAAAAAAGCCTGTTTATGTCTTCAATGTGGGCGCACATCCAGAAGTTGTCATAGACCCCTATTATCTTTGCGATTCGTTAGCCGATATGAGCGAGAAAGTCATTCTGCAATTACAGGGAAAAGAAAAGATCAGGCCAGACGTAAAACAGGAACAATATCTTCAATTCAAGGAGCATTTTACATGGCAGAGATGCGCCGTAGAGCTTCTTGATGAATTTTCCAAAATTTTGTACCAGAAAAACAAAATCGTCGTTTTTATAGATGTCACAAATGCCTCGCATGATACCGCAAATTCCGGGGTCATGCGGGTGACGCGTCATATCTCCAAGAACATTCAGGAACGGGCTGAGACCGTCTTTATCCTTTGGGATAAGAGCATCGGAAGATATGTGTTCCCTTATCCAGAAGAGGTGAATCTTTTGTGTTCTTATGGAGGCCCAGAAAAAGAAAAAATAAAGCTGCGTTCCAGTGATGGGATGGCAAGAAAATGCTTGGATGAATATTTGCCATCTATTGCAAGTCAAGAGAAGTTTGCACTGATTACCGAAACAATCAATGAGATAGAAGCTAGAAAAATACGAAAGTATTTCAAAAAGAATAATACAAAACTGATTGCCATATTTTATGATGCGATCGCTGTCCTCCATCCTGAATTGTGCAATATGGATGTCGCGGAAAATCATAAAATTTATATGCGTGGATTAGGCGAATATCATTTGATCGTACCGATCTCTCAAACCAGCGAAAGAGATTTGATTGCTTTTTGGGATGCAGAAAAAATAGCTCCAACTAGCGTTTGTACTGATTTATTGCCAGGTGAGCTGGAGGGGGCAAAGCGGGTAAAAGAAAATCATGCGGGAAGCAGAAAAGGGAAACCCGTTTCAATCCTTTGCGTCTCCACCTTAGAGCCGAGAAAAAATCATAAACGGCTTTTACAGGCTTTTTTGATGCTTGCGGAAAAGCATCCGGAGCTGGATTGGCGTTTGACACTGATTGGAAACAGATATGCCGGAAATGCAGAGATTCCTGAATATGTAACAAATATTTCTAAAAGAGAAAACAGGATCAAATGGCTGGGGGTCGTTGACGATCCAACGTTAAAAAAAGCCTATCAGGATGCAGATTTTACAATCTATCCGTCCGTTGTTGAGGGCTTCGGGATGCCTATTATGGAAAGCCTGTGGGCAGGAAAACCGTGTATCTGCTCTCATACTGGCGTCATGGCAGAATTGGGAAAAGAGGGCGGCTGCCTCCTTGTGGACGTGCTGGATGAAAAAAGCATCATGGAAGGGGTCTATACGCTTGCATCTGACATCGGGAAGTTGCAATCACTGACAGAGGAAGCAATTAATAGGCCGATCCGCACATGGAAAGAGTACACCATCTGCCTTTTGGACAGCATCTATCGCTTGTCAGACAAAGGGCATTGGCAAAAGGAGGGGCTATTCAACCGGTTCCTGTTTGGGGAAAGAACCATGACATCCAGTACGGCCAATATCAGCATGAAAGCGGCCATTTTCGGGATCACAGAGCTGATCCGGCCTGCCTGCGTAATCAGCTTGGGGACCAACGAAAACATTTCCCTTTTCACGGAAAATGTACCGATTGTCTATACAATTTCGGATGTACAGGAGAAGAGAACAGCGGCAAACCATTTTGTGCTCAATGGGACGATATCCGAAGTGCTTCCCGTCCTATTAGATGAGCTGGAAAAACACCATATATCGGTTGGACTGATTTATCTGGCAGAGGGATATTCCGATTTTGAGACTTTAACAGATATGTTGAATGCATACCATAGTAAGCTCCCCCTTTTGATTATGCGGGAAGGGATGAAAACAAAAATAGCTTGGGATCGTTTAACTTTGCGAAAGAAGCAGGATTCCTTTATTATTCCGGGGGACCCATACGATATAGAAGCCATACTGCTCTGTGAATAAAGGTGGACAAAAAAGGATGAAACATACAATCTTAATCGTTTCAAATGCGTACCCTCCCAATTTTATTGGAGGGGCGGAAATTATTGCGCATAATCAGGCAAAAGCATTGACGAGAGCCGGACATCAAGTAGTCGTATTGGCTGGGGATACGTATAGTGGGCATCGCCGGTATGAAGTATATGAAGAACATTTTGAGGGGATTTGCGTTTACAGAATCCGGTTAGGTGCAGAGAATTTCGGTTCTGATTATGTTAATTTTTTCAATGAGCAGGTGAACCGGGCATTTACTACCCTTGTGGAACAATATAAGCCGGATGTACTGCATATCCATAATATCATTGGCCTCTCGCTGGGAATCATAGATATCGCAAAAGACTACGGGATGCGGGTCGTTATAACGCTCCATGATCACTGGGGTTACTGCTTTAAAAATACGAGGCTATTGTCAAATAATCAGCCCTGTGAGGATATCTTTGCGTGTTCAAAATGTATGCCGGCTTTAACTGGAAATCAGATGTTTATTCCGATGCAGGCGAGAAGCGATTATTTCCGATATATTCTAAAAAAAGTGGATGTATTTATTTCTCCCAGCAGCTATTTGGCTGAAAAATACCTGGAAGCGGGTTTCCCGATTGAAAAGATGAATACCATCTGGAACGGCATTGATGTGGAGCATTATAAAAATTTAAAGAATGTTCCAAGCGCGAAGACTAGGTTTACATATGTTGGCTATTTTGGGAAGCATAAAGGTATTTTGACCATGCTGGAAGCTGCAGCATCCTTTTGTTATAAAGAGAAACTCGAAATTAACTTGGTTGGAGATGGAGAAGAAAAAGAGGCTTATGAACGGTTTGTCAAACAGCATGGCTTAAAAAATCAGGTTAAATTTTGGGGAAAAGTAGATAATTCACAGGTGAAGACAGTGTATGAACACACGGATATTTTCTTCATTGCGTCGATTTGGCCAGAGAATCAACCGGTTAGCATCACCGAAGCGATGATATGTGGGAAACCGGTAATTGCATCGCAATTGGGAGGAAATCTTGAGCTTGTAAAGGACGGGGAAACCGGGCTGTTGTTTGAAGCCGGTAATGTGGAAAGTTTGAAAGAGAAGATTACATTTTTCTTTGAGTATCCGGAAAAAATTGTGGAATTTGGAGAAAATGCAAAGCGAATCATGGAGAAAAATTCGTTCGATCAGCAGATTTTAAAAATTTTGGATAAATATGAGGAAAAGCCGAGAAAATCCTTGCCGTTTAGAAGGGGAATTTCTATCGCATTTGAAGGAGATGTGTTTCCGTGGCAGATTGCTAATAGGAAACCTGCCAGGGAAAATTATTATGTTCTATCTTGGATACAGCACTTGGAAGACCTCGATATTGTTGTATTGCAGGAACGTTCACAGATGCCTTTGGAAGAGGTTCGATCACGGATTCAAGCTGGGGAGATTATGATCGTTCCAGAAACAAGGGCAGATATTGTTGCGCTGCTTCGAAAGGAAAATTGCGGATTCTATTATACAGAACAAGATTCAGCCTTTGCATATGTGAAGTATCTGTTGGATCGGCCACGCTTGATACAAAGCTTGAAAATCCGAAGCCAGAGAGTAACTTTTTGATGGCTTATTTGAGAAGCTGAAGGGGATATGATTGATGAGACAGGAGAACATCGGTAAAAGAGGAGTTATAATTTCCTCATTATTTTTAATTTTTACTTTTTTCATATTTGGTCCATTTCAGATATATATCACGAATGCATCTGAGCTGTTTTTTTCCTTTTCTGATATTTGGTGGACATGCGCGATAGTTGCTCTTGTTTCGCTATTTTTTATGACTCTTTTAGGATGGATGTTGAAGGGAAAAATACAAGAACTCTATTGTTGTGTCCTATGGGGAATTGCAATGGGATTGTATATCCAGGGAAATTTTATTCTTACAGATTATGGAACATTGGATGGAGCGATAGACTGGGGAAAATATCAGGGAGTAGGTGTGTGGAACAGTCTAATATGGATGTTGTGCATAATTTCTCCGGTGTTATTGTATAAATTTACTCCTGAGACTTGGAAAGCAATACGCAATTATTTGGCAATTGGGATTTTATGTGTGCAAATTATCACGCTTAGTACTCTTTTTATCACAGCGGATAAACATCCTAATTCGGATTGTCAGCTGACAAATGCCGGACGATTTGAATTATCCCAAAATGAAAATACAATTGTTTTTGTTCTTGATGCCTATGACAGTCAATTTTTTTCTGATTTTATAGAGCAGCACCCAGAGTATAAGGAGACGCTTTGGAACGAGTTCACTTATTATCCTGATACAGTTGCTGGTGGAATACGTACAATTCTTGCAATGCCGCAAATTTTAACTGGCCAATTTTATACCAGTGAGGCACCATATAGCGAGTATTTGGAAAATGCATATCAGTCTACGGAGTTGTACCGTACACTTCGTGACGCTAATTATAATACCGGTATTTATACCGAGGGGAAGTTTATGTCTCCAAGCATGAGTGATCTTATTATGAATGTCACTACCGATAAAAAGCGGATAAGATCGTATACAACGTTGACATACTATTTATATAGATTTACGGCCTGCAGGTACTTTCCTCATGAATTAAAGAAGTGTGTTTGGATGTATTCAGGAGACTTTGATGCAGCGTTGGATAACAGCGGTAGTGAGGAAACTTCATATCTTTTGGATGACGCTTTTTTTTACAGAGATTTAACTCAAAACGGACTTTCCTTACAGGATAAAAATGCATTTCGATTGTATCATTTATTTGGCACACATAAGCCTTATACTTTAGATGAAAAGTCTCAAAGGAATTCGGAAGGGACCTCATTAGAGAAGCAGCAAATAGGTCTCATGAATATTTTAGAGACTTATTTTGAACAGATGAAAGAATTGGGGATCTATGATGATGCCAATATTATTGTTTTAGCAGATCATGGGGAGGAAAATTACGCGCAAAATCCTTTGCTTTTAGTGAAAAAAGGGCAGGAAACGAAAAATTTTTGTGTAAGTGATTTGCCAGTTTCTTATACAAATTTACATCCCACCTTATTGTCGCTTCTTTTAAAAGAGGACATTGCTGGTAAGAGCATTTTTGATTTGACAAAGGAAGATAATCAGGAACGATTCTTTTATATAAATTCTGCTGATCGAATCGCTACAGAATATATTGTTCGAGGAGATGCATCTGATCCAGAAAATGCTTATAAAACTGGTAGATTATTTTCTGTTTTTTCTAGCAAACAATCGATTAAATATCAACTTGGGACAGAGCTTTATTTTGACACTCGTGCAACAGGGCTGCAATATGCATCAAAGGGGTTTAGTGGCATGGAAGCCACACATATCTGGACAGAGGGATATGAGACAGAATTGGAAATCCCTCTTCAGAAGTCTTTGAAAGATGATGCGCTTGTATCAATTTCTCTAAAGTGGGTTATGAATACGCAACGGGTAGGGATTTACGTAAATGATGTGTTCCTAAATTATTATTTGATTGATAAACCGGGAGAATTGAGGTTTATCATTCCGGCAAAGGCACTTGAACATCCGGATAAATTGACGATCCGCTTAAAATTACCGGATGCAGCTTTCCCAGAGAATGGAGATCCCAGAATCCTTGGGATAGCTTTTGAATCCATGACAATCCGTGAAAAGCGGAAGGACGATACAGAGTCAAAGATCATTTCATGCCCGTATCAGATAGGAGATAAGCTTACTTTTACAAATGATAATGATAATGATAGCTCTAGCTACTTTATATCTGGCATCTGCAAGGTTGAAAATGATTTTGCTTGGTCTTTAGGAAAAACAAGTGGGCTGACTTTGGATATTGGAAATGTGGAATATGATTTGATAGGAGAATTCCGGTTCAAATATATTCATGCAATGCCGCAAAGGCTGGTGGTTCGCTGTGGGGAGCAAATTCTCTATGATCAGAAGGTTGCGTCGAATGAAAAACCAGTTAAATTTACAGTTCCTAAAGATTCTATAGAGAATGGCAAACTGATTCTGGCGCTTGAATATCCGGATGCGGTGTCCCCCTTCAGTTTAGGGAAGAGCGATGATAGACGTGTTTTGGCTTTTGCATTTTCGTCGGTTTGTTTTTCTTCAGATCAATAAGAAAGGGATCGTTTAGGATTTTGTAGAGGAGAAGTTTTATAGATTTGATTTTTAACCAGATCTATAAAACTTCTTTTATTTGCCTCAAAAAAATTCAAATGCGATGTATTTAGCTTACATTTATATGCCCTATTGCGGGTAAAGCGATATGTAAAATACTTTAGTGTGATAAATCGCAGTCCTTGTTTTGTTCCTTTTAGAACTATTGGCCCCCTAAATTAAATGTTGTCGCCTTGCTTACGCAGGGAGATATAGTTGTAGTCTGTCTGGATTTGTGATAGAATATCTGCGGGGCCAGATAAAAAGATGCTTTGAAGCCTCGCCTATCGTACATCGGCAAGCTGGAAGAGCGTATTCGGAGCCAAGCTCCTGCTGTCTCACTGCTTCTCAACAGACAACCAATTCACCGGGAGGGAATTTTTTGAACAACCGACAGATCAAGACAAGCGTGCTTCTGCGCCGCTTTGCCCCCTACTTCAAGCCTTACGCCGCGATTATGTTGATCGACCTGGTCTGCGCAGCACTCACCACCGTCTGCGAACTGGTGCTGCCGCTGATCGTGCGATTCCTTACCAACCGTGGGACCAGCGGTGCGGCGGGGTTGACCGTCTCGCTCATCCTGCGGGTTGGTCTGCTCTATTTGATTCTACGGATCGTGGATGCATCTGCCAACTATTTTATGCAGAGCATCGGTCATGTGATGGGTGCCCGGATTGAGACTGATATGCGCCGCGACCTGTTCGACCATCTACAGCGCCTGTCCTATACCTTTTACGACAGCAACAAGATCGGGCAGATCATGGCGCGGATCACGAGCGATCTGTTCGACGTGACCGAGTTTGCCCACCACTGCCCCGAAGAATTTTTTATCGCCGGACTCAAGATCGTGGTATCGTTTGCGATCCTCTCGAACTACAGCCTCCTGTTGACCCTGATTATCTTTGCGATTATCCCGCTGATGCTGCTTTCAACCATCTATTTCAACCGCAGAATGCGCCGGGCATTCAAGAAGTCCCGCAACCAGACGGGTGAGATCAACGCACAGGTCGAGGATAGCCTGCTGGGAGTGCGTGTGGTCAAATCCTTTGCCAATGAAGAGCTGGAAAAAGAGAAGTTCGACGAGGGGAACCAAGCGTTTCTCGAGATCAAAAAAGAGCAGTACCGTTATATGGCTGGCTTCAACAGCACCACCCGCATCTATGACGGGGTGATGTACCTTGCGGTCATGGTGATCGGCGGGCTGTTTATGACCTACGGGAAGATCACCGCCGCCGATTTCATCGCCTATCTGCTCTATGTCACAACGCTGCTGGCCTCGGTGCGGCGGATTGTCGAATTTACCGAGCAGTTCCAGCGCGGAATGACCGGGATCGAGCGGTTCATTGAGGTAATCGACGCGCCGGTTGATATCGAGGACGCGCCCGATGCGTCTGAATTAGGGGAGGTTCAGGGCAACATCCGGTTCGAGCAGGTCGGTTTCCATTATGCTGACGATCCGGCGATGGTGCTTACAGATATCAACCTGGAAGTAAAACCGGGACAGAGCGTCGCGTTGGTCGGGCCTTCGGGCAGCGGCAAAACCACCCTCTGCAACCTGATCCCGCGGTTCTATGACGTGACCAGCGGTCGGATCCTGATCGATGGGCAGGACATCCGTTCCCTCACCCTTCATTCGCTCCGCCGGCAGATCGGCGTGGTACAGCAGGATGTCTATCTGTTTGCCGGTTCAGTCTACGAAAACATCGCCTATGGCAAGCCGGGCGCTTCCCGGCAGGAGGTCATAGAGGCGGCAAAACTGGCGGGCGCCCATGGCTTTATCAGCGAGTTCCCGGATGGGTATGACACCTATGTTGGAGAACGCGGGGTGCGGCTCTCGGGCGGTCAGAAACAGCGGATCAGCATTGCGCGGGTGTTCCTCAAAAATCCGCCTGTCCTGATTCTTGATGAAGCTACCTCGGCGCTCGATAACGAAAGCGAGCGGATTGTCCAGCAGTCGCTCGAAAAGCTGGCGCATGGGCGTACTACCTTTACGATTGCCCATCGGTTGACCACCATCCGCGGCGCGGATATGATTCTGGTTCTAACCGAAGATGGCATCGCCGAGCAGGGAAACCACGCGGAGCTGATGGAACAACGGGGCATTTATCACAGCCTGTACAGCATGTACGAGGAATCCAGTACATAACTGCCCGGACGGGAAATCCGGATGACGTGAAACAAGCCCCCGCCGCCCCAAAATGGGGCGGCGGGGGCTTGCTTATTTTCCTGATTCAGAGGTCTTATCCTTTCAACCAGCCTTTAGCTCAATTTGATCTCCAGATACGCCTTGACCAGCGAGACGCATTTCTCCCAGCCCAGTTCCTTGCTGTTCAGGCAGAGGTCATAGTTATCCGCGTTCTTCCAGTCCAGACCGGTAAAGTATTTGTAGTAGAGTGCGCGCTCCTTGTCGATTTTGGTGATATAGCGTGTAACCTCCTCCCGGGTCATCTGCGGATGGATCCGCATGGACTCGTTCACGCAGTGCTCAAACGGCGCATGCACATAGATTCGGACCACGTGCTCCATATCCCGCAGGATGTAATCAGCGCACCGTCCAATGATGATGCAGGACTCGCTCTCGGCCAACCGCCGGATCACCCGCGCCTGAAAGTTGAAGAGATTTTCGTTCGAGGTGAATTCCCCCTTGTCCGGCGGGATCAGCTCACCGGTATAAGCGCCGCGCGCTGTCTTAAAGAGCAGGGTGCGCTTGAATTTTTCATCCGCATTGGCGAAGAGGGATTCATTGATCCCGCTGTCATCCGAGGCCATTCGGAGCAGCTCCCGGTCGTAGTAACCGACCCCCAGCTCTTTTGCCAGCAGTTTTCCGATCTGTTTTCCGCCGCTCCCATATTCACGCGCTATCGTAATCACAAATTTTTTCATGGCAGGCCCTCCCTCGCATCATTTTCGTTGAACGGCCCGGTTGCCGAAGTCCGCATACCGGCCTCCCTTTCAGTATAATTTATCCGCTTGGAAAGGTCAACCTTTTTCTTTTCTAAGGGCCTATTCAGCATCTTTGCAGGGGGTTTTTCCCTTGCAAAAAGAGCTCCCTTTTGCCGCCTTTTAGGCGGCAATTCACCCGAAAAGCTGCCGCCGCACTGCGAGCCGCAGCGAGCGTTTCGGAGCGCAACCGCCGCAGGCGGCTCTTAGCGCGGAGATCGGCGTGCATAGGCCAACCGATGCGAAGCATCGGCTCTTGGGCCGGAGCAAAAAAATCGAGTAAAACTTAAGATGCTGAATAGGCTCTTACACTTCAGAAACACGGCTGGATAGGTGGATATCCGCCAGTAGGACCGCTGTTTCTTCGGAATCCTCTTTTCCTTTCCACGCAACAATAAAGCGCACGTTTGCGGAAACCAGGCGGTACCCTTTCCGGTTCAAAAAGTGCAGCCGGTCGACAGCGGCTTTGGAAAATTTCGCAACGCGGAACAGCTTCCCCTCCACCCGGGCCAGAAGGTACTCGTGGTCAACCGTGAGCGGGCATCCGCTGCGGAGCCTGGTAACCAGCGGCTTCTTTCCCTTGAAAAAGCCCAAGACAACGTCCCGATGGGTCAGTTGGAGCGTGATCTCCTCCGGTTCTGGATATGCGGTGAAGTCCTCGCGCTTTTCAACATCCGGCAGATGGAAGATGGAAAAGAGGCCGGTATTGCAATGGATGTACAGATTGCTTTTGGCGCGGGTGATGCCGACATACAGTTTGCGGCGGTCGGCGTCGCTGTACATCTGGACATGGTTTAACAGCAAGTAGACGCTGTCGAATTCCCGTCCCTTGGATTTGTGGATGGTCGAGACCGATACGGTTTCCAGATCATCCGAATAAAAGTCCTCATATTGCGATTCCATGACAAATTCCTTGAGGTCGCTGAAGTATTTTTCGCGGCGGTTCACCTTTTCAAACTCAGCAATGAGGTTCAGGCAGACCTCAAGGCAGGTGCTGCCGCGGTAAACCGTTTGGAGCCGGTCTTTCGCTTCCTCCCAGGCCCGGTCGCTGATAACCGGGGCCAAGCCGCGCTTCTGGTCCACGACCTTCAGGAAGAACCGGATTTCAGAGAGGTTATAGAGACGGAACCCATCCATAGACTGGATCAGCCTCGCGCGGATATTGCGTTTGGTCAGCAGGCCGAGCACCCGGAGGGCCTCTTCGTTGGTATTCGTCAGGACGCAGACCTTCCCGCCGCGGTAGGTTCTGGCGATCTGCTCCACAACCGGATATTCCAGGTGCGCGCTGGTATGGTGGATGATCTGAACTGTGCCGGCCTCTTTGCGGATGGCTTTGATCTCCTCCGATTTCATCCGGTTTTCGATCGAACGGGCAAACAGATTCGCAAGAGAGACGATTGCCCTGCTGCTGCGGTAGTTTTCGGTCATCTCGTACTGCACAGCGCCAAACTCCTCAATCAGGGCGTGCATATATTTGGAATCCGAACCGCGGAACTGGTAGATGTTCTGGTCATCATCCCCCACGGCAATCACACGCATGTCGTCATTGCGCTGCATCAACGCGCGGACCAGCCGGTATTCATTGCTGTCCATGTCCTGCGCTTCGTCGATGACCAGTACGGTTTTGGCAATCCGGCCGGGTTCGACCTCGCCGTTTTCGATCATCTCTGCGGCATTTTTGACCACGTCCTCCACCCCTTCCAGACTGCCGATCTTGCCCAGCAGGTCAAAGCAGTAGGAGTGAAAGGTTTTGATCTCGACAAAGTTGGCCGCATTGCCGATCAGGGCAATCAGCCGCTTTTTGAATTCGGTGGCCGCGGCGCGGGAAAAGGTCACCATCAGGAGCTGTTCGTGCTTGACGTCCTCGAGGAGCAGGAGCGCCGCCAGCTTGTGGACCAGGACGCGCGTTTTTCCGCTTCCGGGTCCGGCAGCCACCACAATATATCTGGACTCCGAATCATTGATGATGCTTGCTTGGGTTTCCGAAAGCTCGCCAAACAACTGCCGGTATTTTTCCGGAGTAATATTCCGGTCAATTTCTTTGGCGCGTTCTTCTTTAAAATATTTGGCGAGGAACTTCCTGTAATCGAGCTGGAAGTAATCCTGCACAAACTGCAACGCGGCGTTATAATCGCGGACCATCAGGTTTGCGTATTCACCGACAATGTGGATCTGCTGGATTTTCTGTTTATAGTGCGCATTCAGCGTTTTATAGTCCTCCACTTTATAACGGATTTTATTGTCAAGGACCAGCCGGTTGATCTCCATACCATTATAAAGAACGAGGAACCCGCCTTCCAGCCGCATGGCGCCAATTTTGGACAGATACAAAAGCGCATCCTCCACATCTTTGAGGGAAATTTTGGGGACCGAGGGGTTGCCCTTGGACTGTGCAAGATAGTCCTGGTACAACCCGACCAGTGAAAACTGGACAAAGGTTTCGCCTTTCTCCTCCGAGGAATCGGAGGGGACGCTGAGGGCGTACAGTTTTTTCACGATAAACTGGCAGAGGTCCACCCGCTTCTGGAACTTTTCAACCAGCTTGGAAGATTCCACCAGCGGAATCACAACCGCATATTGCTGGTCGTAGTACTCCCGTTTGGTGATGTAGCCTTTGATCGTCAGATAATAGAGGATGGTGCGGATATTTTTGACCGAAGTATAGGCGATCCCTTCGCGCGCAGCCTCTTCGTTCAGCTCTTTCAGTGCAAAGCCATTCTCCTGTTCCCCGATCTTGGAGAGCAGGAACCGTTCCAGCCGGGCAAAACGACCGAGCATCAAGGCGGAGCGGTTCTGTGTGTCGTTCTTGAAGAGAAAGGCGGACATGTCCCTCGAGTCGGCCAGAAGCCCGGCCTGACGCATCAGGTTGACGCATTCTATCACCTCGAACTTGGGGATTCCCAGGATGTCGGCGAGATAATCGACGCGGGATTCCGCGTCATCGTTTCCCGCAACCGCACGGCTGCGGGAGGAGATGAGATGCTGAATGATCCGCTTGGCGCTGGTCTTCTGAGAATGGGAGAACAGTTTGGAACGGTCGATCTTGAAGCTGGCCTCCACCATATTCTTGGGGAAGATGCTGGTTGCGTAAATGTGGGGTACGTTTCGCCCGCGTTTGACATACCCCGCGTTCTCGAGCGCGGCGACAGCGGATTTGACCCGGCTTTCAATATCGCTGACCGAATCGTCCCACCCCGCCTGCCGCGCGATTTCCAGCGGGGAACAGCAGACGGTAGCGCGGTTTTTGGTCTGGTCCTTTATGGCTTTCCAAACCTGCTGGATTTCACTGATGCTCAGTTTGGTCTGGTTCAGCAGGAGGAAATGCTTGTCCAGGTCGTTATCGTTGAACAGGACATAGCATTCGGCGGAAAGGGCGGGGTCACGCCCTGCCCTACCCGCTTCCTGCACATAGTTTTCGAGGGAATCCGAGATATCGTAGTGGACCACAAGCCCAACATCCTTTTTATCGACGCCCATGCCAAAAGCGGAGGTGGCGACGATCACCCGGACCTCGTTGCGGATGAAAGCTTCCTGGTTTTCCACCTTTTCGCTGGGCTCCATCTTGCCGTAGAACGGGCGCGCGGGAAAGCCGTCGCCTGTCAGCTTTTCTGCGAGCTGCTTCGACCGCTTGGTCCGGGAGACGTAGACGATCGTTGGGCAGGGGTGCGTTTCGATCAGCGAGCGGAGCGTATTGTATTTTTCATCCTCCGTTTCCTGATGCAGCACAACGTAATGCAGATTTTCCCGCACAGCAGCAGATGCAAACAGCTCGAGGTCCACCCCCAGTTTTTCCTTGAAATAATCGCGGATGTCGCTGATGACCTTCTGCTTTGCGGTTGCCGTAAAGCAGGAAACCGGGATCGGGGTATGCATCTGTTTTTTCTCCTGTAGCTCGCGGATAAAGTCCCCGATATACAGGTAGTCCACCCGGAAGTCCTGCCCCCAGGCGGAAAAACAGTGCGCTTCATCAATGACGAAGCGGACCACATTGCGGGAATAGAGCAGCTTCTCGATGGTGCGGGAGCGCAGTTGTTCCGGCGATAGGTAAAACAGCGAGGCCCGCCCGCTTGCGACCCGTTCCAGCGCCTCGGCCCGTTCGATAGGGCTGAGAAGCCCGTTCACCGTAACGGCGTCGGCGATCCCCCGCTCGTTCAGGTTGTCCACCTGGTCCTTCATCAGTGATTGCAACGGGGAGATTACGACGGTAAGCCCATGCTCCGCCTGCCCAGCCATCAGGGCGGGCAGCTGGAAGGTGACCGACTTCCCGCCTCCGGTGGGGAACACCGAGAGCAGCGATTTCCCATCCACCGCCGCCTGTGCCGCCCTTTCCTGAAGCGGCTCGCCGCCATAGGTGCGGAACCCATCAAAACCAAAAAATTCGTTCAGTTTCCGGTGGATGTTCAGGGCGCCGGTACAATAGGCACAGCCGGCCCGACAGGGGGTGCCGCGAAGCGCCTTGATCACAAACCCGATCTGCGGATAGTTCTGGGTCAGCCATGGCGGGGTGATCGAATGGGAATCATTGGTATCGATCAAGGCCAGCGCGTAGGCCAATGCGATGGGATGTTCCGCAATCAGGAGGCGGATATCCGCATGCTCGCAAACCCTACCCGAGAATTCCGCTTGGATCAGCTCCGGGAGGTTCAGGGGGCGCGGCTGGTAGCCTATGTATGCGAAAAAGCCTTTGAACTCTTCGAACTGGTTCAGCAGGCCATAGTAAATCTGCCCGAGATTGGGGCGCAGTTCAGAAAAGGCGTTCACCTCATCAAAAAAGAGCTTCCGCGCCTTCTGGGCGTCATTGAGCGGATTGTTCAGCTCGTCCGCCTGAAGCTTATCATCCTTCAAAAGCGCGTGGTAGGGCCTTTGCGGGAACAACAGGGGAGAGAGGTAGAGGGTGTCCACGATGCCTGCCGGAATCGGGATATTGTGCTGCCTCTGGATATAGTTCAGGTCATGATGGATGATATTGTGGCCACATATGAAATCGGAGCCGGAGAGAAAGGCGGAGAAATCCTGTAACGAGGCAGAATGAAAACAGGCGCCATCCTGCCGGATTGCCCCCAGGTCCATGACCTTTCCGTCTGTCATGCCGATTTCGCTGTCGATAAATACGATGGATGCCGCCATACCCTGCTCCCTGTCGGTTGAAATTTCCTCCGCTGCTTTGCAGTCATTGTAACACATTTATGAAACAGGAACAAGTTATTTGGCTATAAAATACAGAATCAGTAGAAAAATAGGGAACAATGGCCGGAATCCAACCGTTCTGTATGGGTCCGCGCCAGAGCCGAATGTGGCGGCTGGGCGCTTGGCAGGTAATAAGGGGTTGGGAATACAAATTCCCCCCGGCCTTTCGGTCAAGGGGAAAAGGGAGACTAATGCTCTGCCCAGTCGAGGGAACGGCCAACCGCTTTTTTCCAACCGCGCACCAGCGTTTCACGGGTTTGGGAATCCATGTTTGGGAGGAAATGCACCGCATTGCCGCGCATCTGCTTAATCTCCTCCTGATCCTTCCAGACCCCGGTTGCCAAACCGGCCAGATAGGCGGCGCCCAGCGCGGTTGTCTCTTGAATCTGCGGACGGCATACCGGCTTGTTCAGCACATCCGCCTGAAACTGCATCAGGAACGTATCCCGGCTCGCGCCGCCGTCCACATTCAGCTCAGACATCGGCGTACCGGTATCCTTTTCCATCGCTTCGACCAGTTCCATACTCTGGTAGGCAATCGACTCCTGTGCCGCTCGGATCAAATGCTCCCGCTTGGTACCCCGAGTCAGCCCGACAATACACCCCCGCGCGTACATATCCCAATAGGGCGCACCCAGCCCGGTGAACGCGGGTACAATATAGACGCCTCCGGTGCTGTCAGCCTTGCGCGCGTAATACTCTGCGTCCCGGCTTTCGGTGATGAACCGCAGCTCATCGCGCAGCCATTGGATCACCGCACCGCCTACAAAGACGCTGCCCTCAAGCGCATACTGCACCTTCCCATTTAGACCGATTGCGATTGTGGTGAGCAGGCCGTTTTTGCTGTCACAGGGGGTACCGCCCGTGTTCATCAACAGAAAACAGCCGGTACCATAGGTATTTTTCGCTTCCCCTTTTCCGAAACAGGTCTGCCCAAACAGCGCCGCCTGCTGGTCACCCGCGATTCCTGCAATCGGAATCTGGGTGTCCTGGATCACTGTATACCCGTAGATTTCGCTGGAGTTATGTACTTTTGGTAATATTTCAGATGGAATATCCAAAATGTCGAGTAATTTTGAATCCCATTCGAGGGTCTTGATGTTATAGAGCATGGTGCGGGACGCATTGGTATAGTCGGTCACATGGACTGCCCCGCCGGTTAGTTTCCAGATCAGCCAACTATCCACCGTACCAAACAGGATTTCCCCCCGGCGCGCACGTTCCCGCGCCCCCTCGACATGGTCGAGAATCCATTTGACCTTGGTGGCGGAAAAATAGGCGTCCGGAATCAGTCCGGTGGACTGCCGGATATATTCGGTGTGCCCATCCGCTTTGAGCTGGTCGACGATCCCGGCGGTGCGCCGGCACTGCCAGACAATCGCATGGTAGATCGGCCGGCCGGTATTGCGGTCCCAAAGGATAGTGGTCTCCCGCTGGTTGGTGATCCCGATCCCCGCGATCTCGGAGACATCCACCCCGCTTTTGGCGATCACCTCCATCATCACCGCATACTGGGAGGAGTAGATCTCCATCGGGTCGTGTTCCACCCATCCCTCCTGCGGGTAAAGCTGGGTGAACTCCTTCTGCGCCATCTCAACGATCGTCTGATCCCGGTCGAACAGAATCGCGCGGGAACTGGTTGTCCCCTGATCGAGCGCGAGGATATAGCGTTTCATCGCTCCACTTCCTTTCGATTTGCTTTTGTATTTCCAGCGGATTCCAGCCGCTTTTTTCGATTTTTCAGACAATCCCTAGGTGGTCAGGCCGGATGCTTGACAACCGCAGCTCCCCGCGATAAGATGGCTTCGGAGGGATGACCGATGCAGGAACAGGTTTTTTATCTGGAACGGTTTTGCGGTGTGGAGACCTACCCCGTAAAACAGGCGGTGTGGCATTTGATTAAAGGGGATGGAACCGGGGAAGATCCGGACATGTTTTGCCTTGAGATGCGGTTTGCCAAAGGGACCCATCTGCATGAAGATACACAGGCGCTGAAAGCGGAGCCTATTTGGGAGATCAATTTCTACAAAAATGAAATTTTGGCCGATCAATTACAAACTGGATTTTCTTTGGAGCAACCCAACGGGGCGGAAGAGGTGGATGGAACCTTTTACTATGCCGAGCATCAGCCGGCTGTGGATAACCGGATGGAGATTCTTGCGGCAGATGGAGACCGCCTCAAAATCCGGGTATGCGGGAAAACCGGGGATGTCAATTATTACGATGGTTCCAAGCCGGGAAGCAAGATGCAGCTGACCGCATGGTTCGAAAAAGGCTGACCCCCGGGGCCTTTTTGCCCTGGGCAGCGCCCTTTCCCTTGCGTAGGCCCGCGGTTTATGTTAAACTATGGATGATACTTTTGGAAGCAGGAGGGCGCGCCATGCACGAGTCGGGAGAAAATTATCTGGAAACCATCCTCGTTTTGGAAAACCGCAACGGGTCGGTGCGGTCGATCGACATTGCAAACGAGCTCGATTATACCAAACCCAGCGTCAGCCGGGCGATGTCGATTTTGCGGCGGGATGGCCTGATCGTCATGGAAGACACCGGACGCATCCTGCTCACCGAATCCGGGCGCGCAAAAGCCGAAGCGATTTATGAGCGGCATCTGCTGCTCTCCCGCTTTTTGGAGTCTGTTCTGGGGGTTTGCCCCGAAACGGCCAGCCAGGACGCCTGCCGGATCGAGCATATCATCAGTGATGAGACGTTCGAAGGGGTAAAAGCATATCTGAAAGCGCACGAAAAGGGGGGAGAAAGCGATGGGGTTGAACAGTGAACCGCTGCCCGAAAACGAAGCGCTGCTCCGGCTGATTGACGCCGGGATCCATGCGTTGGAGCAAGGGGACAGCGCCCCGCTCGAGCTGGATGCCGAGCAGCTGATGGAGCGGAAAGAATCCGAAAAATAATCTTGAGGCCGGGGCTGGATCAGCCCCGGCTTCGCTGTTTTTTGCCACGGTATGTATCCGCCCAGGCGGCGTCTGCTCCATCCTCAAGATTCAGACAAATGCCTGCTCGACCTTGACCACCGCAAAATACTGCCCGTCCTCCATCTGGCGCACCCGCTCCTGCACCAGCTTGGAAACTTCGGAATTGCTCATCGGGAACTGATAAGGGACCAGCAGGTCAAAGATCAGGTTGGTGTGGCTCTTTCCCCAGACCATCCGGAAATCATGGATGGAAAGGGCGGGGTCGATCTCCTGCACCAGCGCGGCCAGGCGTTTGCGCATATCGGTAATCGCCTGATTGTTCACCTCGATCGGGTCCATATGGATGGTCACCTCGCAGTTGAACTTGTGACGCAGCTCCAGCTCGAGCAGATCGGTCGCATCGTGCATGACGAGCACATCCATTGTGCAGGGCATCTCTGCGTGCAGCGAGATAATCCGCCGCCCCGGCCCGTAATCGTGCACAATCAGGTCGTGCATCCCGATTACCTCATCGTGACGCATCACCGTTTCAGCGATCTGGTTCACAAATTCCGGGTCAGGCGTCTGGCCAAGCAGCGGCGAAAGGCTGTCCTTGGCGGTGTGATAGCCGGTATACAGGATAAACGCGGCCACCAGCAGGCCGATCCAACCGTCAAGCAGCAGCCCGGACAGGTGCCCGATCACCGTACCGGCAGCAACTGCCGCTGTTGCCACCGCATCGGTCAGGCTGTCCATCGCGGTGGCACGCATTGCGGTGGAACCGATCCGGTTGCCAAGCGACCGGTTGAACCAACACATCCAGAGTTTAACCACCACCGAAACCGCCAGAATCCCCATGGACAGCGTGTTGAATTGGATCGCTTCGGGATGCAGGATTTTTTCCACCGAGCTTTTTCCCAGCTCTACCCCGACCAGCAGGATTGCCACCGAGACCGCCAACCCCGAGACATATTCGATCCGCCCATGTCCAAACGGATGCTCGCTGTCAGCAGGAGCGCACGCCATCCGGAACCCCACCAGCGTGACAACCGAGCTGCCCGCGTCCGAAAGGTTGTTGAACGCGTCGGCAGTGATCGCGATTGAGGAAGCGAACAGCCCCGCAAGGAATTTTGCGGCAAACAGGCAGAGGTTGAGGACGATCCCCACCCCGCCGCTCAGCATCCCATACCGGCCGCGCACTTCGGGCAGATGCGTCTGCTCGCTATTTTTGACGAACAGGCGCACCAAAAGATTTACCATAAGATTCCACCGATCCCTCCTAAAAAAGTTCCGCCTTTCTTACGGACAAAAAGCGGGACGGCACGCTTTTGCGCTGCCGTCCCAGCTGTGTGGTCACTCCTCCGCGCCCCTGGTCAAGCGGCGCAGCCTTTCGCGCATCCGTGCGCGCCTCGCCTCGGTCTCCTCGGCGTCCACGCTCCACTCCCCTATGTGGTGGATTACTACGCTTCCTTCGGAAACCCCCTGCGGCAGCCGGGAAAGTTCCACCCCGCTCATCTCGCCGTTCTCGCCTTCGATTACAGCGAACCTTCCTTCGATCCTGTCGATGATATATCTATACATTGCATTTCGTTCTTCCTTTCCATTCTGGTAGGACAAGCCCTATCCCCTCAGCCCTCGCACTGGGGCAAGCGGCGGGGATTCTGCCCCTCGACCCCGCAGCCTTTGAAAAGGCTGGCGAAACTTCTCGTTATGATTTTCTGGCCGCCGCCCTTCGCTATCGTCACTCACAGCCGCGACTGCACAAAATGCTGAATCAATGCGACCGAGCCGTCTACCCCGAGCAGGCTGCTGTCAAACGAGAGGTGATAGCTTTGCAGGCTTCCCCATTTGCGGTCGGAGTAGGAATTGTAATAGGAGGCCCGTTTTTTGTCGGTCCTGAGGATGCGCTCCTTGGCCTCGTACATGTCCAGCCCATTGCGCTTGCAGACCCGCTCGATCCGGTAGGGGAGCGGCGCATGGACAAACACATTCAGACAATCGGGGTAATCGCGCAGCGCATAGTCCGCACACCGCCCGACGATGACGCAGTCCTCCTTCTGGGCGATCTTCTGGATCACCTCAAAAATCGCCAAAAACATCTTCTGGGTGAGCGGCATATTCTGCATTCCAGCCAGATTTCCCGCCGAATACGGATGGACCGACAGGGAATAGAGCAGGCTATTGACTGGCATCTCGTCATTGTGCTCAAAAAGCTCCTGTGCAATCCCACTTTCTTTGGCTGCAAGTACCAGCAGTTCCTTGTCATAATAGGTAAGCCCCATCTTCTGAGCCAGCTTGCTGCCGATCTCCCTGCCGCCGCTTCCATATTCTCTGCCGATCGTGATAATCGTCTGCTTTGCCATCCGTCCCGCTCCTTTCTTCTGTAAGGTTTTCTCTGCACATACCTGTAGGTTTTGTATATAGTATACTCCTTTCTCTGGGATTTGTACAGTAGTTCGTCCAAAAATTATAGCAGATAGAGCGGGCAAAGCGTGTCGCGATCAGACGAAAAAACATGCGGGGGATTTCTTTACCTCTAAAAAATGCATCTTCCACATACAATAGAGGTGAATCCACAAAAACAGGGGTGATCCTATGGCATCCGCGGTCTATCTGCGCAAAAGCCGTTCGGACGATCCAGGCGAGCCGCTCGAAGAGACCCTTTCCCGCCACAAGATGCAGCTGCAAGCAGCTGCAAACCAGCATCAGCTTTTGATTGCCCGCTATTATGAAGAGGTTGTGACAGGGGACAGCCTGTACCTACGGCCGCAGATGATGCAGCTGCTGGAGGATGTGGAAAACGGGATGTATGATTCGGTCCTCTGTGTGGACATCGACCGCCTTGGGCGCGGCGGGATGCGGGATCAAGGGATCATTCTGGATGCCTTCAAATGTTCCGGGACCAAGATCGTGACCCTCGAAAAGGTCTATGACCTCAACGACGATCTGGACGAAGAACTGACCGAATTCAAGACCTTTCTTTCTCGAAGGGAATACAAGATGATCACCAAGCGGCTGCATCGCGGTATTCTTCAGACGGTAAAAGAAGGGGGACATGTCTCCAGCGTTCCATATGGTTATGCGCGCGACCATGTCGGGAAACGGCCGACCCTCCGGATTGTTGAGGAGGAGGCTTATTTTGTGCGTATGATCTATGACCTGTACGTCCACCAAGGGATTGGGTGCCAGGCGATCGCGGATCAGATCAACGCGCTGGGGGCGCAGCCGAGACGGTCGGACCGCTTTGCCGCCGTTTCGGTCCGGCACATCCTAAAAAATCCGGTCTATGCCGGGAAGATCTTTTATAACCGCACCGTCGGTGTCCACAATGGAAAAAGCGGGCGCAGTGCTGCCAACCGCCCGGAGGACGACTGGATTGTCGTGGATGGGCTGCATCCCCCGATCATCGACGAAGCGGTCTGGCGGCAGGCAGGCAAAATCCTGCATGAGCGTTGGCATCCGCCCTGCTATACCGGGGTGGTGCGGAACCCGCTCGCCGGAATTTGTGTCTGCAAAAAGTGCGGTTCCAGAATGGTAGTGCAGACCTCCAAGGGCCGGTGGAGCTACCTAAAATGCCCCAACCGGCAATGTGACTGCAAATCCTCCAACATCGCTTATGTCGAAGCGGAACTGCTCGGCCTGCTCGCGGAGATGTTGGCCGGTATTCAGGTGCAGGCTCCCGCTCCCTCCGATAACACCGCAACGCTTCATGCGCTTGAGCAGGTGCGCCGAACAATTTCCAGCGTCGAACGACAGCTTGACAGGCTTCATGATCTATTGGAACAGGGTGTCTATACCCCGGAGACCTTCCGGAAAAGGTTCCATACAATCGAACAGAAGCGCATTTCCTTGTACGAGACCGCAAACCGTCTGGAAAGCCAGCTTGTGCAGATGCAGGAGGAGCCCCACGATCCAGAGGCCGAAGCGATTCGGACGATCCTGCATCTTTATGAGACAGAGGATGCGTCCGGAAAAAACCGCCTGCTGAAAAGCAGCATCCGGACGGTCCTTTACAGCAAGGAAAAGGACCAGGGCCCGCAAGAATTCACGCTGGAAGTACAGCCGAGATAAGCCCCCTCGTTTATCAACCGGCGTCCCACATAAAAATTCCCTTTCTGGTTACGCTATCTTTCAGATGGACCATATCGGAAGGGGAGTTTTTATGGCAACTTTTGAGGAGCTTTACCAGACGCTGCTGGCGGCAGCGGTGCGGCGCAACCTGCCCGAGGCGGTGCGCCAGATTAAGGCAAGCGAGGAGTACGACCCCAAACAGCTTGACTGTCTGCTCAGTCCGAAAAAATATCCGGTCGTCTGGAAGCTGGCGGAATGCGACTGTCCGGGCGGGACCCCCGCTTGCGTGGAGGCGTGCGGGTTTGACGCGGCTGCTCCGGACGGAAACGGCCATATTGCAATCGACATGACCCGGTGTACCGGATGTACCGCCTGTGTGGAGGCCTGCCGGGGGCACAAAATTGTAGCGGGAAAGGATGTGGTCGCCGCGCTTGAGGCGGTCCGGAACCATCAAGGGCTGGCCTATGTGCTGGTAGCTCCGGCGTTTCACGGACAGTTCAGTGCACAGGTCACGCCCGGGATGCTGCGCAGCGCATTCCGAAAGCTCGGCTTCGACGGCATGGTGGAGGTTGCCCTGTTTGCCGACATCCTCACCCTGAAAGAGGCGTTTGAATTTGATAAAAATATCCGCAAAGAGGGGGATTACCAGCTCACAAGCTGCTGTTGTCCGCTTTGGATCGGGATGATCCGCAAGGTTTACAGCCAGCTTATCCCGCATCTGCCCCCGTCAGTTTCCCCGATGGTCGCCTGTGGACGGGCAGTAAAGGCCCTCCATCCGGATGCGCTCACCGTTTTTATCGGTCCCTGCCTTGCCAAAAAAGCCGAAGCCCGCGAGCCTGACCTCGCCGGTGCGGTGGATTATGTGCTGACCTTTGAGGAAATCCGGGAGGTATTTACTGCCGCCGGGATTGACCCTTCCACCCTGCCGGACGAGGAGAAGGATCATTCCTCCCGCGCAGGCCGGATTTATGCACACGCGGGCGGAGTGGGCGAGGCGGTGAAATCAACCGTGGAGCGGCTGAACCCACACCGCAAGGTTGAGGTGCGGGTACGCAGTGCGGATGGGGTTCCTTCATGCAGGCAGATGATGCAGGAGGTACTCGAAGGGACCTCCAATGCCAATTTTTTTGAAGGGATGGGGTGCCCCGGCGGATGTGTCGGCGGGCCGAAGCGTGTGATTCCGACCGAGCAGGGGCGGGAGAACGTCGCGGCTTATGGGGATGCAGCCGCGTTTCCGACCCCGATCGATAACCCCTATGTGATCGAACTGCTGCGGCGGCTGGGGATCGAGACTGTGGAGGCCCTGCTCGAAGAGAGCGATATTTTCACCCGAAAGCTGTGAAGATCAAGAACCTATCCCATCTCTAAGAGCCTGTTCAAGATCTAAAGTTTTACTCGATTTTTTTCACTGCCGCTGTGGCGGCAGTTTTTCGGGTGAATTGTCGCCTATGGACGGCGAGAGGTGACTTTTTCACTTGCAAAAAGCCACCTATATTTAAAGATGTGAAACATGTCCCGAACAGGAAAAACGGGCCCCCGCATGAGGGGCCCGTTTTTGATGCTGCTTTTATGCCTGTGGCACCTTCCATTCGAAGAGGCCATGCTTGGGGTCATACTGGTAAAAATCGGCGTAGCTCAGGTCGAACACCGATTTTTTCAGGTGCCCCACCGGGATATGATGCTTGACCAGCTCCTGCCAGAACCCGGAATTGGAGATATCGCCCTGAAGGATCACATGGGTGACCACGCCGTCCCGCAGGATGGCACGCTTATAGCTCTCCCGGCTCTCCCGGACAACCACCTCGTCCCCCTCCTGTGGGGTATTGATCCCGAGGGAAAGGGTGGTCAGGCCATAGAAGTTCATGGTATTTTTCATCCCGTAGGTGTTTTCATAGGGGACTTGGGCGCCGCACATATTCTTTGCGGCGGTTTCGCCCTGCTCCATCGCGTTAGGCCAGATGCCGGTGATTCCGGCGACATCGCCCGCCGCCCACACATTTTCAACGTTGGTGCGCAGATAGCGGTCCACTTCAACCGCGCGGCCGGTCTTGATCCCGCTGCCCTCGAGGAAGCCGATCGCCGGGCGCACCCCTGCCGCTACCACCACGAAATCACAAGGCAGGACAGTCCCGCTCTCGAGCGAAATGGATGTGATATTGCCCTGTGCGTCGATCTCGGAACCTGCGGCCTTTTCTGCGAGGTAGAAGGTGCAGCCCGCTTGTTCGAACAGCTTCTGATAGGGTTTAGCAGCAATCGCGTCGAGCTGAAGCGGGGAAATCCGGTCGGCCATCTCGACAATCGCACAGCTGATCCCGCGTTCACAAAGGGCGTTTGCGGCATCCAGCCCGACCAGGCCCGAACCGACGATCACGCATTGTTTGCTGCCCTCCGCTGCCTTGCTGATCTTCTGTGCATCCGAAAGATCGCGCAGCCCATAGACGTTTTTCGCCTCCCGGAAGTTGGGGAGCGGCGGGATGAAATAGTTTGCGCCCGAAGCGAGCAGCAGGCGGTCATACGGGACCTCGGCGCCGCAGTCAAGGTGCACCAGATTGGCGGCGGTGTCCACCCGGTCCACCCGCTCACCCTTCAGCCACCGGATGTGGTTTTTCTCAAAAAAATCCTCGGACACAAAGTTGATCCCCTCGGCGGTACGGTGGCCGCTCAGGAAATGATGGAGCATACAGCGGGAATGCACCTGTGTGTCAGCCGACACCACCGTGATTTCATCCTCCGGCTCCCACTGGCGGATGGTTTTAGCCGCTGTAATCCCCGCCGCGGAAGCGCCTATAATCAGATGCCGCATCTTATACCTCCTCTACCCAGATCGCTTTTTTCGGGCAGGCTTTGACGCAGCTCGGCTCGCCGCCCTTGTCTTTGCAGAAATCGCATTTGATGACCTTTGTGCGGGAAACCCGGTCGGGCTTTGGCACCCCGTATGGGCAGTTCATGACGCACATATAGCAGGAGCCGCACCGATCCTCATCATAGGTGACCAGCCCGGTTTGCAGATCCTTCTGGAGCGCGCCGCTCATACAGCTCCCCGCGCACATCGGGACATCACAATGGCGGCAGAAGATCGGCTTATAATGCCCGTCCCCGTCCAGCCGGATGAAGTTGCGGCTTTCGTTCGCCGGGTCGTTCAGGTCAAGGGTATAGACGCTGTCCCCGCCGTCGGTCCGGTGGGCGTTCATGCAGGCGATCGAACAGTTTTTGCAGCCATCGCACTTGTCCGCATCAATCAGAATCCTTTTCATTATGCTGCCGACCCCCTTTATATATTCAGCCCGGCACGTTTTTCCAGAATGATCTTTTCCAGGCGTTCGGCCGCCGACTGCCCATCCGGATCAATCACGACCTGCCCGCCGGTCAGGGACTTCATATCCTCGGTCAGCACCTTGGTCACCAGCTTGCTGCCGGTGATGAACGGCGGCTCGCCCAGATGCAGCGGCAGGCCGAGCGCCAGCCCGAACGCACCGTCCGCCAGCGCCTGCTCTTCCAGCCACTGGGGCGCGGAGAGGACCAGTGGGAGCTGCGGCAGGTCAACGCCAATCGCCTGGGCCAGCTCGGTCGCGACGATCTCAAGCCGTCCAATCGCGAGGCAGGGCCCGAAGTTGAGCACGGGCGGGATTCCCAGCTTTTTGCAGACCGCTTGGAGCTTGGGGCCCGCAAGTTCGGCGGCTTCGGGGGTCATCAGGCCACAGTTTTCCAGCCCGCCCGACGAGCAGCCCGCCGACAGGACGATAATATCCCGTTTAATCAGTTCTTTCGTCAGCTCAACGGTAAGTACATCATGACCGCCAAACGTCAGGTTGGAGCAGCCAACCACGCCGGCAACCCCCTTGATGTCGCCCGACACGATCAGATCAATGAGCGGCTTCCAGTTCCCGCCGAGGAACTGCTTGAGCGAAACCTCCGAAACACCGGTGATGGTATTTTTGTTGCCGTGCTCGGGCAGCAGGTTGAGCGGTACCACGCCGCGGCGGGCCTTGTATGCCTCGATAATCGCGTCGATGATCGCGTCGCTGTCCTCCTTGCGGGTCTCAAAGACAAACGGACGGTACTCCGCGTTCGCTTTCTTCGCAACGTCGTCCAGACAGATCTGTTTGATCTTGAGCTCGTCACAGATCGGTTCGATACCCGGCAGCGTGCAGTTGAACTCGGAAAGCACCGCGTCGATCCCGCCGGTTGCGAGCACCGCCTCGGAGGTGTAGTTGTTGCCCGCGTGGCCGTCGAACACCTCGGTGTAGTGTGCGCCGCGCAGCTGCAAATCCTGCCCGACACAGGTGCACCCAACCAGTTTGAAGCCTTTCGCACCCGCCGCTTTCGCTTTTTCGACCACATCCGGTTCGATCAGGCGGTCCTGCAAATAGGAGAAGGTCGAGTGCTGGTGCCCGGTAATCATGATGTTGATGTAATCGGGGTCGATCACGCCCAGCCCGACCGGCGCAGGACGGATCTCCGGTTCGCCGAGCATCACATCATTGAGCAGGTTGGTGAGGGTCAAACCGTAAAGTCCGGTCGAGATGCCCAACTTCAGACAGGTCAGCAGCATGTCAACCGGGTCGGAGTTCAGATTGGTCGAGCATTTTACCACACCCTTGACAATCTCTGCGTTCGAACCGCCCGGCAGAATATTTAATTCCCGCCACTTTTTGTAGCGTGGAGCGTATGCCAGCTTTTCGACCAGCTCCATCTTCTGGTATTCGGGCTTGTACAGGTCGTCAAGCACCTTCTGCGCCACTGCGAGCGCGTTTTCATATTTGTCCCCCTGCTCGATCCCAAACAGCTCACAGAGGTGGGCAAGTGCCTTTTCGCCTTTGATAACCCCTTTGGCCAGGGCGGTATTTTTGAGGTTGAGCGCGGTGTTTTCCACAACATGGATGTAGCAGCCCGACCCGGACGCGACTGCGCGCAGGAAATTGCGGGCGACGATCACGTCGGCGGTGGCGCCGCAGATGCCGCGGCCAGCATCCGGGGTGATCCGGCAGGGACCGTTGGAGCAGAGCCGGCAGCAGACCCCTTGCAGGCCGAACCCGCATTTGACCGACTGGTCCTCCACCCGGTGGTGGGAGGTTTGCATCGGCAGGGAACGGATGTAGCTTTCGAGCGGCTTATCCGCACTTTGGCAGGTGTTGCATCCATAACACTGGTTCATAAAAATTCCTCCTTTATCATCGAACAGCTTTTAAGAGCCGATTCAAAATCGAAAGCTTTACTCCATTTTCTCGAACAATTGCGGGGGCGGGACAGCTGGAAGTTTGGCCCCAGACCAAACTTCCGGGCGCAAAGCGCCCTCCTCGGGGCTTCTCGGGCTTTCAGCCCGAAGCGCGGCATCCGCCGCGACGCCCCTTGCGGGCTGTCTTGCGGGCTAGGGGTCAGCGACCCCTCCCCGCAGGCCCCACCCCGGCAAGCTGGGGGGAGCTCCTCTCTTTTCCCTTAGCCAAAAGCTTTACGCAATTTTTCTTGAAAAATTGCGGGGGCGGGGCAGCTGGAAGTTTAGCCCCAGACCAAACTTCCGGGCGCAAAGCGTCCTCCTCGGGGCTTCTCGGGCTTTCAGCCCGAAGCGCGGCATCCGCCGCGACGCCCCTTGCGGGCTGTCTTGCGGGATAGGGATCGGCGACCCCTCCCCGTAGGCCCCACCCCGGCAAGAAAGGGCTTTCTGCAAGAGAAAGATATCCCCTGCAAAAGATTCTGAACAGGCCCTTAACGCCTGTTTCTTATCCCGAAACACCCTCCGGCTTTCCCTCCTCATCGCTGAACAATAGCTGATGGAGCGTATGCCGTTGGAGCTCGGCGTTGATCGTCCTCTGAATTTCACAGAGGCAGTGGTTGGTGGGGCAGGCCCCATACCGGTTCCGCCATGAGCAGTCGAACGCCGGGTCGATACAGGCATTGATCCGGCAGTCCTCCCCCATCGCGCCGAGCAGGTCAAAGAGGGTCAGCGCTTGCAGGTCGGCGGTCAGCGTACACCCTCCGCCGGTGCCGCGTGATACCGTAAGATACCCCGCTTTTTCCAGCTTCCGGATGATCTTGTAGGCGAAGGAGGAGGGGACCATCTGCTGCTCGCAGACCTGTGATAGATTCCGGCGGTTCCCGTCCGCAAGCGCGCGGAGGATCCGCAGCGCATAGTCGGTCTCGCGTGTAATAAACAAGTACAGCCCCTCCTTTGTTAATAGAATATCAAATTGGACAAATCTTGTCAACAATATTCCTCAAAATCCCCCTATTTTTTTGCACAATCTACAAAATTTTATGCAAATATATAAAGAGAAGGTTACCCGACGAGGGTAACCTTCTCATAAACTGGAATTCCTCTACTGCTTTTCCATCTTTAAAATAGACTGGTATGCAAATGCAATCCCATTGCAGGTTAGACCTTCGCACATATGCGGCGGATCGGTTTCTGAAAAACCTGAAGGACGCAATTCCAAGCATCTTAACGAGCCAAATGTGCGGTCGAAGGCAGCCGCAAAATGATAACAAGCAGATACAATTTCATCTTCTGTTTTTCCCAGCGCATGAAGATAGATCCCGATAAACATGAGCGCGCCTTCCACCAGACCACATTGCGCCCTGTATCCGCCCGCACCATGCAGTCCGGCTGCGGCACAAATGGTTTGCGGCTCAATGGGAATTTTGAAACATTCACCCAAACAGAGCAGCGAGGCTACCGCACAATTTACATCTTGTTCCCAGTACAATTCGTGTACCCGCTTCGCTATATAGTCTTTCATCTATATCACCCTCCATCCTTTCGGTTCGCAGCACGCATTTTATCACAATCGCCCATCGGAACGGGAGCGGGCGACTGCCCGCGGATCGTTCTGGCCATAACCCCGTAGAATAGCTGCTTTGCAGCTATTCTACCATAGCCAGCTTCAAAGAGCAACACGCAGCAGGCTACCTGCTTGACAACCCGTCCGGGTTATGCTAAAATAAACCATGCCGCGTGTGTCAGGCCAAAAGTGCGCCCTTGCGCCGCCTGTTTGCAGCGAGTCTTAGAGAAATGAGGAAGCAGAATGTACGCAGTCATTTGCACCGGCGGAAAGCAGTATCGCGTTTGTGAAGGCGATGTTGTTTTTATCGAGAAGCTCGACGCCGAAGTGGACGCAACGGTTGATTTCGATCAGGTTCTGGTCGTAGGGAAAGAGGATGGCATGGTTGTCGGCGCCCCGACGGTTGACGGAGCGGTTGTCACCGGCAAGGTGCTCAAAAACGGCAAGTCCAAAAAGGTGACCGTTTTCACCTACCGCCCGAAAAAGGGTTCTGCCCGCAAGCTCGGCCACAGACAGCCCTATACCAAAGTGGAAATCCAGTCGATTAAGGCTTAATTTTGTGATTTGAGAAAGCAGAGGTGTTAGTTTATGGCACATAAGAAAGGCGTAGGCTCTACCAAAAACGGACGCGATTCCGAATCCAAACGGCTTGGCGTAAAACGTGCGGATGGCCAGTTCGTTCTGGCGGGCAACATCCTTGTCCGGCAGAGAGGCACCCACATCCATCCGGGCACCAATGTCGGCAAAGGTTCCGACGATACCCTGTTTGCACTCACTGACGGTATTGTCAAGTTTGAGCGCATGGGCCGTGACCGCAAAAAGGTCTCGATCGCGCCTGCACAGTAAGCTTGTAGAAAAGGTCCCGAGTGGTTTTCACTCGGGATTTTTTATTCTGTTTTGGGAACACTATACCCTGTTTGGAAGCGGGAAAATCCGGCGTTTTTTCAAACAGGCTTTGGGATAAAGGACAAGTGGAGGAATCAGATGTTTGTCGACAAGGTGAAAATCAGGATCAAGGCTGGGGACGGCGGCAACGGTGCGGTCAGTTTCCATCGGGAAAAATATGTGGCGGCGGGCGGCCCAGACGGCGGGGATGGCGGACGCGGCGGAAACATTGTTTTTGTCGCGGACACCAATCTGTCCACGCTGGTGGACTTCAAATTCAAAAAACGGTATTTTGCCGAGAATGGCAAAAACGGCGCGGGAAAACGCTGCAACGGCAAGAGCGCGCCCGATCTCACGATCCGGGTTCCTAAGGGGACGGTGGTGCGCAACGCGGAAACCGGGCGGGTCATGGCAGACCTCTCGACCGATGCACCGGTGGTAGTGGCGCGCGGCGGCAAGGGCGGATGGGGGAACAGCCATTTCGCAACCGCAACCCGCCAGGTCCCGCGATTCTCCAAACCCGGGCTGCCGGGGGAGGAATATGACGTCGAACTGGAGCTGAAGCTGCTCGCGGACGTGGGATTGGTTGGATTCCCGAACGTGGGGAAATCCACCCTGATTTCGGTGGTGAGCGCGGCAAAACCGGAGATCGCAAATTACCATTTCACGACGCTGACCCCGGTGCTCGGTGTGGTTTCGGTCGAGGAGGGGAAGTCGTTTGTCATGGCGGACATCCCCGGGCTGATTGAAGGGGCGAGCGAAGGGGTCGGGCTGGGGCATGAGTTTCTGCGCCATGTGGAGCGCTGCCGGTTGATCGTGCATGTGGTGGATGTTTCGGGCACCGAGGGGCGTGACCCAATCGCGGATTTCAAGGCGATCAATGCCGAGCTGAAAAACTTCAACGCGGAACTTGCGGCGCGCCCGCAGATCGTCGCCGCCAACAAATGCGACATGGCCAGCGAGGAGCAGATTGCATCCTTCCGGTCATTCATTGAAGAGCAGGGATATGCATGTTACCCGATTTCCGCGCCGATCAGCGAGGGGACGCGGGAGATGGTGTTCGCCGTTTCCCGGATGTTGGACACCCTACCGCCGATCAAACAATATGAGATCGACCATGTGCCGCTCGCTGAGTCGGAACGGTTCGCCAAAAATGTGTTTGACGTGCAGGTGGAGGACGGTATCTACCTCGTAACAGCCGATTGGCTGATGCCCACCCTCGGGATGGTCGATATGGACGACTATGAGAGCCTACAATATTTCCAGCGGGTTTTGCGTCAGAGCGGGATCATCGACCGGCTGGAAGAGATGGGGATTCAGGAGGGGGATACCGTCAGCATCCTGAACTTTGAGTTTGAATATATCAGATAGGACGTGGTTGGAATGCAGGGAACAGGAGTCCCGTCCGCCGACCTGAAGCTCCTCAGCCCATTGACCTTGGCATTCCTTGGGGATGCGGTCTATGAGCTTTGCGCCCGGCAGCGGGTCGTAGAGGAGGGCAACCGGCCGGTCAACGAGATGCACCGGCGGACCGTCTCGCTGGTCAACGCGGGCGCGCAGTCGGGTGCGTTCGAGCGGATTTCCGAGGTGTTGACCGAAGAGGAACTGGCGGTCTATAAACGGGGACGCAATGCGAACACGACAAGCGTGCCAAAACATGCGGACATGGCGGACTACCGCCGGGCGACCGGCGTGGAAGCGCTGTTCGGGTACTTATACATCAAGGGGGAGATCGACAGAATCAATCAGCTCTTTGACCTCGCAAACCGTGTGGAAGAGGAGTAAGTGAGCGGAGGATAGGCGTTATGGGCCATCCAGATCAAGGGAAGCGATACAGGGACAGTTTATTGGACCTGCTGTTTACGACAGCGGGGTGTTTGGTGATGGCGTTGGCGATGCAGATGTTTATTGCCCCTAATCAGATTGCGCCTGGCGGCGCGAGCGGGCTCGCGGTCGTGCTGCATAGCCTGGTCCCCACGGTCGGGATCGGCACATGGTCCTTTTTCATCAACATCCCGCTGCTGTTAATCGGGCTGAAGTTTCTGGGCTGGGCATTTACCCTCAAAACCCTCGGAACGGTGGTTTTGCTATCCATCATGATTGACTATGGGGTGCAGTGGGCGCCGGTCTACCAAGGGGATGTCCTGCTCGCCTGCCTGTTTGGAGGGTCGCTGCTCGGAGCGGGGATGGCGCTTGTCCTGATGCGCGGTTTTACCACAGGCGGCACCGACATCCTCTCTCGCCTGTTCCAGTTAAAATTTCCCTATATTCAGCTTGGGCGGCTGCTGATGCTAATTGACCTATTTGTAATCGCGCTGTCGGCAGTGGTGTTCGGGACCATTGAAACGGCGCTTTACGGGGTGGTGACGGTATACACCTCTGCCCGCGTGATCGATACAGTGCTCTATGGTATGGATACCGGCAAGCTGCTGCACATCATCTCTGGGGCACATGCTGAAATTGCCCGGAGACTGATGGAGGAGCTCGGGAGAGGGTGCACGCTGCTCAAGGCGGCCGGCGGATACACCCGCACAGAAACACAGGTGCTGCTGGTCGCGGTGCGGCGGCAGCAGTATGTCCCTCTGCGCAGGCTGGTGCATGAGATCGATCCCAAGGCGTTCATCATTGTCAGCGATTCGAGCGAGGTGCTCGGATTGGGATTCAAGACAGCATAAGTTTGGTTCCAGACCAAACTTATGGGCGCAGGATGCCCTCCTCGGGGAGGTCAACCGCCGAAGGCGGCTCTTAAAGCCTATTCAAGCTCTAGGGGCTGTTTGAAAAATCGAAATTACTGTCTTTTTCTACAAAAAGCGGCATCTGCCGCGTCAAAAATGCTCGGAATACATCAAGTATTCCTGCGCTTTTTTCCTTGCAGCTGCTCATTTTTTGCGAAAAATCCGTCAATTTCTCTATTTTCAAACAAGCCCTAAAGTTTTACTCGATTTTTTTCAAAAAATCGCGGTTTCCAAAGGCAGAGCCTTTGGCCGCTCATCGCAATGAGCGAAATACTTTATCCTGTGAAGCGTATTTTTCGGGTGAATTGCCGCCTTTGGGCGGCAAGAGGGGGCTTTTTACAAGAGAAAAAGCCCCCTCCGGATCCTTCCGATCCAGAGGGGGCATGCCAATCTGTTTTTCGACTGGTGTTATCCTTTGATCGCTTGAAAACGGTGAAAAGACCGTTTTCAAGCCTGCGGTGCCAAACACCGCAGAAGGCCGCTTTTCATGGCCTCGATTCGGATTGCATCGTCAACGGCCAACGGCATTTTCCACGTGATTACGGTTGTTTACCCACCGCTTCGAAGAGAGCCGCCCTAACGCGCGTTGACTTTCAAAAGAGAGGAAAAGTTAGTGGCTACAGTCGGTTGCATTGCTGCCGGATTTTTTCGCCTGCGAGCTTTTCTGAGAATAAGCATTGCGGCCGGTGGTGTTCGAAACCGAGTTGGAAGTGGTATTGCCGTACGCATTGTTTGTGGTGTTGGATGCGCTGTTCTGCGCCTTGTTGGTGGCTTTGTTGTTTGCTTTGTTCTGAGCCATTTTGTTCACCTCTTTTCTTTCAGGAATGCGGTTTAAACCAAGATTGCTGGTCGCTTGAAAAAAATCCGATTTTTTCAAGCGGACGGGTAATCCCCGTCATAGGCTGTGCAGTTTGGACAAAAGCCGGTTTTGGCGGCCTCCTGTGGCGGGATGCCGCAGGCCTCAGAAAGACTGGCGCTGAGGTTGTCCGCTTATAGTATGGAGCAGGGCAGATAGATTATGCAGCACCCTCGCAGAGGAAAATTTTGAACGATCAAAAGAAATTTACAAAATATCTGTTCCTTCGGGCGGAGACGTATGGTATAATAATAAAACAGCGATTATACCAGAGTTATGGACAGAACGATCCGCGGGCGGCTGCCCGTTCCGATGTCCGATTACACCGATTTTTAGAAAACGAAACGAAAAAGGGCTTGACTTAACTATACACTTGTGGTATATTTGTATCAAGATGAAAACAGGAATCATTTTTAAAATGAAATAAAACTTAGGAGGATGTTTCACATGAAAAAGTTTGTTTGCACCATTTGCGGATACGTTCACGAAGGGGATTCTGCGCCGGAGTTCTGCCCCCAGTGTAAAGCGCCTGCGTCCAAATTTGAGGAGCAGAAGGGCGATTCGATGGTCTGGGCGGATGAGCACAGAATCGGCGTTGCGGCTGGTGTTGATGCAGAGATCATTGAGGGTCTGCGCATGAACTTCACCGGCGAGTGCACCGAGGTTGGCATGTATCTGGCAATGGCGCGTCAGGCACACCGTGAAGGCTATCCGGAGATCGGCCTCTACTATGAGAAGGCTGCTTATGAAGAGGCAGAGCATGCTGCAAAATTTGCAGAGCTGCTGGGTGAATGTGTCAATGCTGACACCAAAAAGAACCTTGAGTTGCGTGTTGCTGCTGAGAACGGCGCTTGCGACGGCAAGAAGAAGCTGGCTGCACGTGCAAAAGAGCTGGGTCTGGATGCGATCCATGACACGGTTCATGAGATGGCGAAAGATGAAGCCCGTCACGGCTGCGCATTCAATGGCCTGCTGAACAGATATTTCGGTAAGTAAGCCATGGATATTAAGAAGAGCATAGAAGAGCTGATCGATAAAATTAAAAACGACAAGGAGCTGCGGGACAGCTTTATGAAAGAGCCTGTTGCCACAGTAGAAAAGCTTCTGGGGGTTGATCTCCCGGAGGAGCAGCTCAACCAGATTGCCGATGGGATTAAGGCAAAGATTAGTTTAGATGCGATTGGCAGCTTCTTTAAAAAGTAACATGATTTTTGAGGGCGGAGCAGTTGTTCCGCCCTTTTTGCAGCATAAAAACGGAGTGGCACAGCGTTCGCTGCACCACTCCACACAGCTTCTGTTTCAAGCTGGTTCAATCCAGCAGGGTGAGGGTGATCTCGTATTTGGAGTCGAGCGCATTCTGAAGCTCGGCGTCCTTTTTGTATTTGGCGATTGCCGCGGAAGATTTTGCAGTCGGCTGGAGGGTACCCGCACCGGCGACACATCCGCCCGGGCAGCCCATCCCTTCCAACAGGTAGCCGTTGTATTTTCCGGCCTTGGCGAGCATGAGCATCTTTTTGCACTCCTGCAAGCCCTGTGCAGAAGCGATCTTGACCTCCCGGCTGGGATCGAGACGCTTGACCGCGTCGGCAACCGCTTGGGCGACCCCACCGCTCACCGCAAACCCACGTCCGGCGCCGGTTGCCTCGATCAGCGGCTTGTTCGCCTCACAGGATTTGAAGTCTACCCCTTTGGCGACCACCATCCCCATCAGCTCCTCGAAGGTCAACACAAAATCAACGTCGCTGCGGATGGTGCGTCGGCTTGCCTCCAGCTTTTTGGCGGAGCAGGGGCCGATAAAGGCGACCTTGCAGTTTTTGTGCTCCTTCTTTTGCAGACGGGCGGTCAGGACCATCGGGGTCAGCGCCATGGAGATGTAAGGCGCGAGATCAGGGAACAGCTTCTTCGCCATGACCGACCAGGACGGGCAGCAGGAAGTCGCCATAAACGGCTGCTCGTTGGGGACGGCGCGCATGAAATCCTTGGCTTCCTCGATGGTACACAGGTCAGCGCCGATCGCAACCTCGACTACGCTATCGAACCCGAGCTGCTTCATCGCGCTGTTGAACTTTTCAGGGGTGAGGTCGGGCCCGAGCTGCCCGAGGAACGCGGGCGCAACGATCGCAATGACCCGGTCCCCCTTCTTGATCGACTGGATGAGCTGGAAGATTTGCCCCTTGTCCGCGATTGCGCCGAACGGGCAGTTGACCAGGCACATCCCACAGGAGACGCACTTGTCATAGTTGATGGTGGCGCGGCCATGTTCGTCCGAGCCAATAGCATCCATGCCGCAGGCCTTGGCACAGGGGCGCTCGAACTTGAGGATTGCCCCGTATGGGCAGACATCCTTGCAGCGGCCGCATTTGACACACTTGGACTGGTCGATCACCGATTTGCCGTGTTGGATCGAGATGGCACCTTTCGGGCAGACCTCTTTGCAGGGGTTTTCCAGACAGCCCTGGCAGGCATCGGTCACATGGAATTTTTTATCGGGGCAGGCATTGCAGGCGAATTTGATGATATTAATCAGCGGCGGATCATAATACTTTTCAGCGATTGCGCTCTCGTCGATCCCCTGAGAAAGGGGGGCGTGTTCATCCACCGGGCGCAGCGGCAGCCCAATGGCCAGACGCAGGCGTTCACCGATGATCGCCCGCTCCAGAAAGATCGAATCCCGGTAACCGGCGACCTCCCCGGGCAGGATTTTATAAGGTAGCTCTTCGATGCGGGAATAATCCCCGCCCTCGTAGGCAAGGCGCGCAACCTCGGTAAAGACCTTGCGCCGGATGTCGGTGACAGAAGAATAGATACCTCTCATACAGTCTACCTCATTTCCAGACAGTTTTTTGATGTACGGCCGGTAGTTTGCGCCGGCCAGGAAGCATAAAGAACACCTCAATGGAAGATTAGTACAAATCGGCGGTTTTGTCAAGAAATACCGCTCAGATCCGGAATCTTTCCGCAACTTTATGCAAGTGGGCGGATGCTGATTTCGCCCGACCGCAGTGTCTCCTCCCGGCCATCCGGATAGCGGACAATCAACCCGCCGTCGTCCGCGATCGAAACGGCGAGCGCGGTGCACGGGGAGGCGCCCTGGCCGAAGATTTCTACCTGTTTGCCGAGCGCGGTCGAACGTCTCCGATATTCCGCGAGGAACGAGCGGGAAGGGAAGTCCTCCGCAAAGAGGAACAGGCGGCGCAGGATGGCAGCGGCCAGCTCGTTGCGGGTCACACTGGGACGTTCGCTGCCAAAAAGGGAACAAGCGATCTCGTTCAGCTCCGGAGGGAAGGGGGCGTCGGTGAGGTTTAGCCCTACCCCAACGACCACCGCTTCGACCGCGCCGCTCTCAAACGCGGTGATCCCCTCGGTGAGGATGCCGCCCACCTTCTTTTTGCCGAGCAGCAGGTCGTTGACCCATTTAATCCCGAGCTGGATCCCCGTGATTTCCTCGACCGCCTGGCAGACCGCAACCGCCGCCGCGATGGTGACCAGCACCGCGTCTGCCGAGCCGATCGCGGGGCGGAGCAGGACGCTCATATAAAGCCCGGAACCGGCGGGGGAAAAGAACGAGCGTCCCAGCCGCCCGCGGCCCTCGGTCTGCTCCCCGGCGAGGACGGTCGTGCCATGTGCCGCGCCGTCAATGGCCAGCTTTTTTGCAGTCTGGTTGGTCGAGGGCAGGCTCCGTTCCAGAAAGAGCGGCAGGTCGAACGGAAGGCGGGCGCGGATGCTTTCGGCAGAGAGCAGGTCGGTGTCCGGGTCGAGCCGGTATCCCCTGTTCTGGACAGCCTCGATCCGATATCCCTCTTTTTTGAGCTGGTTGACCGCCTTCCAGACTGCAGCCCGTGAGATATGCAGCTCTTGGGCAATCTGTTCCCCCGAAAGGGACACGCCGCGGTTCTGCTCGAGCAGGCGCAGGATGGTTTGTTTTGCAGCAGGCATAGGACCTCCCGATCACTCGGACAGGCGGATGACGTCGAGGTCATAGGGGACGAACAGCCGTCCATGGTAGTACATCCTTCCCTCGGCGGTATAAAGCGCCTGCCGTTGTTCATAGTTTTTATCCTCGGTGTGCCAGAGCACCAGATTGGGCACGCCGAGCCGCTCCGCGAGCTGGCACGCATCCTTGACTGTGCTGTGGTGCTTTTCGTACGGCTTGAACCGTTCCCGCTCCCCATACAGACAGAATGCTTCACTCAGAAGCCAGTCGCATCCAGCGACATACTGTTCGCAAAGTGGGTTGTACGGCTCGTCCCCCAAGCAGGTGAGCCGTTTCCCACTGGGCAGGCGGCAGGCGAACCCGAACTGCGGGGCTTTGGTCGAATGGATATCAAAGAAGATGGTTTCACAGCCGAGCAGGTTGAGCAGGTCGCCGTCCGCCACCGGGACAAACCAGATCCGCTGGTCGAACAAGCTGGTGAATTTTTTTTGCAGGGTGAAGCCGCAGATTGCCCGGATCGGTTCGACCAGCCCTGCATGGCAGTAGATCCGGAAATCCCCGTCATAGGCCCCGCTGCGCATCAGCGTTGCGATTTTGCGGACCACCCAGACCACCCCGAGCAGATGGTCGCAGTGCTCGTGGGTGACGATCATATGGTGAAGCTTGCCATAGCCGATTCCGGCGGTTTCCAGACGCGCGAGGATGCCGTTCCCGCCTCCGGCATCGGTCAGGAGGACCCCTTCACCGGTATCAACCGCAAAACAGGTATTGTAGCATTTGGTGCACATGGCATTCCCGGTGCCGAGTACAATTAACCGTTCCATCTCTGTCCCAATCCTTTCCGAGGCGTTCGGGGCGGTTTACCGCCTGTACAATACAGCCGGACGCACATTGGAGTACTTCGATTATAACGATTTTTACGGGTTTTGTAAACAGTGCGGCGGGGGTGGCTCTGCTTTTTTTCTGGAAGAACGGCCAAAATAACGGGAAAATTTGATAGGATTTCGGGGATTTCCATGAATAAATATGCATAAAATGGAGAAAATACCGAAAATCTGTTGACTTTTCAGGCGCTCTATGCGATTCTATACCAAGAGGTTGTTTTTCTGCACCGCCAAAGCCTGCTGCCGCGCGCAGACGGCTTGACGGTCAGTAGCTTGAATGGAGGGGTTAAAATCATGGAACCTTATTATGCTGGCATCCTTTCGCTGCTGCCGCCGGTAATCGCAATCACACTTGCGCTGATTACCAAAGAGGTGATTTCCTCGCTGCTGGTCGGAATCCTGACCGGGACGCTGATCTATTCGGTGAGCACCGGCCTGAACCCGATCGTGGGAACGGTGGACACTGCTTTTAAGCTGATGGCGCAGAGGATGGATGTCAATATCCTGCTCTTTCTGGCGCTGCTGGGCGCGCTGGTGGTAGTGGTCTCGATGGCGGGCGGCTCGCGCGCATACGGGCGCTGGGCCTCGGAGAAGCTCAAGAGCAAGCGCAGCGCACAGCTTGCAACCAGTGCATTGGGCGCGCTCATCTTTATCGACGACTATTTCAACTGCTTGACAGTCGGGACGGTAATGAAGCCGGTCACCGATAAATATGGGGTTTCGCGCGCCAAGCTGGCTTATATCATCGATGCGACAGCAGCGCCGGTCTGCATCATCGCGCCAGTCTCGAGCTGGGCCGCGGCGGTCGGTTCCAACCTACAGGTGACCGGCGCATTTGAAAGCGACCTTGCGGCGTTTGTCTCGACCATCCCGTATAACCTGTATGCACTGCTTTCGATCTTCCTGGTGGTAGTCCTGAGCTGCACCAGCCTTGATTTCGGCCCAATGGCGAAAGCCGAGCGGCGCGCAGAGGGGGGCGACCTCGGTGCGATCGACACCAACACCTCGAGCGGTATGAAGGTCTCTGAAAAGGGGCAGGTGTATGATATGCTGATCCCGGTCATTGCCCTGATCATCTTCTCGGTGCTCGGGATGCTTTATAACGGCGGCTACTGGGGCGACGACCCTGCTTACCATTCGATCGGCGCAGCGTTCGGCAACTGTGTGGCCGCCGAGGCGCTGGTGCTCGGCGGGTTCGGCGCGCTGGTGGTGGCGTTCCTGCTCTTTGTTCCGCGCGGAGTTGTCCGTTTCCGGGACTTCATGGGCGGCATCGGAGAAGGGGTCAAATCTATGGTCCCTGCGGACATCATCCTGATCCTTGCGTGGACCATCTCGGGCGTCTGCCGCGATCTGCTCATGACCGGTGAATTTGTCCGCGACTCGGTTGAAAAAAGCAGCATCCCGGGTGCGCTGCTTCCAGCGATTATCTTTGTGATCGCGGCATTCCTCTCGTTCGCAATGGGCACTGCGTGGGGCACCTTTGGCATCCTGATCCCGATCGTTGTCCCGGCCTGCGTCGCGATTGCGCCCCAGCTGTTGGTGGTCGCGCTTTCGGCAACCCTTGCGGGGAGTGTGTTTGGGGATCACTGCTCCCCAATTTCGGACACCACGATCCTTTCCTCCACTGGTGCGGGCTGCAACCATATCGAGCATGTTTCCACCCAGATGACGTATTCGATTCTGGTGGCTGGTTGTTGTGTGGTTGGTTATCTGGTAGCGGGCTTTACCGATGCCAATGTCCTGCTGACGTTAATCAGTTCGGTGGCGGTGTTGATGCTCGCGCTGGTGATCCTGCACAAATACTCTGCGGCATCTGTTAATTCCTGAAATTATAGATTAGAAAGAGTGGCATTCCTCCCGGGCGCCACTCTTTTTTCATAGCCCCTAACCGAGGGGAGAAGAGAGCGGGAAGGAATCCTAATTGACAGATATCTAAAATATAGTATATTAGAAATATCTTAAATACGATAAGGAGGCATTATGGCAATATCAACGAAACTGGCCCAGATTGGCAGGGAGTGTGTAGCCTGCGGAAGCTGTCTGCGGGTTTGCCCCAAAAGTGCGATTCGCATTGTATCAGGTGTGATCGCCCGGGTAGATAGCGATGCATGTGTCGGATGCGGGAGATGCGCAAAAACCTGTCCGGCGGATGTCATTACCATTGTGCAGCGGAGGGTTGCAGAATGAAGCGGAAATGGTACGATTACCTCTGGGTCGCAGAGCTTTTATATTGGGTGCTGGGACTTTGCAACATCCTCTTTGCTTGGCTAGGGGTGCTGTTCTTTTTCATCCCTCTGCTGATGGCGGCGATTGGTGGAAACAAAATTTACTGCAACCGGTATTGCGGGCGAGGGCAGCTGATGGGCTTGCTGGGCAGCAGGCTGTCGAGGAATCTGCCGCCACCCCGTTTCCTGCGCAGCCGCTGGTTCCGCGGTGGATTTCTGGCATTTTTTATGGTCATGTTTGGGTTGATGCTGCGCAGTACCTATCTGGTGTTTTCGGGCGCACCACTCCGGCAAACGGTGACGCTGCTGTGGATGTTCAAGCTGCCTTGGCAATGGGCGGAAGTGGATATGGTTTCGCCGTGGATCGCCCAGTTTGCCTTTGGCTTTTTCGGTGTAATGATGACTTCAACGGTTTTGGGATTACTCACTATGGTATTATTTCGCCCCCGGTCTTGGTGTGTATACTGCCCTATGGGGACGATGACACAGGGAATCTGCAAGCTGAAACAAAAGAAAGAGGATGTTATTTGCGGAGGAAAAAGCAAAGAAGATTGCAGGATTACTTAAAATTCTGGCCAATGAGCACCGTTTGCTAATCCTCTGCGCCTTGGCCAAGGGGCCGCTTACTGTGGGAGGGATCCACCGGTCCACCCCCCATATTACCGCTTCGGCACTCTCCCAGCATTTGGGCCATCTGCGCACAGCGGGAATTTTGAAATCGAAAAAGCAGGGGATAAATGTGATCTATGAAATGGACGATCCGCGGGTGGCCGCTTTGCCGGGGGCTATGAAAGAATACGATTGCGACGGCTGAACCCGGCAGAGCAATCGTCCAAGACACCGGCTTCGCGGATTATTTTATACTTTCCACTTGCCGCTTGATATGAAACATGATATAATAAGCACAGCTTAAATTGCAACGCTATTTAGAGCCACATAAAACGCCGCACTGTGTTTATTGCCCTATAACCAAAATCGGCTTTGCCTATTTTCATGCAGCCAAGCGGCATACAAGCCTTTTCAGGGCTTGCCGTTATGGTATGATAGCCGCAAGGCGGCTACTATACCGGGGGTTATGGCCAGAACGATCCGCGGGTGGTTGCTTGCTCTTGTTTTGGTGGATAATGCAGCCGAATCGCTTCGCGATGACGGCAGAATCGAAAAAACCATACACATAAAATGACTGTAAAGGAAAATACGGAATGTGGAAAGAAAGTTACCGCCTAGGTGTAGAACGGATTGATGAACAGCATCAGAAACTTTTTAAAATGACAGGCGCTCTCGTCAGAGCTGCAAGGGATGGAGCCGGTGAAGAGATCTACCGGAAAGCGCTTTGCTTTTTAAAAGACTATGTGGTGTACCATTTTCAGGATGAGGAGGATTATCAGAGGGAAATTGGCTATAGCGAGATCGAAAAGCATATTGAGGAGCACCGCAGATTTGCCGGAAAGATACAGGAGTACGAGGCGAAGCTAAACGAAAACGGGTACGACCAGCGGATGACGAAATATCTGGCAGGCACGCTGACCGCATGGTTGATCCATCATGTGGCAAATAGCGACCAGAAGCTGGTTGCCGACCCGAAAAAAAAGCCGAAAGGCCATCAGGCCCAGCATTTCACCGGGCTGCTTGCAGAACGGACGGCTGATGTGCTTGAAGAGATGGCAGGCTTTGCGCATGAGCAGTTCACCCTATGCGAAATCGATCATTTCGGGAAGAGGGGGGATTATTTCGTTGAAATTGGGCTGCTCGGGGACCTGAAAGGGAAAGCGGTCTTTGGGTTTTCCCAAAATCTGTCGTTCAGCCTGATCCGCAGGATGATGCTGTTCGACCTGGAAGAGCCGGATGAGCTGCTGCAATCCGCCCTCTGTGAGCTGAGCAATATTTCCTGCGGCAGCACTGCGGTCAAGCTGGATAAACGGGGGATTTTTCTCGACATCAATACACCTGTTTTTTCTTGCGGTTACGATGGGCCAGATAATGTTGGTGTTCTGATTGATATCAGGGCGGGTTGTTTGGAGGTCGCGGTTTTTCTGGATGAGCAGACGCTGGAACGCCAGTATCGCAGCGGCTACCTGAGCTTCTCGGATCTGGATAGCAAAAAAAGTTAAAAAGGCAAAAAACTGCCCCGGCTGTATCCAAAACAACCGGGGCAGTATTTTATCACTCTTCGTTCATCTCAGATTCCATCTGCTCTTCAAACATATGCGCATATTCCCTTGTTTTTCCCGTAATGTAGCCGACTGCCTCGAAGTAGGTTTCGAGCATGTAGTCCATTGCGCCTTGCGGGTCATAGTAGGGGTTGACCTGATCGTCATTCTCCGCCTTGGCGTGCAAATGGTTCTGGGTGTGCAACAGCGCAAGATCCTGAATGGTGCGCGAAAAGTCAATTCTCCAATCCTTTTTAGACATAGACAAGCTTCCCTTCTAAAATTGATCTTCTAAGCGGCAGCGAAAAGACCGCGCCCGTCCTTGCGGATGCCGGGCACCCCAACCTGGCGGAACAGCTCCTCCGCGTCCGAACGGGTAACGGTGCGCGTGGTTCCACCCGAGATATATACCCTTCCGCATTCCGGGCAGATCCCGGTGTGCAGGACAACGCTTTGGGAGACAACCTCCCGTCCATCCCGGCTGGCCTGGGCCTGCTCATGGAATACATGCTCCATCTCGTGGCTGCGCACCACGCTTGCGGCAGCGTCCGGGTTGATCTTTCCCGGTGTCTTAAATGAAACCCCTGGGTCGGTCGAACCGTCCTGATATTTCCGGTTCTCACAGGTTTCACATTTCTCCGGTTCCATCAGGCTTTCGGGCTCCTCTTCTTCCTCCTGACCGGGAAGGGTTGGGCCAACCGATTCCTCCTGTTGAGCTTCTTCCGCGCCGGATTGCTGCCATGCGAGCGGGTTCGTGCGCCCGCTCATACTGCCGGTGCCGATCTCGCCGCCGGACAACGCTGGCATTCCGGGCATACTGGTACGCCAATCCTCAGAATTTCCTCCAATAGGAGACTTCTGAGGTTGGCCAAAAGCCGGTTTGGATGCAGATGGCCTTGCTTGGGCAGATTCCCGCTCCTGTGGGAATCCCTGCCGTATAGACGGTGCGGAAACCCCTGTTCTGCGCGGAATCGAATTTCGCTGATACAGGGGGAATCCTGCTGCTGACCGAAGGATGCCGCCAGTCATGATAACTCCCTCCTAAGATTCCAAATTTTAAGGCTGTTTTTGTAAACAATTATCTACTTTTTAGTATAAAGAAAAAGGGGATAAAATACAAGAGAAAAAGTAAAAAAATCTTCCAGAATCATTTTGTGAAAATCAGCTTATTTCCAACGATTTTGTCTAAAAAATTTTTAACGAATATAGAAATTGAAAAAATGTATATACAAAAACAAGGGCAGCCCACCAAATTTAGGATTGCACAAAAGAAGTTCCTAATATATAATAGTAAAGAAATAGAATGCGGGGCACTATGGTTCCGGCAGTGCTGTCCCGTTTTGCTTCTTTGTTGAGATAACACGGAAAGCATACTTAAATACCAAAATAAAGAGAGGGTTTTTCTATGAAAAAGTCGATTAAAACAGCAGTCTTGCTGCGCGTAATCGTTATTTTTGTGGCATTGGTATTGAGCGCGGTCTTCACGATCACCGGCCTGCTGAATATTCGAAGCGTCTCCCATTCCTCTGAAAAGGCGAATGAAATCCATACGCTCTCCCTCTCTGCGGAAAAAGCGCACCTGGGATGGATTGAAAATCTCAGCTCTTCGATCAGTTTTGGGACCGAATTTACCGGAAGCACCGACTATACCAGCTGTTCACTCGGCAACTGGCTCTATAACACCGATCGGGAGTCCCTCCCAGACCCGAGGATCAATGCGATCATGAATGAAATCGAACCGATCCATCAGCGGATCCATTCTTCTGCATTTGAGATCCTCGCGTGCAAGGATACCGACCGGGCCAAGGCACAGGATATCTACTTGAATCAGACCAAGGCGGATGTAAATACTCTAATTGTGAAGCTGGAAGAGGTCATAGGAATTCTTGATGAGCTGGTTGCTGGTTATGACCGCCAGCTTCAAAATGCCGAGTTGCAGACGATCATTGTGTTTGGCATCTCGATGTTGATGATCTCTGTCGTCTGCATCCTTCTGATCCGCTATATCATGCACAATGTGATTTCCCCAATCACCATCATCACAGAATCGAGCCAGAAGCTCGCAAGAGGGGAGCTGAGTTTCCATATCGACATCCAGAGTGAGAACGAGATCGGCGTGCTTGCCGACAGCCTCAACTCTTCGGTGAAAACCCTGAGCACCTATGTCGAGGATATTTCGGATACCCTTACCCAGATTTCGGAAGGGGATCTAACCCGGGAAAGCGGCTTGCACTATATCGGCGACTTTGTGCGGATTGAGCAGTCAATTAAAATTATCCTCGACCAGCTCAATGATATGGTGAGCCGTCTTGCCGCTACCTCCGAAGAGGTTTCCCGCGGCGCAGAGCAGGTCGCAAGTGGGGCCCAGTCCCTCGCACAGGGGTCAACCGAGCAGTCCACCGAGATCGAAAAACTGCTTGAGCGGATCCAGCTTGTTTCGAGGCAGATCGCGGAAAGCGTCCAGAGCGCGCGCGATACCAACAGCGCGGTCGGCGCAATGGGCGGACAGATTGATATTTGCAGCCAGACCATGAAGGATATGTCCGGCGCAATGCAGGAGATTAGTTCGAACTCCAAAGAGATTGGCAATATTATCAAGGCGATTGAGGACATTGCGTTCCAGACGAATATTCTTGCACTGAATGCCGCAGTAGAGGCGGCGCGCGCGGGGGCTGCGGGAAAAGGGTTTGCAGTGGTAGCGGATGAGGTGCGCAACCTTGCCGCCAAGAGCGCAGAAGCGGCACAGAGCACTACCGCCCTGATTGAGAAATCCCTGCGGGCAGTCTCACGAGGGGTTGAGCTGACCGGCTCTACACAGGATTCGCTCAACGCAGTCGTCAATGATGCGCGTATTGTGACTGACAAGGTGCGCGATATTTCCGAGGCTTCCGCCGCACAGGAGATGTCTGTTTCCGATATTTCGGTCGGTCTCTCGCAGATTTCAGAGGTTGTTCAGACCAACTCCGCCACCTCGGAAGAGAGTGCTGCGGCGAGCGAAGAGCTGTTTGGTCAGGCGCAGATTGTCAAAAATCTGGTCGGGCAGTTTAAAATCAAAGCACCTGTGGTTTCGGCTGGGCATCAAGACAGACTCTGAAACAATCTTGCCCAAGGGCGGCGGGGGTTCGGCCCTTTGACCTCGTAATTTTTCGAGAAAACCGACAAAGCAGCTTTCGATTGCAAATATCAAAAATAGAGACGGCTATTTCAGAGCCGCCTCTATTTTGTTTTTGCAGGGTGTGACAGACTGGTGACACGAAACAAGTCCTGAAATAGGGCAAAATGAAAAAGCCGCGCTTTCACACGGCTTTTTTCTTGATCAACGGTTATTTCGCGTATTCGATCGCGCGGTTTTCCCGGATGCAATGCACCTTGATCTGGCCCGGGTAATCCAGCTCATTTTCGATCTTACGCACAATGTCGCGCGCCAGGATCGTCATCTGGTCATCCGACACCATCTCGGGTTTGAGCATGATCCGCACCTCTCGCCCAGCCTGGATTGCAAAACACTTATCCACGCCATCGAACGAATTCGCGATTTCTTCCAGTTTTTCGAGGCGCTTGATATAGTTTTCGAGATTCTCGCGGCGTGCACCCGGACGCGCTGCTGAAATCGCATCCGCTGCCTGCACAAGGCAGGCGACCACCGTTTTCGGCTCAACGTCGTTATGGTGGGCCTCAATCGCGTGGACGACCTCCCCGCTTTCCTTGTACTTCCTCGCCAGATCAACGCCGATCTGCACGTGCGACCCTTCGATCTCATGGGTCATCGACTTGCCGATATCGTGGATCAAACCGGCGCGGCGCGCCTGTGTCTCATCCGCGCCCAGCTCCGCTGCCATCATGCCCGCGAGCTGGGAAACCTCAATCGAGTGACTAAGTACGTTCTGCCCGTAACTGGAACGGTAACGCATCCGGCCGAGCAGCTTGACCAGCTCGGGATGCATCCCGTGGATGCCGCATTCCATGACTGCGCGTTCGCCATCCTGCTTGATCTTGCCTTCGATCTCACGCCGGGCTTTCTCGACCGTCTCCTCGATCCGCGCCGGATGAATTCGCCCGTCCTGGATCAGGCGTTCGAGCGACACCCGCGCAATCTCGCGCTTGACCGCGTCATGGCTTGAGAGGGTGATTGCCTCCGGGGTATCGTCGATAATCAGGTCAACGCCGGTGAGGGTCTCGAGGGTGCGGATGTTGCGCCCCTCACGCCCGATGATCCGGCCTTTCATCTCGTCGCTCGGCAACGGTACAACCGAAACGGTGATTTCGGCCACATAATCCGCCGCGCACCGTCCAACCGCAGCCGAGATGATCTCCCGGGCGCGCTGGTCGGATTCATCCTTGAGCTGCGCTTCAAACTGCGAAATTTTCAGGGCTTTCTCGTGGGTCAGCTCCCCTTCGAGGTTGGCCAACAGGTAATTTTTCGCCTGATCCGAGGTAAACCCGGAAATTTTCTCGAGCATCTCCACCTGATGCGACTTGATCTCCTCGGCCTGCTGAAGCTTGAGATCGGCCTCCCGGAGCTTATTCTGGATGAGCTCCTCTTTCTTTTCGAGGTTGTCGAGCTTTTTGTCGACCGACTCCTCTTTCTGCTGGATCCGCCGCTCGAGGCGAGAAACCTCCGACCGGCGTTCTTTCATTTCCTTTTCGTTGTCCTGCTTGAGCTTGTAGATTTCGTCCTTTGCCTCTACAATGACCTCTTTCTTTTTGCTTTCTGAAGTTTTGATTGCGTCGCTGATCAACTTTTTGGCCTCTTCTTCTGCGGAACCGAGGGTGGCCTCCGCAGATTTCTTCCGATATTCCACGCCTAAGAAAAAGGCGATGACCGCACCAATTAAAAACGCAGCAATCACACAGACTGCAAATGGGATGATGCCTACCATCAGAAATGCTTACCTCCTTTATTCAATTATCAATGTCCGCAACCTGCACAAATGCAGAGGATATATTTTCGGCGGCGTCTGTACGTTTTCCATAAAAAGATGAAAAGTAGCAGTCGCCATAAAACATGATGCATGACACTCTATATTTTATATAGAAAACAGAGAAATGTCAAGGAATTTATCTATTGACAACCCGCACGGCTGGTGATAGTATAGGAATGATGGAGGGCGGTTTTTTAGAGAGGACCGCCTCGCCTTATCATCCCGAATAGAGCATCAAAGTGCGATGAAAGGGGACGTCGACCGCTTTTCAATGCGTCACAGAGAGGCACAGTGATCCGCTGTAAGCTGTGCCGGCGTACGGCTGGGAGACGACCACCCCTCGAGCGTGTGCGATGAGCACAACGGCTGACCCCGTTACCGGTCTGCGAGCGGCAGTTTTTCTGCAATTCGGGTGGAACCGTGGAGTTTTTGACTTCATCCCGTGGTATACTCGGGATGAAGTCTTTTTATTTTTATGCGCTTTTTGAAGCGCGGGAAAGATTTTGGAAAGGGGAAACAAAAGATGAAAGTGACATTGAAAGGCGGCGTTGTACGGGAGTATGATGCCGGCACGACGGTTGCGGAGGTCGCCAAAAGCCTGGGCGCGGGGCTTTATAAAGCCGCCTGTGCCGCAAAGGTAAACGGCGAACTAGCGGATCTGCGCACCGCCCTGAACGAGGACTGCGAGGTATCGATCCTCACGTTTGATGATGTGGATGGCAAAAAAGCCTTCTGGCATACGGCGGCACACGTGCTGGCGCAGGCGGTCATGCGGCTGTATCCCAACACCAAATATACCATTGGGCCGGCGGTGGAAAACGGGTTCTACTACGATTTCGATGTTGAAAAACCGTTTACGACCGAAGACCTCGCCGCGATCGAAAAAGAGATGGCGAAGATCGTCAAAAGCGGGGTGGAGGTCAGCCGGTTCACCCTGCCGCTCGACGAGGCAAAACAGCTGATGAGCAACCAGCCGTACAAACTCGAGTTGATGGAGAAACACGCAGCGGAGGGCGGCGAACTGAGCTTCTACAAGCAGGGGGATTTCACCGACCTCTGTGCAGGCCCGCACCTGATGACCGTTTCGCCGCTCAAGGCGGTCAAGTTGCTCCAGAGCACCGGCGCCTACTGGCATGGCGACAGCAGCCTCCCGATGCTCTGCCGGGTTTACGGGATCGCGTTCCCCAAAGCGAGCGAGCTGGACGCCTATCTGACCATGCTGGAAGAGGCCAAAAAGCGTGACCACCGCAAGCTCGGGCGGGAGCTTGACCTGTTCGACCTCTATGAGGAAGGGCCGGGCTTCCCGTTCTTCTTCCCGAAAGGGATGATTCTGCGCAACCAGCTCGAAGCCTACTGGCGCGCCGAGCACACCAGGTGCGGCTACCACGAGATCCGCACCCCAATGATCCTGAGCGAGGAGCTGTGGCACCGTTCGGGGCACTGGGACCATTATAAGGATAACATGTACACCACCAAGATTGACGACCGGGATTTTGCGATCAAACCGATGAACTGCCCAGGCGGGATGTTGGTCTATAAGCGCCGGATGCACTCCTACCGCGACCTGCCGCAGCGGATGGCCGAGCTCGGCGTGGTGCACCGCCACGAGCTTTCGGGCGCGCTGCACGGCCTGATGCGGGTACGGTGCTTTACCCAGGACGATGCGCATATCTTTATGACGCCCGAGCAGATCGAAGAGGAAATCCTTGGGGTCATGGAGCTGATCGATAGCTTCTATAAGGTCTTTGGATTTGAATATATGCTCGAGCTTTCGACCCGTCCGGAGGACTCGATGGGTACCGACGAACAGTGGGAGACCGCGACCAACGCATTGATCGCCGCCCTGAAAAAGAACGGCAAGGAGTACGTCATCAACGAGGGGGACGGCGCCTTCTATGGGCCGAAGATCGATTTCCACCTCAAGGATTCGATCGGGCGCACCTGGCAGTGCGGCACCATTCAGCTCGATTTCCAGATGCCCGAGCGGTTTGATCTGACCTACACCGGCAAGGACGGCGAAAAACACCGTCCGGTGATGATTCACCGGGTCGTGTTCGGCAGCATTGAGCGGTTTATCGGCATCCTGACCGAGCATTTCGCGGGCGCGTTCCCGCTCTGGCTCGCCCCGGTGCAGGTCAAGCTGCTGCCGGTCACCGATGAGCATAACGCCTATGCCGAACAGGTCGCGGAGAAATTCACCGCTGCGGGCTTACGGGTCGAGGTGGACAACCGCAACGAGAAGGTCGGGTACCGCATCCGCGAAGCCCAGCTCCAGAAAATCCCCTATATGCTGGTCATCGGCGAGAAGGAGATCGAAGCGGGCGGCGTAGCTGTCCGTTCCCGCCGCGACGGGGATAAAGGGGTCCTCTCGGTGGATGATTTCCTCAAGCTCGCACTCGAAGAGGTTGCAACCAAAGCCCGCTAACGCAATCAAAAAGTTCCCGCCATCTTTTCAAAAGCGGCGGTTTCCGCTGGGAGCCGCAGTGAAGCGTTGCGAGCGCAACCGCCATAGGCGGCTCTAAGAGCCTATTCAGAATCGAAAGCTTTACGCAATTTTTCTCGAAAAATTGCGGGGTCGAGGGGCAGAGCCCCCGCCGCCGCGCGCACGCGACGGAACTCTTTATCCTGAGAAGCGCATTGAGGGGGTGAACTGCCGCCAAAGGCGGCAAGAGGGGGCTTTTTGCAAGAGAAAAAGCCCCCTTCCCAAAGCGCTCTCCAAACAGGGTGGAAATCCTCTGGAAAGGAAGGCCTGTTATGATGTACAGGAGATGGCCGCTTCCCATACTTTTGGCGCTGCTGGTCAGCCTAGGGGCCGTCGGCTGCGCCGAACGGCGGGCATCCGGTCCGCAGCCGCAGGCATCTTCTTCGCAAATGACCACTTCCGAATCCTCTGCGCCCAAACCGTCGGAGGATGTCCCCGACCCGGATACGCTGAGACGACGTTATATCCAGCCGCTTGGCGGTCTGGTGTGGCACAGCTGGGACAGCCCGGAACAGCTGCCTCTGCCCTCCCTGTTTCTCTTTTGCGTCGAGCGGGGAAATGCGGACCAGGTAGATTACGAGCAGTTTCTGAATGAAGCGGAGGGAGGGCTGTACAGGATTCCTGCGGCGCTTTTCGATGGATATGTGACACAATATTTTGGTGCGGAACAGCCGGTCCTGCATGGGCACCCGTCCTACAGCGCGGAAGCGGACGCTTATCTGGACGGTCTGGATGTCGGGGGCGGCCCGATTGAGATCGACCATCTTCATGTGGAAATCAATGGGTCTGTCCAAACCATTACCTTCTCGATTTTGGGCAACGACCCACCGTTTGACCCGGTGGCAGAGGTCACATTGAAGGTCGAGACCGACGGGGAGCGCTGGCACTATCTTTCCAATCATGTTTCCGAAATCTGATCCATACAAGCAGTCAAAACGAAAGGAAGCGATTTCCATGGCAAAAGCAACGTTTACGGCAAAGGAAGGCGAGCAGGTTTTTGCGCAGAAGGTAGCCGCGGACTGCTGGCGTCAGCCCGCGGTCATCGGCAAAAGGCAGATCAGCGGACGAGCCTATTTCACCGACCAGCGGGTGGTTTTCCTGGCCAGCGGTCTGGTCGGGACCGACAAGGTCAGCTGGGAGATTGCATTAAGCGATATCCAAACCGTCTCCACCTGCCTGACCCCGCCGTTCTTCCCGTTTGGTATCAAGATGATCCTGAAAAACGGTGATACCTACCTGCTTGCTATTATGGGGCGCAACAAATATGTCCAGTGGCTTTCGGAGCATCTTTCCTGATGCAGCCTTCCCGCGCGGCCGTTTCAACGGCCGCGCGGTCGTATTTTAGGGATGCCGTACCGGCTTATACACAGGTTATTCACAAAATGATGAAATTATCGCCATATCTCTCGTCGCATCTACACAAATCCCCCCGGAAATTTGCCCCAACGGTATTCAAAAGCGCTAAACTTGCCCTCCCCATACTTGCTAAAACTGTGTTTTTAAGATATAATTGTTCTCAAGCGAGAAAAAAGGCAGATGTCCCCCAGACCTGCCTTTTCAGAAACTGTCAGCAATTGGACAGGGGCCTTTCACTACCCGTTGCTTTCGGCGTGCGGTGGGGCCGGGACTTCAACAGGAACCGCGTAATCGGCGGAACAGGCTTGGAAGGAGTTGATGCGCTTGAAAAAAGAGAGGGACGACGAACGTTACAGCAGCGAGCCGGATAACCCGCAGGAGCGAGAGCAGCCGGATCGCACAGGCGAGGAGAATACCCCTGGAAAAGGGGATCAGATAGAGAAAAAACGCGGCAACCTATTCAAGCGGGCATACTATCATTGTGTGAACCGCATCTATCGGTATCTGTATTTTGTCGGTATCCAGCTTCTGCGTTCCACCAGGACCCGGCGGCGGCATCTTTACGCGCGGCTGTCCAGCCTCGGCAGATGGTTTCAGGCCCGGTTCCTCCGGCTTCGCAAGGAAACCCGCATCCGCCTGCGCAACCTGCGCCACGAGCTTACCAGCCCGATCCGTGACCTCAAGGAAAGACGCAGGAAGTTCCGCGCGGAGCTGGAAAATGCACGCACGTTCAGCGGCGAGGCGGGCGTCTATCGGAGTTATCTGCGGATGGCCGGCATGCTCCTCACCGGGGCATGGCGCGCGGCTGGTTTTCTCCTCAGCTATCTCGCGCCGCTTGCCGCGCTTGTCGCGCTGGTGTTCCTGCTCCAGTTTTTCAGTGGGCTCACCCTCGCGCTCAACCTCGTTTACGACGGGCGCGACCTCGGCTACATCGCGGATGAATCGGTCTTTACCCAGGCCGAAAACGAGATGAAAGCCCGTATTGTCAACGAGCAGTACATAAAACCGGAGGACATCATCCCGCGGTTCCAGATCACTGTCTTGAAGAAGGGCGGCAGCTTTCTGAATCCGGACGATTATATCACAGAAGACGATCTTCTGGAAGTGGACGAGCTGACCAACCTGTTGATCCGGGCATCGGGCAACGAGCTGGAGGACGCGGTGGGGCTTTATGTCGAAAACCGGTTTGTCAGCGCAGTGATGGACGGCGACGCCCTGCTCGACTATCTGGACAGTATGCGTGAGCAGTATCGCACCAACGATATGAGCCGGGATGCCGAGATCAGCTTTATGAAGAAAATCCAGGTCAAGAAGGGGCTTTATCCGGTCTCATCGGTCAAGCCGTTTGAGCAGCTTGTCGAAATCCTCAGCAGCGAGGAGGAGGGCGAAAAGCGCTACACGGTCATTGCGGGGGATACCCCTATCATGATTGCGGCCAAAAATGGCATCACCTTCCGGGAGCTGAAGCGGCTCAACCCTGAAGTAGACATCAAGCTCTTCCCGGGCGACAGCCTGTTGATCTCCAACTCGGTCCCATACCTGGGCGTCAAGGTGATCCAGACCGAGATCTATGAGGAGGAGGTCGGCTACAAGATTGAGCAGCGGACCAACCCCAACCAGAACATCGGCTGGACCAAAACGGTCCAAGCAGGTGAAGCCGGCAAAGCCCGCGTGGTTGAGCAGGTCACCCTTGTGGACGGTGTTGAAACCGAACGCCGAGAGATCGACCGCACCATCCTGCAACCGGCGGTCCCGCAGATTATCGAGGTCGGCGGCAACCAGCCGCTGGCGTTCATCCCGCAGGCTTCCGATAAGCCGACGCCCGCCGGAACCTGGGGTTGGCCGACCGTGGTCGCCCGCATCGGCACCGGCTACGGCGGATACTACGGACATACCGGTTCCGACCTCACTTGGAGCGGTTGCTATGGCTCGCCGGTTCTGGCTTCGCAGGCAGGCACAGTTGTGGTTGTCCGCCAGAGGTACTACGGTTACGGATTCCATGTCCGTATCGACCATGGCGGAGGCGTGCAGACCCTCTACGCCCATATGAGCCGGATCGATGTTGTGCCCGGTCAGCAGGTCCAGAAGGGCCAGCAGATCGGCCTGATCGGAAGCACCGGAAACAGCAGCGGACCGCATCTGCATTTTGAAATTTTGATCGGTGGTACACCGGTCAATGCGGCGCCCTATCTCTACGGGCAGAAATAAGGAAAAGAAAATCCCCCATTGGAACTGTTCCGATGGGGGATTCTCTTAGAACCTATTTAATATCTAAAGTTTTACTCGATTTTTTTGCTCCGGCCCAAGAGCCGATGCTTCGCATCGGTTGGCCTATGCACGCCGCTGCGGCGGCAGTCAAAAAATCGCGGGGTCGAGGGGCAGTGAGACAGCAGGAAGTTTGGTTCCAGACCAAACTTCTGGGCGCAGAGCGCCCTCCTCGGGGCTGCTCAGGCCTGCGGCCCGAAGCGCGCTTCGCGCGACGCCCCTGCGGGCTGTCTTACGGGATAGGGGGCAGCGCCCCCTCCCCGTAGGCCCCACCCCGACAGGCTTGCTGCGTTGTCTGTTCGTTCTTTTTCGCCTTTCGGAAAAATTTTTTACTTCATTTCGAGGTCTAAGAACCTGTATTCATAATCGGAGGATGTCGGATGGACGAGGCGTTTTTTCGCCCTGCAAGGCGAAAAAACGCAGACAATACTTTGTGTATTGCAAGGTTTTTCAACGCAGCAGGTCGGAAAAAGGCCCGTTCAAACGGCGTCAAACGGTTATGAATACGGGTTCTTAGCCATTAAAAACTGTGGGGGATGCCTGCAATCCCTTGCTGCTTTATCTTTCTGATGTTTCAGGCGGGCTCTCCGGCTCTGGTTTTAAAAGCGGGGTGCGGTTCTCCTTGGAGAGGGTGAACCCCCTTCCCTTGACCTCGCTGACCCGATTGATGACCATGAATGCATTCGGGTCGATTGAGAGGACCAGTTCGTTCAGCCGGGGCAGTTCGCGGTTGGAAACCACCGTCAGCACGACCGGGCGGCGGGTGCGCAGATAGCCGGTTTCCGCATGGATGAGGGTGGAGCCGCGGTCGAGGGTCTGGATGATCTCCCGGTTGATCCGCTCATACTGCTCGCTGACCACCTTGACCTGGGTACGCGCCTGCCCGAACAGCAGCACCTTGTCCAACACGGTGGTGTAGATTAGTACCATCAGCAGGCCATAGAGCACCTGCTCTCGGTCGGCAAACCGCATCTGGAGCAGCAGGATCAAAAAGTCAAATCCATACATCGAAAGAGAGATCGGGACCCCCAGTTTTTTCTTGAGGACGAGCGGCGGGATGTCCATGCCGCCGGTGGAAGCGCCCGATTTGATGACAATGCCAATGCCCAGACCGATCATCAGGCCGCCGTAAACCGCGGCAAGCATCCGGTCGGAGGTGAGCGCTTCAAGCTGGGGAAGCCGTTCAAATATCCCGAGGATGAACGGATAGAAGACTGTGCTCAGCAGAGTGGTCAGCGCAAACTGCCGCCCCAGCACCGCCAATCCCACTAGAAACATCAGCAGGTTGAAAGCCGAGACAAACAGGGTCACCGGAAGTCCGACGCCATGGTAAAAGACCAGCGCCAGGCCGGTGGTGCCGCCGGTGACCAGACCGGTCGGGAGGATGAAAGCGGTCACAGCCAGCGCATAGATCGCATTTCCAAGCAGGATCAGTGGGACCGTTCGCAGCCAGGACAGGCTTTTTTGGGACATCATCTTCATACACTTCCTTTTTCAAATTTCAAATATAGAATGTGCTAATGCGATAAAGAAGAAAACAAAAAACGGACGCCCGACGACGTCCGTTTTTTCCATTCAGATGAAACCTTCCTTTTCCGCATCAAACCGCTCCATTCCGCGAATCCCCTTGTGGAAGCTTTTAGCAAATAAAAAGCTCTCGCAAGAAATTGTAAATAGGCTCTTAAAAATTAAGTATATCAAATCTGCTAGGGGATGTAAACCCCTCCCCTTGTCAACAGCACCGATCACGCTGCCTGAACGAGTGCTTGCGAGGTGTTTTGCATTTCATTCTGTTTTTTGCGCCTTTTTGCTGTCTGCTAAATCGGGAAGAGATCAACGGGCAAAGGGTTGGAAACGCAGGATTTCTACAGGTTTTCTCTTTGCAGCAATACTACCGTCTCCACATGGTTTGTGCGCGGGAACAGATCGACGGGACGGCCCCTGACGGTTCGGTAGCCAAGTGTTTCAAGCAGCGCCAAATCCCGGGAAAGGGTTGCGCTATTACAGGAGATATAGACGATCCGCTCCGGGGCCATCCCCGCGACTGTATGCAGGACGTCCTGTGCACAGCCTTTGCGCGGCGGGTCAAGCAGCACGACCTCTGGCCGGATTCCCTCCTGCTTCAGGCGGGCAGCAGCGTCGGACGCATCCGCACAGAAAAAGCGTGCATTTTTGATCCCGTTTTTCCGGGCATTCTCGCGCGCATTTTCCACTGCTTGTGGGACGATCTCAACGCCGATGACCTCCCGGCAGAGATGCGCCATCGAAAGCCCGATGGTCCCAGCACCGCAGTAGAAATCCAACACCGTTTCCTGGCCGGTCAGCCCGGCATATTCGGCGGCGATCCCATAAAGCCGCTCCGCGCCTAAGGCGTTCACCTGATAAAACGCATGTGGAGAGAGGTCGAAACGCAAACCGCAGAGCAGGTCGGTGATCTGCGGTTTCCCGTAAAGGGTGCGGGTATGCGGGCCAAGGATCACATTGGTGTTGCGGTCGTTGGTGTTGAGCACCACCGAAGCAATCTGTGGGCAGGTATTTAACAGAATCCCCACCAAAGCCTGTTCCTGTGGAAGAGCGTTCCCATTGACAACCAGACAGACCATGATTTCCCCTGTCCGCTGCCCATAGCGCAGATACAGATGCCGGAGCAGCCCTTTCCCAGTGGCCTCGTCATAGACCGGGACCTGAAATTCATCCAGATAACCGAGCACAGCTTCCAGCAGCTCCCCGAAAAAAGCAGGCTGAAGTTTGCAGCTGTGGCAGTCAACAACCTCATGGGTGCGCGGCGCAAAAAAACCCGCCGCCAGTTTCCCTTTTTGCATCCGGATGGGATACTGTGCCTTGTTGCGGTAGCCGGATTCCAGCGGGGAGGGTTCAATCGGTTCCAGGCCGATCGAAATCCCACCGATCCTTTGCAGGTTGGACTGGACAAACGCCTGCTTATACCGCAGTTCCGCGTCATAGGAGATATGCCGGAAAACGCATCCGCCGCACCTTTGGCTGACCGGGCAGTCGGGTTTGATCCGGTTGGGCGAGGGGGTGATTATCTGTTCGATCCGCCCATAGCAGTGGGTTTTGTTGACCTTGACCAGCCGCACCCGCAGCCGGTCCCCAACCGCTGACCCCGGTACGAATACCGCCATCCCGTCCAGGTGGCCGATCCCACTCCCTTCGTGGGTCATGTCCGAAATGGTAAGCTCTATCATCTGGTTTTTCTGCGGCATCTTCGTCCCGTCCTTATCGCTTCAAAATAAAGATTCGAAATTTGTCCCTTTTCGGGGGATTTTCCGGTTTATACATTGTATCATATCCTCCGCGCGGTCTGCAACAAAAATTCCCGGGGGGTGCAGGCAGTAACTGCGGGGGTTTTCGACACTGATTATAGAGAATATCCGGGAGAGGAGGCCGCCGGTTGGAGCAAAAGCCAATCATCAGCGTGCGGGACCTGCGAAAGGTCTACCAGGTGGGGGACGAGAAGGTCGTGGCGCTGGGAAATATCAATCTGGAAATTTTACAGGGGCAGATCGTCTGCATTGTGGGAACCTCCGGCTCAGGCAAATCCACCCTGCTCAACCAGCTCGCCGGGCTGGAAAAGCCAACGCGCGGCGCGGTCTACATCGGAAAGACCAACATCTCCAAGCTAAACGAAAACCAGCTCGCGGTCTTCCGGCAGCATTTCCTGGGGTTTGTATTCCAGTCCTACAACCTGCTGCCCACCATGACCGCGGTTGAAAATGTTGCCCTGCCGATGATCTTCAAAGGCATTGGCCGCCGAAAACGCAACAAGGCCGCTTTGAAGATGCTGGCAGCGGTCGGGCTAAAAAAGCGCGCCTATCATAAGCCAACCCAGATGTCGGGCGGACAGCAGCAGCGGGTGGGGATCGCGCGGGCATTTGTGTCCCATCCGAAGGTGGTGTTTGCGGACGAGCCGACCGGCAACCTCGACACCCACACCACCATTGACGTGATGAAGATGATGGTGCGGTTTGCCCGGCGCTACGATCAAACGTTGATTATCGTTACACACGATGCGGAGATCGCCGATTATGCCGACCGGGTTATCACCCTGATTGACGGGGAAATCCGCTCGGACCTGCTGCATGAGCCGGTCTATGACGGCCTTTCGGATCAGGACAGGCCCGAAGCCGCCCCGCTGCCTGAGCTGCCCGAGGGGGAGCCGCCTGCATTGCCGGAACCATCCGGTCCCGCGCAGGACAGCGCCAGCTCTGATGAAGCCGAAAACAAAGGAGAAGTTACTGTATGAACCGTTTTTGCAAATCGACCCTTTCGCTGCTGCTCGCCGTCCTCTTGCTGTTTTCGGCGGCAGGTATCTCACTGGGGATGGTGTTCCAGAGTACGCGCGCTTATGCAGTGGAGGCGCAGCAGGGAGAAACGCCCGCTCCGGACGGGACCGACGAGGATCAACCGGAGGTTCCCGAACAGGAGGAACAGGAGGAGCCGGAGACACCGCAGGAACCCGAGGAACAGCCCCCCGCATGGAGCCCGAAAGATCAGACGATCAATATTATGGGAGGGGAGAAAAAACCGGAAAAGAAAGAGCCGATACCTGAATCCGAACAAAATACACAGGAAGAAAATGCAAATCAGAAGGTAACCGCAGATTCCCCGCCATCAAATACCCGTTCTTTTCCCTCATCTCTGAACGGAAAAATTTCAGATGCCACATTTGCTGAAAAATCTATCCGCTCAGTTCCTATCAAGGAAGGATTTGAGAATCTGTTGTTGAAAGTGTATATCGAAGGAATCGATAAAACCATCTTGGAATCTTATAAAGATAATGGGAAAATTAACTTTGATAGTGCCCCTCGTTTCATTCCAAACAATCCATCGAATGCTTTATCATTAGAAATTGATAATATTCAGCCCAAAGATGATGGTGTGGAATTTACTGCAAAGATACCGGATGTCGAATTTTCAGGAACTTCCTCTACACGTTCAATCACTTTTTCTTTTACTTTTGATCATGGAGCTGGTGCCTCATCCACGTTTTCTGAACAGATTGAACTTGCAAACACTCCAGGCGATACCACCGATGATTCTATAGCTATTTACAATATAAGATTTTCTAAAAATGGGAAACTTGTGTCTAGGGTTACACGAGGAAATTATGATTTGATTATTACAGTTCGAGATTTCAGAATAAAAGATGTTACAAAAACAGAAGAATTCGATCAGCTCAGTAAAGTTGTTGTCATCAATGAAGATGTTTTCTATCCTTCAAATGAACCTTATTTTTCCTTTTTGAGTGATTTGACAGGCAAAGGCATCGAGTATGAAATTAGATATGATAATATCTTTTATAGCGGTTTAGAAAATACCCTTTACTTGGGCATTGGATACCCTGAAACAAACTACTCAGCAACTGCTTGGTTTGACCGGATCACGCTCCCTCAATGTGAAATCTATGAGCCAGAACCCGACGACAACAATAACAACTACCCTGACGATGACGACGACCACGACAGTTCTTCCAGCAAGCCGGACATCCCGCCGCCGACCCCGAACATCATTGTCTCTACATACGACTATGGCGGCGGCAATGTGACAGCGGCTGGCAACTTCACCCTGAGCATGACGCTGATGAACACCAGCAAGCGGGTGAATGTGGACAATGTGGTGATGAAGCTGGGGGTTCCGGAGGCGTTCACGTTGACCAGCTCGTCCAACACCTTCTATATCGAGCGGATTGCCAAGCGTTCCTCGGTCGAACGGACGGTGAACCTCTCGGTGAAGCCAAACGCCGAAGCGATCTCCCACCCGATCAAGGTCAGCTTCACCTATGAGGCGGTCATCAACGACGAACGCAAACAGTTCTCCGCCGAGCAGGACATCAGCATCCCGGTCTCGCAGCTCGACCGTTTCTCCCTCAACCCGGTGGAGGTGCCTTCCGAAATTTATGTCGGCGAGGATACCAGCATCGAAGCGACCTTCGTCAACAAGGGGAAATCGACGGTTTATAACGTCACCGCCGAGATCACCGGCAACCTCTCCCAGCCGGGACAGCGGCAGTTTATCGGAAATGTGGAGAGCGGAAAAGAGGAGTCCGCCGACTTCCTGATCGGTGCGCTCGAGGCCGGCGCCATCTCGGGTGAGGTGGTGATCTCCTACGAGGACGCGAATATGAATGTCAACGAGCTGCGTTCCCCGTTCACCACAACTGCGATTTCATTCGATATGCCCGAGCCGGACCCCGGCCTAGACGCGATGAACCCCGGCGACATAGGAGAGGCCCCGCCGGAGCCATGGTATCAGCAGGTCCCGATCTGGGGCTGGATGGTTGGCGGCGTGGCGGCAATTATCCTGCTGTCGTTCACGGCGAAAGCGATCCGGCGGCGGCGTGACCTGAAACTGCTGGAGGACAGCGATGAAGATTTCTGACATGATCTCGATGTGCCTGGGCAACCTGTTCCGGCGCAAGATGCGCACCCTGCTCACCATCATTGGCGTGGTGGTGGGCACCTGTGCCATTGTGGTGATGGTCTCGCTCGGGCTGGGCATGAACCTCTCACAGGAGGCGATGCTCGCTGAAATGGGCGACCTGACGATCATCAACGTGATGAACTATGGGCGCAACGAAAACGGTGAAAAGGTCGTGCTGGACGATGCGGCAGTCGCGCAGATCCAGGCGATGGACGGCGTTATCATTGCAACCCCGGTTTACAACCCCAACTATTTCCAGCCGACCCTCTATTCCGGCAAAAAAGACCGCTACCGGATGAGCTGGGCAACGGTGGTCGGCGTCTACTCGGAGGCGCTGCCCCTGATGGGCTACCAGCTTTTGGAGGGCGAATATCCGGACGGTCCACAGGAAAACCGGAAAAAGCCGCTCAATGTCGTGGTGGGGGAGTACACCGGCTTCGATTTTGAGGATACCAAAAGCAAGTATAACCGGTACACCTGGCCGGAGACCGATGAAAAGGGCGAATTGATCCGTCAGCCGTTTGTGGACGTGATGAAAGATGAAATTTACCTTTCTAGCAAACAGCCGGATCAGGACGAAAGGGACAACAAGGACGACGATACGGTCCACATCCAGCGGGAGGTGAGGCCGGTAGCGCGGGTCAAGGAGGATTGGAACAAGGGCTATGAGACCTCGCGCGGGATCATTATGGACATCAACGACCTGAAACGGTTGGAGGAGGAATATATCAAGGCGAACAAGATCGTGGTAAACAAGAAGGATGACACCGGTTATGGCAACGTAACCGTGAAGGTGGAGACGATGGAGGACGTCGACCCGGTGGAGATGCAGATTCAGGCGATGGGCTACAACACCCGCTCGATGGAGACGGTGCGTAAGCCGATGCAGGAGAGCGCGCGTAAGCAGCAACTTTTCCTCGGGATGATGGGCGGAATCTCGCTGATGGTGGCGGCCATCGGCATCACCAATACGATGATTATGTCAATCTACGAGCGCACCCGCGAGATCGGCGTCATGAAGGTGCTCGGCTGTGTGGTCGGCAATATCCGCACCGTCTTCCTCATGGAGGCGGGGGTAATCGGGTTTATCGGGGGATGTGTCGGGGTCGCGATCAGCTATGGGGTCTCGTTTGCAATGAACTATTTCAACTTTTCCTTTTCCGGCGATTCCGGCATGGGCGGCGGTTATATGATGGGTGGAATGGGCGGCATGATGATGGGCGGCGGAGACAGTTCGGCGCTGCCGGTCTCGGTGATCCCGGTTTGGCTGGTGGTGGCGGCGATTGCATTCGCCACTTTGGTGGGATTGGTCTCCGGTATTTTGCCCGCAAACCGCGCGATGAAAATTTCTGCCCTCGAGGCAATCAAACACGAATAAGTACTGGTAAAACCGCATGAAATGCTGTTTTGGCGGGTTTTTGTATCCGGAAAATTTTTAAAGATTTTTTTGCAAAACCGCTTTGGTTTCGGTTG
>JAETRV010000135.1 GCA_021770005.1 Anaerotruncus sp. | reverse complement strand
CGCTTGTCGAGCGCATCCGGGATTGCGGCGAGGATATCCTCCATCAACTGCTCGTAACCTCTCATGTCAGATACGCCTCCTTTGACAGCGTTGCAACGCCAAAAATGGTGTCGATTACAAAATACAGGACATCCCCCTCGAGGACGAAATCCCGCACCTCCTGAATCCGGGTGTCCGGCAGCAGCGCATCCGCAATCATCCGCTTGGCCTCGCTGAGCGCGTAATCCCGCTCCTTGCCGATCAGGGTGTGAAGCTCGCTGCCATACTGCCAGCTGAAGATGGGATAGGTGTAGCGGTCGGTCTGCAAGGCCATGTATGCTGACTGCACGACCGCTTCCAGCCCGTCGATCTCCTTGACCACCCGGTTGTGTTCGAGGTCGAGCCGCCACGTTTTGGAGGGCTGCTCGACATACTCCACCTCCGCTTCCCTAGCTTCCGGGACAAATGCCTCGTCGTTCATTCGGCGTCCTTACCCCCAATCCTTGCATCGACCTCCCGCTGGACCTGATAGGGCCGGATGCGGTCGATCACGATATATTTGTCGCCCTTGTCCGCCAGGGTGGAGGGGCGGCAGACAAGCAGCACCCCCTCGCCGGGCTTGAGCGGCTGGCGGATAATCACATCATTGCGCAGGTCCTTGGGCATCAGCTCCTCGTGGGTGTGCTCAAAATGCATCACCAGCCCGATACAATGGTCGGTGACATAGAGGCACTCCTCCGGTATGGTGAGCTGGGTGTCGGTCTGGACCGCCAGCGGCCCGGTGGAGAGGACGGTCCCGGTCAAAAACCCGCCCTGCCCGCGGTGGGACATATAGTTTGAGACAATCCGCTTGCACTGCTCGACAGTGACCCATGCGCTCATACTACCCCTCTTTCCTGTGTTTCTTTTTTTTGCAGGGGGCTTTTTCTCTTGCAAAAAGCCCCCTCTTGCCTCTGGCTGGGAGCCAGAGGCAATTCACCCCCTAAATGCGCTTCTCAGGATAAAGTGTTCCGCGCTTTGCGAAGCGCGGCCAAAGGCCCTGCCTTTGGAAACCGCGATTTTTTGAAAAAAATCGAGTAAAACTTTCATTTTGAAACGGGGTTAAACCAGCCTTAAATCGATCTTTACGGTGTGGGCGTGGTTGGTAAACGTGTGCTCTGCCATCGTGCAGAGCAAAAACTTGCTGAGCCCCAGCTCGGGCAGGCAGACATGCAGCATGTTGCCCGCCCGGATATCCTGGTCCCCCATCGCATCCACCGAAAGGGTCTGCTGGACGCGGTTTTTGAGGTAGAGCAGCGCGTCCGCCTTGGCTTTGGCCTGCTCGGG
>JAETRV010000134.1 GCA_021770005.1 Anaerotruncus sp. | reverse complement strand
AAGAGGGTGAGGATATCCTTGCCGCCCAGGTGGTCAATCATCACCTGGTATTCGCTCGACGCCCCCTGCACATCCCGCAGCAGCTCGTCGATCTGACTTGGAAAAATGTTGACCCCTTTGACCTTGGTCATGTCGTCGGTGCGACCGAGAATTGTGTCGATGCGGGGATAGGGGCGGCCACATTTACACTCGCCGGGTAAAAAGCGGGTGAGATCGTGGGTGCGGTAACGGATGAGGGGCGCGCCCTCTTTTTTGAGGGTGGTGATGACCAGCTCTCCAATCTCCCCGTCGGGGAGGATTTCCCCTGTTTTGGGGTCGACGATCTCAAAATAGAGAAAGTCGTCCCAGGAGGGCCTGCCGCACTCGTGCTCGCAGCTCATCCCGAGTCCAGGACCATACACCTCAGTCAGCCCGTAAATGTCGTAGAGCTGCACCCCGAGCTCAGCGGCAATGCGGCGGCGCATCTTTTCACCCCATCGCTCCGACCCGATAATCCCCTTTTTGAGGCAGATCTGGTCTGTAATTCCTCGCTTTGCGATCTCCTCGGCGAGGAGCAGGGCGTAGGATGAGGTGGCACACAGCACCGTTGACTTCATATCCAGCATCATGCGGATCTGCTTGTCAGTGTTGCCCGGGCCCATCGGAATGACCATGGCGCCGAGCAGCTCCGCTCCCGCCTGGAACCCGATGCCCGCGGTCCACAGGCCGTAACCCGGGGTAATCTGCACCCGGTCGAGATTGGTCAGACCTGCGGTTTCGTAACAGCGCTTAAACTGCTCCGCCCAGTCGGCAACGTCCTGTCGGGTATAGGGGATGATGACCGGGGTACCGGTAGTGCCGGAAGAGGAGTGGATACGGACAATCTCGCTGTCCGGCACCGCCTGCAAGCCGAGGGGATACGCTTCGCGCAGATCTCCTTTCCACGAAAAGGGGAGCGTCTCAAAATCCGCCTGAGTTTTGATCGAGTCAATGTCAATTCCCTCGAATTTTTTCTGGTAAAAACCGCCCTCAATTGCAGTGAGTTTTTTGAGCTGTCGTTTGATGAGATCGAATTGGGATTGTTTCATTTCCATAGAGCTATTCTCCTGTCGCCGCTTTGGCCCCAGCCGAAAGCGCTTTTAAATTACTGTCAAGAAACCGTTGGGGGATGCGTTGACGAATCGTCTCGAGCAGCTGCTCCAGCGTCAAGCCGAGCACCCCGGATGCCGCCGCTGCGCCGAGCAGGGCGACATTGAGCACCTTGGCGCTGCCACACTGGGCGCAGATCCCCTCGCCGTCGACCACAATGAGTTTTTCGACCTGCTGCTTGAGAA
>JAETRV010000133.1 GCA_021770005.1 Anaerotruncus sp. | reverse complement strand
GGCGTTGCCGCCGGATGTCTGTTTCTCTGCTTGTTGGGGTAGCACCCCAAACCCCTTGAACAGCCCCGTAGCCGGGGCTGGCTGCGCGTTCGGTTCCCGAACGCTGTTGTCCCTGCTCCGCAGGGACAGGCGGGGCTTGCGCCCCGCGTGGAGCCGGAAACGACCGCCTCAGTGTTTCCGGGAAAAAGAAAAAAGTGGGGCTGACCTACATCCCTGTAAGCCAGCCCCGCCAAGATCATCTGTGCGGATCGGTGCGCTGTTCCTCCTTGCGCCGCTCATCCATAGCAGCCTGTTCCTTCTCCTTTTCCAGAAGGACAGCCGCCACTTTCTGCGCCACAAGATACTCCTGCATCTCTGCCCTTGCCTTTCGGTACGCCGGGTACGCCGCCCGTTTCTGCTCCAGAAGCTGGGCATACTCGGCGTTCAACTCCTTGACACGGGGGAGCTTTTGCAAGCCGAGCTGTTCAAAGGCCTCCTTCGCCGCCTTGTGCAGCGTGATGGCCTCCCGATGCCCCTCAAAGAATTTTTTACTGTACCCAGCCTTGCGGTAGGCCACATAGACATCCCTGGTCTTGGAGTAGTTGATGATGTGTTTTTTCAATGCGGCGATCTCCTGCATCCGCTGTTCCGCCGCCTTGATGGAGTCCCCCAGACCGTTGAATTGGGTAACTGCCGCATCCGCTCTCGCCGCCAGTTCGTCAAAGCTGTCGATCTCGTTCTCCTGCAAAAAGCACATGACCTGTGCCATCTGTTTCAGGTTAAAGAGGGTCGCCCACCGCTGGTATCCGGCTCCCTTTCCCTCGTTCAGCTTCGCTTGAATGTCAATGAGAAGGGAGAACTTCTTGTCGTGGACTTGCTGGCTTTTCCCCGCAGGCCGCTCCCGGCGTTTCCCGGCAATAGCGTCTTTCAGGTCATCGACCGTATAGCCCTCTTTCAGCGAACTGAACCGGGAGAAACGGTCGTGTCCCCTGCATCGGATGGAAGGCCGCTTGCCCGGTTTGTACTCGCACCCGGCCTCCACCAGGAAGGAGATCAGTTCCTCAAAGTCTTTCGGATTTCTCTGCATAGCCGCGTCAATGGCTGCCCGCAGATCGTCACGGTTGGAAGTCCGCTTGGGGTACTCGGTGCGCTTTTTCCGTTCCCGGCAGGGGCGCGGCACTATGACAGAAAGCCCATGCTCCAGACACAGACGGTCACTGACCCGTTGCAGGGCCAGCCCGGACAAATGGAAATCCCTGAACTTCCGGGTGCAGTCCAGGGAGGTGGAATTGAAGATGATGTGATTGTGGATATGCGCCCGGTCGGTGTGGGTGGCAACGATAAAGGCGTGT
>JAETRV010000132.1 GCA_021770005.1 Anaerotruncus sp. | reverse complement strand
TTTTGGCAAAAATCTTCTTCAATTTTCTGATAGCACTGGTGACGCTCTCGGTGGCACAACTCCCGCTTACGCCCTCGTCCGCCGCAATCTCCCGAAACTTTTTCTTCAAGGCATACCGGGCATAGAGTCGCCGCGCCTGGGTAGGGGATAGGTGGGTAATGGCCTCCGCCAGACGTTCCAGCAACAGTTCTTCAGCGGCCTCGTCAATCTCCCGAATAATCAAATCCTCCGGGGACTGCACAAGGAACATGGCGTGGTTCTCAATGCCGGGGCTGCAATCCATGCTGTAAACATGGTAGTAACTTTTCCTGCCCTCCTGCCGGTTTTCATAGAGCCGACATTCCTCCATGACGGCGGCAACCTCGTCCGGCACTTCGATGAACGTGTCCCTGGTGTAGAGCGGGTAATAGTGCTTTCGCAAATTGATGATTGCCATACCGCCCTCACTTCCCCTGGGGGTGGTCTGCGTAGTAGCGGCGCAGATTGCACAGGCCCCGGCGGATGGAGAGACACACGTTGCTGTTGTGGACACGCTCACGATCAGCGATTTCCTGCTGGGTCAGCCCTCCCAGGTAGTAGGCACAGACACGGCGGGCCTGGGTGGGGGTGGCATAGGCCAGGGCCTCCCGCAAAGCAGCGGCCAGCCGGTCACGCTCGGCCCGTTCCTCCGCCAGCATGACAAGCTGCTCCGGGGACGGGCTGTGTTCCAGGGCGTAGTTCTCCATCCAGTCGTAGGCATCCAGCGAATAGAACGCCCGGTGATACCGCTTGCGGCGCTCGTAGTTCCGCATCTCCCTGACAGACTGGCACAGTGCGTCAAAGACTTCCTCGCTGACCTCCACCAGCTTGTCCTGTTGGTAATGGGGGTAATGGAGCCGTAGGTTGATAACTTTCATTTTGACCTCCTAAATGACAGGAGGGACAAGCAGCCGAAACTGCTTGTCCCTCCCGGTGATGGAGCAAATGCCCCTCACCTTATAGCCCACTTAGGGGGTCTATCGACAAGGTGTTTACCGAAAGATTTTGAAAAACTTTTTGCGGACGGCCTCAATGCTCAACCGCACAGCCTGTTTTGAGCATCCGCACATTTCCCCAATCTCGGCACAATTAAAATCGTACAGCGCATAGAGCAAAAACCGCTCCCGCTGGGTGTCGGTACAGAGTGCCAACACCGCCAGAATTTCATCCAGCGTTTCCCGCTGGCAGATCAATTCCTCCGGGGTGGCGCAGTAGGGCAAGCGGCCCTCCGTGGCAACTATGTACTCGTCATATTCGCGCCCGTCCCAATACCGTTGACGCTCCCGGTGGAGTTTCCTGCTGTTCCGCTTGGCCTGTTCCAGA
>JAETRV010000131.1 GCA_021770005.1 Anaerotruncus sp. | reverse complement strand
TTGACGGTATCAAAGAGCCCCTCAAGGTTCCCCATGATGCCGCCAATCAGCAGCTCTTTCAGCCAGTCCGTGAGCCAGTCGGTGAGAAAGTCCATAAGCCGCCGCCCTTAAAACAGGCCCGACAGCAGAGGGATAAGGGTCGTGCCGATGACGATGATGCCGCCGCCCGCCATAAGCTGTGTTATCCCCAATTAGTAGGAACAATACAGCTTTCTGGCGGGCGGCGGCACGTCAAGAAATATATATGGAGTTTTTAAAGAACCTCCCCGGAGCAGGGGAGCGGTCAGCCTGTGACCTGCTCCACTTCCGGTATGGGTTTGAGATTAAAATGAATTTCGATAGAAATGTGTCTTGTTTTGTCGCTGTTTATGGTTTCATGGACAACGATTTCTTTAATCAGACGGTTTAAGGTGGGAGCGTCCAGCTCGGTGATGTCCTGGTACTCCTGTATGGATTCCACCCACTGCCTTGCGTCCACGGCAAGCCGGATTTCATCGGCAAGGCGTTTCCGTCCTTCCTCAACTTTGGCTTTTAATTCCGCCTGTTCCTTCTGTGTCTTTTCCAGCAGGAGATTGAAGTTTTCTTCTGTAATCCGTCCGGCTACCATGTCCTCATAGAGCCGCAGCACCATCTTTTCCAGCACGTCAATCCGTTCCCCGTCTTTGGCAAGGGTGCGCTCCATCGCTTCCCTCTGGCCTTTCTGCTGGGCTTCGCAGGTATTGGTAAGCTGGTCGGCTACCGCTTCACTGTCGGTCAGGGCAGCGGCGGCGCACACCCGGATTTTGTTCAGCACAAGAGAATAGAGCGTGTCAAACTCAACCCGGTGCTGGGTGCAGTGCTGCTTCCCATAGGCGTTGTAGGTCTTGCAGGAGAAAATACGCTTCGGGAACTTCTCATGCGTGGTGCGGATGGTGAGAGCCTTCCCGCACTCCCCGCATTTTATCAGCCCTGCAAAGAGGTTGATTTCCCCGGACTTGCCCGGTCGCTGGCGGGATTTCAGCTTTTCCTGCACGATGGAGAAGCTCTTTTTGTCTATCAGCGGCTCATGCGTCCCCTCCACCACAATCCAGTCCTCCGGCTTCTTGTCCCGGATCGTGCCGATTTTAAAGCGGTACTCGGTCTTTTGGGAAGCGATTGCGCCGGTGTAGACGGGGTTCATCAGGATTTCCTTAATCACGGAGAAGTCCCAGACGTACCGCCCGTTCTCCGGGTCTTTCTTTTCCCATTTGGTGCGGATATTCCGGTGTCCCCGCTTCCGGTTCCACCATGTGGGGCAGGGGTGCTTCCCTTCCTCCAGCCTGCGCCGGATGTAGTTGGGGCCGTGCCCGTCCAGCGCATACCCGAAAATCAGCCGGACAACCGGGGCGGTTTCCTCGTCCACCAGCAGGCGGTTCCTGTCCTCC
>JAETRV010000130.1 GCA_021770005.1 Anaerotruncus sp. | reverse complement strand
AAAACGCCGAAAAGCCGGCGGTTCATTCCCTGCCCGGCGTTCCTGATGGACATGCTCCGGGACTATGCCGGCCGGCTGTATGAATACGACCCGGATGAGCGCCTGTTCCCCTTTACAAAACATTGGGTAAATGAACAGCTGAAGCGGTGCTGCAAACGGACGGGGGTGAAGGTGATCCGGGTGCATGATATACGCCATTCCCACGCCTCGATGCTGGTGGACAGCGGAGCCGACCCGCTCCTGATTGCCGACCGCCTGGGCCATGAAAAGGTGTCGACCACGCTGGGCACATACTCCCATTTGTACCCGGACCGGGGGCAGGCCCTGGCCTCCACCCTGGGCGACCTAAAGGCCCAGCACGACCGGGAGGCGGGCGAGGCCGCGCCGCGGGTGTACGACGATCCGCCGACGCCGGAGCCGGACTTCTAAACGAAAAAAGGGCCGCCCCCGGAATGGGGGCGGCCCTGCATGTTTTATTCTTCGTCCTCGATGTACGTGCCGGTTTCACTGTCAAAATGGAAATATCGGACATCGACGCCGTCCCCCGGCTCGACGGCTCCGCCCTCTTTTTCGTCTACGCAGCCGTACTCAATCAAATACCCGTCCATGTAGCAATACAAACCGGTTCCGTCGCCAAATGTGACATTGACCCAGTTGTAATTATTCCCGGCCATGGCCTCCAAATGCTCATACAATGCCCGGTCTGGTATGGTTTCAAGGTATTCTTTCGTCGTAATAATGCGGGCCCACGTGCCGATCCTCTCGGTCCCCGCTCCGTTCATGACGGGCCGCTCCTGCAAAGGAAGATTTACCACCAGCTCCGACGCTACGGGCGGTTCCGCCTCCTCCGTGGGGGTTGGCGTCTCTGTTGGAGCTGCGGTGCTCTGTGCTGGTTCCTCTGGCTCCGGGGTGTTGACGGTCGGGGTCGTGGCCGGGGGCGGCTCTGTGGTCTGCTGGGCGTCGCTCTGGGCCGGTTCCGGGCTGCTTGTCTCGGTGCTGGATGCAGGGGGCGGGTCCTGCGGCTTTTCGCTTGGCTCATGCGTGACGCCGAAGCCGACGAAGCACACGACCGACACGACCGCCGCCGCGATGCACACGCGGCCCGCCCGGGTCCCCCGGTGCCTGACTTTCTGGACGACCATGACGATCCCGGCCGCCACGGTCACAATAAGACCGAAAAATAAAACGGTGCTGAAGAATATTGCCATGCTGATCCCTCCGCAAAATTATTTTGACGCCGCTCTGTAGATGGCTCCCTGCCGTCGGCCCTCCTTTCGATCAACCTGCCGCGGTGTTACCTTTTTGTTACTCCGGCAAAAAAGAGCCCCGGTTATGTGCATTTTATAACACACAAACCGGGGCTTTTTTGTCGAAAAATGCACAAAACAAACTTTTTTGCACGTGTACTTGAAAAACCTGTCTATTCCCACTC